>DASPTX010000117.1:0-14753 GCA_035623195.1 Xanthobacteraceae bacterium | reverse complement strand
GGAACAGATTCGGGATGTGCATGCCGAGATAGGCGCAAGCAATCGTGATCGCGATTTTGGCAGTCGCCGGATAGTCCAGATGGAGCACAACGAACAGGTAAAACAGCGAAAACAGCAACATGATCGCGGGCGTGGCCATGCGAAAGAACAAGTAGGTGACATAAGGCGCTTGCCCGCGGTAACCGGCCTGCACCAGCTGTCTGCGCGCCGTCTCCTGGCCGAACCATTTCGAGAGGTTAAAATTGTCAACCGCTCGCTTCATGTATACTCTCGGCGACTGCCGGAGCGAAACTTTGCTGGCTTGCATCATTCGCTCGCGCTCGCGCGCCCGAATTTTCTCGCGCTCGAGCGCGACGGCCCTCATGCGCTTTCCGAGCGGATCCGGAGCGAGTAACGGCATCGTCAATGTAAGCACCGTCGCCACGGCCGCTATGGCGGCGCAGATCATCGTCAAAGTGTGCGGATCGAGATATTCACTCATGAGCGACGCCATCGCCAACCGTCAGAAATCGAAATTGATCATTTTTCGCATGACGAGTGAGCCGATCAGCATCCAGGCCGCGCCGCAGCCTAGCATGATGCGTCCCGTCGGGTGTGTCCAAAGCAGTTCGATGTAGGAAGGGCTTGTCAGCCAGACCAGCCCCATGACCACGATTGGCAGTGAGCCGATAATGGCAGCGGAAGCTTTGGCTTCCATCGACACCGCCTGGATTTTCGCCTTCATCTTTTTGCGGTCGCGAAGCACCCGCGAAAGATTGCCCAGCGACTCAGAGAGGTTGCCGCCGGTTCGCTGCTGAATCGAAACGACGATGCCGAAGAAGTTTGCCTCCGGCAGTGGAATCCTTTCGTAGAGCTTCAGACAAGCTTCCCCGATCGGAATACCGAACGCCTGAACTTCGACGATGCTGCGAAACTCGCTGCGAATGGGCTCGGCCGCCTCGGCCGAGATCAGCTTGATACTGTCGAGGAGTGGTAAGCCGGCTTTGATGCCGCGGATAATAACTTCGACCGCGTCCGGAAAAGCAGCGAGGAATTTCGCCTCGCGCCGTTTCCTGAGAAAAGCCAACATCCAAAACGGCAAGCCGCAGCCGATCGCAAAGCCGAAGGCAAGCGCCGGCAACAAACCGACCCCGGAGGCGACTAGGATGACAAGTGCGACGGTACCCAAAGTGCCCATGATGACTATGAATCGCCGTTTCGACCAATCGAGGCCAGCCTGGGAAAGCCGCACCGAAAGCGACGGTCGCTTGGCTTTTTTCGACCGCTGTTCGATTTCCTTAAGCGTTTCCTCGACTTGCTCCCGTCGCGCTTTTGTCGCGGCGCGCGCGGGGTGGGCCGCCATCGCGGCGGCACGCCCGACGCTTGCCATACGCCGCTCAGCCTTTTTCTCGCCTGACAAGTGCGGGTAGATGAAAACCCACACGATTCCGCCGATCGCCAAACTCACCAAAAAGAAGACGGCGTAAGTGTTCATATCGACCGCCGCGCTTTAGGAGCTAACCGTTTCACTGACGGCCTCTGCCGCATCGAGAGCAGCCGCAAGTCGCCTCTCCTCACCGAAATACCGCGCGCGCTCCCAAAATCTGGGGCGGCCGATACCGGTCGAATGATGTCGCCCGATGATATTGCCGTTGGCATCCTCGCCGAGCAGGTGATAGAGGAAGATATCCTGCGTGACGATGACGTCGCCCTCCAACCCGACCACTTCGGTAATATGCGTGATGCGGCGTGAGCCGTCGCGCAGTCGCGCCGCCTGGATCACCACGTCGACTGAGGCGCAGATCATTTCGCGGATGGTCCGCGAGGGTAGTGCATAACCGCCCATCGTGATCATCGACTCAAGACGCGACAACCCCTCACGCGGTGAATTGGCGTGCAGCGTGCCCATCGAGCCGTCGTGGCCGGTATTCATCGCTTGCAGGAGATCGAATGCTTCGGGGCCGCGCACCTCACCGACGATGATTCGTTCCGGCCGCATGCGCAAGCAGTTGCGCACCAGATCGCGCATCGTAATCTGCCCTTCGCCTTCAAGGTTCGGCGGTCGCGTTTCCAGCCGAACCACATGCGGCTGCTGCAATTGCAGTTCGGCCGCGTCTTCGCAGGTGATGATGCGTTCGCTATCGTCGATGTAACGCGTCATGCAATTGAGCAGCGTGGTCTTGCCGGAACCCGTTCCACCGGAAATCACGGTATTGACGCGGGATCGGCCGATGACCTTGAGGATTTCCGCTCCTTCCGGAGAAATCGTGCCAAGTTTCACAAGTTGCTCGAGGGTAAGCTTGTCTTTTTTGAATTTGCGGATTGTGAGCGTTGGCCCGTCGATCGCGAGCGGCGGCACGATGGCATTGACGCGTGAGCCGTCCGGCAGCCGCGCGTCGCAGATCGGCGAAGATTCATCGACGCGCCGGCCGATCTGACTGACGATGCGCTGGCAGATATTGAGGAGCTGCTGGTCGTCGCGAAATCGTATGCTGGTTTTCTGAATTCTGCCAGCGACTTCGATGTATACGGTGTTCGACCCATTGACCATGATATCAGCGATTTCATCGCGCGCCAGAAGCGGCTCGAGAGGACCGTAGCCGAGCACGTCATTGCAGATATCATCGAGCAAATCCTCCTGCTCGGCGATTGACATGACGATATTTTTGATTGCGATGATCTCGTTGACGATATCGCGGATTTCCTCGCGCGCGGAATCAGCGTCGAGCTTGGCGAGCTGCGTAAGATCGATGGCTTCAATCAGTGCGCCAAAAATCGTTGCTTTGACTCCGTAGTAGGATTCCGAGCGGCGCGAATCGACCGCCGTTGGGAGCGGCGCTGGTGGTGGATTGGGCGATCCGCCGGCAGTCGGCTTGCCATTGGGCGCACTGACAATCGGCGCGCCAAGGCCTGCGGAAGGGAAAGGCGTGCGACCCGCGCCCGTTGGGGCTTCGGCCGGCGGCGGGACGATGGCCGGCGGCGGTGTCACGGTTTGCGACGCCGGGACGGACGCGGATGAGTTACCAATTGGACGCTTGCCAAACACGAACTCAACTCCAGTTGTACCTACCGCTGCAACAATTTCTCGATCAGCGGCGAAAACAGACTTGATCGCGGCTTCTTTTGATCGGCGCGGCCGGTCAGCCGCTGGGCCAGCTCGCGAATCGTTGCCGCGGTGCGATGGCCAGAGGAGATTTCCCCGATCATCTGCCCATTATTCGCAGCCGCGCCGAAAAGCTGCGGGTCGAAGGGAATGATCGCCACGGGTTGCCGATCGAGCGCCTTGGCGAAGTCGGCCGCCTTGATCTCGGGACGCTTCGGCACTCCGACCTGATTGAGGCAATAGATGGGGTGGCGGTCATTCGGCCGCGCCGCTTTGAGAAAATCGTATATGTTCTTCGTATTGCGCAGGTTCGCCAGATCAGGCGAGGCCACAATCAGGATTTCATCGGCGGCGACAAGCGTCTGTTTCGTCCAACCGGTCCACTGATGCGGCACGTCGAGGACGACACAAGGCACCGTGCTCCGCAACGAGTCGAAGATCGCGTCGAACGCATCGGCGCCGAAGTCGTAGACGCGATCGAGCGTCGCCGGCGCCGCCAGCAAATTCAAATGATCCGTGCATTTGGAAAGCAGGCGATCGACGAAGGCCGTGTCCACACGCTCGGGCGAGAACACCGCCTCCGCGAGTCCTTGAGCCGGATCCTGATTGAAATCGAGGCCAGCGGTGCCGAATGCCAGATCGAGATCGGTCACGACCGAATCGAGCGTCAGATCGCGGGCAGTGGAGAATGCAATGTTGTGCGCGATCGTAGAGGCCCCAACGCCGCCCTTGGCGCCGACTACGGCGATGATGCGGCCGACTGGCTTCGCTTCCGGCGCGGAGAACAGACCGCAGACGCAACGGACAATCTGCAACACGTCAATCGGGGAAATCAGATAGTCGCTGACGCCGCGCCGCACCAATTCCCGATAAAGCGTCACGTCGTTCATGGGGCCGATGACGACCACGCGGGTGCCGGCATCGCAAAATTCGGCGAACCGATCGAGCCCGCCGAGGATGTCCTCGTTACGGCCTTCCGATTCGAGAATGATGACATTCGGCGTTGGCGATCCTTGAAACGCCTCGATTGCTCCCCGCAATCCGCCCATCTGGACGCGCAGGTGGGCTTTGGCCAAGCGGCGATCCTCGCCGGCAGCCTGGATCGCGGCAGCCGTGTCGACACTCTCGCAAAAAGCCTGCACCGATACCCGCGGCGCCGGCGCGATATGCTCGACACGACCGGCAGTATCGGCATCGCCGACATCTTCCCAAACGCTTGAACTAGACTGTTTCATCGTGAACCAACATTGTCTGCGATGCTATTTGCCAACGTCGCTGATCTTGGCCGATTGCGCGCTTTGGCTGTCCTGTGTCGGGGTCATTTCCCCGGCGATATATTTCTGGAACACCATCGTGCGCCGCATCGTATAGGCCGCGGTTTCGCCGCGCGGCTGTACGAGATCGGCCGGATTGTCCACCATGGCGGCGAGATTTCGCTGCGTGGCGCAGCCGAAGTTCCAGTGCGGCTGATTCTCGAAGAAGCCCCGATTCCAACTCGGCCCGATGTCCTCGGGCCAGATGCCGCACGGGCCAGCTTGCGCGGCGATTCTCGGATAACTGAGCCGCGTCGCGGCGGGCGCCAGGCCGGGGGCGGGATAGGTGCGCACGACGACACTGCGCGGCGGCATTCCGCTCGCGGCGAGAATTGCGGCAATTTCGCGTGTGGCCTCGGCTGAGGCGCGCTCGTTGGAGCTGCCGATCGGCCGCTCGATAGCGATGCCGCCGGTCGCGTCGCGCTTCCAGCTCAGTCCGAACGAAAGCACTTGTGCGCGCTGAGTGGGATTGAGTCCGCCGTGATTCGAACCGATGAAGAGCTCCAGGCTTTGATCGGCCTCGTGTAGCGTGATCGGATGGCGCAAGCGGTAGTCCGTCGGATATTCGGGCCCGGCGGCAATCTGTTGGTCGCTCGCGCACGCGCCAAGCCACAGCGCACAGGCGGCGCCGACAGCGGCCCGAATTGCAAGCCGCAAGGCGGAACGGCGGATCGTCGTATGGGCAGTCTGCATCTTTTTCCTCCGCCGGATCAATCGAGGATGAAGCCGTATTTGCCGTGGTAGCCGTCGGGTGGATCGGGAACGCCGCCAACGCCGTAGATCCGATTAAGCCGGCCGAGCAACACGGTCGCGGGATCGCTCGGATCGGCGAAGCCGTCGTCAGGCCGCGACAGCTCCTTCTGCGCAACCGCGCGCACCACATAGGGGGTCACCAGCACCATCAACTCGGTCCGTTGGTTGAGATAGTCGCGGCTTTTGAACAGCGGTCCGAGAATCGGCAGCTCCATCAGGCCGGGCAAACCATTGAGTGCTTGCTTGGTCTGATCTTGGATCATACCGGCCATGGCAAGCGAGCCGCCGGAAGGAATTTCGACGGTCGTCTCGGCGCGGCGCGTGCGGATCGAAGGAATGGTCGCCGACGAACCGGGTGTGTTGGGCGTCGTCCCGGGGATGGCGATCGTCAGCGAATTGGCCTGCGAAAGATCCGATACTTCGGTCATCACTTTGAGGCTTATGCGGCCCTCGCTGAGCACGATCGGAGTGAAATTGAGGCTAACGCCGAATTTTTTGAAGTCGATCGAAGGCTGACAAGTCGACGGCCCGCCGGCGTTGTTGGAGCAGCTGAACCCGTTCAATACCGGGAATTCGCCGCCGGCGACGAAAGTGGCCGATTCGCCGGAAATTGCAGTCAGATTTGGCTCGGCAAGCGTGTGAATGACGCCGGCCTGTTCCATCGCCAGCAATGTCGCGGTAACCGATTTATACGAGCCGGCGATAGAATTGTTGGGCGTAGCACCGGTGACCGTGAAGGCATTGTTGGTGTTGAAATTGACGACCGCGGTGCCGTAGCCGAGCGACCCGGACAGGTTGATGCCGAGTTGTTTGATCACGTCACGCTCGACTTCGGCGACGACCACTTTGAGCATGATCTGATCACGGCCGCGCACGACGATGGCGTTGACGATTTTGCCCGCAGGCGTGTCTTTGCTGCCGGGGCCGAGCAGCCCTCCGGCGATGTCATAGGCTTGCTGCGCCTCGAGCGGGCTTGAGACCGATCCTGATAGAACGATCCCGTCGCCAATACCCTCAACCACGATATCGGCGTCCGGCAGCACTTGCCGGATCGCCTCACGGATGCCGTTGAGATCGCGCTTGACCGCGATATCGAAGCCGCCGATCTGCCTGCCCTCGGCATCAAAGAAATACACGTTCGTTTGACCGACGCCGGCGCCGATAATATACGCGCGGCGGGACGACCGCACGACCGCATTGGCGATTTTCGGATCGGAGACCAGCACGTCCTTGATGTCGCGCGGCAGGTCGACGACAACCGACTTACCCATGCCGAGCGCGATCGATTGCGAAGCGGCATCGCTGGCCACGATGTGCATGGCCTGCGCCGGCGGCCCGCTGTAAGCGAGATTTCCCGCGCTGGCGCGTGGAGCGATGAACGACACGGCGATCAGCGCCGCGAAACCGGCAACGCGGGTCGATGTCCGTGCTGTCATGATCTGCTTCCTCCGTGCGCTCAATGGTCGACTCCAAGGGTGCTCACGCCGAAACGCACTGTATTGATGCTGGCGTGCTCGCCGCTATCGTCGTCGTCATTGGTTGCTTGGGAATCGAGCAGACTGCGCAGCGCTAGAGAAATCGTGCCGACCTGACGCGACAGCGCGAGCGTCTCGGCTTGCGACTGAGTCAATTCGAGCGTCGCGGTCTTGCCAATCGCGGTTTTTACCCCGTTTTTCTGATCGACTGTCTGATCGACAGCCAGCACGCGAATATTTCGCAGGACCGTGGTGGTGGTGTATTTCTCCACCCCCGTTGCTTTCTCGGCGGCTTTGTCCCGCCGCGTCAGCATGACGTCCACACGGTCGTCGGGGAGAACGAAGCCGCCGGCGTCCGATTCGGGTGAAATGTCGACCGCGGCCGCGCGCATGCCTTTTGCCAGGACGGCCGCCAGGAAACCGGACCCTTTGGCCGGGACAACATAGGGACTGCGAATTGGATCGCCGGCCAGCATCGCAACGCGTACGATCGCACCGTTGTATTTGGCGAGCGCATCCGGCTCGGCCGATTTCCTGATGAAGCCTGGATTGGCAGCGTCCGTCGGCCACATTTGCCAGCCAATATCTTGGCCTTCGATCACTTGGCCGCGCGAAAGATCCGTCTTCGCGACCAGGATTTCGATGGTTTCCAGCGTCACGGTCGGTGCCGGAGGGGGCGCCTCTTTGCTACCCGCAGCCAAATAGGCTGCGCCGCCGCCGGCGGCGATCGCGACACCGAGTACGACAAGACGCGCGGCTTTCATCACACTTCGCTTCCCATGAGACGCCAGCTAAAAAGCTCGCCGTTAGAGGTGAATGGATTTCACCACCTAATCGTCAAGGCATGGTTAACGAGACGTATCCAAATCGCGTTAACCTTTTGTTGATAAATCGCGGGCCGCCAGTTAAAGGCCGGGAAGCGTCATCCAATCGGTCTGCGGATAGACGATGAGCGCCGCAGCAGCGAGCGCGATCCCATAGGGAATACCGCACCCGTCCCGATGCAACCGCTCCGCCCATTCCCGTCCAACCAAAATTTGCGGCAATGGCCAAGTACGAAATTTCACGATCAGCAGCGTCAGCGCGCCGCCTAAAATCGAGGCATAGATGAGATAATCAAACAGATGACCGAACCCCAGCCACAGCGCTGAAGCTGCCGCCAGCTTGGCGTCACCGCCGCCGATCCAGCCGAAAGTGAAGCAGAGGAATCCCGCGGCAAGTACCGTAGCCGCCGCGCCGAAATGCGACAACAGATCGGCCCCGGTCATGCCGCCAAGTGCAGCCAGAAGAACGAAGCCCCCGATCAAAATGAGCGAAACTCGATTGGCGATTGTCATCGTCAATAAGTCGCTCGAGGCGGCGAACGCCATCATCGCGGGAAAAAGTGTCAGTCTGATTATCTCGCTCAACATGGCGCGGTTCGATGCTTTTGCTTGTCGGATTACGCAACGCGGGTTGAGAGCGCGTTACTGAAAATCGCGCAATTGCGCCAAAAATGAAAAAGCATTGTAGAAGTGCGCACTTCAGTTAAACCAGCTGGAAATGGCGGTGAAGACCACATTCAAGTTTTTGCCGAGACCTTGGAGAACGGAGATGATTGCAACTGAGATGCCCGCGGCGATGAGGCCATACTCAACCGAGGTTGCGCCCGACGCGTCCTTAACGAAACGTGAGAAAAGGTACTTCATCTGTGTTGGCTCCTTAAATTCAAACGTCGCAATCCAACGGTTTGCAAACCGTTTAGATCGAACGGCACGGTATCGACCAGAAATTTCAAGAGAATTAAGCAAATCCCCGAGTAATCGCTCTTTGCAATATAGTTAAAAGCGCGTTGCTCGGGCGAGCTAGAAGCTTTGTTCGCGGTAGCCGCGTACAAATCTGTCGCGACGGAATCGGTTCAGGCACCTCACTAATGATCGATTGTCGCTCATTCACCGCCTTTGTTATGCGCACGCTCGATAGCAGAACCGCGTACACTCTAACGCATCTCACCACAGCACGGCTGCAACATGATCCAGTGAATTGCTCGCTTTCCTCGTCGGCGTCGGCGAGACTCTTACAAAGAATATCCCGATGTCGCTGGGATTGGCGGCAGCCCTCGCAATCCTTACGTGGTTCTGGTCCTGAAATCCTGGACGGCCTTTGTGGCGCAAGCGCGATTTCGTCACCGACCCGTGCTACTGGTTTCTCGTCCCAGTCATCACCCACTACTTGCGCATTGCCATGCTGATCGTCAGCGCCGCGCTTTGGTTCGGAATAACCACGGCGGGCCTTAGTCGCCTTCTACGACAACGGCCACAGACCGCTCACCGCCGCCGCTGTTCGTGCAAATGGGTATCTTTCTCGTCGGCGAGGACATTATCCTTTATGGGACGCACCGCATCCTTTATGGGACGCACCGCTTGCTCCACGGCCAACGCATGTGGCGCTATCACGCGATCCACCATTCGTCCCAGGAGCTGGAATCGATCTCTGCGGCGCGCTTTCACCCGATCAACTTGGTTCCTCGGCAGCGTAACCGCCGATGTGGTCATGGTCTTGATGGGCGTCTCGCCCAACGTACTCGTCGTGCTCGGGCCGTTTACGATTGCGCACTTCGGCCTTCGTCCACGCCAATCTCGATTGGATGCTTGGCCATTCAAATATGTGATTGCCGGCCCGGTCTTCCATCGCTGGCACCACACCGCCGCGGATCGCGGCAATTAGAAGAATCTTGCGGCGACATTCCCGATCTTGGCTGTGCTGTTCGGCACGTTCTACATGCCGGCCGGTGAGCGCCCCGACGGCTATGGCGTTGCCGAGCGCGAATTTCCGGCTGGCTTACAGGTTCAGCTCGTGCGCGTTCACGCAGTCAGTACTGCGGAAAGCCGCTCCACCGCAACGCGGCATTTTCCGCAAAATCGTTAAGCAAACGTCACCATCACGGCTCTGACTGTCGCGCCAAAGTCAGCAATTTGCACTTCATTCATCATTTTGCAGTCAATTGTATTGGCTGGTGCAAACCTTAGTCCTCTAGGTCTACCGAGGGTTTGGAGAGTATTGATGGTGGCGAGCCGAATAACTCACAGCGCGTGGCATTGGCTCGGGGCATTGCTTGTCCTAGCAGTCTCTACCGCATCTGCGATTGCCGAGGAGCCGATCGCGGTCAGGCTTGATCAGGCCGTTGTTCTCAAGCTTCCGGAACGAGCCACTACCATCGTCATCGGCAATCCGCTCATCGCCGACCTTTCAATTCAACCCGGCGGTCTCGCGGTCATTACGGGGAAGGGCTACGGCGCAACCAATGTCATCGCGATGGACCACAGCGGCGTGGTGGTGATGGAAAAGGTCGTTGAGGTGAGAGGACCAAGTGGGCCGATCGTCGTCGTTTATCGGGGCGCCACCCGGCAAACCTATAGTTGCACGCCCGACTGCGTGACGCGGGTCACGCTTGGCGACACTAGCAAGGATGATTGGGATCTAGGCCAAAGCACGGCGCTGCCGATGGATTACTTCAACAGAGCGCTCAATCAGACTGTAACACGCAACAACCAAGCGCTGGGCGCCGGAGCCGGCGGCGGCGGTGGCGGTGGCGGTGGCGGTGGCTCGCACTGAGTGGCGCTTGCTCGCGGATAGTCCGCCGTCCGGAATTCAATTTTACGGAATCGGCAGCGCGGTCGTCGACTTAATCTTTTCCATGGCGAAACGCGACGTCACGTTCTTCAGCGGGACGGCGGCGATCAGCCGTTTGTAGAAAGCGTCGTAGCCGGCGATGTCCGGCACCACGACGCGCAGCATATAATCGACATCGCCGGCCATGCGATAAAATTCCATGACTTCCGGCATGGCCGTGACCGTTTTGGCAAACCGATCGAGCCAGTCCTGCGAGTGGTCGCCGGTTTCGATCGAGACGAAGACGCTAATGCCGAGCCCGACGCGGTCCTGATCGACCAAGGCGACGCGCCTGAGAATGACGCCGTCAGCCTCCAGGCGCTGAATCCGTTTCCAGCAGGGCGTTGAGGACAGCCCCACGCGGGAGCCGATTTCGGCGACCGACAGCGCGGCATTCTCCTGTAAAGCAGAAAGTATTTTCCTGTCGATCGCATCCATGACGGCAGCTTTTTCAAAGAAAGGACCTCCGGACCTCTTAAAGAGAAAAAAATTCTTAAGCAAGCCCAAAGGGCCGATCCCTCCCGCTCACGCGGAAGGCGCCGAGCGAGAAGCGATATTTGCGGCCAGAAACGCTTCGACTTCGGTACGCGTCGGCGACCCGGCCGAACCGCCAATCCGGGTACATTTGATCCCGGCGACGGCGGCGCCAAAACGCATCGCTTCGACTTCGCTTCGCCCTTCCGCGAGCGCGAGCACAAAGCCGCCATGAAATGCGTCTCCGGCTCCGAGCGTATCCACTGCAGCTACATTGAATACCGGCAAGCGGCGCACCCGGCCGCGGTCGAGATAGACGATGTCGTCCGGCCCGTTGCTGACCGCGAGGAAAGCGTCCGTCCCATCCGCGATGCGCTGCAAACCCTCGCCGAGGTCGGCGACGCCGGTCGTCTCACGCAGGCATTCCCAGGAAAAGACGACATGCGAGGCGATGCCGAACAGCGGATCGTCCTCCACGGTCGGCCGATCGCCATCCAGCACGACCGGCAGGTTGCGGCGTCGAGCCGCCTCGCAGATCGGCCGCACGAAGTCCGGATAGCGATTGTCGGCGAGCACGGCATCGACGCCGGCGACAACGGCCGACGGATCGCGCGGCACGGTCGCTGCGATGCGCTGGTCCCGATAGGTCACGATGGTGCGGTCGCCGCGCGTGTTCATGAAAATCGCCGAGAGCGCCGTCGCCAGACCGCCGATGCGCTGACATGCCGAGCAATCGACTCTTTCGCGCATCAGTGCCTTGAGCACGCGATCGCCGTTGTCGTCCTCGCCGGCAGGACCGCCCATCGGGCCCGCAAGGAAAGCGCGTCCACCGAGGCGAGCAATCGCCACGGCCGCATTTGCCGCGCAGCCGCCGTTGACGACGAAAAAGTCCTTCGCTTGCACCTTGCCGTCCGGCCGCGGAAACTCATCGACGCGAAACACCTCATCGAGCACGATGATACCGGCGCACAAAATGCGCGGCGCGCGTTCAGCGGAAGACATCGCTGCCGTTCTCGACGAAACTGCGAATGATGTGATGGGCGATCGCGACGGGAGGCGGCGTGGTGAGGCCTTGCGGATGTCGCCGGCTCAGCATCGCAGCGAGCTCATCGCGGTCGAACCAGCGCGCGTCTTCTAGTTCTTCGCGGTCGACGACAAGGTTGTCCGATAGGGCCTCGGCATGGCAGCCGATCATGATCGAGGAAGGAAACGGCCAGGGCTGCGAAGCGAAATAGCTCACCCGCCCGCAGAAAATGCCGGCCTCTTCCAGCACTTCGCGCCGCACCGCCTCTTCGATCGTTTCACCGGGTTCGGCGAAACCGGCAAGGCAAGACCACATTGTCGGCGCGAAGCGGCGCGAGCGGCCGAGAACGCAGCGTTCGCCCAAGATCGCCAGCATGATCACGACCGGATCGGTGCGCGGAAAATGCTCGACGCCGCATGACGGGCAATCGCGCCGCCAGCCGCCTTGAGTCAATTTGGTCGACGCGCCGCAGTTAGGGCAGAAGCGATGACGCGCATGCCAGCCGAGCAGCGCCTTGGCTTCGGCAAGTGGCGGCAAATGCTCGGCATCGACCATGCCGTGCACGGCGATCGAGCGCAGATCTATGATTTTTAGATCGCCGCGGGCCTTTAATCGCTCGACAGCATCCGGGTCGAGGCCGAAGCCGAACCGTGGCGCATTGCCGAGAAGCCCGAGGAACACACTTTCCCGCACCGCGCCGAGCGCGCGTGTCTGCGCCGGCGAAAACAGCGGCTCGCAGGACATCCCGGCTGGCTTGAGTACGACGAGCTCGCCGCCGATCACGTAGCCGCCGGCCAGCGCGTGTTCGCTGTATTTCTTCAGAGCTGTATCGTCCCCGCGGCATCCGGCGGCGCGCACGATCGGGCTGGCCACATAGCCAAGCCGGGGCTGCGGACCGAGATCGGGACGGGTGGGCACGACGATCAGGAGCGAGGCAATTTCGACCCCATCATTCGGCCGCTTCGCGCAACGGCCGCGGATAGATGGCGTCGTAGAGTTCCGGCCGCTGCCATTGCGGGCCAAGCACGCCCTGCTTGGCGCCACACACCGCCGAGGAGCCGACCTCGTCGCGCGAAGCGCGAAGGTGGCGCACGCGCTCAAGGCTGACGTCAACGATGCTCAAGCCTGCAGCGGTGCTCTCAAACAGGATCTCCTCCGGCGCGGCAACCATGGCGAGCCCGCGCTGAGAGTGATCGAATAGATTCTGCGTGGTAACGACGATCGCCAGATTTTCGATCGCGCGCGCCCAGATTAGCGTGCGCCAGGTCGCCCATAGTCGGTTCTTGTCGATGCCCGCCGGCATAAAAATGAGCTCGGCACCCCGCAGCGCCAGCGCGCGGCTGACTTCCGGCATATAGACCTCGCTGCACATCGCGAGTCCAACCTTGCCATGCGCAGTGTCGAAGACGGGAAATTCACTGCCGGCCACGTATTGGAATTCCCAAGATCGGCCTCCGGTATAGATCCAAGGGCCGTTCGGGTGCGTGCGCCGATATCGCGCCGGCGCGCGTCCGTCGGGATAGGCCATGACGATCAGGTTGTAAGCGGTCGCCGCCTTGGCATCGATCGGCTCGATAGTGCCAAAAATAGCGTGCACACGGTGTTTGGCGGCGGCGTCAACGAGCACCGCGGTCGGATCGAAGATCGCCGGCATGCGCCAGGGGCCGGGATAGGTCTCCGGGAAGCAGACGAAGTTCGCCCCCTCGCCAGCCGCCCGCTCGATCGCCTGCACTGCATCCGCGACATTGCATTCGTCTTCGCCGGGACGATGCGAAATCGGCTGCACAACGGCGATGCGGAAATTCATTGGTGTGCTCCCTAAGGCGCTTCGCAACGGAATTGTCCGAGCGAATTGAAGCCGCGCCGCGCCGTAAGGTCAAGACGCGGCGCACTTGCCCGGGCGCGGCAGTCCGCGCGCAGTAGGCTGGCATTCACATGCCCCGGCATTCACTTGCCAAAGGAGGTTGCGTGCGCAGTGCGCAAGCGCAAGAGGCCAAAAGGGCCGTTGGGCCGTAATTAGAGTCGGGACAGAACTACCAGCCGCCGCAGTGAAGCGGCCCAGCTTCGCCGTGTCCGCACAACGCCGCTTCCCGCGGCCCTGGTCAGTCGAAGAATTAGAGGCGTGCTTTGTCGTGAAGGACAGCTTGGGAGCGGTTTCCTAATTTGCTGAAGCTATCGGTCAAGTCACCCGGCAACCGACCACGGGGTGCGTGCAAATGTTGTTCATGAGCGCATCGATCACGTTAAGCAACGCCGCTCGCTCCGCCATCTTCTCGATGGCAACCGTGACGGCATAAGTCACGACGAGCACGAAAAGCACGGCGAGGCATAAATCAAGCGTTTGGCGTGCACTGCGAATTCGCGGCAACATTCTCATTGGGAAAGCTTACTCGGGACAATTTCTCATTACAATTTTAGTTTCCGTTAACCTTAAGTAGGCGGCGTTGAATTGCCCGTCATGTCGGTCACCCGGCCCACCTTGAGGCCGAAGTTGTGCGGAATCCCTCGGATGCTCAATTCCACCCCGAGAAGCTGCTTGCGTGCAACCAACAACGTTCGCATCTCTTGCGATCCTATCGACTTGACGTGCACCGGACGAAACCATCCCAGCCGGATCAACTGGCAAGCCCGCGGGCATCCTTGCGATCAGTCTTCACTTCACCGTCATCGCCGACAAGGCTGCCCGCACATGCCGCGTCTCCAGCAGAACAGCGCCCCTCCGTCTCAGATGCTTGGGGCCGACTCAACGTCGTGACCCCCGTTTCATCATCTATCCGGAGAAAGCCATCTCAACCGCTCGCTCAGAGCACCGCCCATTACGACATCTAGTAGAACACGCCGTAGGCCACGTCGACGACTTGGCCGGTGGTCACATTGACCAGGAGCAGGTCAGGTCCGTAGCGGACCCATTGGAAGCCCGGCGCTGGCGGCGCCAAGCCGAGAGCCGCCCAGTCCGCGTACCAATAGTCCCGCACCAGGAA
>DASPTX010000116.1:0-5384 GCA_035623195.1 Xanthobacteraceae bacterium | reverse complement strand
GCGCGCCTCGTTCACAACGCAGCCCTTTGCCGACGGCATCTCGCTGCAAATGCGTCTGCCGGATCTGCACTTGCAATTTCTCGCCGGCGGTAAGCCGGTCCCGCATGTCTTCGATCCCGAGGGGCGGTCTCCGGCCGAGGTCGAAGCCTGGATTCTGGTCGAACTCCTCCATCGCGGAATCGATCGGGAGAAGTTCTCGAAGAAATTGCCATATGCGATCGCGGGCCTGAAGACCGGCGACGCGATCGACCATGAGCCGCAGGCTTGCCGGGAAGGCTTGACGCAACTTGCGGCCTGGCTCGGCAATGCTGCCGCGCTCCTTGAGGCGGCGGCCCACGCCTCGGGCGCCGCGAAAACGCACGTCGTCGGTCTGCCGCAGACGCTCAATCTCGCGCTTGCCGTTGATTCCGGCCGGCAGCGGATCGATCTCGGCTTTTCACCGGGCGACGAGCAACATCCGGAGCCGTATTTCTACACCGGCGACGCGGCAAACGGCGCTTCGCAGCAGCCCGTGCGGCGGATTGCAATGGCGTCGGCGCTGCTCATGCAAGACGACCCAGGGCGGGCGGCGGCGATGCTCTTGAAAATGGCCGGCGGTTAGGAAGCAACCGCACACTTGACTTCAAGCGTGCTCCAGGCGCTTTCGCCGGCCCGCTGTTCCGTCGTAGACGGCGGGGTAATCGCCTTCCAGGCGCTTTCTAATGTCGCCCGATTTGCTCAGCCTCTGAACAATCGAGACGAAGGCATTGGCCATCGGCAGCACGATCTCGCCTTCGGCCCAGAACAATCCGACTTCCTGCGTCACAACCGGGTCGACGAGAGCCAAGGCGCGGGTGCCGCGGTGAAGCCCCGGCGCGTGAGCGAAGTGCGAGGGGATGATGGTGCAAAGTTCGGTGAACTGCACTTGGAACATCAGATGCAGGATCGATTCGGATTCGACTTTCGCCACCGGGGAGCATCCGACGCTCTTGAACACTTGATCGACGAACCGGCGCTCGTGCATGGACGGCCGCAACATCGCCAATGGCAGCTGCGCGGCCTCCTTCCAGGTGATTTTGTCGCGATTGCGGAATTCCTCCTTGTCAGGGACCAGAAGACTGAGCTGCTCGGTATAGATCGGCAATGTGTTCTTGCGGCCGAGATCCGCCTTGTCGAGATAAGTGAGCGCGACGTCGAGCGAAAAATTGTTCAAGCCGAGCTTCATCGCTTCGTTGCCGATGAACTGCACGTCCACGCGTACGCCGGGATATTTCTTGCGGACCTGCTCGATGAGAAACGGTAAGACCGGAGACATCGACGGCATCGCGCCGACCCGCAGATGTCCGGTGAGATCGTTCTGCATCATCGCCACTTCTTTGCGCATGGCATCGCAATAGGCCAGCACCGCGCGCGACCAAGCCGCCACGCGCTCGCCCTCCGCCGTCAAACCGTGAAAGCGTTGACCGCGCCCGCGCAAAAAGATGGGTACGCCCAGTTCAAGCTCGAGCTGTTTGATCCCGCTGGAAAGACTCGGTTGCGTGACGTTGCAACGTTGCGCGGCGCGTCCGAAGTGGCGCTCTTCCGCCACGGCGACGAGATAACGAAATTGTCTAATGAACATGCATCTAGCTCGCGACGACCCATGGGAGTCCGCGTCATCCTATCTCCAAAATAGACGCCGCTTAAAGAAATTCTTAAATCCGGCATCGCACCGGCAGGTCGGGATTTTACCGCAACGCACAATCGCGCGCTGGCTAGCGCAATGAGTCCGCCGCCGCCACGGCGGTTTGGCGTCAATAAATCCTTCTGGCGCTGCCGACATCTCACCGGCATCATGGCCGCACGCCGGCGCGATAGCGGATGATGCCCGTGGCAATTTCGGAAATGGCCTGGATTGCGCTCCTTGGAACGATATCCGGCCTCATGATCGGCTGCATCGGCATCGGCGGCGTCATTCTGGTGCCGGCGCTTGTCTTTCTTGCCGGCATTGCGATCCAGATCGCTATTCCCGCAGCGATGTTCGCCTATATCGTTTCGGGGCTGGTGGCGACGTTCGTTTACGCCCGCAACAAGTCGATCGATTGGCCGATGGCGCGCTGGCTCTGCATCGGCGGCACGCCGGCCGCCTTTGCCGGCGCATGGGCCGTCAGCATTTTCGATTCCCGGCTGCTGGCAGGCTGTTTGGGCCTTCTGACTTTGCTGTCCGGGTTAAACTCGCTGCGGCCGCAACATATTGCCGACGCCGCGAAGGTCAAAGTGTCGAACACTGTCCTGCTGATCGTCGGGCTTGCGGCCGGATTTTCATCGTCGTTGACGGGAACGGGAGGCCCCCTCGTCCTCGTGCCGATTTTGATTTCGATGCGGCTCGCAATCCTGACCAGCGTCGGACTGAGCCAAGTCTTCCAGCTTCCGATCGCCGCCGCCGCGACAGCCGGCAATATCGTCTATGGCAAACTCGATTTGGCGTTGGGCGCCGTACTCGCCGCAAGCTTGAGCGGCGGCTCCTGGTATGGCGCCAAACTCGCGCATAGCGTGCCGCGCGCGACCTTGCGTAGCATTGTCTCCGCCGTCCTCGTCCTCATCGGCATTTTGATTCTCGGCAATGTCGGCTGGCACCTGATGGGATGAACACGCGCGATGGCGCTGGCCGAATTCAAACCGATCGCCCATTTCGGCGATCCGGCAGCCGAAGCGAGAGCGTGCCGCACGGCATGCGCGCTGTTTGACTTTTCGTTTCTCGAATGCGCACAGATCCAAGGCGACGGCGCAAGGCGCGCCCTCGAAGCGTTCACCGGCAGACCTTTGGCGGCGCTGGACATAGGCAAAATAGGTTACGCTCTGCGCGTCACCCCCGCCGGGCAAGCGGTAGCGGATTTGACCGTCTGGCGAACCGCCGTCGACAGCTACGAGATTATGAGCGGACGGCGCGAGGATATTGCGGACTTACCGGCCTGCGCAGCGCCCACCGCCGCGGCGAGCGAATCGTCCGACCGGGCCACCTTCGCGCTCCAGGGCCCCGCTTCGCTCGACATATTGCGCCGCCTCGACCGCGTCGATGCAATTGAGCCCCTTCCCTATTTCGGCTTCACCGACGCGACGCTTGGCGGCGTCGCCTGCAGGATCGGCCGGCTTGGCTACACGGGAGAAGCCGGGTTCGAAATCATTTGCACCCGCACGCGGGCGAGCGACCTCTGGCAGGCCCTGTCGCGCCATGCGCAGCCCGGCGGGTTCATGGCCATGGATACGCTGCGGATCGAGGCCGGCTTCGTCCTGTTCAGCAACGAATTCCGCGTGCCGGTTACGCCGCAGGAAGCGGGCCTGGGGAAGTATTATCGATCACGTCCTTCGCCGCCCCCGCACATTGCTCTGATCAGTTTTCGTGCCGATGCCGATCGCCTCGACTGGCCGTGGCGGCCCGGCCGGCCGCCGCAACGGCCGGCGAAGCTTGACGAAGTCGTCGTGACCTCGGCTTGCGACAGTACTTTGGCCGGCGGGATTCTCGGGCTCGGCTATGTGCGCAGCGATCGCGAACCGGGCGCGCCGCTGCACGACCCGACCGGGGTGTTTCGCAATATCCGGCAAACCTCCATGCCCTATTACGATCCGCGCAAGCGCCGGCCGCGCCTGGCTTGGCCAACGTGAGACCGCGGGATGCAGTCCCGAACATAGCCGATGGCGAATATAAGATAGCTGGCGCGTATTTGACTGTCCGTGGTACAGAGCGCCCCATGCGAGCCGAGATCGGCCAAACGGCTCATTCCGTTGCCGTTCTTTCCCTCATCCGTTCATCCTCCGTATGGAAAGAGATTAGTCATGGCAGACGCGCCAGCGCGGAAAAAAGTCACCATCAATACGTTGAACGCCAAGATGAAGAAGGGTGAGCCGATCACGCAGCTCGCCGCCTATGACTACCGCACCGCCGTCATCGCCGACCGGCTCGGCATGGACATTCTTTGCGTCTCCGATACCGGAGGCATGATCTTGTTCGGCCACAAGAGCACGGTAACCGTCAGTTTCGACGAAGTCATGATGATGTCGAAGGCGATCGACCGCGGATCGAAATACGGCCTGCGCATGGTCGATATGCCCTATTGGAGCTTCCACGTTTCGCCGGAACAGGCCGTGGCAAACGCCGGACGCTTCGTGCACGAGGCCAATGCGGAAGTGATGAAGTGCGAGGGCAACAAGTATCACGCCAAGAATATCGAGGCGATCGTGCGCGCCGGCATTCCAGTTCAGGGGCATATCGGCATCACGCCGATGCGTATGCCGCAACTGGGCGGATTCGTCGCTCAAGGCAAGACCGCCAACCGGGCCAAGGAACTGGTCGAGGATGCAAGAGCGATGGTCGACGCCGGCTGCTTCTCGATCCTGTGCGAAGTGACGACATCCGAAGTGGCCGAATATCTGGCGCAGACCCTGCCAGTGCCCGTGATCAGTCTCGGCGCCGGCAATCGCGCGCACGGCGTTCACATCATTTCTTCGGACCTCTTCCATCTTTGGGAGGAGCATGTACCGCGTCATTCGCGCATCTACACCGACCTGATCCCGATCATGGAAGACGTCATCACGCGCTATATGAAAGACGTCGTGAGCCGATCCTACCCGGCCGAGAAGGAAACCGTCTTCATGTCGCCCGAAGAATGCAGCGCGTTCGCAAGGGAAATGAAATGGGATCGCAAATTGGAGGAGCTTGAATCGCGGACGAGGAAGACGGCTTAGGGCGTGATCCGGAAAAAGCCTGTCCCTGACTTGGACCGAGGTGGAAACCGGTTTTCCGAACAAGATCATGCTTCATCAAATATCTAGAGTGGCAATTCGATTCAGTTCGAAACGATTGCACTCTAGACTTCCGTCCTGCGGCGGTCGGTCGCCGATCTCGGTTTTTTGAGAATCGCAACTGGAAACGGAGGCGATTACGAGATAACAGCGTTGCGAGCCAATCGGCCGCAACCGGGCCGTCCGCTCCGACACCTCATAGCTGGTGCGCACCAATGATGTGGAACTGCACTGCCTTGAGTAACCAACGACAGCTGCGTGGTTCGCGGTGATTGCTTTGGTTGCCAGAGTCGCTAATCCCATGGAGATTCCGCGGAGGCTGCGCGCCGTAGTGCGTGCGCGTGAATCAAGCCTCATCCTGCTTGCGGTTCTCGTCGGCATACTCGGCGGCCTGGTCGTCGTGGCGATGGGCAGAAGCGTCGATCTTTTGCATGAGTGGCTGTTCCGGCTCGAGCCCGGCGAACGCCTGTCGGCGAGATTCACCTTGGATCCCGTCCTGGCGCTTTCGGTGCCGGTGCTCGGCGGGCTCTTATTCGGGATCGGCAGTGAAATTCTGCAGCGCTGGCGTCCGGAAAGGGAGATCGACCCCATCGAAGCGAATGCGCTTCACGGCGGGCGCATGTCGC
>DASPTX010000115.1:0-15559 GCA_035623195.1 Xanthobacteraceae bacterium | reverse complement strand
GATGCACCTCGCGCCCCAGTCGTAGTGCTGGGAGGGATGATGCCCAGCGCCGCCCGGGAGCGGGTTGCAAAGCCGCCCACCGCACCCGCCCCACGATCCGGCCTGCCGGCCGAACCATGTCCGATTCACGGGCGGGATGATCGGCTTGGTGTAACAGAAATGGGGACGTATGTCAACGTAACAGTGACTTCACCTCTTCGCCATTGCCGGACTTGATCCGGCAATCCATGCGGCAGCGCCGAACGCTCGGCATTTCGGCATGGACTACCGAGTCAAGCCCGGCAGTGACGGTTCGTCATGGCCGGGCTTGTCCGGGCCATCCACGTCTTCGATGCACAAGCCCCCTTACACCGGCAAATTGTCGTGCTTGCGCGGCGGCAGTTCGACCGTCTTGCCGCGCAGCATCGCCAGAGCGCGCGCGATGCGCGGGCGCGTGGCGTGCGGCATGATCACGTCGTCGATATAGCCGCGCTCGGCGGCGATGAACGGCGACAGGAAGCGCTCCTCGTATTCCTTGGTGCGGGCAGCGATCTTTTTCGGGTCGTCCATATCGGCGCGGAAAATGATCTCGACCGCGCCCTTGGCGCCCATCACCGCGATCTGCGCCGTCGGCCAGGCGTAATTCATATCGCCGCCGATGTGTTTGGACGCCATCACGTCATAGGCGCCGCCGAACGCCTTGCGGGTAATCACGGTGACGAGCGGCACCGTCGCCTGCGAATAGGCGAACAAGAGCTTGGCGCCGTGCTTGATCAGCCCGCCATATTCCTGCGCGGTGCCGGGCAGGAAGCCGGGCACGTCGACGAAGGTCACGATCGGAATGTTGAAGGCGTCGCAGAAGCGCACGAAGCGCGCCGCCTTGCGGCTGGCGTCCGAGTCGAGCACGCCGGCGAGCACCATCGGCTGATTGGCGACGAAGCCGACGGTGCGCCCGGCGATGCGGCCGAAGCCGATCACGATGTTGCGCGCGAAGGCTTCCGACAGTTCGAAGAAGTCGCCCTCATCGACGACTTTGACAATGAGTTCCTTGATGTCGTAGGGCTTGTTGGGATTGTCCGGCACCAGCGTATCGAGCGATTTCTCGGTGCGCTCGACCTTGTCGAAGGACGGCCATTCCGGCACGCCGGACGCGGCGTTCGCCGGCAGGAAATCGATCAGCCGGCGCATCTGCAACAGCGTCTCGACGTCGTTGTCGTAGACGCCGTCGGCGATCGAGCTTTTGGTGGCGTGAACCGAGGCGCCGCCGAGCTCTTCGGCGGTGACGATCTCGTTGGTCACCGTCTTCACCACGTCGGGCCCGGTGACGAACATGTAGCTCGTGTCGCGCACCATGAAGACGAAATCGGTCATGGCCGGCGAATAGACGTCGCCGCCGGCGCACGGCCCCATGATCACCGAAATCTGCGGAATGACGCCGGAGGCGATGACATTGCGCTTGAACACTTCGCCGTAACCGCCGAGCGCGGCTACCCCTTCTTGGATGCGCGCCCCGCCGGCGTCGAACAGGCCGACGATCGGCGCGCGTGCACGCATCGCCATGTCCTGGATCTTGATGATCTTCTGCGCATGCGTCTCCGAAAGCGAGCCGCCGAACACGGTGAAATCCTTGGCGAAGGCGAACACTGTGCGGCCGTTGACGGTGCCGAAGCCGGTCACCACGCCGTCGCCGGCGATCTTCGATTTCTCCATGCCGAAATCGCTGGAGCGGTGCTCGACGAACATGTCGAGTTCCTCGAACGAGTCGCGGTCCATCAGCAATTCCATGCGCTCGCGCGCGGTGAGCTTGCCGCGCTTGTGCTGCGCGTCGATGCGCGCTTGGCCGCCGCCGCGCCGCGCGCTGGCGCGGCGATCCTCAAGCTTGTCGAGGATGTCCTTCATGGTCAGTCAAAGTTGCAGCAGATGACCAGAATATTGACGGTCGGCGCATTGGGAAACGACATGGCCGCGCCCGGCATGGCCTGCGCCGCCGCCTCAAGCGCGGCGTCGGAGACCTCGAAGCGGAGAATGTCGTCGTCGGTTGGGCCTTTATTTGGTTCACCTGTCGCAGCGCCATTGTGCATGATGCCTATCCGTTTTCGTGCCGGGAACGACTCTGACCATCATAGCCGAGCGTTGGCGCGGGGGGAAACGCGACCGGTGCAGCGGGATTTGGAGGCGATAGGCGGTCAGGCCGAAATCGCTCCGTGCTTCTTAGCCTCCCCGCGCGGCCTCTTCGATAGCGGCGACGATGCCGGCATAGCCGGTGCAGCGGCATAGGTGGCCGCTCAGCACTTCGCGGATTTCGGCGGTGGACGGGCGCGGATTACGGGCGAGATAGTCGGTGAACGACATCAGGATGCCGGGCGTGCAGAAGCCGCATTGCAGCGCGTGATTGTTGCGAAAGGCCTGCTGCAACGGGTTGAGCGCGCCGTCCGCTGCTGCAAGAGATTCCACGGTTTTGATGTCGCGGCCTTCGGCCTGGACGGCAAAGGTCAGGCAGGAGCGCGCGGCGACCCCGTCGATAAGCACGGTGCAGGAGCCGCAAACGCCGTGCTCGCAGCCGACATGGGTGCCGGTCGCGCCGAGCGCGTGGCGCAGAAAGTCGCAAAGCAGCATGCGCGGCTCGGCCTCCGCCGACAATTTGCGGCCGTTGAGCGTGACGGCGACGCGCACGCGCTCGTTGCGATTTACGCGGCGCATCGCAAAGCCTCCGCGATCGCAAGCGGCGCGAGGTTGCGGAACAGATCGCGCCGCATCGCCGCCGAAGCGTGCAGGTCCTCGTAGCCTTCGAGTTCTTCGGCCCATGCGGCGACGGCATCCGCCGCGCCGTCCGTTGCGATCCGGCGCACCATCGGCCGGCCCGCCATGCCGCCGACGCCGAGCTGCACCGCGCGGCTGTCGTCAGCCACAGCCGCGACCGCGATGATGGCAAAGTCGCCGTGCCGCCGCGCCACTTCGCGAAAGCAAACGCCGCGCGTGGCCGCCGCCGGAAAGCGCGCCGCGATAATCAACTCGTCCGGCGCGCGCGCCGTCGTCAGCATGTCCTTCTGAAAGTCCCCTGCCTCAAGCACGCGTTCGCCGCGCCGCGAGCGCAGCACGATTTCGCCGCCAAGGACGGCCAGCGCCAGCGGCAGTTCGGAGCTCGGATCGGCATGCGCGATGGAGCCGCACACGGTGCCTCTATTGCGCGTTTGATAATGCCCAACGAAGGGCAGAGCCGCGGCGACGAGCGGCAGTTTTTCCGCAAGCCGCGGCCACGCCATCAGTTTGTTCTGCGTGACCGCCGCGCCGATCTCGATTTTGCCGTCAAGCTCGAGGATAGCGTCGAGCGTAGCGATCCGCGAAATATCGATGAGCGCTTTTGCCTCGATCAGCCGCAAATTCAGCATCGGCACCAGCGATTGGCCGCCGGCAAGCACGCGCGCGTCCTCGCCGTATTCGGCGAGCAGCGCGACCGCCTCCTCGGCCGTATCGGACTGGATGTAATCGAACGGGCGCGGCTTCATATTTTCGCACTCACCCGCCGCGTGGCTTGCATCGCGGCGTGGATGCGCCGCGGCGTCGCCGGAAGAACGATCTCGTCCACGCCGAGCGCGTCCGCGATCGCGTTGGCGACGCAGGCCGGCGTCGACATGCAATTGCCCTCGGCGAGGCCCTTGGCGCCGAGCGGGGTGAGCGGCGACGGCGACTCGTAATGCAGAATCTCGCATTCGGGGATTTCGCCGGCGGTCGGCACCAGATAGTCGGCGAATGTGCCGCTCAGAAACGCGCCCTCCTCGTTATAGGCGAATTCCTCATAGAGCGCGGCGGCGATGCCTTGGGCGAAGGCGCCGCGGATCTGGCCTTCCGCGATCTTCGGATTCATGATGCGGCCGGCATCGTGCATCGACACGTAGCGGTCGACCCGGACCTGATAGGTCACCGGATCGATCTCGACGCCGCACATGTCGAAGATAAAGCCGTAGGTCAGCGATGTGTTGATGCGGTCGTCGCTCGCCGGCGGTTCGAGCTCCGGCGGCGTCCACACCGCGGTTTCGCTCAAGGCTGGCGCCATGCCTTCCGGCAGCATCACCGGCGACCAATGCGATGTCGCAGCGATCCGCCCGAACGGCAGCGCATTGTCGGGATTGGAGCGGCTGCGGATTTTTCCGCCTGCAAGCTCGACATCCTCGGGCAGGACGTTGAGCTGCTTCGCCGCGATGGCTTTGAGTTTCTCGCGCATCTGCACGGCGGCGAGATGCGCGGCGACGGCCGTTCCCGAGGCAAAGCGGCTGGAATAAGTGCCGGCGGCAATCGACCATTGATCCTTCGCGGTATCGAGTTCCAGCACCACTTCGATCTCTTCCGCCGATAGCCCAAGTTCCTTGGCGACGATTTCCGCAAGCACGGTCTCATGGCTTTGGCCTTGCACCGTGACATCGGCGGTGACGGTGACCGCGCCGACCGGATCGATGTTCACCCGCGCCATCGAAACGGCGCCGTTCTTCGGCCCCGCCTTTTCGCGCGCCTGCGCCGTCATCAGCGTCGAGAGATATCCCATATTCGACATTGCCGGCTCGACCACGGCGGCAAAGCCGATGCCGTAGATGCGGCCGTCGGTGCGCGCCGCCGCGCGCCGGCGCTGCAGATCCTCGAGCCGCCCCTGCCCGATCGCGATCTCCACCGCGCGGCCGTAATCGCCGGAATCGTAGAGCGCGCCGGCTGCCGTGCGATACGGAAATTTTTGCCGCGGAATGAGATTGCGCTTGATCACGTCGAGCGGATCGAGGCGCAGTTCGTCGGCGATGCGCTTGATGAGCCGCTCGAGCGCCAGGTAAAGCTGCGGGCCGCCGAAGCCGCGAATGAGGCTCGCCGGCATTTTGTTGGTCAGCACGACGCGGTTTTTGAGTTCGACATGTTCGATGTCGTAGGCGCCGGTCACCGCGCCCTGCATACGGTAGAGCGGCCCCGGCATCGGCGCGCGCAAAAAGGCGCCGTAGTCCTCCAATTGATCGAGTTTCAATGCGAGGATGCGGCCTTCTTCGGTAACGGCAGCCTCGATTTCGGTGATGCGGTTCGGGCCCGAACTCGCCGCGACCAGATGTTCGATGCGGTCCTCGACCCATTTGATCGGCCGGCCGGTAATGCGCGCGGCGAGCGCGACGAGCACGATGTAGGGAAAGATCGAAAGCTTAATCCCAAAGCTGCCGCCTGAATCGGGCGGGATGCGCAGCCGCAATTTCGGTCCGGCGACGCGCAGCGCGCGCGCCATCACCGGGTGCATCGAAAACGGGCCCTGGAAATTCGCCAGAACGTCGTAGCTACCCTCCGCGGCATTGTGCTGCGCCACGACGACATAGCATTCGATCGGCGTGAACGAGAGGCGCGGGAAAGGAACCGTCATGGCGATGCGGCGATCGGCCCGCGCGAAGGCCGATGCCGGATCGCCGTAGCGGAATTCGCGCACCGAGATTTCGTTGGTCCTCGCTTCGGGATGCAGAAGCGGCGCGGAACTCTCACACGCGGCTTGCGGGTCGATCGCCGCTTCCAGCGGCTTATAGTCGACCGCCACGAGTTCCCCCGCGTCTTCCGCGAGATAGCGCGTCTGCGCAACCACCAAGGCGACCGGCTCGCCGACATAGCGCACGCGTTCGACCGCCAGCGCCCATTGCTGCACCGGCACCTTAATCGCCGCCATGAACGGGTCCGACAGTTTGCGAATATCCTCGCCCGTTATGACGGCCCAAACGCCGTCCTGCTCCAGCGCTTCGGTCGCGTTGACGCGGAGGATTTCGGCATGCGCATGCGGCGAGCGGATGACATGGGCATGCAGCGTACCGACCGGAACCGGAAGATCGTCGGCATAGCGCCCGCGGCCCGACAAAAGCGCAGGATCTTCCTTGCGGAGAACGGGCTTGACGCGCGAAACGGTCACAAGTTCCTCCCGTTATTTTCTCTACATCCACAGTGGCAGGTTGTCAGCCTCGGCATGCGTCCATAACATCGGCTTCCTCGCTTCCGCTCGGACCCGGAATGACGAGGTGGCTAGCAATGGACCAGGCGACGCACGCGCAATCCGCCAACACTTCCGGCATCGGCCAACCGGTGCGCCGCCGCGAAGACATGCGGCTTGTTCGCGGCAACGGGCGCTACACCGCCGACGAGAACCTGCCGGGCCAAGTCCATGCCGTGATGGTGCGGTCGCCGCATGCGCATGCCAGCATTCGCGCCATCGTCAAGGACAAGGCTCTCGCTTGCGCCGGCGTGCTTGCGGTGCTGACCGGAGCCGATTGTTCAGCCGACGCCTTGCGGCCGATTCCGCATAAGCCGTGGTCGCCGCATCCGGCGGAGACGAAGCTTCGCAACAGCCGCGGCGAACCCCCGTTCGAAGCGCCGCATCACATCCTCCCAGCCGACAAAGCGCGCTTCGCCGGCGAGGCGGTGGCGATGGTCGTTGCCGAAACGCTTCATGCCGCCAAGGACGGCGCCGAGCGCGTCGAGATCGACTACGAGATTTTGCCCGCGGTGGTCGAAACCGTGGCCGCCGCGCGGCAGGATGCGCCGCGCGTTCACGACAGCGCGCGCTCCAATGTCTGTTTCGACGCGGAACTCGGCGACGCGGCGGCGACCGAAGCCGCCTTCGCTCGCGCCGCCCATGTGGCGCGGTTCGAGACCTGGGTTCAGCGTGTCACCGGCGTTCCGATGGAGCCGCGCGCCGCGCTCGCGGAGTTCGATCCCGCCACGGGGCGCTTTACGCTTTATGCCGGCAACGGCGGCGCGGTGCGGCTTAAGAACGATCTCGCTTTCATTCTCGACGTGCCGGCGGAAAACGTCCGCGTGCTGATGCAGGATGTCGGCGGCAATTTCGGCACTCGCGGCATGATCTATCCGGAATTTGCGCTGGTCGCTTGGGCGGCGCGCAAGCTCGGGCGGCCGGTGAAGTGGATCATCGAACGCCACGAGTCGTTCCTCAGCGACTACCAGGCGCGCGATCTCGCCGTCGAAGCCGAACTCGCGCTCGACGAGACGGGCCGTTTCCTCGCCATGCGCGGCTCCAATCTCGGCAATCTCGGCGCGCACACGACGAATTTCGCCATGGTGCAAAAGGGCGTGCAGATGATGTCGAGCATCTATCGGATGCCGGCGGCGCATTTTCGCGCGCGCGCCACCTTGAGCAACACCTCGCCGACGCGGCCCTATCGCAGCGCCGGCCGGCCGGAAGTGATTTTCGTCATGGAGCGGCTGATCGATCTCGCCGCGCGCGACTTCGGTTTCGACCGTGTCGCCATCCGCCGCCGCAATCTCGTGACCGAAAAGGAGATGCCCTACAAAAATCCGTTCGGCGTCGAATACGACAACGGCGACTATATCGGCGGCATGGACGCCGCGCTCAAGCTCGGCGACTGGGCCGGCTTCAAGCGCCGCCGCGCCCAGGCGAGAAAGCGCGGCCGTTATCGCGGCATCGGCGTCGGCAATTACGTGGACATTTCGACCGGCGTGCCGCGCGAGAAAGCCGAAATCACCGTATTGCCGGAAGGGATCGTGGAAGTGGTGATCGGCATCGTGTCGCAGGGCCAAGGCCACGAAACGAGCTTCGCGCAACTCGTCACCGAATGGCTCGGCGTGCCGATCGACTGCGTGCGCTTCGTCACCGGCGACACCGATCGCGTCACCGTCGGCGGCGGCGCGCATTCCGGCCGCGGCATGCGACTGGGCTCGATTGTCATCAAAAAATCCTCAGATGGGATTATCGAAAAGGCAATGCGAATCGCCGAACATCTGTTGGAAACGGCCGCCGCCGACATCGAATTTCGGAACGGCCGCTTCGCCGTGAAGGGTACCAACCACGCGGTCGGCCTGTTCGAAGTTGCGCGCGCCGCAACCGAGCGCGCCGATCTGCCCGAGGATTTGCGCGGACCGCTCGGCGCCGCCTGCGACGAGACCGTAGCCGAGGCGAGTTACCCTTACGGCGCCCACGTCTGCGAGGTCGAGGTCGATCCCGATACCGGCAAGGTGACGCTCGTCGGCTATGCCGCCGTCGACGACGTCGGCCGCGCCGTCAACCCGCTCATTATCCACGGCCAAATCCACGGCGGAATCGCGCAGGGCGTCGGCCAGGCGCTCCTTGAGCGCTGCAATTACGATCCGCAGAGCGGCCAATTGCTCACCGGATCGTTCATGGATTACGCGATGCCGCGCGCTTCCGACCTCCCGTTTTATGCGACCGTATTGAGCGAAGTGCCGTCGTCGACGCACCCGCTCGGCATCCGGCCGGCCGGCGAAGGCGGCACTGTGCCGGCGCTCGCGGTCGTCACTAATGCGATCGTCGATGCGCTATCCGAATTCGGCGTACGCCATATCGAAATGCCCGCCACGCCGGAGAAGGTGTGGCGGGCTATCCAAGACGCGCGAGGCCGCTGATCAAGCCACGAGGACGGATTTCAGGACGGATTTGACGTGAATACCGCCGACCTGCGCAGCCGCGAATTTAAGAAAATACTGCTGATCAAATTATCGGCGGTGGGCGATGTCGTGCAGACCATCCCGCTATTCAACAAATTGCGCCGGCGTTATCCGGCCGCCCAGATCGACTGGCTGACAACGCCGGGCGTGGCCGAGCTTCTACGGTACAATCCGGCCATAAACAATGTCGTGGAATTTTCCCGCGACGAATGGTCGAAGCCGTGGCGATTGGCGCCGTTCATCGACGTGGCGAAGCTCGTCGCAAGCCTACGAGCGAACGAATACGATTTGGCGATCGATCTTCAAGGCCAGTTGCGCAGCACGCTTTTCACGCTCGGCAGCGGCGCGCCGGTGCGGATCGGTTTCGATCGGCCGCGCGCCGAGCTTTGGGAAAAGTCGCCGCGGAAATTTACCGAGGAAGTACGTAAGCACGCTTGGTACGGCGCGCGCGAGGGGAGCTGGCTCGTTTACACCGACCATATCGCGCTGCCCGCGCTCGATATGCATCCGGTCGATCGCTATCTCGCCGTCGGGCCGAAGCTCGGCCTTGACGAGGCTGCCCCCGATTTTTCGTTTCCGATCCCGCCCGAGGCGCTCACCCGTATCGACGCCTTGCTGGATTATTACGGCATCGCCAAAACGAAGATGATCGCGCTGGCGCCGGGAACGAATTGGGAAACCAAGAAATGGCGCGAGGACGCTTTCGCCGAAGTCGCGCGGCATTTTTTGCAAAAGGGGCTTTCCGTCTGCCTGATCGGATCGGAGCGCGACCGCGCGGTTTGCGCGCAAGTCGCAGGGCTAGCTCCGGATACCGTCAATCTCGCCGGCGAAACGACGCTCAGCGAGCTCGCGGCGCTCATCCGCAGAGCGACGATCTGCCTGACCAACGATTCCGGCGCGATGCATCTTGCCGTCGCGCTCGACCGGCCCGTCGTCAGCGTTTTCGGCCCGACCGATCCGATTTGGGCCGGTCCCTATCGCCGCTCCGACGCCGTTCTGCGCGCCGACCTGCCGTGCTCGCCCTGTTACCTTCGCCAATTGAGCCGCTGCACGCACGGCCATGCCTGCATGCAGAACGTCGGCGCGAGCGCCGTGATCGCGCGGCTCGAGGCTATTCTGGCGAAGCTGCCCAACCGCTCCAGGCCCGGCTCCTCGCAGCCTGCCGCGCGCTAAAATCCCTCCTCGGCGCTCACTGCCAATACGGAGGATAGCCCGAGCTCTTCTGCTGCGCTTCCAGAAGCCGCAGCATGGCCGGCCATTCCAGAACGCCATAGGGGCGCCGCGTGCCGGGCTGGTAAAGGTGGGCGGTGTGGGCGAGCACGTTCTCGCCCGGCATGGTTAAATCGGTGCGCGCCGCCATCGCGTCCACCTGCGAGCGGCAGGACAATTCCAGCTGATACATCGCGTTGAACGCCTGCTGGATCGTCGCGCCGCAGGTGAGCAGGCCATGATTGCGCATGATCATCGCGTCGTGCGGGCCGAGGTCGCGCACGAGCCGCTCGCGCTCGTCGATATCGATCGCCGGACCTTCGTAGTCGTGATAGCCGATATGGCCGGCGAAGCGGATCGAGGTCTGCGACAGCGGCAGCAATCCGCAGCGCATCGCCGCTACCGCCATGCCGGCGCGGGTGTGGGTGTGCAGCACGCAGGCGACATCCGGCCGCGCTTTATGAATGGCGCCGTGAATGACGTAGCCGGAAACGTTGATACCGTAGTCGGTATCGGGCTTGGAAACGATATTGCCCTCGACATCGATTTTGACAAGGCTCGACGCGGTGATCTCCTTGTAGAGAAGGCCGTAGAGATTGATCAGCAAGTGCTCGGTGCCTGGGATCCGCGCCGTGATATGGTTGTAAATGAGGTCGGTCATGCCGTAGGCGTCGACCAGCCGGTAGCAAGCGGCAAGATCGAGCCGCGTCTGCCACTCTTGCGCCGATACGTCGTTGCGGATTGACTTGAAGTCTGTCGCGTAATTCACGGTGTTTCCTTCCTTCCCCCTCCGCCATGTCAGGCAAAGCGCCACCGGACGGGCCGTTTAAGAGCTTTGCCGCTTGAAAACTTTAATGTGGCTCCACTTAACAAAACGGTTCAAGTCAGGAAGTAGCATGCCTGGCGGGATCGACGAAATACTGCGCAACCATGTGAAGGAAAAGCTTCGGCGCGGCGAGGTGGTCGCCTCCATGACCGTCCGGCTCGTTCGCAGCATCGAAATCGCGCGGATCGCCAAGACTGCCGGCTTCGACAGTCTCTATGTCGACATGGAACACTCGAGCTTCTCATTAGAGACGACGAGCCAAATCTGCATCGCTGCGCTCGAAGCCGGGATCACGCCGTTGGTGCGCGTCCCCGGCCTCGCCGAGGTCCCGCGCATCCTCGACGGCGGGGCGCTCGGCGTGATCGCGCCGCATGTGCGTTCGGCGGACGAGGCGCGCGCATGCGTGACGGCAGCAAAATTTCCCCGCTCGGCGAACGCTCCGCGGCCGGCCCCCTGCCCCATCTGCACTATCGCGCTTTTCCCGCCGCGGCGGCCGATGCCGCTCTCAACGATGCGACCACCGTCATGGTGCAATTCGAGAGCCAACAAGCCTTGGCGAATGCGGACGAAATCGTCGCCGTGGACGGCGTGGACATGGTGATGATCGGCTCCAACGATCTGCTCGCGGATTGGGGCCTGCCCGGCCAATACGAACATCCGCGCTTGCGCGAGGCCTACGCCAAAACCATCGCCGCGTGCCGCGGCTGCGGCAAACATGTCGGCGTCGGCGGTCTGTCGTCGCGCCCGCAGCTTGCTGCGGAATTCGTGCGCATGGGCGCGCACTACGTTTCGACGGGAACCGATCTCGGCTTCCTGCTCGGCGCTTGCACGGCCAAGGCTAAAGAGGTGCACGACATCGCTTTGGGCGCCGGATCTTGATAGAAGAACTCGGTGGCTACTCACAAAATACGACCGCTATTCCCCCCGACGCAGACATGCGCGGATGCGACAGCAATATCCGCTTAGTGCCATTTTCGGACTCATGCGCCACAGCAAGAAATCTCTACTCGATCACCTCATCTCATGCGTCAGGCCGCCAGCTTCGACGTGCCCGCGGAAGCCGATCACGCCCAGCAGCCTAGCCGTGATTGCGAACGTGGCAATTCGCTTGCATCGACGCCTTCGTGGCTCTTACGGGCGCGCGATGGCGATATTCGAAGTCATGTTGGCGCTCACCTTCCCGTCCCTAAGAAGTGGAGCAAGGTGTGCACCGATGGCGGCATTTAATCTAAGGTGCGCTCCTGCGGGCAATGTAGCGAGGGATGGGGCCAGCGGACTTGCCGCGAGGGCTCTGGCAGCCTGAGCGATCCCGCCCTCGAAAATCAATGGCAGGGTTGCGCACCTCACACGGATCTCGTGAAAACCCGCAGCCTCGACCGTATTTTTAAGGACTTGAACATCAGGCCAACTGAACGGTGCCAGGAGCCGGGCCGCTAAATCGCCCGGAACACACTCGCGCAGCGCCGCGTGGAGTGCCGCATAGAAGGCGTTGTCCTCGATATGGGACCATGCGGCGATTGCCAGTTGTCCCCCGTCGGGCTTGAGCGCACGGCGCATCTCGCTGAGAGCGGCTAATCGGTCAGGAAAGAACTGCAGACCCTGTTGACAAACCACAAAATCGAACGCTGCGCTCTCGACTCCCAAAGGTGCCGCCGGTGATTCGATATAGGTAATTGGCGCGGAGTCCGGCGAGGGCGGCTTCGAGTTGGCGACGTCGAGCATCTGGCGTGAGATGTCTGTCGCAACAACGCGGCCGCCCGGACCGATCCGTTTGGCCGCTACTCGTGCTACCGTTCCGGGGCCGGTCGCGACATCGAGAACGACCGCGCCTGGACGAAGATTACACTCCTGAAGCAACAGCCGCGCCCACGGCTCAAACAGCCGAGGCACCAGTACCTCCTCGTATGCTCTCGGGACGGCGTCGTCAGTGAACTGGAAGCCCGTGTCTTCGCTCATGGGTTCCTCTTGGCACATAAGCTCTTGCTGCGCGCGCCGCGAGCGGCCGTTCGAGTGCCATCACACCGACACTGCTGAGAAAGGCGATGAATTCGCGGCGTCTCATCGGTTTTCTCCCACGCCGAGAAAAGAATGTTACCACATTGTTGGTGAAGTGCGTTGCGCATCACGGCGAAATTTGGCCGCCAAGTCGCTGATGGGGCAACAGGCGACAAAACCGGCTGACGACGTCATGTCCGTTCTTCACCCGACAGCGGCCACATCGCGGACATCGCACGACGCCGGCGACGTGCGAGTTCCGGACAAAGTGCATCGCAGCAAAACAGATTCGATGAAATCAGCAGGCGTAACCAATTGGCAACAGCAACCACCACTATTGCATGTGACGCCGTTTATCGCCAGATTTTGGAGTACGACCTTATGCCGTTCAACGGACGACCACTTAGCCAATTCACCGCAATTTAGTTTCTGTCAAAAAAGTCACTTGAGGCCGGTCTCGCGAGCGGTAAGATTTCTCACGTCGGACTGACGCGACGCTTGGATGGCGCGAAGCTGCATGGTCCGTCCGAGACGATGCCGGTCCGACAGCCCCGGCGATGCCGTTATAAGACCTCGTAAGCCAGCGGTGCGGCATCGGCGGGCAAAGCCGCCGGCGCAGTTGCCTCTTCGCCGGCGGCTTTCATCTTGCGATCAAGGGCGACGTATTAGGTAACTGCGCGGGCTCCAACAGCCGAGGGTTGCCCGTGTGTCCTCCATACCGGCTGATCCCCTCCGCGGAACAATGGAAAATGCAGTTCGACCCGCAGTCCCGGCACGTTGTCGGACAAGGTAATATGGACACCGTGCAAGCGTGCAACCGCTGCAACCAAGCTAAGACCAAGCCCGTTGCCTGGAGTGCGGCGACTTCGCTCCAGTCGGTAGAAGCGCTTGAACACGTATTCAAATTCAGTTGCTGGAATTCCTGGACCGTCATCTGAAACCAATATTACCGCCTCACCGTCCTTGCGATCGACACTGACGGTTACAAGGCCACCCACACGTCCGTGTTTGATGGCGTTATCGACGAGATTGGCCACGGCGTCGAACAAGAGATCACGGTCTGCGATCACGAGCACTGGCGCGTTAACGAGGGCCTCGACCCGCCCGCCTTTGCTCTCGGCGGCGGCGTCAAACAATTCTACCACCTGAGTGGCGATCTCCGCGAGATTCACCATGCGAAATGCCGAAGTCGCGCTCGTCGTCTCGATTTGAGAAATGCGCATCAGCGAGGAAAACATTCGCAGAACGTCATCGAGGTCGGCCATCGTCTGACTGATCAGAGGTTGATCCTGATCATGATCGCCCTTCTCGACGCTCGCCTTCTCAAGGCGGGCCCGCATGCGAGTCAATGGTGTTCGTAGATCGTGCGCGACATTGTCGCTGACCTGCCTCACCTCGGCCATTAGCGCTTCGATGCGCTCGAGCATCGAATTCAGGTTGTGCGCCAGATGATCCCACTCATCTTGAGTCCCACGCAACGGTATTCGTCTGCCAAGGCCGCTCTCCATAATCGCGCGGCTGGTCGCATTTATGGATTCAATTCTGCCCACCGTACGCCGCGTGACGCTCACACTCGCCACGGCAGCGAGAATGAATATCAACAAGAGCGCGATGATCAAAGCCGTGGAGATTTTATTGGCGAAACGGCTCAAGTCGCTGATATCTTTCCCCACCAGGAGATGAAAACCGTCGGGAAGAATTTCCGATCTTGCGCGAAACACCGCCTGACCGTCGCCTGGCTTCGCGTTGAGCGCCTCAGCCTTGAAATCGACCCATTGTCCTTCCGCCTTGAGAGCCGACGGCCATTTCTTGATATTGCCGGCGACGGGCGCAAATGATCCGTCGGCAAGCAGATAGATGCCGCCTTCGAGGCGTGCCTCGGCGTCACGTTGCTCAATAGCGCGTGTCAAGCCGTCACGGCCACCTGTCTCATAAACATTGCGCAGCGTCGCACGCTCGGCCTCGATCGCATGATCGGATCGGCTCAGGACGAAATTCGTCGTCGACCAATACACATATCCGAAAAGCGCAATCACCATCGCGCCGAACATTGCGATGCTGATCAGCGCCAGCCTAAAGGTCGTCGAGCGTAGGGTCTTAGCGAGGAGCACGGACGCAAAACCCGACGCCACGGATTGTGTGGATGAGCGGATAGGCCTGTTCGCTGTCGACCTTGCGGCGCACGCGGCCAACATAGACATCGATGATGTTGGTCGTGGGATCAAAATGCAAATCCCACACCTTCTCCAAGAGCATCGTGCGCGGCACGACGTGGCCTTCGTTGCGGACGAGGTACTCAAGGACCTGGAATTCGCGTGGTAACAACTTGATGTCTCTGCCGTTGCGGTTCGCCGTCCGCGACACAAGATCCATTTCGAGGTCGCCGACGCGCAATACCGTTTCCTTGACCACCGTCGCGCTGCGACGAGCCAGGGCTTCCACACGCGCCAGTAATTCCGAGAAAGCGAAAGGCTTGACGAGATAGTCATCTCCGCCGGCGCGAAGACCGCGAACTCGATCGTCAACTTCCCCGAGAGCGCTCAAGATCAACGCCGGAGTGACGATTGCTGCCTCACGCAGCCGCTGAATAATTGCAATTCCATCCATCCCGGGAAGCATGCGATCAATGGTCATAACCGCGTATGCGCCGGATTGGCCAAGGCGAAATCCTTCATCACCATTGGTCGCGAGATCGGCCCGATAACCGCGCGCCTCGAAGAAATCCACGATCTGCATCGCGGTCTCGGCTTCATCCTCGATGACAAGAATACGCCGGTACGCCCCTGTCATTTATTTCCACCTTCCGACAAAAGCCGAACGCCAATTACGGTAGCGCCAAGTCAACCGGCATCAAACTGACTTTTGTGTCATAAATTGACTCATTAGTAATTTGAATCTTGCGGATTTCGCGCGTTATTCAATCTGAAAGCCCCGCCTGTGCTCGCGCATCCTGGTTTATCCCGAACGCATTGTTCGTCCAGGCAAGGTGACTGCAGTGCGGGTGATAGAGCGGTAGTGCAATTTTCACGCGGAGGAAGTGGCAATGCTACGCAAAACACTCATCACACTAACTGCCGTCGCAGTAATGGGCCTTGGCTCGGCGGCTAT
>DASPTX010000114.1:0-82389 GCA_035623195.1 Xanthobacteraceae bacterium | reverse complement strand
GGGATAACCGCTGAAGGCATCTAAGCGGGAAACCCACCTCGAAACGAGTTCTCCCTTGAGAGCCGTGGTAGACCACCACGTTGATAGGCCGGGTGTGTAAGCGCGGCAACGCGTTCAGCTTACCGGTACTAATCGCTCGATTGGCTTGAACGCTCTCATTTTCAGTGCTCATCGGAAATCAGGTGTCAGTAATCAGAGATCGGATTACCGACCTGATGTTCGACGACAATAAAGCCCAGTTTGCTTCAATCAGGAATCACTAGTCAGTGGTTAGCGGCCAGATCGGCAATCAAATTTGGAACTGATGCTGCTCTGATTACCGACTACCGATTTCTGATTTCCGTTCTTGGCCGGCCTGGTGGTCATAGCGAGGAGCCTCTACCCGATCCCATCCCGAACTCGGCCGTCAAAGTCCTCTGCGCCGATGGTACTAAGTCTCAAGACTTGGAAGAGTAGGTCGCTGCCAGGCCTGCCAAGGACGGAACATTTCAATCTCCTCATCACAATCTCCTCATCACAATCTCCTCATCACGATCGTAATGCAAAAAGCCCCGCGTATCTCCGCGGGGCTTTTTTGTGAAGCAATTCATTTAAACCCCCGGAAGTTCTGCACTAGCTTGCTTCGTCGCAAATGCTCCTCGCAATGAGTACGCGTCCTGGCTTGGCAAAGCTCGGGCGCAAAGGCGCGCCGCGAGAAAACGCCGCCGTTCTGCAAACGGCTATGGCCGGTGGTGATGAGGTGACGGGCACTTGAGAGCACGGGTACATCCGCTCGCCATCGCCTGGCGCCTATCCCCGACCCGATCGGGCATGACCCGGCAATCCCGCAGCTTTGCAGTTGGCGAATTCCGTGCAAATCTCGTTCGGGCTACCATCGCCCAGCACCCAGTACACCACGAGGAAACCCGCCCATGCCCACCAATCGCGTGTACCGCATCGGCGTCATTCCGGGCGACGGCATCGGCAAGGAAGTGGTGCCGGAGGGTGTGCGCGTTCTCGAAGCCGCGGCGAAGAAATTCAGCTTCGAATTGCGGCAGGACAATTTCGATTTTGCCTCATGCGACTATTACGAAAAACACCATCGCATGATGCCGGAGGACTGGAAGGAAAAAATCGGCCGCCATGACGCGATCTTCTTCGGCGCGGTCGGCTGGCCGGCCAAGATCCCCGATCACATTTCGCTGTGGGGGTCGCTCATCCAGTTCCGCCGCGAATTCGATCAATACGCCAATCTTCGCCCGGTGCGGCTGATGCCCGGCGTCCCGTCGCCGCTTGCCGGCCGCAAGCCCGGCGACATCGATTTCTGGGTTGTGCGCGAGAATACCGAAGGCGAATATTCCTCGATCGGCGGCCGCATCTTCGCCGGCACCGAGCGCGAAGTCGTGGTGCAGGAGACCGTGCTGACGCGCATCGGCGTCGATCGCGTGCTCAATTTCGCCTTCGAACTCGCGCGCAAGACGCCGAAGAAGCATCTGACCTCGGCCACCAAGTCGAACGGCATCGCCATCACCATGCCGTATTGGGACGAGCGCGTTGAAGCGGTGGCGAAGAATTTTCCCGACGTGAAGTGGGACAAGTACCATATCGACATTCTCGCCGCCTTGTTCGTGCTCAAACCCGACAAATTCAACGTCGTCGTCGGTTCGAACCTCTTCGGCGATATCCTTTCCGATCTCGGCCCGGCCTGCACCGGCACGATCGGCATCGCGCCGTCCGGCAACATCAATCCCGAACGCAAATTTCCTTCCGTGTTCGAGCCGGTGCACGGCTCGGCGCCCGATATCGCCGGCCAGGGCATCGCCAATCCGATCGGGCAGATCTGGTCCGGCGCGATGATGCTCGAACATCTCGGCGAACCCGAAGCCGCCGGCGCCATCGTCAAAGCCATCGAGAAGGTGCTCGCGGAGCCGAAGCTGCGCACCCGCGATCTCGGCGGTTCGGCGAGCACGGCAGCCTGCGGCAAGGCGGTGGCGGACGTGCTTGGATAGCGCATCCCGAAAAGCGGATAAGCGTAATGCCGATTTACCCGTATCTGTTTTGGGTTAATGCATGACCCTGCGCATTTACGGCGTCGCCCGCACGCGCGCGTTTCGCGCTCTGTGGATGGCGCATGAGCTCGGGCTCGCCCACGAGCATCTGCCGGTCGAAATCGGCGACGCCGGCGCGCGCGCGCCCGAATTCCTGGCGCTTAATCCCAACGGGCGGCTGCCGGTCATCGCCGACGGCGATTTCGTGCTGTCGGAATCGCTCGCGATCACACTCTATCTCGCCAAGAAATATTCGCCTGGAAAGCTCTATCCCGCCTCGGTCGAAGCCGAGGCGAGGGCCTGGCAGTGGAGCTTTTGGGCGATCGCCGAAGTCGATCGCGGCGTCAATATCTGGTCGCTGCATGCGGTGCGCCTGCCGCCGGCGGAGCGCGATGCCAAGCTGCGCGACGAAGCGCTCGGGGTGATCGCGCCGCCGTTCAAGGTGCTGGATACGGCGCTCGCGAAGAATCCTTATTTGCTCGGCGCCGAATTCACCGTCGCCGATCTCAACGTCGCCGCGGTGATCAGCCGAGCCGCCGACATGGATCTGTCGGCGTGGCCGCATCTCAAGTCCTGGCTGATGCGCTGCCTCGACCGGCCGGCGGCACGCGCCGCGCTTGCGCTCAAGACAAAGTCGGACAATGACACGCCGGTCGAAGTGACCAGGCGTATTGCGCGGATCAACCGGCTGTGACGGCAAGGTCCGGCCCGTTCGATCCCGGCCAAGCGCTCGGCGAAGCGGTGGCGTTGCATCGGCAGGGACGGCTGCACGAGGCGGAGAAAATCTACGCGCGCGTGCTCAAATCCGTGCCCGGCCATTTCGACGCGCTCAATCTCCTCGGCTCGATCAAGGCGCGTCAAGGACATTTCGGCGAGGCGCAGCGGCTGTTCGGTGCGGCGGTGAAGGCCGATCCGCGCGCGCCGCAGGCCTGGAGCAATCTCGGCCAGACTCATTACGCGCTCAAGCGCGCGCCGGAAGCGCTCGAATGTTTCGACAAGGCGCTCGCGCTCGCGCCCGACGACGCCGATATCCTCTATCAGCACGCCAATGCGCTCTTGAGCTTGGACCGGCCGCGCGAGGCGCTCGCCGAATTCCAAGCGGTGCTGGCGCGCGCCCCGCAGCATATCGAGGCACGCATCAATAGCGGATTGGCCCAGGCGGCGCTTGGATCGAGCGAATTGGCGCTCGCTGAATTCGACGCCGCGCTCGCGCTGTTGCCGCACCATCCGATCGCGCATTTCAACCGTGGCGTCGTTCTCCTTCAACTCGGCCGCTATGCCGACGCCGTGGCCGCCAACGATCGCGTCCTTGCCGTGCTGCGCGACCATATCGGCGCCAGGCTCAATCGCGGCCGCGCGCTTTCGCAGCTGCGGCGCTTCGACGAGGCGGTCGCGAGCTACGACGAGGTTCTGGCGCGCGGCAAGGACCATGCGGATGCGCATTTCAATCGGGCGCTGGCGCTGCTCACGCTCGGCGAATATCGCCGCGGCTTTCAGGATTACGAATGGCGCTGGCGGCGCACCGGCATGCCGCCGCAAAAAGGCCGCGGCCGGCCGCTGTGGCGAGGCGAATATCCGCTGCACCGCAAGACCGTGCTGCTGCACGCCGAGCAAGGGTTGGGCGATACCATCCAGTTCGCGCGCTATGTGCCGCTTGTTGCCGCAGGCGGCGCCACGGTCGTGCTCGAAGTGCAGCCGGAATTAAAATCGCTGCTCGCGGGTCTCGAAGGCGCCGCGCGGATCCTGGCGCGCGGCGAAGCGCCGCCGCCGTTCGACGCGCATTGTCCGCTCGGCAGCCTGCCGCTGGCGATGAAAACCGAACTCGCAACGGTGCCGGCGCCGATTCCTTATCTGACCGCCGATGCGGAGCGCGTGCGGCATTGGTCGGCGCGGATCGAAGCGCTGCCGCGGCCGCGCATCGCCCTCGCCTGGTCGGGCAATCCGGCGCACGAAAACGACCGCAGCCGGTCGATCCCATTCGCCACGTTGGCCCCGCTGTTTGCGCTGCCGGGAAGCTTCGTCGGCATTCAGCGCGATATTCGCGACGCCGACGCCGCAGCGCTTGCCGGCGAGGCACGGCTGACGCATCTCGGCGGCGCGCTCGAAGACTTCAGCGATACCGCCGCCGTGCTTTCATTGTGCGATCTTGTCATCACCGTCGATACCGCGCCGGCGCACCTTTCCGGCGCGCTCGGCCGGCCGTTATGGGTGCTCGTGCCATTCGCTCCGGATTGGCGCTGGACGCTCGGCGGCGAGACAACGCCTTGGTACCCGTTGGCGCGGTTGTTCCGCCAAACTTCGCTTAACGATTGGGATACGGTCATCGTTCGCGTCGCCGATGCGCTGAAATCCCACCCATTCTAGAGCCGCAATCGTTTCGAACTGAATCGATTGCGGCTCTAGATATTTGATGAGGCATGATCTTTTCCGAAAACCGGTTTCCACGTTCCCGGATCATGTCCCAGCGCCGGCGTGTGCACGAGGCCGAACAAGCCGGATTGCTAGGCCGGAACAAATCGGGCTAGCATGAACGCGGGCATGCGCTGCGACGAGGCGCGCCCGCCGGATTGGGTGAAACGGGGATTCGGCGATGGAGTCGTTCCTAGTCTGGTTCCTGAACATCGTGCTCGGCGACGATTTCGATCTGATGCTGACGATGTTCATCCTCGTCGGCCTGGCCGAATATTTCTTTCCGGCGCAACGCATCCCGCGCAGCCATTACGCGCTCGATCTCGGCTTCGCCTTTGTGAATGTCTTCGCGGTGGGCACGATCGCGCCATTCTTATCGCTCGCCGCCGCCTATGGGATTCAAAAGGTCGGCTTCGGCTTCATCGATCTGCGCGCGCTCGGCTTCGCAGGGATCGGCGGCAGCCTTTTCGCGCTGTTCGTCGGAACGTTGATTTGGGATTTTCTGCAATATTGGCAGCATCGCGCCGAGCACGGCAGTCAAGTGCTCTGGCAGCTCCACGTGCTGCATCATTGCGACGAGCACATGAACGTGACGACCGCGGCCCGCCATCATGTCTTGGAATTCGTTCTGGCGCCGGTTTTCGTCACGGTTCCGACCGCGATCCTGTTTCAGGTCCCGCCGGTCACGATCGCAATTCTTTCGCTTATTCCCTATGCGTGGCTTTATTTCACGCATGCCAATATCAATCTCGGCTTCGGTCCGTTTTGGTGGTTGCTGGTGAGCCCGAACTACCATCGCGTTCATCATTCGCTGAGGCCAGAACATATCGACCGGAATTTCGTCAATTGGTTTCCGGTCTGGGACATCCTCTTCGGCACCGGGGTCGCCCCGCGATGGAGCGAATGCCCCTCGACAGGGGTCGCCGGGGTATCGGTGCGGTCGCTCCGCGACGCCTATCTCTTGCCGCTCAAGGGCTGGCGGCGGATGCTTTTACGACAGGTTGGCGACGGGCTTGCGCGCCGGCCGCCGGAAGAGACGCTACCTTCGGCGTGAGCTTTCGGCTGCGGTGGATAAGTCGGCGTCAAACAGCGGATCGCGTGGGTAATCTTAAGGCCATACAACCGGAAAGAGCCGCCGATTGTTGCAAATATATCATCCTGAAAAAATTCTCGAATTTTGCTCGTGCGAAGCCACTACTATGATTGCCAACATACAAATCTTGGATTGTCATCGTCGTGCGAAGTTTACGTGCTTCGTAGGATTTTTTCTCGGTGCCGCTTGAAGCGCGCCGGGAGTGGGGGAGAAATCGACGATGATAAGAACTCTGTTGCTCGTGGCGGCTCTATCGACGGCTGCGGTGACGCCCGGCTGGTGCGGCGCTGCGCCGGCGCCACGGCCGACGCCGCCACCCCAGATGCAGCCTTCCTGGTTCAGGTGCGGGGCCTTGGGTTACGGGTGGAATGATGATTTCCGCCTTTAGTCTCATCGTGTGCGGCGTGTGGGAGTGCAACGCCACCCACAAGGAAATGTCTAACCAAGAGGCGATGTTTTCCGCGGTCGTTCCATTCGGCTGCTTCTGGTGGCGGCAGCAATACCGCAACGACCACGGACCGACCTGTAGCAGTTACCGCAAGCCTTGAGGCTTAAACTTTTTCCGGATCATGCCATAGGCATTCGATGAGGCATGATCTTCTCGGAAAACCGGTTTCCACTTTTCCGGATCATGCCATAGGCATTTAATGAGGCATGATCTTCTCGGAAAACCGGTTTCCACTTTTCCGGATCATGCCATAGTCTGAACGGAGCCGACGGAATGGCAGAGTCATGATCTGACCGAGCCATGGCCGACCGGCCCGGACGACGGTGTGCATGATCTACCTGCAGGTGATCGTCGGGGGCCTCCTTCTCGGGGCCGTCTATGCCCTGTTTTCCTCGGGTCTCACGCTGATCTGGGGCATGATGAATTTCATCAATTTCGCCCATGGCGAATTCGTCATGCTGGGCATGTATGTCGCCTTTCTGGTCGTTGTCTGGCTCGGCGGCGGCCCGCCGGTGTTTAGCATCGCGGCGGCGCTCGCTTTATTCGTGCTGGGCGTCGGCGTTTATCTTGCGCTGGTCCGCCACGTCATCCGCGGGCCGATGCTTGCGCAAATCCTCTCGACGTTCGGCCTCGCGCTTCTTCTGCGCTACACGGCGTTTTGGATTTTTTCCGCCAATTTCGTCACCCTGCCGCAGACCTCGCTCGCCGGCACGATCAAGCTCGGCGGCCTGTTTCTTCCGACGGCGCAGCTCGTCACCGGCATCGTCGCCATCGCGCTCACGCTTGCGTTGCACCTCCTCCTGACCCGCACCACCGTCGGCAGCAAGCTTTTGGCAGTTGCGGAGGATCGCGCCGCGGCAATGCTGATGGGAATTCGCCCCGATCGCATGCAGATGCTGGCTTGGGGGCTGTCCGCCGGCGCCGCTGGGATCGCTGGGGCATTGATGGCGACGGCCTATCCGTGGTCGCCGTCGGTCGGCGAGACGTTCGGTCTCATCGCCTTCGTCGTCGTCGCGCTCGGCGGCTTCGGCAGCGTGCTCGGCTCGCTCTATGCCGGATTGATCATCGGCTTGATCCAGGCGATCTCCGCCTACTGGCTCGGCGCGATCTACAAGGACATTGTCGTCTACGCGCTCTTCGTCGCGCTGTTGTGGTTTCGGCCGCAGGGCCTGATGGGCAAAGCGTGAAACGATCCTTGCCCGCACGCCTGCCGGTCGTTCTGCTCGCGGCGGCGCTGCTGCTTTATCCGCTGATCTTCACCGGCGCCTTCTATCGCGATATCGGCGTCACGTTTCTGCTCGCGGCGATTTCGGCCTCGGCCTGGAATATCGTCGGCGGCTATGCCGGCCAGGTCTCGGTCGGCCACAGCATGTTCTTCGGCTTGGGCGCTTACACGCCGCTGCTTTTTTACTCGCTATGGGGGTGGCCTCCCATGGCCGGAATTCCCGCAGGCATCGCGCTCTCGATCGCGCTTGCGCTCGTCGTCGGCCTGCCGACATTCCGGCTGACCGGACACTATTTCAGCATGGCGACCATTGCGGTCGCCGAACTGATCCGGATTTTCACCGGCACCTGGGATTTCGTCGGCGCCGCGATCGGATTACAGGGCCCGGCAACCGCGCGGGGCTGGTGGGACCTCACCTTCCGCGGTGAGCTGCCTTACTACTACTTGTTCCTTGCCGTGCTTGCGGTTCTGCTGGCGGTAACGAGCGTGATCGAACGCCGGCGCTTCGGATTATATCTGCGCGCGATCAAGGCCAGCGAGCGCGCCGCGCGCAGTCTCGGCGTTCCGGTGCGGCGGACCAAGATGAAGGCACTTGTGCTCTCGGCCGCGTTCACCTCGATCGCCGGTTCGCTTTACGTCATCAAGACCGGCTTTATCGATCCCGACAGCGGCTTCGGCATTCTCATTTCCGTGCAGATGGTCATTGTCGCCGCGCTCGGCGGCGCCGGAACCCTGTTCGGGCCGCTTATTGGCGCGCTCATCCTCATTCCGTTGCAAAGCGCGACCAACACGTGGTTCGGCGGCGGCGGATCGGGACTGACTTACATTCTCTACGGCGGCATTATCGTCTTGATCGCGCGGTTCGAGCCGGGCGGCTTATTCGAATTGTGGCAACGTCTCGCGCCGGTGCTGCGCAATGCTTTCCGCAATCGCCGCCAAGTCTGGGGCCGCCATGTCTGAGGCCTCTATGCCTGATACCGCCAAGCTGCTCGACGCAAAGAACGTTTCTAAGAGCTTCGGCGCATTCCGCGCCGTGGCCGGCGCCGATTTGACGGTGGACGAAGGCGACGTTATCGGCCTCATAGGACCGAACGGCGCGGGAAAATCGACTTTCTTCAACTGCCTCGCGGGCGAAATGATGCCGAATACGGGGCGGATCGTGTTCAACGGCGAAGACCTCACTCGCGCTTCGCCGGAAGCGCATGCGCGCGCCGGCATCGGGCGCACCTTTCAGGTGCCGACGACGTTTGCGGATATGTCGATCCTCGACAACGTGATGGTGGGCGCTTTCCTCCGCCATCCGCATCGCAACGATGCCCGCGACAGAGCCCGCCATGTCGTCGAACTGACGGGCCTGCGCGCCGAACAGCCGGCGCGTACGCTCGGCACGCCGGGCCGCAAGCGATTGGAGATCGCCCGCGCGCTCGCCACCGAGCCGCGCCTGCTGTTGCTCGACGAGTCGCTTGCCGGTCTCACGCCGGCGGAATTGCAGGAAGCGATTGCGCTCATACGCCGCATCCACGAGAGCGGCGTCAGCATCGTCATCGTCGAACATATCATGGAGGTGATCATGACTCTCACCAAGCACGTTCTGGTCTTCAATCAGGGCCATGTCATCGCCAGCGGCACGCCGGATTCGGTGGTGCGCGAACCCGCCGTCATCGAAGCCTATCTCGGGCGCAGTCATCGTCATCCGGGCAGGGGTCGAAGTTGAGGAACCGATTGTTGCGACAATGACCGAGCTTACCGTCGAGCATCTCGAAGTGCGCTACGGCGATCTCGTCGGCGTCGCCGATATTTCGCTTCGCGTCGAGCGCGGGCAGGTCGTCGCGCTCCTTGGCTCCAACGGCGCTGGCAAGACGACGACGCTCAACGCCATCGCCGGCCTAGTGCGCGCCTCGGGCGGACAAATTCACTGGCGCGGCGAGCGCATTTCCGGACAGCCGGCTTACGCGATCGTCAGCAAGGGGCTGGCGCTGTCGCCGGAAGGCTGGCGGCTCTTCGTCGGCCAGACGGTGGAGCAGAATTTGCGGCTCGGCGCCACCGCGCTTGCCGATCGCACCCGCACCGACGCACTGTTCGAACGCGTCTATGCGCTGTTTCCGCGGCTCGCCGAGCGCCGCCGCCAATCGGCCGGAACGCTGTCGGGCGGCGAGCGCCAGATGCTGGCGCTCGGCCGCGCGCTGATGAGCGAACCGCAATTGCTGATGCTCGACGAACCGAGCTTGGGCCTGGCGCCCGCCGTCGTCGAGGCGCTTTACGAAACGCTCGGAGAGCTGCATCACCAGGGGCTGACGCTGTTGCTCGCCGAGCAGTCGATTCCGCTGGCGTTAAGCCTTGCGAATTACGCCTATGTGCTGCAAACCGGCCGCATCGCGCTGGAAGGTCCCGCGGCGCAGCTTGAGCGCGACGAAAACGTTCAACAGATTTATTTGGGAATGAGGGCGCGATCTGGGGCATGATCCGTTCAGATTGAATCGGCTGTTCACTATCCGCTCGTCCCCTCCGCTTACGCGGGAATGAGCGGAGAGTGGATCGACTCGATCGGATTGCGCTCTAGCCTCGCATCCGTCCCGTTTCCGGGCCCTAATTCCGGCTCTCGATGAATGCGGCGGCCTGTTCGATCGCCGATTTGCTGCCCGGCAGGCCCGCGAATTCCAAGAGCAGCGGGCGTGACGTTCGGGCGCGGCGAGCAATTCCTTGTATCGTGTGACGGGGTGAGGTTTCGGCGTGGCTGGCAGTTGGCGTAGTATCGCAATGGCGGCGCTTGCCGTGCTGCTCGGATCTCCGCTGCAGGCGCAGCAGCAACAGCCCCCGCAGCAGCCGGCGGCGCAACAACCGGTCACATGGGACCGCTTGCCGCGCATGCAGCTCGAGCAGATGTTCGCCGGCCCGCTCCAAGACACCGTGATCCAGCGTTGGCGCGATCCGCAGACCGGAATGGTTTGCTACCTTTATTTGCCGTTCACGGTCGAGCACAGCGCGAAAACGGCGACGGGCACCGTGCAATATGGCGCCAATACGATCGGGTCTATCAGTTGTCTGGAAGCGGCCGAACCCAAAATAGCGGCCCGCCAAGCGGAGCCGCCTGCGAAGAAACCGGCGCCGCCGGCCCACCCTCCCGTTCATCCGACCGCGGCCGAGCCGTCGAGCCGGGAATGAGCAGAGAACGCTTCGATGTCTTAGCCTTCATCGGCCGCGCGCGAACCGAAACGTCCAGCCGTCATTGCAGGAATACTGATAATTGAGCACCCAGAATAAATGCGGCAGCGCGCCGGATTTGAGATTTTCGACGATCGGCGGCAACAGCATTTCATAAATCGGTCCGTGCTCCCGATCGAGGAGCTTCAACCGGATTGGATAAATGCCGTCGATCGTCTTTTCGTCGCGAACGATGCAGAACGCCATTTCGTAGGGAGGAACCACAGGCCATGTCGCGACGTCCAAGCTATAGGTAAAGAACCGCGTCCCGGGACCGACGGCGATCGCTTCGCGCGACGCTTCGGCGATATCCTTCGGGTCGGGCGCCGTGCCGGGCGTGGCGACGATCTTCTTCTTCCAAACGAGCAGATTGTACTTGCCGTCGTTGAGCAGATAGATGCCGATGCCGTCGGTGAACGCATCCGGATTGACGACGCCGTCGCGGCGCGATTTCCAATCTCCGGGGCCGAGTAGGAGCGCGGTCGCTCCTCCCGCCATGAATAAAAGAAATCCCCCGACAATGGCCGCGATCAATCCGCCTCTGGCGCGCGGCAACACGGTATCCTCGCCTTCGCTGCGTTTCTGGTCGGTTTTGCCGAACATAATTTGATGCTGATTTCAATCCGCGATTCGCGCTAGCGCGCGTGCTCCCACAGCGATTCGAGCCTGTGGCGGAACGCTTTGGGCCGTTCGGAAAATAGACGATGCGCAATGCGAGCGGCGCGCTGCACCAGCGCGGTGGAACGTTCGGCGCAAGCCGGCGTCAAGCGCGAACGCCAGCGCGCCAGCGGCTGATGCGGCGCGGTCAGCCGCTTGAGCACTTCTAGGTCCTGGCAGCGGCCAAGGCGTTCGCGCAGCCGCTCGGCTTCGTCGATCCACATTTGCCCGAACCGCGGCCAAAGCGGTTCGATCAATTCCATCTGATAGCGCAAATCGACGACGCGCTGACGCAGCGTGTGCAAATCGGCGGCGTCGGCCGCCGCCCAGTCGTCCGGAATGCGCCGCCGCGCCGCGCGATAGCCGGCGGCCAATTGCGCCGCGATCGCGCTGAAGTCGAACGGATCGAGCGGCCACGATTCGATCGCGGCCGCCGCGGTATCGAGCCAGGCAATAATGGCGTCGCGCAGCGCCGGGGTGAGCACCGCCTGTTCTTCGCTGGCGCGTAACGCTTCGATGCGGCCGCGCACGGTTGCGTTCGAGCGCTTGGATAGGACCAGGACCCCCTTTTCGATCAGCCCGTCATAGGCGTTGAGCGCGGCGGCACCGTCGCGCGCATGCGCGAGCGAACGGGCATGATCGCGCGCCTCGCGCCGCCAGCGATCCGCATCCGGGACGAACGGGGCCAATAGCCGCATCAGCGCACGCCATTGCTTGGTGGCGCGGCGGAAATCGTGCACCGCGGCCTCGTCCGTGCGTTCGGGGTCCGCCAGCGCGCCGCGGGCTTTGGCCAGGATATTGCCCGCGATCGCGCGCACGGCCGGGCCGATGGCCGTGTTGGGCTGCAAGGCGGGTTTAGCGCCGATTCCTGCTTCTATGAGTGCGTGCATGACAGCGCGGGCAGTTATGGAAGCATAATACGACGAAATATGTGCCGTCCGCACTTCCCTTCGCAGGGGGGGCTTGCTACATGATCCTCTATAAAATCGGGCGTTTGGCGCGGGGTGGAGCAGCCCGGTAGCTCGTCAGGCTCATAACCTGAAGGTCGTAGGTTCAAATCCTACCCCCGCAACCAAATTCACCTAGCGCCGTCAATAGATTAGCGCAACGTCGATTGCAAAGCCGCGGCTGGCGCTTTTTGGCTTCAAGCTGGTCCGCTTCATCCCAACTCGTGCCCGCCGATCGTGGGCACATGGAAGGCACATGGAAGCCACATGGCAGCGGTCAATGTTCGCTTGGCGTTCTCGTGAATAATGTCGTGGCGATGCGATCCATTGTTCGCTTGTGATCGTCACTCGGAAACAAGTGCCCGTAGCGATCCATCGTCACTTGCAGCAATGCGTGACCAGCGAATGTCTGCACCGTCTTTGGCGACGCGCCAGCTTCAATCCAAGTTGAAACGGCGAAGTGGCGCAAACCGTGCCAATTAAAACATTTTGATTTTGCCCCTGGCGAAGGGCGGAAGGAATTGCCGCTTAATCAGATTGTCGTGTGGCCCGAGTAGCCGTCATAGCTATTGGGAAAGATTAAATCCTCCGCGTTCGAATATCCCGATTGCAGCTTCCAAGCCTTTAACGCCGACACAAGTTGTACAGAGAGCGGAACACTTCGCACTCCTGCTGCGCACGTTGTGAGGGCACGCCAAAACCTTCCGCGTTGTCGGCGCCGATTTTCTTGGTCCTCTCGTGGCAGCGCCCCGACATCGTGATCATCTAAGACTGACCTTGCGCATTTTACCGCTCCTAGAAACGCATCGTTATCCGCGTTCTGAACGGTTTGGTATTTGTCTTGTCGAATTAACCAACGAAAGATGGTTGTGTTTTACGCACGATTGCTGGAATAACCAACAAAGGGAGACGTCAGTGAAGTCAATCATCAAGCGGTTCGTTCGCGATGAGTCGGGCGCGACCGCCATCGAATATGGCCTCATCGCGGCTGGCATTTCGGTGGCGATTATCGCCGCCGTGAAGACCACCGGCACAAACTTGAACGCCACGTTCACGGCTGTTTCGAACGCTATCAAGTAATATTGGCTCCAATCGCCCACCTAAGCCTCGGTCCTACTCGTCGCCGGGGCTTTTCCTTTTGGCCAACAACTCACGCAGATTCGCAAAATCAGCCGCGATCCTGCGCGCTTAATCCCGGCTGAGCATCTTCGCCGCCGAACGTCGTCCCGCCTTACGCGAATGGGTCGCGCAGATTGCGTTAGATCAAAGCCTTAATTTACGCTCTGCCTTAATGGGCAGTTATGGCCGTCGCGTTTATCTATCGCTGCCCGAATACGGGCTTAAAGGTGCAGGGCCGGATCGCGGAAGATCCAACTGAACGCCCTGCTGAAAATTATGAACCTGTCACCTGCACGGCTTGTGGGCGCGTACATTTAGTAAATCCAAAAAACGGAAGGGTATTGGAGGCCAGAGGGTAGTTTCGCCACAGGCGGGCGCTAAACATACCGACACCCGCTCACGACCGTAACCGGAAGTGAGAAATTGGCTCCAAGGCATCCTCGGAGCCAAGTCCAATTCACACCTCGTGTTAGATCGCTATGACGCTCTCGCCGCTTTTGTCTTAAGCGCAGCCGCCAATTGGCCCATGAGGTAGCCGAGTATGGCGCCCAATATGGCCGAGACGACAATGAGGAAAAGCGGATTGGAGTTGTTCGGGGCGGTTAGCGCGCCCATCGCGCCCGCTGACAACGTGTAGCCGACCAAAGCAGCATAGCCATAAACGTTGGCTGGGACGCAAGAAAGTAGATCAGCCGACGCCACGATAACGAGAAAGAAGACGGTGATGCCGACGATGATCGCTGGCCACACCACACCCAGTTGCGGCATCGGAACGTTGGCGATTATCCAGAGCGCAATCCAAGCGATCACGGCGCCATAGATCATGCCGACGATGGTTTTGGTAAGTGCTTTAGTGTCGCCGCCTGCAGCGAAGAAGCAGCCTGCAGCGATGAAGCCAACCCACACAAGTGTGTAGCCGGCCAAGGGGCCGAGCGCGATGAAGGCCCAAATGCCGCCAAGAATGGCGACACTGACTGACAGTGCCAGTAATTCAGACATGAACGTTCTCCCGGGCTGTTGTTAGGAGCACGTCCAACTTCAGAGGGTTTTTCGGAAGTGCCCCTGTAAAAAATCATAGCATATATTCTCGCACGCCGGGTCCTTCTTCGAATTAGAGCTACACACTTTTTTGCCCGCCGCTGTCCGTCACGACAAAGCAAGCGGACGTTTCTTCAACGGACCAGGGGGCAGGGAAGCGGCGACTATCAGACTTTTTACCGGGCATGATCTTTTCCCGGAAAAGTGGAAACCGGTTTTCCCGGATCATGCTCTATTGCGCCAGGCGCCACCGGCTTGTCGCGCTGACTGGAACGCGCTGGCGCTGCAACGCCGCCGCCGTCACGTTGGGCCTGTAACGCCAAGTTGCGACCGGCGGGCCGGATCGCTGCAACAGACTTGGCTTGCGCACGCGCCGTTTGCATGAAGCGATCGCTCACGCAGCCTTGACGTCGATATTCTTCGCAGGCTCTTGAGCCTCGGGCTTTTTGGACAGTGTCACAGTCAGCACGCCCTTCTTGAAGCTTGCTTCGATCTTGTCCGGGTCGACGCTCTCCGGCCACTTTCACTTCGATGCTCTTCTCGTCCATGCCGGGCAGGTCGACAGCGATTTCGTATGCTTCTCGCTCTCGACGACGTCGACAGCCGGCATCGTCGGCGGCGCCATCTCGCGCCGGCCGCGGCAAATAGTGTCGTCGATCGGCCGGAACCAGAATTGGTGCAGCGCTGGCGAAATCAATCGCTTGCGTCAGGGGGTTTGACCGCATGCTAGGGCGATAATAAGTTGATATCCGTTGTGGTGTCGGTGTGAAAATAATGCTTTCGGGGCGAAAAAAAGCACACGACGGAGTCGCGTCATATGAAAGTGAAATCAGCTATTTACGAGCCGCCCAGACCCGGTTTCCCCCATTTGGCGGTCACGCTTACGCCGAACGGCGTTAATGTCGTTACGGCGGCCAATCATACCGAGGCGCGGGCGATTATTTCACAGCAGACGCGGCAGCAAGCGCCTAAAGACGGGAACAACGAGACGTTGCATCCGGATCAGGTCTAAATCAGCCATCGCCGCCGCCATTGCGCTGTCATCGCCAAAATAGCGGGATCAGCCTCACCCACCTCATGCCGTTGCCATCGGCGGATTTTTCTTGCGTCCTTTAGGGCGCCGTAGGCAGGCGACGTAACCCACGGCATATCGATATTTTCGCTTATCTGGAACTTTTCGACGTGTCGCATCGCGTAACGCGGACGCGACCCGCCGGAGTTCGGCAATATTTCGTGACGATCCGCCGCGCCCGTCGCGCGTGGCCTGTGACCCGGAAACCACGCCTTATGAATATCTCGCTCCGATAGAGATTAAGGCAACCGAAGCCACAAAAAGGAACCCCAGACCCAGTACGCAACTCGGGTTGGGGTTGGGGAGTTTGTTGCCTCTTAGGCTTCTAAGCTGGGCGGCCAGTCGGGGGCGCGGCCGCCCAGCACGGCCTGATTGCAGGCTATTTAGTAACTGTGTAGGGGCAAGTTCAATGCGCGCAAGAAAGGCAGCCAAGGGCGGAACAATTGCTGCTTCGGTGCCGATCATCGCACTTACAGCAGTGTGCTGGGGGTCGGTATTGGCAGCGGTTGTTTGGTTGGCGTACCGGCTCTAGCCAAACGAAGAAATGGGAAATGCCAGTGCGTATTGATCACGCGCAACGATAGCGTCACGGCTGCTGCCGTTTTTTTATTGGAAGTCGTCCATGAAGATCGAGAGGCTTGAAGGTTACGAGGAAGCGACGAAGGCCTTGGCGCTCGCCGTTGCGGGAGTGATGGCCGTTTTGCTGATCTTCGATTCAATCATGCTGCTCTTGTATTGAGTTAGCGCGGTCTGCCGTGCTTGGTCCTGCCAAAAAAGCGAAGACTGAATGGTAGCGGATAAAGCGTCGGGCTGCCGCATCGCATGATCCGGAAAAGGCCCGACCCGGACCCCGATCCGCGGGTTGAAACCCTCTTTGCGAAAACGATCGCGCCCCGTCAAACATCTGGCGCCACGATCTACTTAGTGTGAAATGCTTGCGCTCTAGCGCCAATTGAACAGGTAGTTGAAGCCGACCGTCAGCATTTGGAGGTCACGATTGCTGGTGGTTATAGTGTCACCGTTCGGGAAGCCCGCGACACCAGCCGGCACCGTAAAGCTCGTATTGGTTAGACCGAGGAAATCGTATTCGACTTTGGCCGTCCAGTTGGGCGCAAAAGCATATTCGACACCCGCTCCCACCAGCCAGCCGCTGTTGCTATTGCTATTCGAACCGCTAATCGAGGCGCCGGTGGTCACATTGGCGAGCGTAAAATCGTTGGCTCCGACCCAGCCGGCGCCACCCTTGGCATAAAACAGCGCATTCTCAGCCGCAACAACGCCGACCCGCGCCGCCACGGTCGTTATCCATCTGTCGTTAACAGAGACTTGGAAAACATTCCCTCCATTTGGCGGAATGGCAATGGCGTCACTTTTATTATTGTGATCCGACATCCAGTCGAAAGTCGCTTCGACGCCGACGACAAGCCAGTAGTTAATCTGATAGTTGGCGCCGATTTGGCCGCCACCTGTGAACACGGTGCTTTGTGAAACACCGCCGGAGAAGGTATTACCCAAGCTATCGGTGAAGTCGCCTCTTGGGGTCCACGCAGCGCCAAGATTGCCACCGATGTAGAAGCCCGTCCAACTGAATGGTATGTAGGCTGGAATTGGCGGCGGCGGGGGCGGTGGCCGTCCCAGGTCGGCGGCATTTGCGATGCCGGTCATACCCAGCGTCGTCCACGCAAGCGTGGCTGCACAAAGCAATCTCCGCATACTCGTCGTCCCTTTCGCACCCCACTGCTTGAAAACAGTTTACCACCGAAAGCGTGCGGGGGTCTTAAAGTGGGATATTACGAAATCGAATTTTCTGGACCGTTGTAAAATCACAACAGAAAAGCCCGTTCGCGCCTCGTCGTCTTTCGCCGTCTTTAGTTTGGCGGCCAACTCGAATTTTGAGGGCTCCCGAATGGGGCACATCCGCTCAAGCCGAAGGCGGTAACGCGATCACTGCTTACCAGTAAGCGGCCGCCCGCAAACGAACGCGCGATGGTCGAAAAGCTGCCCGAAATTCTTAGCGCCTCGTTAAGTCACCGAGGGTGATCTTCGCCATGTCCCTTGCACCGGGGGCACCGCCGCGCGGCCTTGGCGGCTCGGTCGGCCCATTTCCCGCACTCCCGATCGAGTCGCCAACTGTCCTAATGCGTGGGTAATCGCCGGAAATTAATCGCTTCGCAGGTCTTGATCATCGGCTGGCCTAGCCAATCGACGCTCCTCCAGATCCTTTGACAGCAGCCGATAGCTGGCGTTGAACGCAAAGCAGCGCGAGAACAAGGCCATAGTCGCGACGCTTACGACTTACGTTCTCGTGCCGGCTTCGGTAGACGTCCGTTTTGTGGAGCAACGACATGGTGGCCTCCAGGATTCTCGATCAGGAGCATTTGGCACCCCACCAAAAACATATGCACCGTCGAAACGATGTCTGTATCGTCGGTCACAGTGGTTTACTTGCTGCCGACGGCAGTTTTATTTCACCGCGATGACAAACAACGATTAGCCAACGTTGATCACGGCTTCCGCCTCGTCTTTTCCGTGTGGCGCCGAGATCTTTGATCCAAGTCAAATCGTTCGTGCCCGGCACTGGTAAGCCCAATCGATGGTTGACAAATATACGGCCCCCTCACTGCTGCGGTCGGCGCCGGGCGGGCGGTTCCATGTCATGGCCAAGCCCGCGGGCTCGACCTGCAATCTCGATTGCAAATATTGCTTCTATTTGAGCAAGGAGACGCTGCCCAACGGGCCCGGCACGGGCCAGATGAGCGACGAGACGCTTGAGCTTTTCATCCGGCAATATGTCGGCGGCGTGACCGGTCCCGAAGTGGTATTTTCCTGGCAAGGCGGCGAACCGACCTTGCGCGGCCTCGATTTCTTCCGCCGCGTCGTTGCCCTACAGAAGAAATATCGCAAGCCCGGCCAGCGTATCGAAAACGACCTGCAGACCAACGGCGTGTTGCTGGACGAAAAATGGGCGGTATTTCTGAAGGAGAATCGCTTCTTAGTCGGCCTGAGCATCGACGGCCCGCGCGAGCTACATGACGGCTTTCGAGTCAACAAAGGCGGCGCGCCGACCTTCGATAAGGTAATGGCGGCGGCAAAGCTATTGCGCAAATTCGGCGTGCGCTTCAACACGCTGACCTGCGTACATCGTTTAAACGCCTCGCGACCGCTCGACGTTTATCGTTTCTTGCGCCGAGAGCTTGACGCCAAATACATCCAGTTCATCCCGATCGTGCAGGCGAGGGGATTTGAAATCACGGCGCCGCAGCGGTGGGACACCGCGCGGCTGCCGCTCGTCGGCAGCGCCGAGGCGCGGCCGAACCATCCCAATTCCGTCGTCACCGACTGGTCGGTCGATCCCGAAGAATACGGATATTTCCTCTGTTCTGTGTTCGACGAATGGCGCCGCAAGGATTTGGGCAAGGTCCTGGTGAATCACTTCGAGACGCTGGTGGCGCAGCATCTCGGCTTGCCTTCGCAAATCTGCATCTACAATGAATTCTGCGGCAAAGGCGTTGCGCTGGAGCATGACGGCAGCGTCTATGCGTGCGACCACTACGTCTATCCCGAGTATCGCCTCGGTTCATTGCAGGAAAAGTCGCTGGCCGAAATGGTGTTCTCCCCGGCCCAGGTCAAATTCGGCTACGCCAAATCCGAGACGCTGACGCGCTATTGCCGCGGCTGCGCCTATCTCAAGGATTGTTGGGGCGAGTGTCCGAAGAACCGACTGATCCGGACGCCGGACGGCGAGCCCGGCCTCAATTATCTCTGCGTCGGACTGAAAAAATTTTACAAGCATGCGCTGCCCGAAGTAGAGCGTATCGTCAGTGAAATCCGCCGGCAGGACAGCAGCCAGCGCATTCATTGAGGCGCGCTCCGGAGATCCGGTGCGGATGATAAGGGACAACTCGCGAACGTGCCACGCAAGCCAGACCGCGCCGCGAAGGATAGTCAAAAAGGCATGCTGGTAGCTGTCTTGACGGTAGCGTGCCTGCTTTTCGCGTTCGGTTCCATCGCTCAGGTTGTCGCCGAAGGAGAGTTGTCCGCGTTCGATCGTGACATCATTCTAGCCTTCCGTAACCCAGCCAACCCAACCACCCCGATCGGCCCAGCGTGGGCTCAGGAGGCGGCTCGCGACGTAACAAGTCTCGGCAGCATCATAGTATTAGTGATAATAACCTCTGCGGTTTCAGGCTATTTGTTTTTGGCTCGCGCGCATGCGGCAGCTTGGTCGATGCTCGTGGCTGTGACCGGCGGCATCGCGCTTAACGAGTTGCTCAAGTTGGCGTTCGTTCGTCCCCGCCCTGATTTCGTGGCTCCGGCAACGCGAGTTTTCACTTCAAGTTTTCCAAGCGGCCATGCCTCGCTGTCGGCCATTACCTATCTGACGATAGCGGCGCTTCTGGCGCGAAGCCAATCCTCCTTCAAAATCGGTCTCTACTTCATCGCGGTGGCGGCGTTTTTGACGATGCTTATAGGCATGAGCCGCATATATCTCGGCGTTCACTATCCAACGGATGTTCTCGGAGGTTGGTGCATCGGCGCGGCTTGGGCGATAGGCTGCTGGGCGCTGACGGCCTGGCTTCTGCGTCGCGATCAAATCGAGACCTCCAGTCCTGTTTAACAACTCGACGTAACCTCGCGAGTTTCGTTTGGCTGTTGATGAATCATGATATCGCGCCCGCTATCGAACTTGAGGCCAAGTTGCATCCTTAACGGTAAATCCATCCATTTGCAGGCGGCTCTTGCGCATATTGCGCGCATTTCAGGCGAGTTCAGCGTGGAAACGCAGGTCGTCGTGACCAAGCGCGGCGATGACGTTTCGTCCTTGGCCGCGCGCGCCTTAAGCGAGCGCCGTCAGCCGATCGTGGCTGGGGGAGGTGACGGAACGGTCAACGCCGTTGCCGGCCCGCTCGCGGGCGCCGACACCGCGCTTGGTGTTCTTCCCATGGGAACGTTGAACCATTTTGCCAAGGACGCCGGCATTCCGCTGAACCTTGAAGCTGCGGTCCACAATCTCTTCACTGGCCAGGTCACCAAGGTGGACGTGGGAGAGGTCAACGGCCGGATATTTGTGAACAATTCGGGCGTGGGCTTCTATCCCCATTTCGTGCGCCAGCGTGAGGAACAGGAACGCCATGGGCACGTTAAGCGAGTGGCGTTCGTACTCGCTCTAAGGTCCCTGGTACGGCGCTATTTTCGCCTGCGCATGAAGGCACACATGGAGCGGGAAGAGGCGTTGGAACACCTGACTCCTTTCCTATTCGTGGGCAACAATCGATACCGAACGTCGGGCTTGGAGATCGGTACGCGGCCTCGGCTTGATTCCGGCCGGCTGTGGGTGTGCACGGCGCCAAGCCATGGCCGCCCGAACATCGCAAGCGTGGCGCTGAAGGTCCTCGTGGGCCGTGAAACCGAGCAAGAACTGAACGTCTTCGAAACGGAGGAGCTTTGGGTAGAGCCCGGAACCGTACGGGTCAATGTATCCACCGATGGTGAAGCGAGTACCATGAATGCGCCGCTTCACTACAGAATGCGGGCCCGGGCACTCGCCGTTGTCGTGCCCGTGCGAGCCGTGCCACCAGCGCAAAACGGTTCTTAGCGAAAATACAACGCGAAGTACGCGGAAATGCACGATCCCGCCGCCGACATTTGACCTAGATCGATGTGCGGGGAACGCCTTTTCTCGCGAAGGGTATCGCGTGGGACATTATTAAGAGCGAACCGGAGCGCGATTTCAGCTCGCTCTTTGATGATCTGCTCCGGCTCAACGAGCGGTTAAATGCCGGTGAAATGATAAGGCAGGTGACAATCCCATTGGTTGGTCGGGATTTGGTGTTTCGGCAAGTTGGTGCGCGGTTGTCCAATTGACAGGTATCAAAGTGTCTAAATGTCGTTGATTTGGATCAATGCGCGGACTTACGCCTGTTTTTCAATCGCAACTATCGCATTGGGAGAGACCGTCATCATTAAACGTACCGATCAATTTTGCGAAAAGCGTTAGGCGCGGGATCGACGCCATAAGCGGGAGGTAGGATATGACCTTGGGCGATGTCCAAGTGCAGGTCGAGATCCCCCACGAGATCGTCCATTACTGGGGATGGTTTCTGGCGTTCGGGATCGGCGTGCTCATCTTGGGTATCGCCGCCGTTGTTCGCTCCGTCGCTGCGACGGTCGTTTCGATGCTGTTCTTCGGCTGGCTATTGGTGTTGGCCTCAGGCCTTGAGGTCGCCCAAGCCGTCATGGTGGGTCATTGGGTGGGCTTCTTCCAACACCTGTTGGCGGCAATTCTCTTCGGAATTGTCGGGCTTTTGATCGTGATGCGACCGGTCATCAGCGCAGAGGTGGCGACCATCTTCATGGCGATGTTTTTTCTCGTTGGCGGACTATTTCAACTGATCGGTTCGGTGGCGGTCGCGTTGCCCGGCTGGGGTTGGCAGGCGGCGGATGGACTGCTCACATTTGTCCTGGGTTTGCTCGTCCTGGCGCAATGGCCGGCCTCGGGACTTTGGGTGATCGGCCTCTTTGTCGGCATCGATCTGATTTTCTATGGAGCGACATGGATCGCGCTTGCCCTCGGACTGCGCACGATGTGAAGACCGACGAAAAACATAAGAAAACGGGGCGCCGGGCCCGAATACCGTCATGGTCCAAATAGGCAGGAGAGTGTCATGGCTGAACCAATTCTCCGCGGTGCCGCGTTCTCGGAATATGAACCGATGATCGCCGTACTCGCTCGGAACTGGTGGGCGATCGGTCTTCGGGGCGTCATCGGGATTTTGTTTGGTCTGGTTGCCCTCTTTCTGCCTGGCGCCACGATGCTGTCGCTTGTCCTCGTGTTTGCAGTCTATGCCTTCGTGGACGGTTTATTCGGAATTGTCAGCGCGGTCCGGGCAGCGCGTGAGGGTGAACGCTGGGGCTATCTCGTGCTGGAAGGTCTCGTGAGCATCGCCGCCGCCGCCATTGCCGTGTTCTGGCCCGGAATAACCGTGGTGGCCTTCGTGTTTCTGATCGCCTTTTGGGCAATCCTCACCGGCATATTTGAGTTGACGGCGGCCTATCGACTAGAGTTTATCGACGGCCGCGGGTGGCTGATTTTCGGCGGCATCCTCTCGGTGCTCTACGGCGCATTGCTGATCGTGGCGCCGATGATCGGAGCGGTGGTGTTGACCTGGTGGTTAGGCGCCTATGCGCTGGTGTTCGGCGTGTGTCTCGTTGTGCTGGCTTTCAAGCTCCGGGCCCGACTGGAGAGGCACCAGCACGGTTCAGCTGGCCAACCTGTCACCTAAGAGGTGACGGCGCAATTTTCAGTCGCTTGTCGATGCAGCCGCAATGAACACCGCAGTCCCGCAGGCCCCGCCATCGAACGAGTCACGGCGCGCAAGCCTTTGGGTCAGGGAGCTGCCATTCAGTCTTGTATTGATACTGACCATACTTGGCGTCGCCTATACGAGTTTCTCGAAGCAACTGATCGTCGGTTATTGGGAAATTCTCGCGCCGATCATCGGGCTGGTCTGCATTGCCTACGGATGGCGCACCGCAAACGATCGCGCCGAGCGATTAAGATTGATCGGAACGCAGGCGCTGCACTGGCTCGCGTTCCTGGTCGTGATGAATTTGCTGTTGTTGTCGAGCGTTCAAAGGGTTTTTTCGTCAAGCGCAACGGGACTGGCGGTCTTTACACTGCTGACGCTTGGCACGTTTTCGGCCGGCGTGCATGTGCTGTCCTGGCAGATCTGCCTTCTTGGCCTGATCATGGCGCTCGGCATCCCGGCAATTGCTTGGATCGAAAATTCAGCCTTGCTCCTTGTGTTGATCGCGGCCGGTATTTTGGGAATTGTTGCCGTGTTTTGGTGGCATTGGCGTGAAAGCCTTGAGAATTCCGAATTTGCCCGGTAGCCGCCCAAGCGATGGAACTGGTCACCGAGAGACCGAGCTGAATCGGCTCGTGGCCTTGGCTTCCAGGATCAGGCGGAGATCGATGACGCCATTCGCATCGCGCTACTTCCCGGCGTCCGGCAACAGTAAATCTTCTTCGGCGAGCAATTCACGCAAATCGCCGATCGCCTCGATGGCGTTCTCCTCGCTCGCTACCGTCTTGAGGCGATGCCACACTTCGCGCCAAGGCGCCGGCCGGCCGAGCCGCATCGCCTCGCCGACATAGTTGCGCGCCTCCCCAAGCGTCGTGAGCCGCCGCGGCTTCGGCGTACTCTTGACGATTAACGGCGGAATGACCGGAAAGTCGTCCATGTGGAATTATAGCACGGAAAGAGCCGTTAGAGTTGCATCCCGCCGATCGCCCCGCGTCCTCGGATTAGGCATAGCTGCGGATCATCCATCAATATCCGGCGCCTCGGTCGACCACGTTCTCAAACGGAAGGCCGCGTTCGAATCGTTCGATTTGTTTGAGCATATTTAGAGCCATCGAACGCGCATCCGAAAGCGCCGCGTTGTGCGGCGTGACAGTGATTTTGGGATGCGCCCACAATGGGCTTGTGCCGGCGAGGGGTTCGGTCGCAAAGACGTCGAGCGTTGCGGCACTGAGGATGCCTTCATCAAGCGCGTCGACGATATCGGCATCGATTTGCAGCTTGCCCCTCCCGGCATTGATGAGAACGGCTCCGCCGAGGGCGCCATCGCGCTTGAGCTTACGAAATAGAGCGCGATTGAGAATTCCTTCGGTCCGCGCAGTGCAAGGCAACAGAGACACCAAAATTTCGGTTCGAGCGAGAAACGCGTCGAGATCGCCATCGCCATGAAATGTTTCAATGCCGGGAATGCGCGTTGCGGTACGACTCCAGCCTGCAACCCTAAATCCGATCCGCGACAAAACATCGGCCGCGTCCCGGCCGAGGACACCCAGCCCCATCACGCCTACGGCAACCTTGTTCGCGGCGGGTTCGTCGTGATTGCGCCATAGCCGCTGGCGTTGCTGGGCGTCGTAGAGCCGCAGCCGGCGGTGCGCGATCAGCACATGCAGCACGACGTACTCCGTCATCCGCATGGTCATGTCGGGATCGACCATCCTGACGATCGGAACGTCCGGCAGCGACGTATCGCTCGTGATGTGGTCGACGCCGGCGCCAAGCGACAATATCGCTTTTAGGTTCGTGAATTTTGCCAACAAGCCTTGCGGCGGCTCCCAAACGCAGGCGTAGGCAATGTCCGTCGGATCGCCGACGCAATCGGGCCAGAGCCGAAAGTCTCGCGTGGGCGCAAGCGTGCGAAACTCTTCGCCCCACGCGTCCGGATTCGAATCGAGAATGGCAATCAGAATTGCAGGCATGTGATGCTGCTTTGACTTGAAAGGACCGCTAGGCCGACATCTGGAAAAAATCCATCAGCGGAACAGGAAAACGACGCCTAAAAATGCCGCTCCGGCCGAAAGCAGCTTCGTCCGTAGACCGCCGCCTTCTCTAAGCAGAAAGTGGGCGGCAAGAATCGTGAGAAGAGTGTAGACTTGGTAGAGCGGGTACACGGTCGAGACGTCCGCGTGGCAAATGCGTGCAACAGCGCATAAGCGACCAATGCGTTGATCGCTCCGACTCCCAGATTCGCAAAGTTAAGGTCGCGAGCGAGGCGATAAGCCGTAGCGATCCGGCTCGGCTGCAGAATAACGATCAGTAGGGTCGGGACGATATAGCTCCACAACTGAATCATTGCAGGCGCGGTCAGCGCGGTGAGCTTTTTGTCGGTGAGAAAGCCGGCCGCGCCGGCAACGATGGCGAGCAGTTTGAACATTAATCCGTGAGGCGATGCTCGGCCGAAGGATGTGCCGCGGAGCGAGATTCCGCCGACGATCAAGGCGGTGCCAAAGAGTTTGCCGATTGTCAGCGGCTCGGCGAAAAGCACGATGCCGCCAAAAAAAACCAGCACGACCTGAATTTGCATGAGCAGACTGGTTAAGCTCACCTCAACCTGCTGGTACGCGCGGGCATTGAATAGGTAGGTGAAGAACCAGAACACTCCCGAGAGGAGCAGCAGCAGGAATGTGCCGCCCGTCATTTTTGCGAAGTGCGCGTCGCCCGACAAAAGTACGAGTGAGATCAGTACCGCGGCGAAACTGTAACCGAGCAGAAACTCCCAGTACTGCGATATTTTCGACAGGTAGAGGCGATTGAGGAGCTGCTCGGTGGCTTCCGCCACTACGGCGATTCCGATCCAGGCCGGCCAAGACATGTCAGAGAGCGCTCTCGATATGGCCCCGGTTCCGGCCGGGCGTGCACAACGGCTTTTTGCCGGTGGCGTTATTCCGCACCATCATGATTCCGCCGGGTCCGAGAAAGCGCCTTGCATCGCGCGGACTGATAGGAGGACGACTGAAACCGGTCAGGCAGCGTGGCCGCTTCTGATGCCGAATTGGGAGACGTAACGGCGCAACGCTTTGATCAGAGCATCGTTCTCGGCGGCGGTTCCGACCGAAATCCGCACATGCTCCTCGAGGCCAACGACAGTTGTGTCCAAGACGCAGATGCCGTGGGAGTCGAGAAACCGCATGAGGTTTTGGCTGTCGGAATGTCGGATCAGGGCAAAATTGCTGAAGCCCTCACCGACGCCAAATCCAAGTTCCACCGCTGCCGATTGAATGTCTTCCCGGCCTTGCGCGATGCGCGCAGCGTGATCGCTCACATATGGATCGCGTAAGACGGCGCGAATGGCTTCGAGTGCGACGACGCTGATGTTGCAGAACCATTGGCGATTCTTGATCGGCGCCATGTTTGTTTCGGCGCCGAACAACAATCCCAATCGCAGACCCGCGAGTGCGAAGGCCTTCGATAGGGATCTAAATACGAAGGTCCGCTCGTCGATCCGATCGATACGGGTCCGTTCGCCGGAAAAGTCGATATAGGCCTCATCGATGAGAAGCTTGCCGCACTGGTTCTGCAGCCGATCCAACACTCTTTCGCTAAGCACTGCTCCGGTGGGATTGTTGGGATTGGCCAGCATGACGAAGTCGTCTCTCCCGAAGCAACCGAGAGCCTCTTCGGGGTATTTCGAAGCGTTCGTCGAGCCGGATCACCTGGTAGTGCACGTGGTTAAGTTTCAGTCGGGCCTCATATCCAAGGAATGTCGGCTCGAATATCGAAAAGCGCATGTTGGGAAACGATTGGATCAGTCGATCGATCGCTTCATCGAAGCCGTGGGTGATCGTCACCTGCCCGGGAGCGACCCGATAGAACTTGGCGACGTCTTCAATGACTTCCGCTTCTAAACCTACCGGATATTCATGAAGACGATCGAGCGCCGAGGTGATCTTGGCCTTGACGCGCTCGGGAATCGGATAGTGGCTTTTATTTAAATCGAGATGTATTTTTCGACGATCGCGTTGAAGGTAAGGACCGGTATGCATCAAATTATCTTCACGATCGTCGTTCGCTGTTGCGCGTAATTCCATGTTTCCCCCCAGCCGGTCCCGGTTTCACAAAAAATTACGCAACACAGCAACGCGTCGAATCATGTTGAGAAAAATCGATATCGCGTTGTAAAGATTTTCCGTGACGATGAAGTAAATAACAAAGTGAGATAACTAATCGGTTTTGAGAAAAATTCCTGTTTGTTTTCTCACAGTGCGGACTCTGCCGAACTGCGGCCACCGCCAATTTCTCTGCTGCTCACATTGGTGCAATGACTATTGATTTCCCGCCGATCGCCTCGTGCGCTCAATGAGCCTGCGCGGCAACGCGATCGAGTCCGAGTTCGGCAACGATCGTTTCGACAATTTCGCGTGGGTGCGGAATAATGGACGCAACCACGGGATGTTCGTCGGCCTTCGGCTCCTCCAATACCTTGAACTGGCTGTCGAGGAGCGCCGGCGGCATGAAATGATCGGCGCGCGCGGCGATCCGGCGCGCGATCAGGTCGCGGTCGCCGTTGAGGAAAACGATGCCCACATCCCGCCGGTCGCCGACCAGAATGTTGCGATAGGCGCGCTTGAGCGCCGAACAGGCGACGACGCCATGCCGGCCGCTAAGCCGCGTGTCGTCGATCCAATCGGCGATGGCGTGCAGCCACGGCCAGCGATCCGCGTCGTTAAGCGGCTCGCCGTGATGCATTTTCTCGATATTCGATTGCGGATGGAACCAGTCGCCGTCCTCGTAAATCCAATGCAGACGGTGCGCGAGCATCGACGCGATAGTACTTTTGCCGGAGCCGGAAACGCCCATCACCACGAGCACGGACGGCCGCGGTCGTGCTTGCGCCTGCCCGCTCAAGCTCATGCTAATTCTCCGGCGCTGCGGCGCGGGCGACGAGCCAGATCAGTTCGCCGTTGGAATAAGCGCGCTGCGCCGGCAACGTTTTATTAAACGGCGCTTCGCCCGCCAGCACGCGCGTAAGAATTTCGCGTTTGTCTCGGCTCTCGATGAGGAACAGCATTTCACGCGTCGATGCGAGCGCCGGAAAAGTCAAAGTTACGCGCGGCACGAAAGGCTCCATGCCGGCTCCGGGCACGCCCACGACCCAGCGCTCCTTTTCGTCCAGCGCAGGGGAATGCGGAAACAGCGAGGCGGTGTGGCCGTCGCCGCCGAGACCCATCAGCACAAGATCGAAGAGCGGGACCGCCGGATCGAGCGCGCCGGCGCCGTAGAAGCGTTTGAGCTCGTCCTCATAAAGCCGCGCGGCGTCCTCTGGGCTCTTTGTTTCGGTCGCGATCGGATGAATATTCTGTCGCGGCGCCGGCACGCTAACGAGAAACAGCCGCCACGCCATGCCCATATTGCTCAAAGGATTTGACAGCGGCACGAAGCGGTCGTCGCCCATGAACCAGTGCACGCGATCCCACGGTACGATGGCGCGCCATGGCTCCTGCGCAAGCAGGCGATAAAGACCTTCGGGACTCGATCCGCCGGTCAGGCAGACCGCGGCGCGTTTCTGAGCGGCGATGCGATCGACGAGCCGCTGCGCGGCGGTTTCCGCAAGCGCCGAGGCATCCGCGACCACGATGAGTTTGCGTTCGATCTCGGCGCCCATGTCGCGAACTCACGCAATCGGCCGCCAGCGGCGCCCGTCACGGGCCAGAAGCTCATCGGCCTCCGCCGGGCCGTCGCTGCCGGCGCGGTAAGTGGCAAGATTCCACGCAGACGAGTCACGCCACGCATCGATGAATGGCTGCACCACGCGCCATGCGGCTTCGATGCCGTCGGCGCGCGGATAGAGGATGGCATCGCCGGTCATGCAATCGTAGATCAGCGTCTCGTAGCCGGTCGCTGGCGGCGTATCGAAATAGTCCCGGTAATTGAAGGTCATGCTGACGCCTCCGATCACGATCGAAGGTCCGGGGACTTTGGCGTTGAATTCCAGCCCGATGCTTTCGTCCGGCTGAATCCCGATGACCAGAAAGTTCTCCGACAGCCGATCGACCGGCGTATCGCGGAACATGGCGATCGGCGCCTGCTTGAATTTGATCGCCACTTCGGTCTGCTTTGCGCGCAACGCCTTTCCGGTCCGCAAGTAAAACGGCACGCGCGCCCAGCGCCAGTTGTCGATCATCAGCTTGAGGGCAACATAGGTCTCCGTGGTGCTGTTCGGATTGACGTCCTTAGTCTTGCGATACGCCTCGACGGCATGATTTTCGACGTAGCCGTCGTCGTACTGCGCGCGCACCGAATTGCGCAGCGCCTCGTCGCGATTCTGCAATTGAATGGCGTCGAGCACCTGCGCCTTTTCGGCCCGCACGGCGTCGGCGGCAAAACGGGACGGCGGCTCCATGGCGATGAGCGATAAAAGCTGAAACAGATGGTTCGGCACCATATCGCGCAGCGCGCCGGTGGAATCGTAATAAATGCCGCGCTGCCCGACCGTCAGCGATTCCGCGACCGTAATCTGCACGTGCTCGATATGGTGACGATTCCAAATCGGCTCGAATAATCCATTGGCGAAACGCAGCACCAGGATATTTTGGACGGTTTCCTTGCCGAGATAGTGGTCGATGCGGAAAATCTGATCCTCCTTGAGAATGCCGAGGAGTTTCCGATTGAGCGCTTGCGCGCTATTAAGGTCGGTGCCGAACGGTTTCTCGATGACGACGCGCCGCCAGGCGCCGTTTTCCTCGCACGCCAGGCCCGACCGCCCGAGATGACATCCGATCGGCGCAAAGCCGGCAGGCGGCGTCGCCAGATAGAACAAGCGGTTGCCCCGCGTGCCGCGCTCATGCTCGATGCGCGCAAGTTCCTTGCCGATCTTTTTATAGGTTTCGTTGTCGTCGGGATCGCCTTGGACATAGACGACGCAGGCGAGCAGATGCTTCACCACGCGCTCGTCGAGCGGCCGCGCGGTGAATTTCGCCAGGCTTTCGGCGAGGCTCTTACGGAACGCCTCGCTTGAGGAGGCGCTGCGGGAGACGCCGATCAAGGCGAAGGCCTTCGGCAGGAGCCCGGCGACAGCGAGATTGTAGAGCGCCGGCACCAAAAGCCGGTGCGTGAGATCGCCCGACGCGCCGAAGATAATAAGGCAGCACGGATCGGCCGGCCGCGCCTTCGCGGTTTTTACCGTCATGGCGGTTCGGCGCTGCGATGGATTCTGGGTTCGACATGCGAACCGAAGCCTTTGCGCATCGCCGACAATATCTTCTCCGCGAAAGTATGGTCGCGGCGCGAGCGGAAGCGCGTGTAGAGCGCCGCCGAGAGCACGTCGGCGGGAACCGCCTCTTCGATCGCGGCCATGATCGTCCAGCGGCCTTCGCCGGAATCCTCGACCACGCCTTCGAAGCCCTCGAGCTTCGGGTCGGCTGTGAGCGCGCTTGCCGTAAGATCGAGCAGCCAGGCGCTGATAACGCTGCCGCGGCGCCAGACTTCGGCGATGTCGGTCAGATCGAAATCGAAACGCTCGTCTTCCGGCAATTTGTCGGAGTTGGCGTTCTTCAAAATGTCGAAACCCTCGGCGAAGGCCTGCATCAAGCCGTATTCGATGCCGTTATGCACCATCTTGACGAAGTGGCCGGCGCCATGCGGCCCGGCATGAATATAGCCATGCTCGGCGCGCGGATCGCGGCCGTCGCGGCCGGGCGTTCGCGCCAGATTGCCGATTCCCGGCGCCAGCGCGCAAAAAATCGGATCAAGGCGAGCGACGGTTTCCTTGGCGCCTCCGATCATCATGCAATAGCCGCGATCGAGCCCCCAGGTGCCGCCACTCGTGCCGACGTCGATATGGTGGATTTTGCGCTCGTTGAGGAATTTGGCGCGGCGAATGTCGTCTTTCCAAAAAGTGTTGCCGCCGTCGAGAACGACATCGCCGGGTGCGAGGATTTTCCCAAGCGCGACGATGGCGTTTTCGGTGATCTTGCCGGCCGGCAACATGACCCACACCGCGCGCGGCGGCCGCAAGTGTTGCGCCAGCGTTGCGACATCGCCGGCCCCGGTCGCGCCGTCGCCCTTAAGCGATGCGACGGCCTTGCTGTCGCGATCGTAAGCGACGACCTCGTGTCCGTTCCGGATCAGGCGGCGCGCGATATTGCCGCCCATGCGCCCAAGCCCGATCACGCCGATCTGCATAATGCACTCCTCGAATAACGGCGTTATCGTTTCGCTTTGGCGAGCGCGATAAACCTCGATTAGTTTCGGCCGTTTCTTGCAATCTGCGCCACGGCGGCAGTCATGACCTTATCGGTCGTAAAACCGAATTTCTGCATCAGATCTGCGGCGGGCGCCGAGGCGCCGAAACTGTGCATGCCCAAGATCGTGCCGCGCGCGCCGGCGTAGCGGTCCCAGCCGATCACGGCGCCGAGTTCGACGGCGACGCGCGCCGTAATTTTCGGCGGCAGAACCTCGTTGCGATAGCGTTCGTCTTGTTTTTCGAACAGTTCCCAGCTCGGCATGCTGACGACGCGCGCCGCTATGCCTTGGCGCTTGAGCTTTTCATGGGCTGTGACGCAGAGCTGCACCTCGCTGCCGCTGGCGATGAGGATGACGTCGGGGTTGTCGGCGTCGGCCGTAACGTCAGCCATGACATAGGCGCCGCGCGCAAGGCCTGAAGCCGCGGCATAACGGCTGCGATCGAAGACCGGCAGCTTCTGGCGGCTGAGCAAGAGACAGGCGGGTTCCTTCTTCAAGCCGAAAATAACTCTATAGGCCTCGCGCACTTCATTGGCGTCGGCGGGCCGCAACACGATCATGTTCGGGATGGCGCGCAGCGCGACGAGCTGTTCGATCGGCTGATGCGTCGGACCGTCCTCGCCGAGCCCGATCGAATCGTGCGTGAAAATGTAAAAGACCGGCAGTTCCATCAGCGCCGCGAGCCGGATCGCGGGGCGCATATAATCACTGAAAGTCAGGAAGGTCGCGCCGAACGCTCGCAGTTTCGACAGCACCAACCCGTTGACGATTGCGCCCATCGCGTGCTCGCGCACGCCGAAATGCATCGTGCGCCCGCCCGGACTATACGGCTCGATCGACTCGGCATGATCGAACTTGGTTTTGGTCGAAGGCGCAAGGTCGGCCGCGCCGCCGATCAGCCAGGGAATTTGCCGGGCGATGACGTTGAGGATCTTGCCGGACGCATCGCGGGTCGCCATGCCCTTCTCGTCGGCGGCGAAGACCGGCAAGTCCGCGTCCCATTTTGCCGGAAGCTCCCCGGCCAGAAGCTGCGCAATTTCGCCGGCGGCCTGCGGCTCGGCCCGCTCGTAGGCAGCAAAGGTTTTACTCCAATTCTCCCGCAACTGCCGCCCGCGCCTGCCGATGACCTCATCGAAGCGGCTATAGACGCCGTCAGGAACCAAAAATTGCACATCTTCGGGCCAGCCATAGAAGCGCTTGGTGAGCCGCACTTCCTCCTCGCCGAGTGGATCGCTGTGCGCAGCCGCGGTATTTTCTTTATGCGGCGCGCCGTATCCGATGATGCTGTCGACGATGATCAGGGTCGGACGATTGTCAGTGCGGCGGGAGGTTTGCAGCGCGCCCGCGAGCGCCGCGGTGTCGTTGGCGTCGCGGACGCGTAGCACGTTCCAGCGGTAGCCCCTGAAGCGGGTTTCGACGTCCTCGCTGAAAGCGAGATCGGTATGACCTTCGATGGTGACCGTGTTGCTGTCGTAAATCCAACACAGATTGCCAAGGCCGAGATGCCCGGCGAGCGAGGCAGCTTCGCTCGCCACGCCTTCCATCAGATCGCCGTCGCTGCAGATCGCATAGACGTCAAAGTCGAATAAAGTGAATTGCGGACGGTTGTAGCGGGCACCGAGCCAGCGCGATGCGATCGCCATGCCGACGCTGTCGCCGCAGCCTTGACCGAGCGGGCCGGTGGTCGCTTCGACGCCGGTGGTGCGGCCGTATTCCGGATGGCCCGGCGTCACGCTGTCAAGCTGGCGGAAGTTCTTGATGTCGTCGAGGCTGACCGCGGGCTTTTCGGTTATTCGCGATCCGTCGACGCGGCGCACGCGGGCGAGATGCAACAGCGCGTAGAGCAGCATCGAGGCGTGGCCGGCGGAAAGCACGAAACGGTCACGGTTCGGCCAGCGCGGATCGCTCGGGTCGTAGCGGAGGAAATCCTGCCACAATGTGTAGGCGACCGGCGCCATTCCCATCGGGGCTCCGGCATGCCCCGATTGCGCCTTTTGCACCGCGTCGATCGCCAAAGTGCGGATCGTGTCGATACACAAAAGGTCTATATCGTCTTGTCGGTAAGATCGCGCGGTTTGGGAAGCAATGCGATAGGCGGAAGGAACTTCGCTTGCCATAACGGAACGCTCGCCGGCGGGACGAACAAAACTTCCCTCCCAAACAAACGAGCCAAAGTGGCCGGAGTTCCATGGCTAATGCCGGCGGCAACGGCGGTTTGGTTGCGATCGGTCGAGGCCGGCCAGCCAAACGTCAATCGGCCGACGCCAGGGGCGGGGCCACCGTTTCGAGCGGTTTGCGTTCGGCGGCAACCGCCCAGCGGCTCGCGATCAACGCCGCCAAAATCATAAGTACGGATCCGGACAGATAGCCGACAAATACGCTCGCGCGCGAGCCGCTTTGGATCAATACACCGAAGAAAAACGGGCCCATAATGCCGCCGATGCTGGTGCCTATGGCGTAGAATATCGCAATCGCAAGCGCGCGGATTTCGAGCGGAAATGTCTCGCTCACGGTGAGGTAGGCCGAACTCGCCGCCGACGAGGCGAAAAAGAAGATCACCGTCCAGCCGATCGTTTGCGACGTCGCAGTCAGCGCATCGCGCGCAAACAGGGTGCCGACGGCGGCAAGCAGCACGCCGGACGTTGCATAGGTGAAGACGATCATCGGCTTTCGCCCGACGGTGTCGAACAACCGGCCCAGCATGACCGGCCCGAGAAAATTGCCGGCGGCAAAAGGCAGGATATGCCAGCCGACGCGATCCGGCGGGACGCCGTAAAAATCCGTCAAGATGAGCGCGTAGGTGAAGAAGATCGCATTGTAAAAGAACGCTTGCGCCGCCATCAGGCTGAGCCCGACCAGGGTACGCTGGCGATGCTCTCGGAACAGAATTCGCGCCACTTCGAGGAGCGAGGTGTGGCCGCGCATGCGAAGCCGCAGGCGCGGCAAGTTGGCCGGCGGCAGAACGTGACCGCGCCGGCGCAGGTCTTCGTCGATGTCGGCTACGATCGCTTCGGCATCCTTGACGCGGCCGTGGGTCATGAGCCAGCGCGGGCTCTCCGGAATCCAGAAACGCATAAGAAAGATGAAGAGCGCGAGCACGGCGCCGGTCAAGAACGCCAAGCGCCAGCCGATGTCGGGGCTGATGATCGCCGGGTTGAGCAACACAATCGCGCTGGCGGCGCCCATCGCCGCGCCCATCCAGAAACTGCCGTTGATGATGAGATCCGTCCAGCCGCGTACCCGGGCGGGCGTCAGTTCCTGAATCGCGGAGTTGATCGCGGCGTATTCGCCGCCAATTCCCGCGCCGGTGAAGAAGCGAAATAGCGCAAACGTCGCCACACTCCATGACAGGGCCGTCGCCGCGGTTGCGACGAGATAGACGGCGATCGTCGTGAAAAAGAGCTTCTTGCGGCCGAGCCGGTCGGTCAGCCAACCGAAGATTATCGCGCCGAGAACGGCCCCGGTCAGGTAAAAGCTGCCGGCCATGCCGACCTCGGCATCGCTGAAATGCAGGCTTTGTTTGAACGCGCCCGCGAGCGAACCCGCCAAAGTCACTTCAAGCCCATCGAGGATCCAGGTCACGCCAAGGGCGATGACGACGAGCGTATGAAAACGGGCCCAAGGGAGACGGTCGAGCCGCGCCGGCACATCCGTTTCAACGATCTGCACTGGTTTCGATCAAGCCGATGAAGGTTCGGAAAATGAGTCTGGCGCGATCGCGGCGTCAGCGTGAAATCGCGGTTCGCCCGCCTCGATTGTCCGGGACCGGCAATCTGAGAACCGTCGCCGTGGAACGCGGCGCGGAACGGCGGGCTTCCGTGAGCGCAACCACGAAATCGGAGAACCAGGCCTGGATCGGCCGCGACTTCAATCTTGCGATCATCGTCTGCCAGCGCTCGCGGCGTTCGTCGCCTGACATGACCAAGGCCCGCGAAATGTTCCGTGCGATGTCGTTGATGTCGTACGGATTCACCAGGAGCGCAGTGTCGAGTTCCTTCGCGGCACCGGCAAACTGGGACAGAATCAGCGCGCCGGGGTCGGCGGGATTTTGCGCCGCGACATATTCCTTGGCGACGAGATTCATCCCGTCGTGGAGCGGCGTCACCAGGCCGACGCGCGCCAGCCGATAGAATCCGGCCAAGGTCGATTGGGCGAAGCCCTTATTCAGATACCGGATCGGCACCCAATCGATATCGGCATGCCGGGCGTTGATTTCGCCGATCAAGGTCGCGAGCTCTCGCTTGAACTCGCCGTAGGCCGCGATGCGGCCGCGCGAGGGCACAGCGATCTGCAGAAGACAAATCCGATGGGCCCAGCCCGGCTCGGTTTCCAACACGCGATCGAAGGCGCGCATGCGGTTGGTGATGCCTTTGGAATAATCGAGGCGATCGACCCCGAGCACAAGCCTCGCGCCCCGCAGGCTCGCGCGCAACCGAGACACTTCGGACCGGTTGGAGGCCTTGAGAGCCCGCGCGGCAAAATCGTCCGGATCGATGCCGATCGGAAAGGTCGCCAATCGCGTGCGGCCGTATGCGGAGGTGACAAAACCGTTGGTCACGGCAAGTCCGAGATCGTGCTTAAGGCCTTCCTCGAAATTTTTCCGGTCGTCGTCGGTCTGAAAGCCGATCAGATCATAGGCCAGCATCGCCGAAACGATTTCGCGATGATGCGGCATGCCGAGCATGGTCGCGCGGTCGCTCCAGGGCGTATGCAGGAAAAAGCCGATCGGCTGCACGATCCCTGATCGCCGCAGCTCCGCGGCCAGCGTCAAGAAATGATAATCCTGGACCCAATAGATCGTGTCGGGCTGCGCAAAGCGGATGAGCGCGCGCGCCATGAAGGCGTTGACGGCCCGGTAGGATTTATAATCGTCGTCGGTGACGCGGATGAGGTCCGGCCGCGAGTGCAATGCAGGCCATAGAGCCGAGTTCGAGAAACCCTCGTAGAAGCCGGAATAGTGCGCCGCCGGGAAATCGACGGTCGCGATGGCTCCGGCGCCAAGCGATTCGATTTCCGCAAAAGATTCCTTGGCAGGGTCTTCGCACAATCGACCGCTCGATCCGATCCAGATCGCGCCGGATTCTTTCACGACCGGCAGCAGCGCGGAGGCTAAACCTCCCGGGATCGGCTCATTGGCCTGCGTTGGCGCAACCCGATTTGAGACGACCACCAGACTCATAGGAATCCCTCCATCGGAGCGATTAACGCGCGGCGAGTAGTTTTGTTCCGGTAGTGGCAACCGTCGCTCTCTCGCGTCATGGTTGTTAAAAAAATCCATGGCCGCGATTGTCGAACGTCGATTGATCGACGCGAGTGCGAAGGCGCGATGCGTCTTCATCGATCGACGAGTTCCCGGAGCGGAACTTTCGCGTGTAGATTTTGTTCATTTCAACGGGGCGATAGCGGGCGTGCGTCGCGCACGCTGCGATGAATTGCCGGAGAAGACGCGTGCGCGCACTGACGGTCGCACCGGGCGTGCCCAACTCAGCGCGGGTCGACGAGGTGCCGGAACCGCCGGCGGCCGACGGCAGCGTACTGGTTCGCAGCTTGGCGCTCGGCATATGCGCCACCGACCGCGAAATCGTCGCGGGAGATTACGGCGCGCCCCCGCCCGGGCAGCAGCGGCTCATTCTCGGCCACGAATCGCTCGGATGCGTGGAAGAGGCGCCGGCGGATTGCGGCCTCGACGCCGGCGATCTTGTCGTTGGCATCGTGCGCCGTCCCGACCCGGTGCCGTGCGCGGCGTGCGCCGTAGGCGAATGGGATATGTGCCGCAACGGCGAATACACCGAGCGCGGCATCAAGGCGCGCAACGGCTACGGCGCCGAGCGATTTCGCATCGAGCCGCAATTCACGGTCAAGCTCGATCCGATCTTGGGCATCCACGGCGTCTTGTTGGAGCCCGCCAGCATCATGGCCAAGGCCTGGGAGCACACCGATTATGTCGGCCGGCGCTCGAAGGCTTGGCAGCCGCGTACTTTGCTCGTCACCGGCGCCGGACCGATCGGCCTGCTCGCGGCGCTGATGGGCGCCCAGCGCGGTCTCGATGTCCACGTTCTCGACCGCGACACTGGCGGCGAGAAGGAAAGTCTCGCGCGTGAACTCGGCGGGACCTATCATTGCGGCGACCTCGACACGGCCACGCATTTGAGGCCCGATATTTTGATGGAATGCACGGGCGCGCCCGCGCTGATCGCCGGCGTTCTCGGCCGCACGGCGCCCGCAGGCATCGCCTGTCTTGTCGGCATTGCCGCGCCCGGACATCAATGCAAGCTCGACATCGGATCGATCGATCGAACGCTCGTTGGCGACAACGATCTCGTTTTGGGGAGCATCAATGCCAATCGCCGGCATTTCGAGGCGGCGGCCGAAGCGCTGCGGCGGGCAAAACCATCGTGGCTCGGCAGGCTCATTACCCGCCGTGTGCCGCTTGAACACTGGCGCGAGGCGTTGCACCAAAAAAAGGGCGATATAAAAGTCGCCATCGATTTTACCTTGTGAGCGCGATGAGCGGCCGCATCGAAGACTATGCGCTCATCGGCGATCGCGAGACCGCCGCCCTGGTCGGCCGCGACGGTTCGATCGATTGGCTGTGCTGGCCCCGCTTCGACTCCCATGCGTGTTTTGCCGCGCTGTTGGGATCGCGCGACAACGGACGCTGGCTGATAACGCCGTGCGGTGAAAATGTCTGCGTGCGCCGCCGTTACCGCCCCAACACGCTGATCCTCGAAACGAGCTTCGAGACCGATGATGGGGCGGTCACGCTGATCGACTTCATGCCGCGCCGCGACGGAACGTCGAGCATCGTGCGGCTCGTCGTCGGCGAGCGCGGCCGCGTGGCAATGCGTTGCGAACTTATATTGCGGTTCGGCTTCGGGCTGATCGTGCCTTGGGTCACGCGTCTCGAAGACGGCACGCATCGCGCCATCGCCGGACCCGATATGACCGTGCTGCGCACGCCGGTGCATTTGCGCGGCGAGAACTTGACGACGGTCGGCGATTTCGTCGTCGAGGCCGGCGACACCGTTCCGTTTGTGATGACTTATTCGTCGTCGATCGAGCCGCCGCCGCCCGCGCTCGATCCGCAGGCATTGCTCGAACATACCGAGAGATTTTGGACCGACTGGGCGGCACAATGCAGAAGCGCCGGTCCGTGGTCCGAGCTTGTCGTTCGCTCGCTGATCACGCTTAAGGCGCTGACCTACCGGCCGACCGGCGGCCTCGTTGCGGCGCCGACAACATCCTTGCCGGAACAGATCGGCGGCACGCGCAACTGGGATTATCGCTATTGCTGGCTGCGCGACGCCACGCTGACTTTGCTCGCTTTGATGCATGCCGGCTTCCACGAGGAAGCGCTCGCCTGGCGGGAATGGCTGTTGCGCGCGGTTGCCGGCAGCCCCGCTCAGGTTCAGATCATGTACGGCATTGCCGGCGAGCGTTTTCTGAATGAATGGACCGTGCCTTGGCTGCCTGGCTACGAAGGCTCCGCACCGGTGCGAATCGGCAACGCCGCCTATGGCCAATTGCAACTCGACATATTCGGCGAGGTGATGGACGCCGATTACCAAGCAAGACGCGGCGGCCTAACCGCGACCGAATTGGGCTGGAACGTCCAATTGGCTCTCATGGAGCACCTGGACCGCGTCTGGACGAAGCCCGACGCCGGCATATGGGAAATTCGCGGCAATTGGCAGCATTTTACCTATTCGAAGGTCATGGCGTGGGTTGCCGTCGATCGGGTCATCAAGAACGCCAAGGCATTCGGGCAGCAAGGGCCGCTCGACCGGTGGTGCAAAATGCGCGAACAGATTCACAACGATGTCTGCACGCGTGGCTTCGACGCCGAGAAGGGCAGTTTCGTCCAGTCCTATGGTTCGAAGAAACTCGATGCGAGTCTGTTGCTTCTGCCCAGCGTCGGCTTTCTGCCCGTCAGCGATCCGCGCATCGCCGGCACCATCGCGGCGATCGAGCGCGAATTGCTCGTCGACGGATTCGTCAGGCGTTACGATACCGAAGATCCGCCGGACGGCTTGCCGCCGGGAGAGGGAGTTTTTCTCGCCTGCAGCTTCTGGCTGGTCGATGCCTATTTGCTGCAGAATCGCCGGCGCGAGGCCGAGCGCCTGTTCGCGGGGCTCGCCGGCCTGTGCAACGACGTTGGTCTCCTCAGTGAGGAATACGATCCGGGCTCGAAGCGGATGATCGGCAATTTTCCCCAAGCCTTCACTCACGTCGCGCTGGTCAACAGCGCTTTCAATCTGACGCGAGACGCCAAGCCCGTTCATCAGCGCGCGCGGGTGCAGGTGACGAAGGCCAGGACATGATCCGCAGAAGGCCCAACTCGATCAGCGCCAGTAGCGGTCTTCCCAGCTTCGCGACAGCCGCATCGCGGTCAGGATCAGCCCCGCCATCGAATAGGTCTGGGGGAAGTTTCCGCACAAGGCGCCCGACTTGGGATCGACATCTTCCGAGAGTAGCCCATACCTGTTGCGATGCTGCAGGGCGTCCTCGAACAGTTCCTTGGCGTCGTCGCGGCGCCCGAGCGACCACCAGGCGTCGATCAGCCAGAAGCGGCAGATCAGAAATGCCGTCATCGGTATGCCGAAATCGTCCGAGCTCGTGTAGCGCATCACGTGTTTCTCGCGCACGAGCTCGCGCTCCATTGCGGCGACGGTGCTGCTGAATCGCGGATCGTCGGTCTCGATAATGCCGAGATCGGGCAGGAGCAGAACGCTGGCGTCGAGATCGTCGGAGCCGAATGCCGCGGTGAATGCGCCGCGTTTCTCGTTCCACGCCCGCGCCAGAAGTTCCGTATGAATGGGATCGGCGACCGCGTTCCAATACTTCGCGCGCGCGTCGAGGCCGAGCCTCGCCGCGATAGCGGCGAGCCGGTGGCAGCCCGCCCAACACATCGCAACGGAGTGCGTGTGGACGCGCTGCCGGCCGCGATATTCCCAAATGCCAGAATCCGGCTCCAACGCCAGCTTCGCGGCGCGCGCGCCGAGCGTTTCCAGAAGTTGAAACAATCCTTCGTCGCCGGGCCGCGGCAGGCGGCGATCGAAAAACATCGGCATCGCGGCAAGAATGATGCTGCCATAGGTGTCGTGCTGAACTTGGCCCGACGCGGCATTGCCGATACGCACCGGGCCGTCGCCGCGATAGCCCTCCAGATCCGGCGCGGTGCGCTCTTCGAGCGAATTTGTCGGCACGACGCTGTACACGGGCCGCAGCGCCTGGTCAGGGTTGGCGGCAAGGCCGAGCGTGAACGTGATGAAGTCCTCCATGGTCTGCGTCGCGCCGACACGGTTGAGCGCTTTGACGACGAAATAGGCGTCGCGCAGCCAACAGTAGCGGTAGTCCCAGGTTCGGCCCGAGCCGGGCGCCTCGGGAATGGACGTGGTGTGCGCGGCGATCACGCCGCCGGTTTCCTCGAACGTGCTGAGCTTGAGCGTGATCGCAGCGCGGATGATGGCCTCCTGCCAGTCATATGAAATCGACAGGCTGCGCACCCAATCCATCCAATAGTCGCGCGTGCGGTCGGCGAACTCGCGGCACGTGGTGGTGATTTCGCCGGTGAAAGGCTCGTCGGGCCCGATCACGAGGTGGATCGGGCGGGTCAGAACGAACGGCGCTTCCTGCTCGATCAGCGAGAGCGGAGCGTCGCTGGTGAGCCGAATGACCGTATCGGCGTTGATATAACGTATATGATTGCTGCCGACCGAATGCTGCCGAAACGGCCGACCGTAATTGTGGGTGGGCCGCACCCGTATCGTGATGCGCGGCAGTCCCGCGATCGGTTCGATGATTCGGAACAGTTGCGGCGGACGGAAGACGCGGCCGTATTGTCGAAAGCGCGGCGCGAAATCCGTGATCCGAACAACTCCGCCGCGCCGATCGGTCAGCAACGTGGAAACGACCGCTGTATTGCGCAAATATTCGGACTGGAAATCGACTTCGTCTTCAAGCACGACGTCGGAGTAACCCTTCTCTTCGCCGCCCGCCAGCAGCCGGCAAAAGATTGGGTCGCCGTCGAAGCCGGGAAAACACCACCAAACGATGCGCGACTGCGGATCGATCAGTGCTGCGGTACGACCATTGCCTATCAGCGCTAGATCAAGTCCATGATCGTTCATTGCATGGCGTTAGCTTCACCGCCGGCGATCGTTGCAAGCCAGTCGCGCACGGCGGGAGGCCCCTCAAAATATCCGTCGACGACGCCAGTGGCGGCGCCGACCGAGAATGCAAAACCGCCGAATTCTGGCATTATTGCGAACACGGACTCGTCGGTCGTGTCGTCGCCTATGAAAATAGGGCGGCGCCCCGCGAACGGGGGATGTTTCATCAGGCTGCGTACGCCCGTGGCCTTGCTAAAGCCCTGTTTCTTGACTTCGAGCACATATTTTCCGGGAAGGACTTCGATCGAAGGCTGGTCGGCGCAAATCGCGGCCACCGCTTCCCGCACGGCGGCTTCCTTTTCCGGCGCCAATCGGTAGTGCAGCGCAATCGCGTAGTCCTTGTCCTCGACGATGATTCCATGACCGAGTTCGGCGACGGCGTCGAGCTTTGTCTTCAGGGGCGGCTCGAGCGTGAGCGTCGGGCCGCTATCGCTCTCGTCTCCGGGTATAAGGCGAAATTCCGCGCCGTGACTGGCTATTGCGGGAAGCCGCAGCGGCGCGAACAGCCGATCGACATCGTCCAGCGAGCGTCCGCTGACAAATGCGAGCGCTCCGTCGGTCAATACGCTCAGCCGGCCGAGCGTGCCGCGCAAGGATTCCGGCACCACGACATTTTGCGGCACCGGAGCGATGTCCAAGATCGTTCCGTCGATGTCGAGCAAAATGGCCACATCCCCGAGACCGGGAATTGGCGGCAATGCAGCAACGGTCATGGCGATTTCCGCGTCGATTCGGCCCGAGCCTTGGGGAAACGGACTGGGGAAGGTAACACGCCCCCGACAGTAGAATGTCCGGGAAGGAACTCGGTTCCCGATGTTTCCTATTTGTCCCCCTCGGATTTAAGTCATTTTATCGGGGCGGCAAACGGTACTTCTGCCGCAGGTCCCGTCTTTGTTCCTGTTCCGGCTCCGCGCTCGGGTTCCGCACGATCTGCGTACTGGAACGAACGAGCGATAGCCGACCGAAACGATCGGGGTCACCTCGCCAGCACAGGCCGGCTCGGCAGTGCCTGACCAAGCGCATCGTGAATCACACGACCCAGCGCTGAAATCTGATACGGCTTGCGCAGGACGGGAAATTCCGGATTGCTGTCGAACACCTTGGCATATCCGGTAGTGAGCACGACCGGAATATGCGGATAGCGCGCGACCAGCATTCGCGCCAGCGCCAGGCCGTCGGTCTGCCCGGGCAACACCACGTCGCTGAACACGAGATGAATTTCCATGCCGCAGGCGAGCAGGTCGAGCGCCGCGGCTGCCGTATCCACTTCGGTCGTCCGGTAGCCGAGTTGCTCCAGCAGCGAGACCGTGGCTTTCCTGACATCGGCATTGTCTTCGACGACCAGGATGGTTTGCCGGCTGCCCGCGGCATATTCCGCGTCGTCCTTTGGCGAGGGAGCGGCAAGGGTGGCGGCGTGGCTGCGCGGCAGATAGATGGTCACTTTGGTTCCCGCGCCGACTTCGCTGTTGATCGATACGGTGCCGTCCGACCGCCGCGCAAAACCGTAAACTTGCGACAATCCGAGGCCGGTGCCCTTATCGGGAGCCTTGGTCGTGAAGAACGGCTCGACCACCCTGGAAACGAGATCGGGCGCGATGCCGCTGCCGGTGTCGGCGACGCTGAGCGCAACGAAATCGCCGCCGATATCCTCCGGCAGATCGCCGGGGCGAAGATGGACATTGTTCGCCGCAATGGTGATGCGGCCGCCTTCGGGCATGGCGTCGCGGGCATTGACGGCGAGATTCACCAGCGCCAGTTCGAGCTCCGACTTGTCGACACGGATGGGCCATGTCGAATCGGGAACGTTGATCTGGAATTTAATGTTGACATGCATCGAGCCGGCCAAGACGTCGCGAATGGCGTGGACCGTCTCGGCGGGATTGATCACGGTGGGGCTAAGCGGCAGCGTGCGCGAGAACGACAACAGCTGTCGCGTCAGGTTTTCGCCGCGCGCCGCCGCCATTTCGATGGCCTGCAAGGCGCGGATGTCTTTTGCGTCATGCAAACGCTGTTTCAGGCCCTGGGTATGGCCGCTTACGATCATCAGGAGATTGTTGAAGTCGTGAGCGATGCCGCCGGTCAATTGACCGATCGCATCCATCTTCTGCAAATGCGCGGTCCGCCGCTGCGCCCGTTCGAGCGCGGCGGCCGCCTCCTTCTCCGCCGTGACGTGCCGTCCGGCAATGTAGATCAGTCCTTTGCTCTCGGTCATGGTCCACTGCAGCCAGCGCCACGATCCGTCCTTGTGCCGAAACCGGTTCTCGATGCGCACGGTGGGCACGCCGTGCGCCAGCCGGCCGAGTGCCGCCATCGCCGCCGGTGCGTCATCGGGATGGCGTAGTTCGCTCACATGCATGGACTTGATCGCGTCCTCGGTCCATCCCAGCAATCTCGTCCACGCCGGATTGATGCTCAGGAAACAGCCTTCGAAATTGGACACGGCGAGCAGGTCTTCCGATACGTTCCAGATGCGGTCGCGCTCCAGCGTCCGGCGCTCGACCTCGTCCTCGAGTCTTTCGCTGAGCAAACGCAGTTCGGCTTGGATGTCCAGGCGCGCTTGCTCGGCTCGCATGCGTTCGAGCGCGAAACCAAGCTGGCGCGCCAGCGTCAGCGCAAGTTCTATCTCCTCCGGATCGAACTTTCTGGACGCATCGTAATAAACCATGAACTTGCCCGTGACCCTGCCTTCGGCCATGAGCGGAATGAAGGCGAGAGCGCCGATGCCTTCCTGTTTCACGATCGCCTTGATGCGCAGATCGAGTTCGGCCCCGTCGATATCGGTCATGCAAACGGGGTGGGGATTCGTCTCGCCTGGCGTCCATGGCGAATGTCCCGTCGTGGCGAGCCGATAAGCGTCCGACAAGCCGCGCCAGGCGACAAAACGCATCACGCCGTCGCGGTCGCAGCGTAAGATCGAAGCGCGACTGCAGTGCATTGCGCCCATGATCGCATCCAAGCCCGCTTCGTAGACGTCTTTGACGGTTTCCGCGCGATAGAGCCGATTGGTGAAGCGGTAAAGCGCCGCTTGCTCGTCGGCGCGGCGCCGCACCAGCGCTTCCGCGCGTTTGCGCGCCGTGACATCGCGCGCGATCTTCGAAGCGCCGACAACCGTGCCGTGCTTGTCGCGCATCGGAGAAATCGTTAGGGAAACGTCGATCAGCCGGCCGTCCTTGCAACGCCGGACGGTCTCGTAATGCTCGATCCTTTCGCCGCGCCGAATCCGTTCCAGGATTCGCGGCTCCTCACGCTTAAGATGAGCGGGAATGATCGACGTGATCGGCTTGCCGATCATCTCCTCGGCGGTATAGCCGAACAGATGCTGCGCGCCGGGATTCCAGCTGACGACGATGCCGTTGAGATCCTTGCTGACGATCGGATCGTCGGCGGATTCCACGATGCTGGCAAGTTGCCGGCGCGCCTGCTCGCCGCTGCGCTGATCGGTGACGTCGAGAAGCGAGGCGATCCACCCTCCGACATTGCCGTCGGCGTCCAGTTCAGGCCGGTAGGCGATGGCGAGATTGCGTCGTCCGCTATGGGGGAACTCCAGCTCGCATTCGAAGTCCACGGGCTCGCCCCGCAAGACGATATCGATATACGGCCGTAACGTGTCGAGGCCGCGCGCGCCGATGACTTTATCGATTGTTTGGTCGAGGACTTCGTTTCTTCCGCGGCCGATAAGATGCGCGTAAGCCTCGCTGACAAACCGGTAGCGCAGATCGCGGCTACAGCGCACCAGCATGAAGGGCGTGCGATTGATGACCGATTGCAGCTCCGCCTCGCTGGCGCGCAGCGCTTCTTCGGCGCGCTTGCGCTCCGTCAGTTCCTGAAAACTACAAACGGCGCCGTCGACGCCGCCTTGCTCGTTCTTAAGCGGCGCGACATTCATCAGCACCGGAACCTGCGAACCGTCGGGCCGTTCGATAATGAGTTCCGCGCTTATCACGGGCTCGCCGCTGCGCAGCGCGACGGCGACCGGCGCCGCCGCGAAGTGAAGCGGCGCGCCTTCGGGCGTATAGCGGCGGAAATTGCCGGTGGAGGTCTCGTGCGGATCGCCGAGTCGTGGCGCCCGGCCCCACAGGTCGATGGCGCGCCGGTTGTAGCGGGCCAGGCTGCCGTCGGCGCGGCAGACACAAAGCCCGGTCGGAATGGCATCGAGTGCGCTTTGCTCGATCGCGATGAAGGCTTTAAGGCCCCCTCGCGTTGCGGCGGTGTCGGATGTTTGGCCAGTCATCACACGCGTCCCCGGCACCATCGCAACGCCCCGCCATCCGGAAAGTTCCTCATACTTTCAATCTCTTGCGTCCATAATCCTTGCGCGCGATTGGGGGTAGGGCAGAGGCCATAGGCCGCGGCGGGGACCGCCGGGGAAGCATCCGAAACCGTCGCGGCCGTCCACTTTGCGCCTGCAAAAAATCCCCGCCCGCATTTACCCGGTTTTTGATGAGGCATGATCTTTTCGCAAAATCGTTTTCAACCCGGATCGCGTCCGAGGCAGGCTTTTTCGGATCATGCTCCAGGAACCGAACCATGCGAACCGGCATTTATTGCAAGATACCCAGCGGCTTTGGCCCTGCGGGGAGGCCTTATGGAATATATTCTAGCACGTCGCGAACTTCGCAACGCTTTGGAGATCGGCGGTCCGTCGCCGGTCGACAGCGTACAGAAAATGTGGACATCGGCCGGTCAGACCGCAACCATCGGTATCTTTCTGATTCTGTTCGGCGCCTTTCTTTATGTCGGGCGCGCCATCCTGTTGCCGATCCTCGCCGCCGCGGTGATTGCGCTGACGCTGGCACCGATGGTCAAATCGGCCAAACGTTTCGGCATCTCGCCCTGGATTACCGGCCTTCTGATTTTGCTCGTCGCTGTTGGCGGCGTGAGCTTGGCGGTAACCACCCTCGCGGGGCCGGTAAGCGAATGGATCGGCCGCGCTCCCGAAATCGGCGCGTCGATCAAGCAAAAACTTTCGGTTTTCGATCAGCCGCTCGCGGCGCTCCAGGAGCTCGAGAACACATTGTTCGGCGGCGACACGACGCTGAAGGTCAGCGCGCCCGCGGCCAATTACGTTCTGCCCGTTGTGGCCTTTCTTACGCCGGCCGCGGGGGAATTGCTGCTGTTTTTCGCCACCTTGTTCTTCTTTCTCGTCGGTCAGATCGAGCTGCGCAGTCAGCTTGTCTCAATGTTCGGCAGCCGCGATGCCAAGCTGCGCTTTCTCAAAATAATGCGCGACGTCGAGCACAATCTTGCCGGCTATTTGAGCGTCGTCACGATCGTCAATGCCGCGGTCGGAGCAATTGTCGCGCTCGGAGCCTGGTTCTTTGGCTTTCCCGATCCAATCATGTTCGGGTTGCTTGCGGCAGTGTTGAACTACGTGCCCTATATCGGCCCCGCGCTGATGGTGCTTGTACTGTTCGGCGTCAGCCTCATCACGTTCGCCTCGCTCGGCCGAGCCGTCGTCGCGCCGCTCGCTTTCGTTGCGCTGACGGCCATGGAAGGACATTTCATCACGCCGATGATTGTCGGCCGACGCTTCACGCTTAATCCGCTTTTGGTATTTCTCGCGATCGCCTTCTGGACCTGGATGTGGGGGCCGTTTGGGGCCTTCCTCGCCGCGCCGTTGTCGATTATTCTCCTCGTTGTCGTTCAGCATCTATTCCCGATCGACGACGTGCGGCTGCCCGAGTGATCGGAACTTTTTGGGCTTTGGGAATTTATTCGAGCAAACCGGCATCCCCACACCTTCGGAGTAAGAGCCATGACTTCGACCTCGACTGTTTCGCAGAATCTTCGTGAGACGACGAAAGACGCGCGTGAGGGCGCCCGCGAAATCAGGGAAGCCGCCGCCACTGCGTCGAAAGACATTCAGGACGATCTGCAAGCGCTTCGCGCCGACTTCAGCCGGCTCGCCGCGCAAGTTGGCGACATTCTCGCCAATAGAGGCGCCGCCGCCTGGCAACGCACCAGCTCGCAAATCAAGTCGAGCGTCGATGGCGCCATGTCCGATGCGCAGGAAAAAGGCCAGGAAGCGGCCGACGCCATGCGTGAAGTGTCCGACAGTCTCGTCGCCGCGATCGACGATTCGCTTAAAAATCGCCCTTATACGACGCTCGCCATCGTAGGCGGGATCGGGTTTTTGTTGGGCGCGATGTGGCGTCGTTAGCGTTGGCGGCGCGATATTGGCGGCTGTTAGGGCATGATCCGGAAAAGTGGGAACCGGTTTTCCGAAAGGATCATGCCTCACCGAATAGGGCATGATCCGGAAAAGTGGGAGCCGGTTTTCCGAAAAAGATCATGCCTCACCGAATAGGGGCTCTGGAACGTGGGGCTCGGCTATGCTGAAAGGCTTAACTCAGGAAATCATCTTATCGATTCAGGCCAAAAGCGGCGCGAGCGCCGCGGTCATGGCTTCCATCGCGGTCATGATCCTGGCCCTGCTCACGGCATTCGCTTTCATCTGCATAGCCGGCTATGATTGGTTGTCCCTGCGCTATGGCGCCGTCGTCGCCGGCCTGGTGATGGCGGGGATCTTTGTTTGTTTTGCAATCCTCGCCGCGATTGTCGGCTTCGTGATCCGCCGCAGGGTCAAGGAACGCGCTATCCTCGCGCGTGCCGCTAAAGCGCATGCGCCCTCGTGGCTCCTTGACCCGAGAACGCTCGCGACCGCGATGCAAATCGGCCGCGAAGTCGGCTGGCAGCGGATCGTGCCGCTGGCGCTCGTTGGTTTCATCGCGGCGCAATGGGCGCGTGAACGCCGCGAGCGCGGCGAGCGGCGTAGTTAGATTTGAGAGAAACGCCGGCGTCGGACACGTCCAGCGCCGGCGTTTGAGCTATTACTGTCTGTCGCCTTGCGACTGTGATTGCGAGGCGGCCCGCGGCGGCCCCATCATATTGAACCTCGCCTTTTGCTCGTCGTTCAACGACGCATAGAAGCTTTCGAGCGCGGGGCGTACCGATTTCATGGCGTCGGTCATTGCGGTCAGCCGGGCTTCGACCGTGTCGAGCCGCGCCACCGGCGATTGCGGCACTGCGGTCGGACAGGAAGACTGCAGCCGGTCGGAGGCGTTTTGCGTCGCCTTCTTGAGATTGTCGAAGGCGTCCTGCTGCTGCGCGGTCGGCTGCACGACCTGCTCGATGCGCTCGACCGGCAAATTGATGAAGCCTCCCATTTGCTGAGTGCAGAGCGCCGCCAGGCCAGCGGCAGAATTGCCAGAGGGGCCGCCGCCCTCGCTGGAACCGTTCATTGCGTTGAACTGCCGCTTCTGTTCATCGCTCAGCGAGCCGTGGAAGCGCTCGAGCGGCGCGCTTATGATTTGTATGGCTTTGACGGTCGCTTGCAGCCGATCTGCGGCGGCGTCGAGGCGGCCGACCGGCGTGAGCGGAACCGATGTCGGGCACGACGCCTGGATGACGTCGCTTGCTTTTGACGATGCCGCGTTGAGCGCGTCGAGAGCGGCTTGTTGATCGGCTGTGGGGTGCACGGTCTGCTGGATCCGGTCGATCGGCAGATTTGTCACGCCAGGCGCAAGGCCGGTGCAGCTTTGCAGCGCCGCGCTATTGGTCTCGGCGAGCGCCGCGCGATCGGCCTCGTCGGTCTTGGCCGCGGCGTTCCCAGCAGCGTTGGCGACGGACTGGCCGCGGGCGCGGCTGGCATACCCGCCGCCGTAGCTATTGTAGTAAATGTTCGGCGCGCCGGCGTAACCGTAATAGTCGGGCCCGTAGAGGCCGTAATAGTCGGGTCCGTAGCCGTAATCGAGCCCGAAGTAAGGACCAGGCGCGAAGATGCTGGCGAAGATAAAACCGGGGCCGTAGGCCCAGAACGGGTCGTAATAATCATACGGCCACAACACGAACGACAGGACGTCGCCCAACAGGAACGGCCAGAAGACCGGTCCGGCCCAGCCGCCCCAACCGCCGCCCCAATTGTTCCATCCCGCACCCCAGAAGCGGCCACCCCAATGGTTCCAGGCTTCCTTGTCGCCGAACGCATTGCGGTTGAAGCCAGTCTTGCTGAAGCTGTTCAGCCCGTGGAAATGCCGCGCCGCGAATTCATTATGCGTGAACTGTTCGTGGCCGAGCCGAGTGTGGGCGGATTGGTTGAGCGCGTTATGCGCGGCGAGCGCATTGTGCTCGGTGTTCGCTAAGCCGTGATTGGCAAGATGACCGGCATTGTTGATTGCGTGATTGTGAGCGAGATTATGGCCGGCGTAATAATGGCCACCCCGGATAGCATGGCTCGCAAATCCACGCGCGCGAAAAGCGTGACCGGAAAATCCGTGTGCACTCAGCGCATGACCGACGCTCAGCCCGTGACCCATGTGAATCGGACCGTGGGCGGCAAAACCATGGAAGCCCCCGCCGCCCATATGAAAGCCGCCTCCGCCCGGATGAAACCCGCCACCACCGCCGACGTGAAAGCCGCCAGGCCCGCCTTTCGCGATCGCCGGGATATCCATCGTGACGCAAAGCGCGCCTACCGCAAGGCTTGTCGCGAGAATTGCTATCGTTCTCTTCATGGCGTTTCCTAACGTTTTCTTCGCGCCTGCGGCATCAACCTCGGCCGGGCGCTCGTCCAAATTCAAACCGGCGTTTCAACTGTTTCAACTGCTATCTCCCCTGCCGAGTTTCCAGACGGCGAATGGAAAGTTCTGCATTAATTTTCGGCAATCTTGCACCGCGAAAACCACGCCTGCCGCAAATTGCACCGCAGCAACCAAGCCGATGATTCTTTGATCGGATGATGGCGTATCGGCTTGGCGTTGGAGCGGACAAGATTGGCGGGAACAATATCGCGCTCAAGACGTTTCGGTTCGGCACGAGCAGCCGCGCGCGATGCCAAAGATCAGCAAGATCGCTATCACCGGACAGTCCGGCGCACGATCGGCGCCGGCATTTTCTCCAAACTTGCCGCCGGAAGCGGCGTTTGCCATCACCGCGACGCCGCCCGCCGAACTGCCGCGTGCGCTCAAACACGGCGACACTTTCGTCGTCCTCGACATCCGCGGCGATATCGGCACTTCTTTTGTCGGCTCGTCCGGTCTCTTCCACGACGATACGCGCCACTTGTCGCGTCTCGAATTGTTGTTGAATGGCCGGCCGCCGCTTCTGCTCGGCGCCAATCTCCGCGACGACAACACGGCGTTTTTCGTCGATTTGACCAATCCCGATCTTATCGACGGCCAACGCGTCGTGATGGAAAAGGACCGTGTCCATATTCTTCGCACTATCTTCATCTGGAGCGACACGGCCTATCAGCGGCTTGGCATCCGCAATTACAGCGATCAATCGATCGATCTGCGCCTGACGATTTTATTCGAGAGCGACTTCGCCGATTTGTTCGAGGTGCGCGGCGCGCATCGCGAACGCCGCGGCGCCTCAACCGCGAAGGTCCAGGGCGACGATCGCGTCTTGTTGTCCTACCGCGGATTGGACGGCAAGGAGAGACATACGGCGCTCGAATTCGATCCGCCGCCGGATCGGTTGAAGACCGGCGCCGCCGTCTACGATCTGCAACTTAAGCCCGGCGACGTAACGCCGCTTTTTCTGGCGGCCAGTTGCAATCGTCCGGACACCCCGCCGCCGTTCATACGCGGCCTCATCGCGGCGCGCCGGGAAATGCGCGACGCGACCCGCGAGCGCACCTCCGTGCAAACCTCGAATGCCCGGTTCAACGAGGTCCTGTGCCGCTCGGCGGCCGATCTTGAAATGTTGATGACGGATACGCCGCAGGGCCGTTATCCCTATGCCGGGATTCCCTGGTATTCGACGACGTTCGGCCGCGACGGCTTGATTACCGCGCTGCAAATGCTGTGGTGGAGCCCGGACGTGGCGCGCGGCGTGTTGCGCCGTTTGGCGGTCTATCAGGCCAAGACGAGCGACCCGCTTGCCGATGCGCAGCCCGGCAAAATCCTTCATGAAATGCGTGGCGGCGAGATGGCGGCGCTGCGGGAAGTTCCGTTCGGCCTCTATTACGGCAGCGTCGACTCCACCCCACTCTTTGTCCTGCTCGCCGGCCTCTATGTCGAACGTACCGGAGACCGCGAGGCGATCGCGGAACTGTGGCCGGCGATCGAAGCGTCGCTCGGCTGGATCGACGGGCCGGGCGATCCGGACGGCGACGGTTTCGTCGAATACCGGCGCGCGACCGAACGCGGCCTCGTCAATCAGGGCTGGAAGGATTCGCACGATGCGATCTTCCATGCCGACGGACGGCTCGCGGAGGGCGCAATCGCGCTGGTCGAGGTGCAAGGTTATGTCTACGCCGCCAAACGGATGGCGGCGCGCTGCGCGCGCAGGCTCGGCCGCAAAGAAGCGGCGGACAGGCTCGACGCCGAAGCAACGCGACTGGCCGAGCGGTTCGAGGCGGCATTCTGGTGCGAAGACATCGAAACTTATGCGCTGGCGCTTGACGGCGCGAAAGAGCCATGCCGGGTGCGCACGTCGAATGCCGGCCAGGTTCTATTCACGGGGATCGCCACCGCCGACCGCGCCGCGCGTGTCGCCAAGGGATTGCTTGAGCCGCGCTTCTTCTCGGGATGGGGGATCCGCACGGTCGCGCACGGCGAGGCGCGCTTTAATCCCATGTCCTATCACAACGGCTCCGTCTGGCCGCACGATAACGCGTTGATCGCGCTCGGGCTGGCGCGCTACGAAGCCAAGCGTTCCGTCGAAACGGTGTTCGGCGGATTGTTCGGCGCGACGACTTATATGGATCAGCGGCGGCTGCCCGAACTGTTCTGCGGCTTTCGGCGCCAGCGCGGTCATGGTCCGACGCTTTATCCGGTTGCCTGCTCGCCGCAAGCCTGGGCCAGCGCCACGCCCTTCACCTTGCTTGAGGCTTCGCTCGGTCTCGAATTCGATCCGTTCGCGCATGAAATCCGCTTGCGCAATCCGCGGCTGCCGGAGTTCCTGGACGAAGTGGTGCTGCGCGATCTACGGCTGTCTTCATCGAGCGTCGATCTGCGCGTGACGCGTCATGGCGAATCCGTGTCGCTCGATACGCCCCGCATCAACGGCAATATCCGCGTTTCCATCGTATTTTCTGCTTAGGGCATGATCCGGAAAAGTCGAGACCGGTTCGAAGAGATCATGCTCTATCGAAAAAATGGAGCCGCATTCGGTTCAATTCGAAGCGATTGCGCCCTGGTGTTTACTACTTAAACGGAACCCCGCCGTTCGTTCCCATGCCCTCGTTCGTGTGAGTGTCGTCTTCAATCTCATTGAAAAAATAGCCAGCCCACCACAGGCGGGCTGGCTATACGCGAAAGTTCACGGCAACAACGGCGCTTTGGTTTTCTGGTTTAGTCAGTCCACTTTAGAAGGTGAATCCCTTTTAGTGCGTATAACGATAGTGCCGAACACCGGCGGTGGCGGCATAGAGATGGCGGCGGATATAGGGGTGATAGGCGTATCTGTAAGCCGGGTAGGTGTAACCGGTCCCGTAGCCATAGCCGTAAGCCGGGTAGGTGTAACCGGTCCCATAGCCATAGCCGTAACCCGGATAGGTGTAACCGGTCCCATAGCCATAGCCGTAAGCCGGGTAGCCGTAACCGGTTCCATAGCCGTAGCCGTAAGCCGGGTAATAGCCGTAGTAGGACGAGGCGATTGCACTGCCGACGACCGCGCCGGCTGCAAGCCCCAGTGCCGCCCCGCCCCAACCCCACCCGGCACCGCGCCAACCCCAACCCCAAGCGTGAGCCGGAGTTGTCAGCGATGGAACGGCCGCCGTCATCAGCGCCGCCGTTAAAGCCGAGGTACGTAATAGTTTCATCGATTCCCTCCTACGAACTGTCACCCGACGGAGCCCTGCCTCATCTGGAACAATTCACCACGCACATTGTTCCGGGCCGTTGCGACCCAGCGGCTGTGCCGGGTTGGCATTGCCGGAATCTTTCGCGATCGTGGAACCGCGCGGCGAACGGCGTGGCCGTTGTCACATTGGCTGGCACCGGCGAGGCCGGTTTGGAACCGAGCGCACCGGCAAGGGCTTAGTGGACTGAGTTCCAACGGAGCCATCATGCGCGGCAAGAGCCTGTTAAAGACGGCCGCGGTTGCGAGCCTCGCTGCTGCCGGGGCGTTGGGTCTTGCGTTTTCGCAAGAAGCCCAAAGGCCGGGACGGGCGCTGGAACAGAGCCAGACCGCCGACCATCCGGCGGCGAGCGCCGAGGAAGCGGCGTCGGTCACCGTACTCAATAGCCACGAAGCCGGCGGCATTCTCGGCCGCGAGGTTTTGAGCGCCGCCGACGAGAATATGGGCCGGATCGTCGACGTGATCGTCGATCGCGGCGGTCACGTGCGCGCCGCGATCATCGATTTCGGCGGCTTTCTCGGTGTTGGCAGCCGCAAGATCGCCGTGGAATGGAACGCTTTGCACTTTCCGCCGCCGGGCCAAGCCAACGCCAAAATCACCCTCGATCTTACCCGCGATCAGGTCAAGGCGGCTCCCGAATATCAGGACGGCAAACCCATCGTCGTTCTCGGTGCGCTCGGCAAGCTCGAGCCACTGCCGGTCGAATGACGCGCGATTTGCGATCATCGCGCCACATCGGAACATAAATTCTGGACGATTGCTGGAGACTCAATCCTGCCTGCAACTCCCTTACGCCGCGATCGCGACCGGCTCGAACCGCCGGCTGCGGCGGCGCCGCAAAAAATCCCGGCGCCGGGCGCCGGCGAGCCGCCGCTTGCGCCCTCGCCACGGAGCCTTCGGGGGCTCGACTGGTTCGTGTTCTTCGTTGCCGATGTGCAGACGGGCTTTGGCCCCTTCGTTTCGGTGTATCTCACCGCGCAGCGGTGGACCCAGGTCGATATCGGGCTTGTCTTATCGGTTACGAGTTTCGTTTCGCTGATCGGACAGATGCCCGGCGGCGCCTTCGTCGATGCCGCGCGCTCGGAGCGTTTCGTTGCCGGCGTCGCGGTCGCCGCCATTTGCGCGAGCGCGCTGACCTACGCGGCGATGCCGATTTTTCCGGTCGTGCTGGCGGGATCGATTCTGCACGCGCTTGCGAGCTGCGTACTCGGCCCGGCAATGGCCGCGATCAGCCTCGGTCTCGTCGGCCATGCCGCCATCGGCGAACGACTCGGCCGCAATGCGCGATTTGCCTCGGTGGGCAACGGCTTGGCCGCCGCCGCGATGGGGGCGTGCGGCTACCTGCTTTCGGCGCGTGCGGTCTTCATCGTCACTGTGTTATTGCTCGTTCCGGCGCTATTTGCGCTTCGCGCCATCGCGGAAAACGAAATCGATCCCGAGCGCGCCCATGGCGCGCCGCCGCGTCGGGCCGCGGCCGAACCGCCGACATTCCCAGCGACCCGCCCGGGCACATTAATGCAGAACCGGCCGCTTCTGATTTTCGCCGGCTGTTTGCTCTTATTCCATCTCGCCAATTCGGCGATGTTGTCGCTGATGGGAAGCGTCGTCACAATGAGGTCTGCCCGCTGGGCGACGCTTATCATCGCCGCTTGCATCGTCGTGCCACAGCTCGTCGTCGCGGCTTTATCGCCCTGGGTCGGCGCGCGGGCGCAAATTTGGGGACGGCGGCCTCTGCTTCTCATCGGTTTTGCCGCATTGCCAATCCGCGGGCTCTTGTTTGCCACGGTGACCTATCCATCCGCGCTCGTTGCGGTGCAGCTTCTCGACGGCGTGACCGCGGCGGTATTCGCGGTCATGGTCCCGCTGGTGGTGGCCGATCTCACGCGCGGAACCGGGCACTTCAATCTCGGTCAGGGCATTCTCGGCACTGCAACGGGGATCGGCGCATCGCTGAGCGCGACGCTTGCGGGCTATCTGACCGACCGCTTCGGCAGTTCGGCGGCCTTTGCCAGCCTGGCGGCAATCGCCGTCGTCGGCTTGACGCTGGCCTGGCGCCTGATGCCGGAGACAAAGCCGGCGGACGAGGCGCAATCCTAGCCTTGGCATCGGCGAGGGCGCCGCCCGCGCGCTATCTTGCTAAAGCGCCGGAGTTCTTTGCGCGACCAGCCGCAAATGCGGGACGGCCGTATCCATGAGGCTGCGGTAGGCGTTCAAATAGTCTTGCGCCATGCGCCGCGCGGTGAAGCGTTGTTCGAAGCGCCGGCGGATTTTTTCTCGCGACAAATGTCCGAGCCGGTCGACCGCGCCGGTTGCGCCGTTGATGTCCTCCACCACGAAGCCGGTTAGCCCGTCGTCGACGATTTCCGCCGTTGAGCCCCGATTGAAGGCGATGACCGGCGTGCCGCAAGCCATCGCTTCGATCATCACCAAGCCGAATGGTTCGGGCCAATCGATCGGTACCAAGAGCGCGATCGCTCCGCTCAGAAATTCCGATTTGTCCTTGTCGCCGATCTCGCCGATGAACTCCGTATTGCTCGATGCGAGCATCGGTTTGATCTGCTCGTGAAAATACTCTTCGTCGACTTTATCGACCTTGGCGGCGATTTTGAGCGGTGCGCCGCAATGCTGCGCAATGCGAATGGCGCGGTCGACGCCTTTTTCGGGCGCGATGCGGCCGAGAAAACCAAAATAAGACGGCTTGATCGGCTGCGGTAGCAATAGCCGCTCGGGAAGGCCGTGATGGACGGTACGTACCCAATGCGCTTGCGGCAAGGGCCGCCGCTGCGCGTTCGAGATCGACACCACCGGCACCGACGAAAACGTGTCGAAGACCGGCTGATGCTCAGGCAGGTCGAGCCGTCCGTGCAGCGTCGTCACGAACGGCGTCGGCTGCCGGGAAAACAGCGAGAATGGGTAATAGTCGAGATGAAAGTGCAGGAAATCGAAATCCGACGCGGACCGATAGACACGCTCAAGCATTACCATATGGAGCGCGTTGGGATCGCGTACCGCGCCTTCGAGGCGCAAGGCGCGCGGCCATACCGCTTCGAGCTGGGCCGATGTCACCGAGTCGCCGCTGGCGTAAAGGGTGACCTCGTGCCCGAGCGAGATGAGCTCTTCCGTCAGCCAGGAAACGACCCGTTCGGTGCCGCCATAAAGCTTCGGTGGGATGGCCTCTGTCAACGGCGCGACTTGGGCAATATGCATCTAAAAGTCCTTTGCGTGTTCGATGGAGTCCTCACCCGAACGACTACCGACAACGTCGCAATCGCAAAATATTTCGATTTATGGAGGGAACTTAATTTTTCCAGCTTTCGGGAACTTTTGCCGCTCCGGTTGCATTAACAACGACATACAAAGCCCGAAACCATTGCAGCGTCGGCGGCCCGTAACAAATTGCGGCGAATGTTGATGCCGGTGCATCGACGCCGGCGGAACATGGCGGGTCCGCGCTCGTTGAGCGTGGGGATGAAAGAGCCGCCGATGGCGCGGACTTGCAAACGTCCCGGGTGGAGATAGCACAGCGCATGACGGAACTTACGGGCTATGCCGCCTCTCCGCTCGGCTTTGTTTTTCGTTATGTCCGTTTGCGCCCAGTTTCCCACGCGGTCATTCTCGGCGCGGTGCTCGCGGCCGTGGCATGCTCGGTCGGCACGCAATACGGCATAAAGTTCCTGGTCGATACGCTTGCCGCCGGCACCAGCGCCGCCGCCTGGGCGGCGTTTTTGCTGCTCGGCTCGCTGATCGCCGCCGATAATCTGCTGTGGCGCGTCGCCTCCTGGATCGCCAACTACGCTTTCGTCGGCGTCACCGGCGATTTGCGCCGCGATCTGTTCAGCCATTTAATGGGGCACTCGCCGAGTTACTTCGCCGAGCGCCTGCCGGGCATGCTGACGAGCCGGGTGACGGCGACATCCAATGCCGTATTCACCGCCGAAAATATGTTCATGTGGAACGTCCTGCCGCCATGCGCGGCGACGATCGCGGCGATCGTCTTGGCGCTCACGATCAGTTTGCCCATGGCAGGCACTCTCGCACTCGTAGCGGGAATCATGGTCTGTGTGATGTTCCGCCTCGCCGCCGCCGGCCGACCGCTGCACCACGAATTCGCCCGCAACACGGCGGCCGTCGATGGCGAGATGGTCGACGTTATCGGCAATATGCCGCTGGTGCGCGCTTTCGGCGGTTTTCTGCGGGAGCGCCGCCGTTTCGACGCGACGGTCAATCGCGAAATGGAGTCGCGGCGGCGAAGTCTTTTTTATCTGGAAAAGCTCCGCATTTTTCATGCCGTCTTGACGGTAGTGCTGACGCTCGGCCTGGTCGCTTGGGCGATCATGCTGTGGCAGCGCGATGAAGCGACGGCCGGCGACGTCGTGCTTGCCTGCACGCTCGCGCTCTCGGTGCTCAACGCGACACGCGACCTCGCGGTGGCGCTGGTGGACATAACGCAGCATATTGCGCGTTTGGCGGAGGCCTTGGCGACGCTATTGGTGCCGCATGAATTGAACGACCATCCCGAAGCCGAGCCGCTGGTGCGACGCGGCGCCAGCGTCAAGTTCGACCGTGTCGAATTCACTTATCCCGACGGTCAACAAATATTCCAGAATTTCTCGCTGAATTTGATGCCCGGCGAGCGGGTCGGACTCGTCGGTCATTCCGGCGGCGGCAAGTCGACATTGTTCGCGCTGTTGCAGCGCTTCTACGATATTCAGGCCGGGCAGATTCTGCTCGACGGCCAAAATATCGCGCGGGTCACCCAGGAGAGCTTACGCGACGCCATCGGCGTCGTACCGCAGGACATTTCGATGTTCCATCGCTCGGTGATGGAAAATATCCGCTATGGGCGACCCGAAGCGACCGACGACGAAGTGATGCAGGCCGCCATCGCGGCGCGCTGCGACTTTATCGAGCGGTTGCCGCAGGGCATGCGAACGATCGTCGGCGAGCGCGGCGTCAGACTCTCCGGCGGACAGCGTCAACGCATCGCTGTCGCTCGAGCGTTCCTCAAAGATGCTCCGCTCCTGCTGCTCGATGAAGCGACTTCCGCACTCGACAGCGAGTCCGAGGAGGCCATCCGCCGGGCTCTGACGCGGCTGATGGCCCGGCGCACTGTGATCGCCATTGCGCACCGGCTTTCGACCGTCCGCAATTTCGATCGTATCGTCGTCCTGCAAGCCGGCCGGGTCGTTCAGGACGGACCGCCGGACCTTCTCATGCGTCGCGACGGCCTCTATCGCCAACTGGTGCAACGCGAAATGGATCGGCTGGCGCAACAGGCCGCGTAAGCGAAGATCACGGCGCGGAATTTGGCTCTTCTGAGCCGGCGTTGCGAAGTTGCGCGAGTCGCACCAGCCGCGCCAGCTGCATTGGGGCAGCGGAGCTTGGGCCCGAGGTCGTGGAAGCCGGCGGGCTGCACGTCATTTTGACCGAATTCCACGATTCCGCGCGCATCGATCGGCAGCTGTTCGGCCGATGCGCCCGCCAGGGCAATCCGGGTTCGGTCGAGGCCATCGTTTCGCTGGAGGACGAACTGTTCCAGCACTTCCTCGGCACTGCGCTGGGTTCCGTGGCGCGGCGCCTCGCGGGCTCGAAATACGGCGATCTCTTGCGCCGATTGGCCCAGTACCGCGCCGAGCGCCAGCATGCGCGGACGCGCCTCGATACCATGGCGTAAGACCGGCGACTGGACAAACAACTCGCCTTTGCCGGTTCCGGTGAGTAGGCGCTCCTAGAGTGGCGATCGACCCGGTTTGAAAAGATCGCGCTCCAGGTCTTAAAAGACTTCCGCTGCCAGGTCGAACTTCCGCGTTCCCCTCCGATCCGGCGAACGCAGTGTCGATTTTCCAAGTCTGGTAATTACCTAATATGCTACTACACCGAGGCCGAGAGGATAGCGTTCATGCCCGAAGACGAAGCAGCAAACGAGCGCCCATGCCTGCATTGCATGATGGTCGAATTGGTCGATGATTTTTTCGCTGAAAATCCCGTGGCCGGAAGCGAACCGGATACGATCGACACCGATGAAGTGCTTAGCGCGATCGCAAAGTTGGTGGCGGAGTTCACGAGCGCTCAGACCGCGGCAAACCGGCAGCAAATGATCGAGCAGTTGATGCGCGACATCATGGCGTACGACGGCGAGTTCCGCGAGGAAGACGCGACCGGCTCGGCGGCAAGGCATTAGGGCATGATCCGGAAAAAGCCTCGCCGTTACTGTGGGTTTGGCGCGGCGCGATCGACGATCGCTCGAAGATCGCTGCCGGCCGGCAGCAGACCGAAGGCGCCACTCGGTTCGTCGCCCAAGCGCGATGCACAGAACGCGTCGGCGATCGCCGCCGGCGCATGCCGGAGCAGAAGCGTCGCCTGCATGGCCAAGACAAGATCGCGCACGATGGCGCGCGCTTGCGACTCATCGTTGCGCTCGCGCGCTGTCAACCGTCGCTCCAAACGCGCGGCGGCGGTCCGCAGGCGCTTGTCGGCCCGCGCGCTCTCGGCGAGTTCCCGCGACACGAGTTCGGCCGCGCCCGGCGTCCGCTCCATCGCGCGGAGCACATCGAGACACATGACGTTGCCGGATCCTTCCCAGATCGAGTTCACCGGCGTCTCGCGATAAAGGCGCGGCATCACGCATTCCTCCACATAGCCGTTGCCGCCAAGCACCTCCAACGCTTCCGCCACCAGCGGCACCGCGCGCTTGCAGATCCAGAATTTTACGGCGGGCGTCAGAACGCGCCGCCAAATCTGGGCGGCCCCGTCGTTTTCGTCATAGGCGCGCGCCAAGCGCATCGTCAGCACCGTGGCGGCTTCGGATTCCAATGCGAGATCGGCCAGCACATTGGTCATCAGGCTCTGGTCGATCAGCTTTTTCTGGAATGCCACGCGATACGAAGCGTGATGGATCGCCTGCGCCACGGCTTGGCGCATCAGGCCCGACGAGCCGATGGCGCAGTCGAGCCTGGCATAGGTGCTCATCTCGATGATCGTCGGGATGCCGCGGCCTTCTTCGCCGATCAATTCAGCTTCTGTGTCGGCGAATTCAACTTCGCTCGACGCATTGGAGCGGTTGCCGAGCTTGTCCTTCAGACGTTCGATATAGATTGCGTTGCGTTTACCGTCGCGCGTCCAGCGCGGCGCGAGAAAGCAGCTCAAGCCGCCTTGCGACTGCGCCAGCACCAAAAAAGCATCGCACATCGGCGCCGACATGAACCACTTGCGTCCACTCAAGCGGAACAGCCGGCGCGGTCCGTCGTCCCCGACGAACGCGGCGTGCGTCGTGTTGGTCCGCAAATCCGACCCGCCCTGATTTTCGGTCATGGCCATCCCGATCAAAACGCCGGTTTTTTCCCGCGCCGGACGGAAACGCGGATCGTATTGGCGCGCGAAGATGCGCGGCAGCCATTCGGCGGCCAGTGCCGGAGCGTGGCGCAACGCGGGCACCGCGCCATAGGTCATCGCGATGGGGCAGTACACGCCGCTCTCGACCTGCGCCAGCATGTAGGTCCCGGCGGCGCGCGCCACATGCGCTCCGGGCCGCGGCTGTGCCCAGGGGTTCGCGTGCAGGCCCGCTTCGACGGCGATCGCCATCAGCGCATGCCAAGCCGGATGGAATTCGACTTCGTCGATGCGATGGCCGTAACGGTCGAACGCGCGAAGGAGCGGCGGATTTCTATTGGCGTCGAAACCGAGCCGGATAGTTTCTGTTTCACCGAGGGTCTTGCCGAGTGCCGCCAGTTCGCTCTCGGCCCACCCGGCATGCTCGCGCAACAAAGCTTCGCGCAGCACACGGTCGGTTTGCAGAAGGTTGTATGGCTCAAGCGGCGGAGGCTGGTTCGTAACCTCGTACATCGCGCGCCATGATCCCGGCTCGGGCATCCCGACACATTATATATGTCTTATACGGGCGAGCCATCCTTCGCCGGTTATGGCACTGCACCAAACACCTCGGGAGTGGAGCGGCTTGTTCCGCGGGCCGGTTCATTTCGCATTGCACCAACCGGGAATGGACCGGGCTTCAACGTGTTTGCGCATTATTAACGGTTGCGGCGTTTAGCCACGCGCGTGCGTCAAGACTCCCATGACAAACTTTGAACTTGGCGGCGAATCCGCCCGCAACTAAAAATAACCGCGATAAGAATCTCGTGGGGACGAAACGCTCATGACTGTGGCAACGACGATCACCCGCGCCGAAGCGCGTTCGGCGCGCTGGGGCTATCTCGCGATCTGCGTCACCTGCATGGTGATGATCGCCAATCTGCAATATGGCTGGACGCTGTTCGTCAATCCGATGAACAAGGCGCATGGCTGGTCGATCGCTTCGATCCAATTTGCGTTTGCGCTTTTCATCGCTCTGGAAACGTGGCTCACGCCGATCGAGGGTTGGATCGTCGATATTCTCGGCCCGCAACGCGGACCAAAAATCATGGTGAGTTTCGGCGGCATCGCCGTCGCGCTCGGCTGGGTCGTCAATGCCTATGCCACCTCGCTTGAAATGCTCTATCTCGGCGCCGTTATCTCCGGGGTCGGCGGCGGCGCGGTTTACGCGACCTGCGTCGGCATGGCGGTCAAATGGTTCCCGGACCGGCGCGGTCTCGCGGTCGGCTTGACCGCGGCCGGCTATGGCGCGGGCGCCGCGCTTACCATTATCCCGATCCGCTATGTCATCGACAATTTCGATTACAACACCGCATTCTTCTGGTTCGGCATCGTGCAGGGCGGCATTCTCCTTTTGCTCGCCGTGTTGCTGCGCGGGCCGGAACCGGGCGAGATGGCCGCGGCGCCCGCGCCCAAAGTCGCGCAGTCAGCCAAGAGCTTCTCGCCGCAGCAAGTTCTCGCCTCGCCGGTGTTCTGGCTCCTCTACATTATGTTCGTGATGGTATCGGCAAGCGGACTAATGGCGACCGCACAGATCGCGCCGATCGCAGCCGATTTCAAGGTCGGCAACGAAATCGTATTCTGGGGCGCGACCACGCTGACCGCGGCGCTGATCATCGACAATCTCGCCAACGGCGCTGCGCGGCCTTTGTTCGGTTGGATTTCGGATTCGATCGGACGCGAACTCACCATGGCGATCGCGTTCGGCCTCGGCGGGCTGTCCTATTGGCTTTTGGGTTCGCTGGGAACGGCGCCCTGGGCCTTCGTGCTCTTTGCCGCACTGATCTTCCTCACCTGGGGCGAAATTTTCAGCCTGTTCCCCTCCACTTGCACCGACACATTCGGTCCGCAATTCGCGACGGTGAATTTGAGCCTGCTGTATACCGCCAAGGGAACATCGGCCTTCCTGGTGCCGGTCGCGAACTTGATCAAATCGTCGACAGGCGGTTGGCACATGGTGTTCGTCGTCACCGCGCTAATGAACTTCGTGGTCGTCGGCTTGGCGCTGTTCGTACTCAAGCCGATGCGGGCACGCGCCATGAAGCGGTCCTGATCTAGGGCATGATCCGGAAAAAGCCTGCCCCGGATTTTGATCCGGGGTGGAAACTGGTTTTCCGAAAAGATCATGCCCCATCAAAAGCCCAGAGTCAGAATCGATTTGGTTTGAACCGACTGCGTTCCAGGGGAACTGGCGGGTATCTTTAGGGCGTGGGCGTGTGTCCCAGCGCCCTTCTTCATGGCCAGCCGGAAATGGCGGGAAAATGCCGGAAAATGCGGCCTTTCCGCTCTGGTATAATGTATTATAGTGCGCTATGGGTACCGCTCGAAACGCGGCCTAGGGCATGATCCGGAAAAAGCCTGCCCCGGACTTTGATCCGGGTTGGAAACCGGTTTTCCGAAAAAGATCATGCCTCATCAAATAACTAGACCGCGTCCCCGCAGGGTTGCGAAGCGTCCTCCGCTACGAGCGTCTCTATAATGTCTTCCGGTGTGCATCGTTTCTCGGTCGCCAAGATCGGCAACAAGGCAGGTAACAAGGCCGGCGGACAGCGCAGCGCCAAGAGCGACCGGCCGGCCAATGATGCGATGACGCCCGATGCCGCCGCGCGACCGCGCCTCGCGCCGATCGACACCACTTTCAGTTTTAAGAACAAAGCTTATGCCGCGCTCAAATCCGTCATCATCGGCATGGATGTCTATGGCAGCCCGGCCGAAATCCGTCTCGACGAGCGTAGCCTCGCCGAAGAATTCGGCATCAGCCGCACTCCGGTGCGCGAAGCGATGGCGCAGCTCGAGCGCGAGGGCTTCGTGCGTTCGGTGCCGCGCCGCGGCGTCTATGTGGTGCGCAAGACCAAGCGCGAGGTGATCGATCTGATCGCCGCCTGGGCTGCGCTGGAAAGCATGGCGGCCCGGCTCATCACCGCGACCGCAACGAACGAGGAGATCGCTTCGCTTCGCCGAATGTTCGCCACGTTCGAGAACGGGCAAGTGCGCGCCCATCTCGACGAATATTCGGAAATCAATATCGAATTCCACCAGACCATCATTCGGCTGAGCCGCAACACCGTGCTCGTTGAGCTTGCCGAGAATCTGTTCACCCATATGCGGATGATCCGCAGAAAAACGATCGGCGAAAAAGACCGCGCCGACCGTTCGATCCGCGATCACATGCATATCATCGAAGCGCTCGAGGCGCGCGATACCGTTCGCGCAGAGACATTGGTGCGTGATCACGCGCTCGGTCTTGCCGAGCATGTCGCGCAATACGCGGACTATTTGGACTGAGAATGTTCAGGAATCACGACTTAAGACGCACGGAGTTTCCCCATGGCTGAAGCGGCAGTGAAGGCGCAACCCGAAACCACCAGGGCAGAGCAGGATCTAACGGACGGCTTTCACCTCGTCATCGATGCGCTCAAGCTCAACGGCGTCGAAACGATCTACGGCGTGCCCGGCATCCCGATCACGGATTTGGGCCGCATGGCGCAGGCTGCGGGCATCCGCGTCATTTCGTTCCGGCATGAGCAGAATGCCGGCAATGCGGCGGCGATTGCGGGCTTCTTGACGAAAAAACCCGGCGTTTGTCTCACCGTGTCGGCTCCCGGGTTTCTCAACGGCCTCACGGCGCTGGCCAACGCCACGACAAACTGCTTCCCGATGATCCTGATCAGCGGCTCCTCGGAGCGCCAGATCGTCGACTTGCAGCAAGGCGACTATGAGGAGATGGACCAGCTCGCCATCGCCAGACCGCTTTGCAAGGCCGCCTTCCGCGTGCTGCATGCCGCCGATATCGGCATTGGCGTGGCGCGCGCGATCCGCGCGGCGGTTTCCGGCCGTCCCGGCGGCGTCTATCTCGATCTGCCCGCCAAACTCTTCTCGCAAGTGATGGACGCGCAGGCCGGCGCCAAGTCGCTCGTCAAGGTCGTCGATCCCGCGCCGGCCCAGATTCCCGCTCCAGCCGCCGTCAAGCGCGCGCTCGATGTCCTAAAAAGCGCCAAGCGGCCGCTGATCATTCTCGGCAAGGGCGCGGCCTATGCTCAGGCCGACGACGCAATCCGGGCCTTGGTCGAAAAGACCGGCATTCCGTTTTTGCCGATGAGCATGGCCAAGGGACTCTTGCCCGACACGCATCCGCAATGCGCGGGCGCGGCGCGCTCGACCGTCTTGAAAGATTCCGACGTCGTCATGCTCATCGGCGCCCGGCTCAACTGGCTGCTGTCGCACGGCAAGGGCAAGACTTGGGGCGAAGGCGGGCCGAAAACGTTCATTCAGATCGACATCGAGCCCAAGGAGATGGACAGCAATGTCGCCATCGCCGCGCCGGTGGTCGGCGATATCGGCTCCTGCGTCGCGGCGCTCCTCGAAGGTATTGACGGCAAGTGGCCGGCGCCGCTGGCGGACTGGATCAACACTGTCAGAACCAAGAAGGAAGAGAACATCGCCAAGATGGCGCCGCGGCTGATGAAGAATTCAGCACCGATGGACTTTCACAGCGCTCTCGGTGCGCTGCGCACCGTCATCGAGGAGCGGCCCGATGCCATTCTCGTCAACGAGGGCGCCAATACGCTCGATCTGGCGCGGGGCATCATCGATATGTATCGGCCGCGCAAACGTCTCGACGTGGGTACCTGGGGCGTCATGGGCGTTGGCATGGGCTTTGCCATTGCCGCCGCCATCGAGACCGGCAAACCCGTGCTGGCGGTCGAAGGCGACAGCGCCTTTGGTTTCTCGGGCATGGAGGTCGAGACGATCTGCCGTTACAACCTGCCGGTCTGCACCGTCGTCTTCAACAACAACGGTATTTATCGCGGGACCAACGTCAATCCGACCGGCGGTCCCGATCCGGCCCCGACCGTCTTCGTCAAAGATGCGCACTACGGCAAGATGATCGAGGCCTTCGGCGGTGTTGGCGTCAATGTGACGACGCCGGACGAGTTGAGCCGCGCCGTCAACAACGCCATGGATTCCGGCAAGCCGACACTCATCAACGCGGTGATCGACCCGGCCGCCGGCACCGAGAGCGGCCGCATCGGCAACCTCAATCCGCAAAGCGTGGTGCATAGAAATAGATGAACGTCATCGGAATTGGGAGAAAGTCCGTGGCAATGCGCAAGAAAGCGGCGATGAAGGCGGCGAAAAAGTCCGCGAAAGCGAAATCCAAAGCGGCGAACAAGGCTGCGGCGAGAAAGTCGTCCGGCAAGGTCGTCAATTTAAAGGCCGGCAAACCAGCGGCGACGTTGCCGCGACCGTCGTCGAAGCCGTTCGGTCAAGCGGGCCGGGCGCTCGACGGCGTGAGGGTTTTGGATTTCACGCATGTGCAGTCGGGACCGACCTGCACCCAACTCCTCGCTTATATGGGCGCCGACGTGATCAAGGTGGAGCGGCCCGGAACTGGCGACATCACGCGCGGCCAATTGCGCGACGTGAAGGGCGCCGACAGCCTTTATTTCACGATGCTCAACGGCAGCAAGCGCTCGATCACGATCGATTCCAAGCATCCGAAGGGCAAGGAAATTCTCGACCGTCTGGTTAAACAATGCGACGTGCTGGTGGAGAATTTCGCTCCCGGCGCGCTCGACCGCATGGGGCTGACTTGGGAACACATCCACAAGCTCAATCCGCGCATGATCGTCGCTTCGGTGAAGGGCTTCGGCCCCGGCCCCTATGAGGATTGCAAGGTCTATGAAAACGTCGCGCAATGCGCCGGCGGCGCCGCCTCGACGACCGGTTTCCGCGACGGGCCGCCGCTCGTGACCGGCGCGCAGATCGGCGATTCGGGCACGGGTCTGCATCTCGCGCTTGGCATCGTCGCGGCGCTCTATCAGCGCATGCGTACCGGCCGCGGTCAGCGTGTTCTCGCCGCCATGCAGGACGGCGTGCTGAACCTGTGCCGCGTCAAGCTGCGCGACCAGCAACGTCTCAAGCACGGTCCGCTCACCGAATACAGCCAATTCGGCGAGGGTGCCCCGTTCGGCGCGGCCGTGCCGCGCGCCGGCAATGATTCAGGCGGCGGCCAGCCGGGTTGGATCCTCAAATGCAAAGGCTGGGAGACCGATCCCGACGCCTACATTTATTTCATTACCCAGGCGCCGGTCTGGGAAGCAATTTGCGACATCATCGGCAAACCCGAATGGAAAACCGATCCCGACTATGCCACGCCGCTGGCGCGGCTGCCGCGCTTGCGCAAAATCTTCGATACGATCGAGCGGTGGACGGAGACCAAAACGAAATTCGAGGCGATGGAAATCCTCAACAAATATGACATTCCTTGCGGTCCGATTCTTTCCATGAAGGAAATCGCCGAGGAGCCGTCGCTGCGCGCCACGGGCACGGTTGTCGAGGTCGATCATCCGACCCGCGGCAAGTATCTAACCGTCGGCAATCCAGTCAAACTGTCGGATTCGCCTGCCGACATACGCCGCTCGCCGCTTCTCGGTGAGCACACCGAGGAAATTTTGCGCCGTGTTCTCGGCTATTCGGACAAGGAAGTCGCCGAGATCAAAACCTCTGGTGCGATCACCGCGCCCGACAAGCCGGCCAAGGCCGCGGCGGCGTAGCAAGTCTGCGGAAGAGATTTTGACAATGCGCATCGTAGTTCATGGCCAGCAAGCGTTCGGCAAGGCGGTGCTCGACGCACTCGTGAAGCGCGGCGAGAATGTCGTCGCCGTCTATGTCGCCCCGGAGCGGCCCGGCGCTAAGACCGATCCGCTCAAAGAAGCAGCCCTTGCCGCCAAGCTTCCGGTGCATCAGCCCGAGTCGTACAAAAAGCCGGAAGTACGGGAGCAATTCAAAGCGCTCAAACCCGATCTTCAGGTCATGGCCTTCGTGACGCTGTTCGTTCCCGAGGAATTCCTCAACATCCCGACCCACGGCTCGATCCAGTATCATCCCTCGCTGTTGCCGGCCTATCGCGGCGCAAGCGCCATCAATTGGCCGATCATCAAGGGCGAAAAGGGGACCGGGCTTTCGATCTTCTGGCCCGACAATGGGCTCGATACCGGCGACATCCTCATTCAGAAGAAGACGCCGATCGGTCCAACCGATACGCTCGGCACGGTTTATTTCGACCGATTGTTCCCCATGGGGGTGGAGGCGATGATGGAGGCGGTCGATCTGGTCAAGGCGGGCAAAGCGCCGCGCATCAAGCAAGACGAAGCGAAAGCCACCTATGAGGGCCGCTGCGGGCCCGAGAATGCCAGGATCGACTGGGGCAAACCATGGGAGCAAATCGACCGGCTGATCCGCGGCTGCAATCCGGCGCCCGGCGCGTGGACCATGCTCGACGGCAAGCAGCTGAAAATTTTCGACGCCAAGCCGCAGCCGGCGAAAGATCCCAAAGGGATCGGCGGCAAGCTCGGCGAGATCGTCGCGGTCGAAGCGGACGGTTTCACCGTGGTCTGCGCCGACGGCCGTTTCAAGATTTTGTGCGTTCAACCCCTCGACGGCAAAAAGATCGACGCCGTCGAATGGACGAAATCAGTCAACCTCCAGCCGAAGGCGAGATTCACTTAAGTCCCGCCGCGATTATCCCCGCCAAAGAGGTCTCGCAAACGTGACAGGCGGCAAGAGACCGGAAATTTCCTTCACTCCAACGTGTCATGGATCGTCACACAATGCCCGCCTCGCAGCACCAATCGCCGAAATCCGACATCGAAATTTCGCAAGCCGCCAAGAAGCGTCCGATCATGGAGATTGCGCGCGAGAAACTCGGCGTCGCGCCGGAAAACCTCGATCCCTACGGTCATTACAAGGCCAAGGTGTCGATGGATTTCATCAATTCGATCCAAGGCCGGCCTAACGGCAAGCTGATCCTGGTCAGCGCGATCAACCCGACGCCGGCCGGCGAGGGCAAGACGACAACGACGGTCGGGCTGACCGACGCGCTTAATTTCATCGGCAAGAAGGCGATGCTGTGCATCCGCGAGCCGTCGCTCGGTCCGTCGTTCGGCATGAAGGGCGGCGCCGCCGGCGGCGGTTATGCGCAGGTCGTGCCGATGGAGGACATCAATCTGCACTTCACCGGCGATTTCCACGCCATCACCTCGGCCAATAATTTGCTCGCGGCCTTACTCGACAACCACATTTATTGGGGCAACGCGCTCGGCATCGATCCGCGCCGCGTGGCGTGGCGCCGCGTTCTGGACATGAACGATCGCGCGCTGCGCTCGATCGTGAATTCGCTCGGCGGCGTTGCCAACGGATTTCCGCGCGAGGACGGCTTCGACATCACCGTCGCCTCCGAAGTGATGGCGATCTTTTGCCTGGCGCGCAGCGTCGAAGATCTGAAAAACCGGCTCGGCAATATCGTCGTGGCTTACACGCGCGATCGCAAACCGGTGCGCGCCCGCGATCTCAAGGCGCATGGCGCCATGACGGTGCTGCTCAAGGAAGCGCTGGCGCCGAACCTGGTGCAGACGATGGAAGGCACGCCCGCCTTCATTCATGGCGGCCCGTTCGCCAATATCGCGCATGGCTGCAATTCGGTGCTGGCGACGACGACGGCGCTGAAGCTCGCCGATTACGTGGTCACCGAGGCCGGCTTCGGCGCCGATCTCGGCGCCGAGAAGTTCATGGACATCAAATGCCGCAAGACCGGTATCGCGCCAGACTGCGTGGTGTTGGTCGCCACCATCCGCGCGCTCAAAATGCACGGCGGCGTGAAGAAAGAAGATCTCAAGGCCGAGAACCTCAAGGCGCTCGAAGCCGGCGTCGCCAATCTGCGGCGCCACGTCGAGAACATGCAAAAATTCGGCATCGTGCCAGTGGTCTCGATCAACCGCTTCTCGGCCGATACCGAGGCGGAGATCAAACTGGTAACAGACAAATGCAAGGCGTTCGGCGTCGAAGCCCTGATGGCAGACCACTGGGCCATGGGCGGGGAAGGGGCGTCCGATGTCGCGCGCGCCGTCGTGAAGGTCGCCGAAAGCGGCAAGAGCAAGCTCAAATATCTCTATCCGGATGATATGCCGCTCGTGGAGAAGATCCGCACCATTTGCAGGGAAATCTATCGCGCCAAGGACATTTCGATGGACAAGTCCGTACGCAATCAGCTCGCTTCGTTCGAGGCAATGGGCTACGGCAAGTTGCCGATCTGCATGGCCAAGACCCAGTACAGCTTCACCACCAATCCCGACGCCAAGGGCGCCCCAAGCGACCACATCATTCCGGTGCGCGAGGTGCGGCTCTCGGCCGGCGCCGAGTTCGTGGTCGTGATCTGCGGCGAGCTGTTGACCATGCCGGGCCTACCCAAAGTGCCGGCGGCGGACTCGATCGACGTCGGTCCGGACGGACGCATCGTCGGCTTGTTCTAAGGCAAGTTCCGTTCAGAAAACGGCTGTCACTATCGGCTTGTCCTCATTTTATCTGGATTCCCGCTTGCGCGGGAATGAGCGGAGAGTGGATCGACTCGATCGGATTTTGCTCTAGTGCGTGATCTCCATCGGGAACTCAGCGCGACAATCGATTGAGTCAGAAGCGACTGCGGTCGAAGGGGCGGAACGCATCGGTAACATGAAAACGGCGCGGCTCTCCCTGCCGCGCCGTTTGTCCTTAAGCCGCGGCCCGCGCCTAAAACAGCGTGGCGACCGATTTCAGGGTGATCCACACGCCCCAAGCGAGCGGAACGCCGACAAAGGCCCAGAAAATGACGGCCGGCAAATCCAGCCCGCCCTTGCCAATTCCGTACGAACCGCTCGTCGCCGCACCGGTGGCGCTGGCGGCTTGCAGTTTGGCGACCTCATCCGCGCTCATGTACCACTTGGGGTCGACCGGCTTGATCAGGGAATTGCAGATCAGGCCGATGACCAGCATGCCGCAGAGGATGTACATGGTGAAATCGTAAAGGTGATCGCGCGGGACGCCTGCGGCGAGCTGCGCCTCGCGGATATAGTTCACCACGACCGGACCGATGATGCCGGCCGTCGACCAGGCCGTCAGCAGGCGGCCGTGAATGGCGCCGACGAACTGAGTACCGAACATGTCGGCCAGGTAGGCCGGCACGGTGGCGAAGCCGCCGCCATACATCGACAGGATGACGCCGAAGGCGAGCACGAACAGCGTCTTGTTCCCTGTCTGGGCGAAGTACGGCGCCGACGCATAGAGCGCGATGCCGAGGATAAAGAACGTATAGTAGGTGTTCTTGCGCCCGATATAGTCGGACAGTGAGGCCCAGAAGAACCGGCCGCCGATGTTGAAGAGCGACAACAGTCCGGCGAAGCCGGCTGCGATCGCGGCGATGGTGGCCTTCTGTTCGACGCTAAGCGCGGTGAATCCCAACTCGGGATGCCCGATTAGCTTGCCGCCGAAGATTTCCTGCAACATCGGCGACGCCATGCCGATCACGCCGATGCCCGCCGACACGTTCAAGCAGAGCACCCACCAGATCAGCCAGAACTGCGGCGTCTTATGTGCGTCCTTGAGGTGCACATTGTGCTGCGTGATCATCGACTTGGTTTCGCTGGGCGGCGTCCAGCCTTCCGGGCGCCAGCCGGCCGGCGGCAGGCGGTAACGGAACGCGCCGACCATCATGAAGAAAAAATAGATCGCGCCCATGGCGAAGAAGGTCTGCCACGCGCCGACGTCGGTCGGCGACTTGAAATAATTCATTAAGATGTTGGCGAGCGGCGCGCCGATCATCGCCCCACCGCCAAAGCCCATGATCGCCATGCCGGTCGCCATGCCGCGACGGTCGGGGAACCATTTCACGAGCGTCGAAACCGGCGAGATATAGCCAAGCCCCAGGCCGACGCCGCCGATGACGCCCGCGCCGAGCCACATCAGCCAGAGCTGATGCACGATGATGCCGACGCCGCCAAGCATCAGGCCGCCGCCCCAGCAGATCGCGGCGACGACGCCCGCCTTGCGGGGTCCGACGCGCTCGAGCCAGCCGCCCCAAATCGCCGCCGACACACCGAGCAGTACGAAGAAGAGCGTGAACATCCAGCCCATGCTGGCGACCCGCCAATCGCAGGTCGTCGTGAACAGTTCCTGGGCGAGCGTCATGTCGGGGCATGCTTTTGACGCTGTGATTCCCAGCGCGCGCGACAAGGGCAGCCAAAACACGCTGAAGCCGTAAGCCATCCCAATACAGAGATGGATGCACAGTGCGGCGGGCGGCACGAGCCACCGGTTGAAGCCGGCCTTGGCGATGATTCGCTCACGATCGAGAATGCCCGATCCCTGGCCGCGGGCCGGCATGGCTTGATCGAATGTGGTCATAGGGCGTCCCCCTTGAAGTTTAATTTTATCGCGTATTTATGCCGATAAATCGCCGGTTCGTACAGATGGCCACGAAGCCTCTAGACCAAAGAACTAGGGAATAATGCGGAAAAGTGGAAACCCGCTTTCCGAAAAGGTCATGCTCCATCAAACATCTAGAGCCACAATCGATTCAGCTTGAAACGATTGCAAGCGTTGCCTTCGATGAAGTGGGGTCTCGCCCGTGTCGGGTGGGCGAAGGTGCGGGTCGAAGTGGGGCCAAGTGTCGCGCCCGTACGGCAAAGTCAAAAGTCGCGTTCGGTGCAACGCAACAGGATTTGCGCCCCATATTTGCAATAATTAGGGAATTTCGCCGCCCAGGCGCTGTTCCCATAAGCGTTTTAGGGTTTTAAAAGGAAACAATGAGTTTTACCGAGCCACAAGAGACGCCGCCGCCAGAGAATCGGGAGCGGACGGGGCGGCGCCGGGCGCGGCGCACGCCGAAGGGTCGCCAAGTCGAGCCGCAAGCACTCCAGGAGGTCCGTTCGCTGCTTGGCGAGCGCGAGCGCCGGCGCGATCTGCTCATCGAATACCTGCACCTGATCCAGGATCGCTACGGGTCCCTTTCCGCAGCGCACCTAGCGGCTTTGGCGCAGGAAATGCGGCTCGCTTTGGCCGAAGTCTACGAAGTTGCGACCTTTTACTCCCATTTCGACGTGGTGAAGGAGGGCGAAACCCCGCCGCCGGCGATAACGGTGCGCGTGTGCGATTCGTTGTCCTGCGCGCTCGCCAGTGCGGAGCGGCTTCTCTCCGAACTGCCGAATAAGCTTGGCGCGAAAGTGCGCGTTCAGCGCGCGCCTTGCATGGGCGCATGCGACCGCGCTCCGGTCTGCGCCATCGGCCATGCCCAGGTGATGAACGCCGATGCTGCGAAGGTTGCGGCTGCCGCGGCCAAGCCATCGCACACGCATGCCTATCCGACGCCGACGCCGTTCCACACTTACATTCGTGCCGGCGGTTATGAGCTTCTCAAGGCCTGCACCGGCGGCGCGCGAACCCGCGACGAAATCATCAAGCTCGTCAGCGATGCTGGGCTGCGCGGCCTCGGGGGGGCCGGCTTTCCCACCGGGCGCAAATGGTCGCTGGTGCGCGCGGAGCCGGCGCCGCGCCTGTTCGCGGTTAATGCCGACGAGGGGGAGCCGGGCACGTTCAAAGACCGCTTTTATCTCGAACGCGATCCGCATCGCTTCATCGAGGGCATGCTGATCGCGGCCTGGGTCGTCGAAGCCGCCGATACATATCTCTATATCCGGGACGAATATCCGGAAGTGCGGCTTCTTCTCGCCGAGGAAATCGCCAAGGTCGAAGATGCCGGCCTGTCGAAGCACACCACAATCCACCTGCGTCGCGGCGCCGGCGCCTATATCTGCGGCGAAGAATCCGCGATGATCGAATCGATCGAAGGCAAGCGCGGCCTGCCGCGGCATCGTCCGCCTTATGTAGCCCAGGTGGGCCTGTTCGGCCGCCCGACGCTCGAACAGAATGTCGAGACGCTCCATTGGGTGCGCGACATCGTCGAGCGCGGCGTCGCATGGTTCACTTCGCAAGGCCGACATGACCGCAAGGGCTTCCGCAGCTTTTCGGTGTCCGGCCGGGTGAAGAACCCGGGCGTAAAGCTCGCGCCCGCCGGCGTGACGGTGCGCGAATTGATCGAAGAGTTCTGCGGCGGCATGGCCGAAGGCCATACGTTCAAGGGCTATTTGCCGGGCGGCGCGTCCGGCGGCATTTTGCCGGCATCGATGGCGGACATCCCACTCGATTTCGGCACGCTGGAAAAATACGGCTGTTTCGTCGGTTCCCACGCCGTTGTGATCCTGTCCGACAAGGACGATATGAAGGCGGTGGCGCTCAACCTCATCAAGTTCTTCGAAGATGAGAGTTGCGGCCAGTGCACACCCTGCCGCGTCGGCACCGAAAAGGCGGCGGAGCTCATGGCCAACGGGCCGTGGAATGCGGCGCTACTCGACGAGCTGTCGGCATTGATGCGCGACGCGTCGATCTGCGGCCTCGGCCAGGCGGCGCCCAACCCGTTATTGTGTGTGCTAAAATATTTTCCGGATGAACTGAAGACGCCGCTGGGACATTGGTGATGCGCGGACCTCGTTCCGTCATTCCGCAGAGGAAGACGACATGACCGACACGAAGACCTTCACGATCGACGACCGCGAGATCGATATCCGCGAAGGCGAGACGATTTTCCGCGCTGCCCGGCGCCTCGGCATCAAATTGCCGCATCTGTGTTACCTGCCCAAGCCCGGCTACCGGCCGGACGGCAATTGCCGCGTCTGCATGGTCGAGATCGAAGGCGAGCGGGTGCTCGCCGCAAGCTGCATCCGCAGCCCCGCACCGGGCATGAAAGTGCGGACGCAAACCGACCGAGCCAAGACCGCGCGCAGAATGGTCGCCGAGCTTCTGCTCGCCGATCAGCCGTCGCGTGACGTGGCACACGATCCCGATTCCGAATTGTGGAAGATCGCGACGCGGCTGAATCTCGAACAGGGCCGCTTCCCCCGCCGCGCCGAGCCGGCGCCCGACCGCTCGCATCCGGCGATGGCGGTCAATCTCGATGCCTGCATCCAATGCAATCTTTGCGTCCGCGCCTGCCGCGAAGTCCAGGTGAACGACGTGATCGGTATGGCCGGCCGCGGTCACACCGAGAAGATCGTGTTCGATTTCGACGATCCGATGGGCGCTTCGACCTGCGTCGCCTGCGGCGAATGCGTGCAGGCCTGTCCGACCGGGGCGCTGATGCCGGCGACGCAGGTGAACGACAAGAATGTCTTCATGGGAAAGGCTGACCGGTCGGTGGACAGCGTGTGTCCCTATTGCGGTGTCGGCTGTCAGCTCACCTATCACATCAAGCACGACAAGCTTCTCTACGTCACCGGCAGGAACGGGCCCGCCAACGAGAACCGGCTCTGCGTCAAAGGCCGGTTCGGCTTCGACTACGTCCATAATCCGCAGCGGCTGTTAAAGCCGATGATCCGCAAGGAGGGCGTGCCAAAAATCGCGAACGAGGATTTTGATCCGTCGAATCCCTGGACGCATTTCCGCGAGGCGACTTGGGAAGAAGCGCTCGACCGGGCCGCCGCCGGCCTAAAGAAGATCCACGACCGCGACGGGCCGAAGGCGCTGGCCGGCTTCGGTTCGGCCAAGGGATCGAACGAAGAGGCTTACCTCTTTCAAAAGCTCGTTCGCACCGGCTTCGGCACCAACAATGTCGATCATTGCACGCGGCTGTGTCATGCCTCTTCGGTCGCGGCTCTGATGGAAGGGATCGGCTCCGGCGCCGTTTCGGCGAGCTTCAACGAGTGCAAGAATGCCGAAGTAATTTTCGTGATCGGCGCCAATCCGACCGAAAATCACCCGGTCGCGGCGACCTTCTTCAAGCAAGCCGCCAAAAACGGCGCCACGCTGATCGTCGCCGACCCGCGCGGCCAGGCGCTCAAGCGCCATGCCACGCATATGCTGCAATTTAAGAACGGCACCGACGTGGCGCTGCTCAACGGCATGCTCAACACGATCGTTGCGGAAAAACTCTACGACGAGCAGTACATCCAAAGCTACGTCGAGGGATTCAAGCAGTTCGCCGAAAGCATCAAGGATTACACGCCGGAGGAGATGGCGCCGATCTGCGGCATCGAGGCCGACGTGCTGCGCACGGTGGCGCGCAAATTCGCGCGCGCCAAATCGGCGATCATTTTCTGGGGCATGGGCATTTCGCAGCACACCCACGGCACCGACAATGCGCGCTGCTTGATCGCGCTGTCGCTCATCACCGGCCAGATCGGCCGGCCCGGCACCGGGCTGCATCCGTTGCGCGGCCAGAACAACGTGCAGGGCGCTTCCGACGCGGGTCTCATCCCGATGTTCTTCCCGGATTATAGGTCGGTGGAGGAGCCGCAGATTCGCGCCCGCTACGAGGATGCCTGGGGCGTCAAGCTCGACCCGAAGAAGGGCCTCACCGTGGTCGAAATCATGAACGCGGTCCACGCCGACGTGATCAAGGGCATGTACATCATGGGCGAAAACCCCGCGATGTCGGACCCGGACCTCAACCACGCCCGCGAAGCGCTCGCCCATCTGGAGCATCTGGTCGTGCAGGATCTTTTCCTCACCGAGACCGCGATCTACGCCGATGTAGTGCTGCCGGCCTCGGCTTGGCCTGAGAAGGATGGTACCGTCACCAACACCAACCGCCAGGTGCAGATGGGCCGCCAGGCGCTGCCGCTGCCGGGCGATACCCGGCACGATTGGTGGCTCATTCAGGAAATCGGCCGCCGCATCGGGCTACCGTGGAATTACAAAGGGCCCGACGAAATCTACACGGAGATGGCGTCGCTGATGCCGTCGCTCGACAATATTTCCTGGGAACGCGTGCAGCGCGAGAGCGCCGTCACCTATCCGGCCGACGCACCGGACCAGCCCGGACACGATGTGGTTTTCGAGAAGGGCTTTCCGCGTCCCGGCGGCTTCGGCAAGCTCGTCGCGGCGAAACTCCAGCCGCCCGACGAGACGCCGAACGAAGACTATCCGTTCATCCTCACCACCGGACGTCAGCTCGAACATTGGCATACGGGCGCCATGACGCGCCGGGCGACGACGCTCGATGCTTTGGAGCCGAGCGCCGTCGCTTCGGTGTCGCGCGGCACGATCGCAAAATTGGGCATCAAGCCGGGCGATCCGATACGGGTGTCGACGCGGCGCGGAGTGGTGGAACTGGCATCGCGTCAGGATGACGCTATTCCCGACGGCGTAGTGTTTATTCCGTTTGCCTTCGTGGAAGCAGCCGCCAACCTGCTCACCAATCCGGCGCTCGACCCGTTCGGCAAAATTCCGGAATTCAAGTATTGCGCCGCGCGCGTCGAGGCGGTCGATCAGGCGGCGAGAGTCGCGGCCGAGTAGCTGTCGGTGCCCGATATCGCGGCATTCGGAAATCCAAGTTGGCCGCGCCTTTCCGCTCGCGCGCAAAGCGCGCGCCCCGGAGTGACGAGGTCCGCTATTTCTTCTTCTCGTCTTTAAAATAAGCTTCGACCGGTCCGCTTAGCTTGATCGTCAGCGGATTGCCGTAACGGTCTTTGGTCTTGGCCGCCTCGACCCGAATCCACCCCTCGCTCACGCAATATTCGCTGACATTGGTCTTCTCGACGCCCTTGAAACGGATGCCGACGTCGCGCTTGAGCGCCTCGGCATTGTAGTAAGGGCTGCGCGGATCGTTGGAGAGGCGGTCGGGCGGGGTATTGGCCATGAATAAGCTTTCGGTTCTTAATCCGTTGGCGTGATATTGGCATTTTTGCCGAGCTTGACCATGGCGGCAACGTCGCCGGCGAGGAATTTTGCGAACTGATCCGGCGTCATCGGCTTGGGCTCGGCGCCGAGATTTTGCAGCTTCTCGCGGATCGTCGGCATGCCGAGCGCCTTGTTCACTTCGCGATTGAGCGCGTCGACGATCGTCCGCGGCGTTTTCGCCGGCGCCGACAGCCCGCCCCAGAACAGATATTCGGCGTTCGGATAGCCGGCTTCGGCAATTGTCGGCACATCGGGCAGCAACAGCACGCGCTGCGGCGTCGATACCGCGAGCGCAGCCACCTTGCCTTGTTCGATCAGAGGCAGCGCCGGCGCGATCGGCAGGAAATAAAAGTCGATGCGCCCGGTCATCAGATCGGCCAGCGCCTCGACCGGCCCGCGATAGGGGATATGCTGGACGTTCAATCCCGCCGCCAAACGAAAACGCTCGCCGGCGATATGCGAGGCCGAGCCGATACCGGCGGAGGCGAAGTTGAGTTCGCCGGGCCGCGCCTTGGCGGCGGCGACAAGGTCGGCGATCGTCCGGAAGCCCTTGCCGGGCGCCGCGATCAGTACGCTCGGCTGGGTAGTCAGCATCGCGACCGGTTCGAGATCGCGCAATTCGTCATAGGGCAGCGACCGGTGCAGGATCACCGCGGAGCTCATCGACGCCGAGCTCATCAGGAACGTGTAGCCGTCGGGGCTCGGCGCGCACCACCGAGGCGACGCCGACCACGCCGCCGCCGCCCGGCCGGTTCTCGATGACAAAGGCCTGGCCAAGCTGCCGGCCGACCTGGTCGAGCACGATCCGCGCCACTGTATCGTTGGCGCTGCCGGCTGCGAACGGGCTCACCACAAGCACCGCGCGTGCCGGCCAATCCTGCGCAGCGACGCCGCTGACCGCGCTCACGGCGAGCGAGGCGGCGATAGCGACAAGCGACGTCCATCGCGGCTTCATTGCGAGCATTGTGACGGGCATTGTGATATGAACCGCGGCGGCCCGCCAGCCCGCCCGAGGGCGCCCCGGATTTCACCAGCGCTCGATCCAAGCTAGAATGCCCCATGTCGCTCGCCACCGATGACACCTCTCACGTGCGCGGCCCGAGTCTCGTCCGGCACGATTGGACGCGGCAAGAAATCCATGCGCTGTTCGATCTGCCGTTCCCCGAATTGATGTTCCGGGCGCAGACGGTCCATCGGGAAAACTTCGACCCGGCCGAAGTGCAGATTTCGACCTTGCTGTCGATCAAGACCGGCGGCTGCCCGGAGGATTGCGCCTATTGTCCACAGAGCGCGCGCTACGACACCGGCGTGCAAGCGGAAAAGCTGATGGCGCTTGAGACGGTCGTCGCGGAAGCGTGCGCCGCGAAAAGCGCCGGCGCGAGCCGCTTCTGCATGGGCGCGGCGTGGCGTTCGCCCAAGGATCGCGATCTCGACTTGGTGTGCGAGATGGTGCGGGCGGTCAAGGCGCTGGGCATGGAAACCTGCGCCACACTCGGCATGTTGACCGGCCCGCAAGCGCGGCGGCTCAAGCGAGCGGGCCTCGATTACTACAACCACAACCTCGACACTTCGCCGGAATTTTACGGCCGCGTCATCACCACGCGCGTTTACCGGGATCGGCTCGAGACGCTCGGACACGTGCGTGACGCCGGCATTCATGTCTGCTGTGGCGGCATCGTTGGCATGGGCGAGACGCGCGAAGACCGCGTCGGCATGATCGCGGCGCTCGCGTCGCTGCCGGAGCACCCGGAATCGGTGCCGATCAATATGCTCGTGCGCGTGGCCGGTACGCCGCTCGCCGGCGAGGCGCCTCTCGATCCAATCGAATTCGTCCGCACCGTCGCCGTCGCCCGTATCGCGATGCCGCGCTCCGTGGTGCGGCTCTCGGCGGGACGCGAGGATATGAGCGAGGAAACCCAGGCTTTGTGCTTCCTCGCCGGCGCCAACTCGATCTTCTACGGGCCGAAGCTTCTCACCACGCCCAATCCGGGTCGCGACCGCGACCGCGAGCTTATGGAGAAGCTCGGTTTGACGGCGATGGAGCCGTAATCCGCGCGTGGCGCGAAGGTAAATGGCGCTCCCGCGCTACCAGTCGAAAAATATGGAGACGCTCGGTGAGGCGCATGAGAGAACGCAAACGACCAAATGAATTGCTCGCCTGGGCATTGGCCGTCGCCATCGGCGCGTTCTCCGCGGGGGCCTTCGGCCAAGGCGGCACCGACATTCTCAGCCGCGACGCGGTGCTCCGCGATCCGGAAATTCCCGTGCTCGGAAATCCGCAGGGCGACCTGACCGTCGTCGAATATTTCGACTATCAGTGCCCGTATTGCAAAAAGCTTGCCCCGGAAATCGCGCAGGTCGTCCGCGAGGACGGCAATATCAGGCTGGTGCTGAAAGACTGGCCGATCTTCGGCGCAGTTTCGAAGTCGGCTGCGCGATTGGCGCTGGCGGCGAAATATCAGAACAAATACCAAGAGGCGCATGACGCGCTGATTGGCGCCACGGAGAAATTGAGCGACGCCAACATTCCGGAACTTCTGACCAAGGCCGGCGTCGACGTCGAAAAGGCCAAGCAGGATCTGCAGGCGCACCAGAAGACCATCGATGACCTCTTGGTCCGCAACGACGATCAGGCCGATGCCTTCGGCTTCGAGGGCACGCCCGGATTCATCGTTGGGTTCTTCCGCGTGCCTGGCGTGGTCGAAATGAACGTGTTCAAGCAGATCATCGCCGACGCGCGGGCGGCGGCGAAGAAGCGCAAAAGCTAATCCTCACGCCCCCGCCGCGCCGCCGTCGGCGCGCGGGTCGTGCGCGCCTTCGCAGGTGCCGTCCGGATGCAGAACCACAGCGCCGGCGTGGCCCATCACATCCGAGTAGGGGTCGCCCAGCACGTCGAGGTCGTGCCCGGCAGCGGCGAGCGCCTCGATCAGCGCTTCATCGAAGCGCGACTCAAGGCGAAGCGCGGTGCGCGGCGCGCCCCAGGTCCGCCCCAGCACCCAGCGCGGACGGTCGATCGCTTCGAGGAGCGGCTCGCGGAAATCCACGTAGCGGGTGAACACCGCGCCTTGAGTCTGCGGCTGGCCGTCGCCGCCCATGCAGCCATAGGCCATAATGCGGCCGTCCTTGAGCACCGCGAGCGCCGGATTGAGAGTGTGGAATGGCAGCCGGCCCGGCGTGAGATAATTGAGGGCGCCGGCTTGCAGCGAAAAACTCGCGCCGCGATTTTGCATCAAAAGCCCGGTGCGCGGCAGCACGCAGCCCGAGCCGAATTCCCAATAAAGCGATTGTATGTAAGAGACGACCAAGCCGGTCGTGTCGGCGGCGCCCATCCAGATCGTGTCGCCCTTATTCGCGGGCTGCGGCCAGGCTGCCGCCTTGCGGCGATCGATCTTGGTTGCTTCGGCGGCAAGATATGGCTCTTCGAGCACCCGCTGCAACGGATGGGCCAGATAGTCAGGATCGGTGACGAGCCGGTCGCGCACCTGCAAGCCGCGCTTGGTCGCCTCGACCAGGCCGTGGATATGGTCGAAGCTCTCAGCATCCTTCACGCCGAGGCGGGCGAATAGAGCGACGATCATCAGGGAGACGACGCCCTGGGTGGGTGCGTCGGTATTAAAGACCGTGCCTGAGACGAGTTCGGCGCGCAGCGGCTCGGCAATCTTGGCTTGATAGCGCTGCAAGTCCTCGCGCGTTAGCGGACTGCGGATGCGCGCAAGATCGGCGGCAATCTCGCGTCCCACGTCGCCGCGATAAAAATCGTCGAGGCTGGCCTGGGTCAAATGCTCCAGCGTCGCGGCGAGCGCTTCCTGCTTGAGGACCGTGCCGAGGGCAGCGACCTTGCCGTCGCGCAGGAACTGCGCGGCGAAACCCGGTGCGTCCTTGAGCGTATCGAACTGTTCGCGTGTCAGACGCTCCTGGCTGCGCGTGACCGCATAGCCCCCTCGCGCTTGGACGATGGCAGGCGTCAACAGGTCCTTCAACGGCAGCTTGCCGCCATGCGCCTTGGCCGCTTCGTGCGCCAGCATCCAGCCGCCGACGGCGCCGGGCACCGTGAGCGCCGCGAGCGGCCCGCGGGTCGGCATGGTCTCGTGCTCGCGATAAAGCTCCGGTTTGGCCTGCACAGCGGTAGGGCCCGCCGCCATGATCGCGCGCACGCGTCCGGATGGCTCGCGGATGAGCCAGAAGCCGTCGCCGCCGACGTGGGTCATATGCGGATAGACCGCGGCGATCGATGCGGCCATGGCTAGCATTGCTTCGATCGCATTGCCGCCCTCGGCGAGGATCGACTGCCCGGTCTCGGCCGCCGCGAAGTGCGGCGCGCAAACCACGCCGCGACGATGCCCGGCGCTGTGCAAGTTCACGGAATTTGTCATGATGGAGTGAGCCGTATCAATTCGTCGTATTCAATGCGCGGGAGCGTTCTGCGTGATAAAGCCGCGCTTGCGCAATAGCGCATCGGCGCTCGGCAGCCGTCCGCGGAAGGCCTTATAGGCGTCGGCGGGCTCTTGCAAACCGCCGGCCGCGTAGATCGATTGGCGCAGGCGTTTCGCCGTTGCCGGATCGAAAATGTCGCCACTCTCCTCGAAGGCCGCAAACGCATCGGCGTCGAGCACTTCGGACCACATATAGCTGTAATAGCCGGCGGCGTAACCGCCGCCCGCGAAGATATGGGCGAAGTGCGGCAGCCGGTGCCGCATCACGATCTCGTCCGGCATGCCGGTACGGGCCAGGTTTTGCGCCTCGAAGGCGTTCGGATCGAGCGCCCGATCACCGTCTTTTGCCCGCGGCAGCGAATGCAGGTAGAGGTCGAGCGCGGCGCAGGCGATATATTCGACGGTGGCAAAGCCCTTGTTGAAATTGCGCGCGGCGACGAGTCGCTGCAGCAGCTCTTCCGGCATCGGCGCTCCGGTCTGGTAATGCAGCGCAAAGCGCCGCAACAGTTCAGGCTGTTGCAGCCAGTGCTCGTAGAGCTGCGACGGCAGTTCGACGAAATCGGTGGCGACGTTGGTGCCGGAAATCGACGGATAGGTGACCGAGGAGAGGAGGCCGTGCAGCGCATGGCCGAACTCGTGAAACAGCGTGCGGGCATCCTCAAAGCTCAGAAGTGTCGGCTCGCCGACGGGCGCCTTGGCGAAATTGCAGACATTGACGATCAGGGGCGTATAGCCGGCGAGCTTTTGCTGGTCGCGCAGCGCCGTCATCCAAGCGCCGCTGCGCTTTGAACCGCGCGCGAAATAATCGCCGAAGAATAACCCGATCTCCCTGCCGTCGGCGTCGTACACCCGCCACACCCGAACGTCGGGATGCCAGGTCGGCACGCTTGCCTGTGGCGCAAATTGCAAGCCGAAGAGGCGCGCGGCGGTGTAGAACGCCGCCTCGATCATGCGATCCAGGCTGAGATAGGGCTTGATGTCGGCCTCGTCGAAATTGCAAACGCGCTGGCGGAGTTTTTCCGCGTAATAGCGCCAGTCCCAGGGCGCGAGCTTGAAGTTGCCGCCCTCCTCGCGGACGAGCGCCTGCATGGCGTCGCGATCGGCCAGCGCGCTTGCGCGCGCGGGCGTCCAGACGGTGTCGAGGAGGCCGCGCACCGCTCCCGGCGTTTTCGCCATGGCGTCATCGAGCCGGTAATGGGCGAAGTCGGGATAGCCGAGGAGCTGTGCGCGCTCGGCGCGCAGGCGGACCATCTCGGCGATGATGGCTTTATTGTCCGTCGGGCCGCC
>DASPTX010000113.1:0-99641 GCA_035623195.1 Xanthobacteraceae bacterium | reverse complement strand
CAAGGCTCTTATGCCGCGCCAGCGGCCGGCCGCGCCCCGTAAAGCGGGAGGCGCACATCTGTCGGCGTTCCACCGCGGCTCTCGCCAGAGGGACTTTTCATCCCCAAGGCTCAGCGTCAGGCCAGGCTTCCTGGGACTCGGCAAGAGCGCTCGGTCCTTGACGCTCGCCCCACAATTTTGCCGCCGTTTCAAGCGCACCGCCTCTCGCGGGCGCTTGATGTTCGGATTTGTGTGCAGAACTGCAGACCGTAGGTACGCGGCGACCAGATGTTTATGACGGTGGTCATTGGGCGACACTCGGCCGGGCCAACGCGTGCTACTTCTCAATGTTATTGACGTTTGCGGATTCCAGGGGGCGGCCTTGAAGAAGCTGACGATTTGCTCCACGGCGCTCGCCGCGCTGATCGCTTCCCCCGCTTTTGCGGCGCCGCCGGCACCAGCGCCCGTGCCTTAGAGACCGTTTGAGAACCCATGCAACGGCGGGTTCGGGCGTGATTCAAGCTCGGGATGTGGACCCCAGCGACGCGTGGCCGGATGGCCGATTTTGAGAAGAAGACCAAGCGCTACCCGCGGAAAGTTGGACCGCGCCAGAGTCCTGACGCCTATGTATGTGGCGCGGTAAATGACTCTGACCCCTATTCTCTCTGCTCCCGCGAGCTGCTGCCGGCCGAGGTCAGTCCTTCGTGACCGCCACGCAATCGACCTCGACGTCGAAGGGCCCGGTCCACTCAGGCACGCAGAAGAAGATCCGGGCTGGGGGGTTTTTCGGGAAGTAGCGCTTGTAGACTTCGTTGAAGGCCTTGAACCGGTCCGCCGAGATGCACAGCACATTGCACTTCAGCACATGGTCGAGGTCCGACCCGGCGGCCTCCAGGGCCTTCTTCACCTGCTCCAGGATCAGCTCAACCTGGCGCTCGAACGGGGCGTGGACGAGGATCTCGCCGGTCTCAGGATCGAACGGCGGCATGCCCGAGACGAACACCATGTTGCCGGCGCGGGTGCAGGTGGATACCGGCGCGCCCCACTTCTCGAAATTGCTGTCAATCGGCTCGACCCGGATGATCTCTCGTTGCATGCGTCCGTTCCTGGTCCATGTGTCGCCAATCTAAGGTCTTAACAACCCATTGAACGGCAGGTTCCTGCGTGATTCAAGCTTGGGATGTGGACCCCAGCGACGCGTGGCCGGCTGGCCGAAATTGAGAAGAAGACCAAGCGCTACCCGACGGATTTGACCGACGAGGAGTGGACGCGGATTGAGCCGTTCCTGCCTGGCGCGGCCAAGAGCGGGCGGCCGGCCCGGGCGGATTTGCGCGAGGTTTTGAACGCGATCCGATATCTGGCCCGCTCGGGCGGCGGCCGGCGGGTGTTGCCGAAGGACTTTCCGCCTTGGCCGACGGTCTACTGGTGGTTTCGCCGGTTCGTGCGGTGCTTCCTGTCAGACCATCCACGACGTGGCGCTGATGCTTGAGCGTGAGCGGATCAGACGCGCGGCGAGCCCGACCGGCGGCGTCATCGACGGCCAATCGGTCAAGGCTCCTGAAGCGAAAACAAGAGGTTATGACGCTGGCAAGAAGATCGTCGGACGCAAGCGACATATCGCCGTCGACACCGACGGTCGTCTGCTGATGGTCAACCTCGCCACCGCCGACATCTCTGACAGCGCCGGCGCGCAGATGATCCTCGACAGCGTGCGCAAGCGCTGGCCCTGGCTCAAGCACCTGTTCGCCGATAGCGCCTACGACCGCACCAAGCTCATGGACAAAGCCGCCTTCCTCGACTTCACTATCGAAATCATCAAACGGTCCGATACCGCGCAGGGCTTCGAAGTCCTTCCACGCCGCTGGGTCGTCGAGCGCACCTTCGGACGGATGAGCCGGTGGCGCCGGCTCGTGCGGGACTACGAGGAGCGCATCGACTGCTCCCAGGCCATGATCCATGTCGCCCTCGGAAGTATCCTCCTCAGACGCATCGCTCACCAATAGACGTTCTCAAATGGACTCTTACAGTTGAACCGGCTTCTATGCGGGCGCGGACATTGGCGGCGGCTGGAGCAACCAGGCGGTGAATTTTTCACCCAATGATCCCATCGGTCCGGAGCTGTTAAGCGGCGGCCTCGGCAGTACTGGCGAGCAGCCGGTTGCAGGCGGTTATCGCATCCGCCAATCCGGTGCAGTGGGCGGCTTCGAGGCCGGATACAACTGGCAGGCCGGCGCGAACTGGCTGTTGTGACTGGAGGCCGACTTCAGCTTTTCCGGCATGCGCGGCCAAGCCACCGGCCCAACGTCATTCGCCGCCAACATTCCCGCAATAGCTGTGGTTAGTACGCAATCGACCGCCGCGGCGCAGAGCACGGACTGGTATGGCACCCTGCGGGGGGCGCGCGGGTTATTTGGCAACGCCAAACCTGCTGCTGTTCGGGACCGGCGGTCTCGCCTATGGCAGGACAAATGCCTCGGCAACCTACTCTAACTTCGTGGGAGGCAATGCGGGTACTAACGGGACGTTTGCCTTTAACTGCATTGCTGGCCTGCCGTGCTTTGTAGGAAGTGGGTCCGCGGTGCGCGCCGGCTGGAGCGCAGGCGGCGGGATTGAATGGCTGCTCGACCGGCATTGGAGCGCGAAGATCGAATATCAGTTTGTCGATTTGGGCACCCAAACAGTGCGGGTCACAGCTCTCGACGCTTCTTCGCCCGTACCCGGGACCGTCCCCGCATCGTTCAACGCCGCGATCCGCGATCAGTTCAACGTCGTGCGCGGCGGTTTAAAATTATCGCTTCTAGTCCAAATCGCGCCGGCGAAGTCTTTATAGCAACGGCAGTGTCATTCCGGCCAAACGCGCGAAGCGCGTGCGAGCCGGAATCCATAATCACGGTCGGTGCGGAACGCTCATGGGTCAAAACGCATAAAAGCGTTCGGGAAAAGCCGTTGCGATCGACGGCGCGAAGCCAAGGTTATGAGTCTTGAAGCCCAATCGCCGTGGGCGGCAGCGCAGCAAAAAAAGCGTTCCATTTGTCCCCGCCGCAGCGTCTTACGCAACCGGCTATGGGCGGGCATCACGATTCAAACAAATCTCATTTCGCTTTAGCCTGCTCCTGGGCCTGACGCGCCTTTTGCATCGCGTCGATCCAGGGTTTTGCCGCCGCTTCGCCGGCGGCGCGCGTCTTGACATCGAGCTTGTCCATGAAACCGTCGAGTTCGAGATCGGTCTCGCCGCCGGAGCGCGAGATCAGATGCCATTTGACGGCTTCGACGGCATTGGCGGGCGCGCCCCTGCCTTCGGCCAGGATCCGGGCCAGCCGGTCCTGTGCGATGGCGCTGCCGTGCATCGCGGCTTTGCGGAATATCGCCGCGGCGCCGGCTTCGTCGCGATCGACGCCGTCGCCGTTGAACAACGCGATGGCATATTCGACCTGCGCGTCGGTATTGTCGGCAAGCGCCGCTTGCGACCACAAATGCACCGCTTCGCGCATATCCTGCGGCACGCCGCGCCCCGCTTTGTAAAAAGTGCCGAGTGCGTATTGCGCATCCGGATTCCCCGCATCGGCGGCGACCCGCAGCAATTGGGCGGCGCGTGTGAAGTCCTGCGGAAACAATTGGCCCTCGATATAAAGCAAGGCGAGATCGTAGGCCGCGGCGGGTTGACCGAGCTTCGCGGCGGCGGCGAGCCATTGCGCGCTCGCTTGCCGGTCGCGCTGGCCGGCGCGGCCATTGAGCGCGAATATCGCGAGCGCGAACATCGCATTGCTGTCGCCGCGCGCGGCGGCAAGCTTGTACCACTCGGCGGCTTTTTGATCGTCCCGTCCGACGCCAAGCCCGTTGGCGTAAAGCTCGCCCAAAAGCGTCATCGCCTTGGCGTCGTTGTCGTCGGTCGCGCGTTGCGTGGCGATCGCGAATGCGGTGAGGAAGTAGCCGCGCTGAAACGCGCCGAAGGCGAGATCGGGCTGCAGCGGCGACGGACTGGCCTGTGCGCTTTTTAGCGCCGGCGCGGGCTTCGCTGCAGACGGGCGCGGCGCCGCGGTTTGCGCCGCGGCGGATTCGTTCAAGAAACCTTGGCTCGCGGCGATGGCGAAAAGCGCCGCCGCCAAAGCTTTCGCAGCAAGGGTCATGGTGCGGCGGGCTCGACAAGCTTCGCTGCCGCTGCCACCGCATCGGCCGCGCCATTCGGCGCGCGCCATATCCACTCGCCGAGCGCGATGAAATCCGCGCCGGTTTTCGCCAGCGGCTCGACCTCGTCCTTGCTTGCGGCATAAGCGACGCATGGAATTTCAAACAGCTCCGTCCACCATGTCAGGCGTTCTTGCAATGCGTCCAAATCCGGCCGGCGGCCGTTGCGATCGGGATCGCCGAACATCACATAGTCCGCGCCAGTCTCGCCCGCGAGCATGGCATCATGACGGCTGCGCAATCCGCCGGCGCCGGCGATGCGATCGGGTTTGAGCATGGCGACGGCCGCGGCAAAGGTTTGGATTCCGGTCAGATGCGCGCCGTCGGCGCCGGCGCGCGCCACGATCTCGGCGCGGCCGTCGAGAATGAGTGCGGCATCGCGCCGCTGAACCACAGCCGCGACCGCTTTGGCGCGTTCGATCAGGGTCCGCTCGCCGCTATCGGCAAGCTTGAGCAGCACGGCGGCAACGTCGGCCGCGCCGAGCACGCTTTCAAGCTCGCCGGCGAACGCAGCCGTATCGTCGAGCGTCGGCGTGACCAGATAAAGCCGCTGGCGCAGGGGATTCATTCCGACCGTTTCCCGGGCGCCGCGCAGCAACCACGGTCGTCAACTTCACGCCGCCTTGCGTTCAAGATCGGCTTTCCATTGCCCGAGCGTGGCCAGCCCGTTCATCATGGCGCGGTGATTGAAGGCGCGCTGCGCCGCCGCGGCATTTTCCGCTTTGCCGGACCACGCCTTCTGCGGCGCCGCTTGCAGCGCGCGGCCATAAGAGAATGTCAGGCGCCAAGGCAGATTGCCGATCTTGTTCATGGCGTCGAGATGCGCGGTTGCCTCCTCGTCCGACTGTCCGCCGGACAAAAATGCGATCCCGGGCACCGCCGCCGGCACGCATTCCTTGAGCATGCGCACGGTTTTTTCCGCGACTTCCTCGATCGACGCGCGCTTTTGCGATTTCTTGCCCGGCACCGCCATGTTGGGCTTGAGCACCATGCCTTCGAGCGCGACTCGGTTGTAGAAGAGTTGCTGAAAGGTTTCCTTCAGCACCCAGCTTGTAACCTCCGCGCAGCGATCGATGTCGTGGCCGCCGTCCATCAGCACCTCCGGCTCGACGATCGGCACGATGCCTTCGTCCTCACAAAGCGCCGCATAGCGCGCGAGCGCGTGCGCGTTCGCCATGACGCAAGTGTGGCTCGGCAGCCCGTGCTCTTGCCCGATATCGATGACGGCGCGCCATTTTGCGAATTTGGCGCCGAGCCCGCGATATTCGACGAGCCGCTCGCGCAAGCCGTCGAGTCCTTCGGTGACGACTTCGCCCGGACAGAAGGGAAGGGGCTTGGTGCCTTTATCGACCTTGATGCCCGGCAGCGAGCCTGCCTTTTCGATCAGCTTGACCAAGGGCGTGCCGTCCTTTGCGTTTTGCCGGATCGTTTCGTCATAGAGAATGACGCCGGAAATGTATTTCGCCATCGCATCGGTGCTGCGGAACAGCAGTTCGCGATAGTCGCGCCGATTGTCGGGCGTCGATTCCACGCCGAGTGCGTCGAACCGCTTCTTGATCGTGCCTGTGGATTCGTCGGCCGCCAGGATGCCGCGCCCCGGAGCGACCATCGCGGTTGCGACCTTGTTCAATTCGCTCAAGTTCATCGCGTCCTCCTCGACGTGCGGCGCCGCCGATGCGGCGGCCAGTTTGCCTGTCCTACTCCCCCGGCAGAGGGGAGGTTTGCGGGACGATCAGCACCTTCACCCCTGGCAGCGTCTTGCCTTCCAACGATTCAAGAAACGCGCCGCCGCCGGTCGAGACATGCGTTATCCGGTGTTTCACCGAGGCGAGGTTCAGCGCGGCCACCGTATCGCCGCCGCCGGCAAAGCTGATAAGTTTCCCGGCCGCCGTGAGTTCCGCGGCCGCCTCGGCGACTTCGATTGTACCATTGTCGAAGGGTTCATGCTCGAAGGCTCCGAACGGGCCGTTCCAAACCAGGGTTTTGCTGCGCGCCAGCACCGAGACCACATGTTCGACGGTGCGCGGCCCGATATCGAGAATCATGTCGGTTGCGCCGACCTCGTCCATCGAGACGACGCGGGTGGGAACATGCGCGGCGAGTGTCTTCGCCACGACGGCGTCGACCGGAAGCACCACTTCGCGACCGAGCGACTTGGCCTTGGCCATAATGTCACGCGCCGCCGCAACGAGGTCGCTCTCGTAGAGCGATTTTCCGACCGCCTTGCCCTGCGCCACGAGGAACGTATTGGCCATGGCGCCGCCGATGATCAGCGTCTCGATCTTGGTGAGCAGATGGCCGAGGAGTTCGAGCTTGGTCGAAACCTTGGCGCCGCCGACGATCGCCGTCACCGGATGCCGCGGGTGCTCGAATGCGCGCGCCAGCGCGTCGAGCTCCGATTTCATGGCCCGGCCCGGGTAAGCGATCAAATTCGACACTGTGACGATCGCGGAATTGGAAGCATGTTCGCGGTGCGCGGCCGAAAACGCGTCATCGACGAAAATATCGCCGAGCGCCGCAAGCTTGGCGGCGAATTCCTCGTCGTTTTTTTCTTCGCCCGGATGGAACCTGGTGTTTTCCAGGCAAAGAATGTCGCCGTCCTTCATGGCCGCAATCGCGCGTTCCGCTTTCGGTCCGATACAGTCTTCGGCGAAGCCGACCGGCCGCTTGACGAGGCGCGCGATCTCGGGGACGACCGGTCGCAACGAATATTTGGGATCGGGCCGTTTCGGCCGGTCGAAATGGGAGAGCAGGATTACGCGCGCGCCTTTGTCGGCGAGCTCGACCAGCGTCGGCACGATCTCCTGGATGCGGGTGGAATCGGAAACCTTGCCGTCCTGCATCGGCACATTGAGGTCGACGCGCACGAGCACGCGCTTACCGTTGACGTTAGCGTCCTCGAGGCTGCGAAAGGTCGGCATGGAAAAGCGCTGATCAAAAAGCCGGGCGTTCGTCAATCAGGCAAGCTTGCCCATCGCCACCGCCGTATCGACCATGCGATTGGAGAAACCCCACTCGTTGTCGTACCACGCCATGACGCGGACCAGCGTGCCGTCCATGACTTTGGTCTGATCCAGGTGAAAAATCGCCGAATGCGGGTCGTGGTTGAAGTCGCTCGAAACATTCGGCGCGTCGGTATAGCCGAGGATGCCCTTGAGCTGCTGTTCGGCGGAACGCTTCACCGCGGCGTTGATCTCATCCTTGCTGGTCGCGCGCTTGGCGACGAATTTGAAATCGACGACCGAGACGTTCGGCGTCGGCACCCTTATCGCGACGCCGTCGAGGCGGCCGGCGAGTTCGGGCAAAACGAGGCCCACCGCCTTGGCGGCGCCGGTCGAGGTCGGGATCATGTTGATGGCGGCGGCGCGCGCCCGGTAAAGGTCCTTGTGCACCTGATCAAGCGACGGCTGGTCGTTGGTATAGGAGTGCACGGTCGTCATGAATCCCTTGTCGATGCCGACGGCGTCGTTAAGCACTTTGACGACCGGCGCCAGGCAATTCGTCGTGCACGAGGCGTTGGATACGACCGTGTGCGCCCTGGCGAGCTTGTCGTGATTGACCCCGTAAACCACGGTCAGATCGGCGCCCTCGGCCGGGGCCGATACCAACACGCGCTTGGCTCCGGCTTTCAGGTGCGCCGACGCCTTGTCTTTCGAGGTGAAAATCCCGGTGCATTCCAGCGCAATGTCGACGCCGAGGTCCTTCCACGGCAATTGCGCCGGGTCCTTTACGGCGGTTACCTTGATAGCGCCGTTGCCGCACGCGATCGTGTCGCCCTTGACCGTCACCTCGCCGGGAAAACGGCCGTGAACCGAATCGTAACGCAATAGATGCGCATTGGTCTCGACCGGCGCGAGATCGTTGACGGCGACGACCTCGATGTCGTGGCGGTCGGTTTCAACGATCGCGCGCAAGATATTGCGGCCGATCCGGCCGAATCCATTGATGGCAACGCGAACGGACATTCCCGGTCTCCCTATCCTATCCCGCCCGGCGCTTGAGTGGCACGCGGCGCCTTGTGATCATCTGTATATATGGGGGTCGTGCATCCGGCGGTCATGTATCTCCCACTTTCATAATCGAGCCAATGCCGCCTCGGCCACTTTTTCCGCGGTCAGCCCGAAATGCCGGTAAAGGTCCTTGTACGGCGCGCTGGCTCCGAAGCCGGTCATGCCGACAAATGCTCCCCCCGAACCGATGATTGCATCCCAGCCCTGCCGGATGCCGGCTTCGACCGCGACACTGACCTTTGCCGTGCCGATGACGGCGGCGCGCTCGCCTTCCGGTAAGGAGAATAAAAGCTCGAAGCACGGCACCGAGACGACGCGCGCCGGAATGTTACGCGCGGCTAAGAGCTTTCGCGCCTCGGCGGCGAGCGCGACTTCGGAGCCTGAGGCGAACAGCGATACCAGCGCCTGCGTGCCGTCCTTGCCGCCGTCCGCCGCCATCAGCTCGTAGGCGCCCGCCGCGCAGCGATTGCGCTCGTCGAAGCCCTGCCGAAGCTGCGGCGTATTTTGCCGCGTCAGCGCCAGCACGCTTGGCCCATGCCTTGATTGAAGCGCAAGTTGCCAGCATTCGACCGTCTCGACCGCGTCGCACGGCCGAAACACTTTGAGGTTCGGGATGGCGCGCAGTGCGGCGAGATGCTCGACCGGCTGGTGCGTCGGGCCGTCCTCGCCGAGCCCGATCGAATCGTGCGTCATGACATGAATGACGCGCTGGCCCATCAGCGCGGCGAGACGAATGGCGGGTCGGCAGTAATCGGAAAAAACCAGGAACGCGCCGGAATAGGGGATGATGCCGCCGTGAAGCGCCATCCCGTTCATCGCCGCGGCCATGCCGTGCTCACGCACGCCGTAATGGATGAAGGTCCCGGAATAGTCTGGCGCTTTGAGAACTTTCATGCCTTTGGCGCGGGTATTGTTCGAGCCGGTGAGATCGGCCGAGCCGCCGACCATCTCCGGCAGCGCCACGGTCAGCGCATCGAGCGCAAGTTCGGATGCGGCGCGGGTTGCGATCTCCTTCGGCTCTTGCGCGAGCTTTTGCTTTAAGCCAGCGACTACCCGCGCGAGTCCATCGCCAAGCGCGCCCTCTAAATCGCCGCGGCTGCGACGCTCGAACTCCGCGCGCTTGTCTGCGGCAAGCGCGGCGAGCCGTTTCTCCCACGCGAGCCGCGCCGGCCTATTCCTCTCGCCCGCGGCGCGCCACCGCTGGCGAATATCGGCCGGAATCTCGAACGGCGGCGCATTCCAGCCAAGCTTCAACCGCGCCGCCGCGATCTCTTCCGGCCCGAGCGGCGAGCCGTGGCATTTTTCGGTGCCGCCTTTGTTTGGCGCGCCGAAGCCGATCGTGGTGTGGCACGCGATCAGCGACGGCCGGTCGGATTGTTTAGCCGCTTCGATCGCGCCGGCGATCGCCGCCGGATCGTGGCCGTCGATCCGCACGGCGGTCCAGCCGGCCGATTCGAAGCGCTTGACCTGATCGACCGCGTCCGTAAGTGACGTCGGGCCGTCGATCGAAATGCCGTTGTCGTCATAGAGCACGACGAGCTTTTTCAGCTGCAGATGCCCGGCAAGCGCTATCGCTTCCTGGCTGATGCCTTCCATGAGATCGCCGTCGGAGGCGAGCACGAAGGTCGCATGATCGATAATGTCGGCGCCGAAGATCGCCGCAAGGTGGCGCTCCGCGATCGCCATGCCGACGGCATTGGCAAGACCCTGGCCGAGCGGACCGGTCGTGGTTTCGACGCCCGGCGTGTGGCCGTGTTCGGGATGACCCGGTGTGATCGAGCCTAACTGCCGGAAGCGCTCGATCTCCCCGATCGTCATTTTCTCGTAGCCGAGAAGATGAAGAAGCGCATAAAGCAGCATCGAGCCGTGACCGGCGGAGAGCACGAAACGGTCGCGATCGGGCCAAGCCGAATCCGCGGGATCGAATTTCAGGAAGCGGGTGAACAGAACCGTTGCGATATCGGCCGCGCCCATCGGCAGGCCGGGATGGCCGGATTTGGCCTTTTCGACCGCATCCATCGCTAGCGCGCGAATGGCGTTAGCCATCCGGTCGTGATCCGCGCGCGACGCCGGGATGAGACTCGGATCGGGTGCGGCAGCGGGAAAGCGGGATGCTTGGGCGGCGGTGGCGTTCGCCGCGGGAAGTCGGTCCGGCTTGGTCATGGACCTGTACTGGGACCTGCGTTAGGGGACTTGCAATGGCACCGGCAATTGCACCCCCAGTGCGGCGCGAGGTGCCGCTGTCGTGGGAACTGAGGCCGGGCACAGATAACATGCGAAGCATCCAAGTCAATTCCGGGACGGCCGCCGCCGTCGGTCATGCACAGGAGCACGCTGCGCGGCGTTGACGTCTTCCCTCGACACGACGTAAGCTTCTCCTCGTAAATAGTTGCCGTCGCACGCTTTTCACGTGTGTTTTCACGATGCGCGAGACGGCCTGTATGGCGTGTCCGAGTGGCCGGATGAGCAACACCGATCCGATCGAGGACGCGACGCGGCGTCTTGTGCTTGCGCTGGAAGCCCTGGAGGAGGCGACCGATCGGCGCTGCGAAGCCGATCGCGCCGAACGCGCGCTGGCCGACCAGGTTCACGCCTTGGGCAACGATCGCGCGCAGCTTGCCAGCGATCTCGACGAGGCGACCGCGCGCGCCCGAGCGCTCGAAACCGCCAATCGCGAAATCGCACAGCGAATTGATCAGGCTATTGAAACCATTCGGGACGCACTGGAGTTCGGCGATTGAAATGACTCAGGTCAGCGTAACTATCAATGGCCGGCAATTCCGGATGGCCTGCGAGGACGGCCAAGAGGGCCATCTGATGAATCTTGCGCGCGAGCTCGATGCGCGTATCGGCGCATTGCGCACCAAATTCGGCGAGATCGGCGACACGCGGCTCACGGTCATGGCGGCGATTACGGTCGCCGACGAACTGGCCGAGGCGGGCCAGCGCATCAGGCGGCTCGAGGAGGAAATCGCCGCGCTGCAGAGCGCGCAAGTTGCGACGTCGGATCGCAATAGGACGGCGCAGGCCGCGATCGCCTCGGCGCTCGGCGCCGCCGCCGAGCGGGTGGAAAACATCACCAAGCGGCTCAATCAGACGATCGCCAACAGCGATGTCGCGCTCGGCTGAGCTTTCGCAGCCGCCGTCGAGCCATTTTAATTATGCATCACCGCTTCATGTATCGCGATACAATGGCGCACGAGATTTTGCTGTAAAACGACGAATTGCTTCAGCGGCGTATCGATATCGTAGAAATAAATATTGGCGATGAAGCCGTAGATGCCTGCATCGATGCCGGTCGGCCTCGGTCCATGCACGTAACCTTGCGCCGGAACGAGATCCGCCAACACTTTTAGATCGGCGAGGCCGCGCGCATAGGCATCGTCCGGTGCGTATCGCCCGATTCCCGCGAAATAGTAGCGTTGAAAATTGAACTCTCGCGCTTTGAGCAAGCCGTCTTCGGTCAGGCGCGGATGTTCCCGCTTGAGCGCATCGCGAAAGACCGGCCAGTAGCGCTCGTCCTTCCAGCGCGAATAGGACATGACCCAATAAAGATCGTCGAGCATGCGCGTGACGAGATGATCGGTATCGCGTTGTTGCTGGGTCAGCGTGGCGTCGATGGTCAGCCGGTATTTGCGCGAAAGGTGCGCGATGATGATTTCGCTGTCGCCAATACGCTTGCCGTCATCGACGATGTAAGGAAGCTGCCCGCGCGGCGCCGACGAAGCGTCGAAGATGTGCTCGTGGGCGAACGGCACGCCGGCGAGCCGCATGAAAGCAAACACTTTCAGCCCATAGCCGTTATTGTCGGCTACCCCGAACAGCTCGGGATAGGAATAGAGCGTGATCACCGGCCAATTCGCCTATTGGCCGCCCAAGCTCGGCAGCGACACGCGCGTAATCGGCGGCGGATTCCACTTGCCGGTGAGCGCTTCCAATCGTGGGGCGTAGAGACGCATCAGCAAGTTGAACGCGTCTTTCGGGGCGGGGAGCCAGTTGGCCTCCTTGTCCGCGCCGGGGTTTTCATTCTGGAAATAAAGGTCGAGCGATCCGTCGGCGTTGTATTTGAACGGCATCCAGCTGCTGACGGCGAATCGATTGAAAGGATTCGGAGCTTGGAAGCCTTCGGAGTCATAGACCGTGATCGACCAAAAGGCGTCCACAGGCGGCAGATCGGTCTTCTCGAAGTGGAGCTTATACTTATTGGATCCATCGAGCGGCTTGCCGGATTCGTCGGCAAGATTGGTAGGATAGACGGCGTCCTCAGGGAGATTCGCGCCCAGGCCGAGTTGAGCGACGATGGCGCGCTTCAAATAGTAATTGCCGTAGACGCCCATCGTGTCGGTGTTCATCGACCAGCCGTTCACGACGCGCGCGAGCGTCGGCAGCTTCCATGCCATCAACTGCTGTGCATCTTCGGGTGCGTTCGCCAAGGCTTTGCGAACGGCTGGCTCGGCCTTATCCAAATCAAAGCTCTTGCCGGGTTCGATCCCGATTTTTTGCAACTGCGCGATGATCGGCTGGTCAGTGATGTGCGGCGGATTGGCCTTTAGAAGCTCGGCCGCATAGGCGAAGAATTTGCCCGCCGGCATCGTGTCGACTTGAATTTTGGGCGGCGTCTTCATGTCGACGGATGGATCGACCTTCCCAAGCATCGGCTGGGCAGGCTTACCCCATCCCGACAGCGGCGTGATCTTGTAGCCGGCTTGAATCTTATGGACTGCATCGTAGTCCTGCGGTCCGTCCGTCTTCGTTCGGCCGATGATCCACACATAAGGCGTCGGCGCTTCGATCCGTGTCATTCCCGGAGGAACGGCTCCGGTCCAGCCGGGCGGAGTGACGAGGAAGTTAGCCGCCTGCGTGCCAGTGGTGCGCCAGCCGGGCGAGGCAAATACGTCGGTCCACATGTCGAGCATCGGCAGGAGATAGTAACGCCCGCCGGTGTCCGGCGCGGAGACGACCATTGGCTCGGCCATCAAGTCGAGATAAGCGCTCGTGTAGAGCGTGTCGAAGTTGGGTCGAACCACCACCCTCATGTCGGCGGAAGGATATTCCTTGAGGCTCACGAACGTATTCATCGGCGCGTGAATACCTTCGGGGCGTTCGACATTGGTGAGCTGCCTGCGCGTGAGATCCATCGTGACGATGGGGTAGAAGTACAGATAGGCCTGCACCCCGATAGCGTGGGCCTCCTGCTCGGTGATGGCGCTTTGAGCGCGCGCGCCGCAGGCCGCCTGTAAGCCAATCAATGCGGCGCTTAACAGGGTTGCCCATCCGGTTTTCATCGGAACTCTCCACTGAATTTGGCTTCCCGCGGGAGACTAGTCGCGCTTCAATGCCGGGTCTTGACCTGGATCAAGGACGCGAAGAAAGGTCCGGTTTGCGCGTTTGGCCCGCTCTCGTTTACGACGATTGTTAAACTATTTGCGATGGGATCGGCTGAGCCGACGCCCCAATCCGTCGTCAACATCGACGCCCAGCGCTTTTTGCCGGTTTTGGTTCCGGCGCATTTTATCTTTCTTAAAAAGGCGCCGTTATCCGCCAGCGAATGTAATGATTATTAGATGGTCGGATTCATCGACGCGAAAGGGTTGTGGCATTAAACGCAATGCACGGGCGATACGAGGTAGAGCGTGCCGGAACGCACATCAGAGGAGTCGTCAATGCGGGTACTTATCAATCGGTTCGTTCGCGACGAGTCGGGCGCGACCGCAATCGAATACGGCTTGATCGCCGCCGGCATTTCAGTAGCGATCATCGCGGCCGTGCAGGCCACAGGTGTCAACCTGAACGCCACGTTCACGGCTGTTTCGGCTGCTATCAAATAAGGCAGGCCTGCGGGCCTGGCATCCAATAGCTCGGTCCAATAACCGGGCTATTGCCTTAGGGCATGATCCGGAAAAATCTTTCCCAGACTTGATCCGGGGGAAACCGGCTTTTCCGAGAAAGATCATGCTCCATCAAATAGAGCCGCATTCGATTCGGTTTGAAGCGATTGCGGCTCTAGTCGGCGCCGCGCCATGCGAAAGCGAAGAGGCGAGCAATGGCTGTGATCGTCACGCGTTTCTGCAGGGATGAATCCGGAGCGACTGCCATCGAATATGCTCTGATCGCGGGGTTCGTCTCGATCGTGATCGTTACCGCGACGCTCGCAATCGGAACGACCTTGAACGGCACGTTCACAAACGTCGCTAGCGCCATCAAATAATAGTTCGCTCATATTTCCGGCAGTCGTGCGCCAATCTTGTTCCAGGTCAAAAACCGAGAGCCGCAATCGATTCGGTTTGAAGCGATTGCGGCTCTAGGGAAACGTTGACGCGACCGTGCCGGTCGGCGACGCTGCTACTTTAGTGATGTTTGTTGCCGCCCGGCGCAGGCCGGCCCGCATTGTGTGCGACGTTCCCGGCAGGTTTGAAGTTACCGCTGGGTTTGAAGTTCCCGCCCTGCTTGATGTTGGTGTTGACATTCCGGTTGACGTTGACGTTGCGATTGACGTTGACGGTTCTGTCAACGCTTACGTTGCGATTGACGTTGACGGTTCGGTCAACGTTAACGTTCCGATTGATGTTCGCATTGACATTGGTGTTGAGCGATCTTCCTTGCAGGGTACCGTGGAAGTTATTGGGTCCGCCGAATTGCTGGCGAAGCGCGGCGTTCTGGAACCCTACGGTCCCGCGGTGTGCTGTATTGAATTGCCAATTGGCGAACCCGCCCCTTCCGGCCACGAGATTGGTGCGATTGAATTGATTGTAACGGAAGACATTGATGGTGACTCCGCCGCCGTGCCAGTTGTAGTGGGCCCACAGCGCCGAACCGACAAAGAATCCAACCCCAAAGCCGATGATGGCCGCGCCGACGACGTATCCTGGCGGATACCAATAGAACGGCGCGTAGGCCGGCCATGCCCATGGACCGTAGACCACGCCGGGATCGTAGATCGGGACGTAGTACATGCCGGGATCGGTCGGCTCGATCGTGATGTAGTCGGCCGGCGGCGGTGGCGGCAGCATTGCCGGGTCGACGCCGGCAGGCGGCGGGCCCACGGGGGCCGGCGGCGGACCCGGCGCCGCGACGGAACTGACCTTGATCTCCTTCGATGATTTAAGATTGCCGTTAGCCGCCGCCTTGGCGCGCAATTGTTGAATGGCGTTGGATACGTCGTCCGGCTGCGCCAGGAAAGCTTCACCAAGCTGTTGCGTCCAGTCGAGTTTGTCGTTCATCATCGACAGGACTTGCGGAACCGACGTCAAACCTTTCACGCTCGGATCCCACGGCTGCTGCTGCATCGCGTCCTGCAGCGCATCCCCGTGAACGTCGGGATGTTCGTTCGCCCAGCGCGCCGCTTCGACCACTTCGATCGGATAGGTCGAAGCGGTCAGGATCTGCGCCACAAGATCGTCGGGATAGAGCGCGATAGGCGCGAGTAACTTCTCCAATTCACCCTGGCCGAGGCGCTGGCCTGCCGGTTGGCCGGGCTGCTCCGCTGCCGTAGACGGCGCCGGCTGAGTCCCCGGAGGCGGCGGCTGTTGCGCTCCCAGAGGGGGCGGTTGTTGCGCTCCCTGCGGCCCCAAATCTTGTGCCATTGCAGCAAAGCTCGAAAGCACCAGCGCGCCGCTGGTCGCAATCGCGCAAGATCCCCGTAGGAATTTTGATAAAGTCTTCATCGTCATTTCCCCGTCACTCCGCCTCGTGCCAAGCCTTAGGCCCCCAAGTGGCCCTCATGCCAATGCCTCGCGGCCATTCTATGGCCGATCTCCGAACCTGGCTGGCACTTTAGCACCGAATGGTGCTGGGATTCGAACGACGCTCTAGAGGCGGCCGGGCAGTCGGCGTAGACTGAATTTTGCAGAACTACCAGCGGAACGTGCCGACTTCCGGAATACAGGGCAAGGCAGCGACTGTGTCCCGGGGCAGGCGAGCCGTCTGAAGACAAATCGATATTGGGTTCGCGGGTGGCCTTCTCTGTTACGAAGGCATGCAAGCACGTGAGGCAATGTCATGAAGCTTCCTCGCCGCAAATTTTTGCGCCTGGCAGCGGGCACAGCTGCGCTTGCGGCCGTCCCGCGCAGTGCCTTGGCGCTCGACTATCCAAGCCGGCCGGTAAAGATACTTGTCGGTTTTGCCGCGGGAGGGGCGGTCGATGTCGTTGCGCGCTTGATTGGCGATTGGCTGTCGCAGCGTCTCGGCGGCCAGTTTTTTGTCGAGAATCGGGCGGGCGCCGCGAACAATATCGCGACCGAAGATATGATCCGGTCGCCCGCCGACGGCTACACGCTGCTTCTTACCAACCCGACCAACGCCATCAACGCGACATTCTACGCTCACCTCAATTACGACTTTCTGCGTGACAGCGATCCGGTCGCCGGAATCATGCGCGTGCCCAATGTCATGGTGGTCGGGACCTCGGTCCCCGCCAGGACGGTTGCAGAATTCATCACTTATGCCAAAGCCAACGCCGGCAAGGTCTATTACGCCTCGCCCGGCAATGGGACATCCCCGCATATGTCGGCGGAACTGTTCAAGCTGATGAGCCATACGCCACTATTGAACGTCACGTATCGGGGCATGAATGGCGGCGCTTATACTGACCTGCTCAGCGGCCGCGTGCAGGTCGCGTTCGACAATCTGCCGGGCGCGATCGGCTATATACGCGCCGGTCAATTTCGCGCGCTCGGCGTCACCACCGCTATGCGTTCGCAAGCGCTGCCCGATGTGCCGAGCATTTCCGAATTTCTCCCCGGCTATGAAGTGAGCGCCTTTTATGGGCTTAGCGCGCCGAAAGGCACGCCGGCCGACGTCATCGAGAGCTTAAACGCCGCGGTTAACGCCGCGCTCGCCGATCCTGCGATGCTCAAGAAATTTGTCGATCTCGGCGGCATGATGCTCGGCGGGTCTCCCGCCGATTTCGGCAAATTCGTCGTTGCCGAAACGGATAAGTGGGCGGATGTGATCCGCAAAGCAAACATCGCGCTGATGGAGTGAGCGCATCGGCGAGCCTTCGGCATCCCTGACGACGCCGAAAAAATTTGCTGCGCCCTCTACGCGGCGATCCCGGTCATCACAATTGAGCGCGCCAGCCGTTCGGTTTGCCGGCTTTAGCCCAAAAGGCCATCGCCTCAGTCCACGCTTTTTGCCACTGTTCGAAGATTTGCATATAGGCCCCGAAGGGGTTGAACGCCGCCATCTGCGACGCGGCAACACTGGGCCAGGTGCCGGCCGCGCCAAGGCCGCCACCCACGCGAAGACCGGGCAAGGATTTCAGTTTCGATAAAATCGCCGCTGACGAACTCGGCGATTTTATCTCCTCCTCCCAAGTATCCATCATGGCGTCGATCACTTGGATCTGCATTTTGGCGATGCCCTCGATTTGCGCACGGGTGATATCGACGATTTGTTCCGGCCATCCCAGCGCGCGCGCCGCCGCGGCCATCTTATCGATCACGCGCTCGAAGCTTTTCTCGCCGTTGTGAACGGTTTCCGTTCGCCAAGTCGACATCGCGTCGAAAGCGGCGTTGACCGCCTTGCGCGCCTCGTCCGAAAGCCCCGGGGCTAGCGTCGGATTAAAGTTTCGGGAGGTCACTTCAGTGAACTTGCTCGGCATGGCTGCGTTTCCTCTCACTGATCGTATGCTCTGTCCCGCGATTTAGGCGACAAGCGCGGTGAGCTTGGCCTTCAGAGTGTCGACACTCGGCTTGAGCACCTCGGCGACGCCCGGAATGGCGAGCACCTTGTCACAAAGCTGATTGAAAGCCGGCATCAAGGGATTGACCAAGCCGGCAACCAGCTTGCGCTGATCCGCCGACAACTGCCCGATTTCGCCGCCGGTCTTCTCAATCTGCACCGTAGCCTCCTGCAGTTTGGGGAGCGCCGCTTGCGCAGATGGAACATCGGTCACGTCGTTAAGCGCGGTACGCGCGCTGGCGATGTTGTTGGCAACTTGCTTGCCGATAGTGAGTCCTTGCACCGCCGCGTTCTGTGCTTGGCTCATGCCCTGCTCGGCTCGGCTCATGCCTTGCGGGACGACTTCCTCCGTCGGCCTGACTGCGAAGTAGACGAGCAAGGCCGCGGCCACCGCAGCCGGAAGGAGCCAATAAAGCCAATTGGGTTGAGTCGATGGCGCACGGCCGCCGCGCTGGCGCGCCGCATCAATCAGCCGGCTCGCCGATGTCTCTCGGATTGCCTCGCTGCCCGCGGCTGTTGCCGTTCGCGCCGCATCGCCGAGCGAGTTAAGAAGGCCTGTCCCGCCGAGCAGGCTGCCCAAACCGGCGGGTATCGCCGCCGCGATATTGTTTTTTTGGCTTGCGAACAGGTTCGCAATACCGTTCGCATCGAGGGCGCGCGCGGCACCTTGGTGCTGCCCGATGGCGCCCATAACGATGGGGCCGAGCATTCCGAGCAACGATGCGCTGGCATTTTGACCCGTGCCGGCGAATTTGGCGATTGCTTCGGTGAGAGCATTTTGGTTTTGGCTGCCGAGCAATGACGACAGCATCTGCGTTCCCTTTTCGAGGAACGAGGACTCTCCGCCGGTGGTAAGCATCGAGGCGAGGTTTCCAAGCGTGTCGGTCTGCTGCCTTGCCGCCTCGGCGAGCTTTTGCGCGCCGCCCGGTTGAGCGGCGACGCCACTGAATGCCGCAAGCAATGCCGGTACGCCGCCGCTGACGGCAGATTGAACCTTATTGCGATCAAGTCCGAGCGCAGTAGCGATACGTCCGATCATGTCGGGCGTTAGAAACTGCATCACGGCGGAGACGAGGTTGGTGGCCATGGGATACTCTTGGGCTTACGCCGCCCACTCACCATGCCCTCCGGCCGAGACCCTAAAATTCTTGATTGTCGCGCCTCCATCATACCTTGGTACAATTCTGCTATCCGAAAGGAGGGGAGATTCTTCGCTCATCCGCGCACTGTTCCGCGTGCGATGCCGGCCGAAAGGATCGGACTGGGCCTTTTGAGAAAACTGCCGAAGCGACATTACAGCTATGTTTACACGTCGTTGCCTGATCGCAGTCGGTGCCACGGCGGCCTTTGCGCCCGGCTTTCTTCGCGCGGCGCCGGAAAATGCTTGGCCCGATCGCCCCGTTCATATGATCGTGCCGCTTGCCGCCGGCGGTCCGACGGACGTCAACGCGCGAATCGTGGCGGAACAGCTCGCCGAGATCTGGGGACAGCAAGTCGTCATCGACAACAAAGGCGGCGCCGGCACCAATATCGGCAATGCATTCGTCGCGCACTCCGATCCCGACGGCTACACGCTGCTATACGCCACATCATCGCTCGCATCGAACGGCGCTCTCTACCGCTCGCTCGACTATAGTCCGGCAACGGACCTGACGCCGATCTCGCTGGTCGCAAAGTTTCCGTTCTTCATGTTCGTGGCGAATTCGTTCCCGGCCAAGACCGTCAAGGAGTTCATCGATTTTGTGAGGGCTCGGCCGGGAAAATTCATCATCGCTTCTCCCGGCACCGGAAGCGGGCCGCACCTCGCGGAACTGCTATTTCTGCAAATGGCGGGGCTGCAAATGACGCATGCACCTTATCGCGGCGCGGCGCCGGCCTTTACCGACCTGATCCCGGGCCGCATTCACTGCTATTTCGGTAGTGGCGAATTGCTCAACTATTCGCGGTCCGGCCAGGTCCGCGTTCTTGCATCGACCGGCGCTAAGCGATCCGCGGCAGCGCCCGATGTGCCTACCATCGCCGAGTCAGGCGTTCCCGGCTACAGTGTCTATTCGTGGCAGGCCCTCTTTGCGCCGGCCAAGACGCCGCCTGAGGTCGTTCAAAAAATAAGCGGTGATGTTGCCACGGCTCTCGCCGAGCCGGCATTGGTCGAGAAATTTGCACGCAATGCTTACACCGTCGAGAGTTCCTCTGCGGACGAACTCGCGAAGTTTCTCAAAGAGGATACCGAGAAGTGGGAGGACGTCATCAAGACAACCGGGATCAAAATCGACTAGGACATGATCCGGAAAAAAGCCCGCCCCGGACACCGATCGGGGGCCGGAACCCGGTTTTCCGAAAAGATCAGGCCCATCAAACACCTAGAGCGGCAATCGATTCAATTTGAACCGACTATGCTCTAGTCTTGATGTCTCCGGCGTGAGGCAGGAGCCCTTGGTGTGGACGAGTTCGTCGAACAAATCCGGCTGGCGACGCAAGCTCTCGCCGAGTTCGGCCTTCACTTGTTCAATCCGACGATCCGGCTCGGCGTCACCGGTCTTTCGCATGCCGGCAAGACCGTATTCATCACCGCGCTGGTTCATGGCCTCATCCGCGGCGGGCGCTTTCCGATATTCGAGGCGATGGCGACCGGTCGAATAGCGCGCGCTTATCTTGCGCCGCAGCCGGACGATGCGGTGCCGCGTTTCGACTATGAGAATCATGTCAATGCGCTCGCGGGAAATCGGCTCTGGCCCGCCTCGACGCGGCAAATCAGCGAATTGCGCGTCGTCATCGCGTACCAATCGCTGACCGGTTACCAGCGTACGCTCACTCTCGATATTGTCGACTATCCGGGAGAGTGGCTGCTCGACCTGCCGCTCTTGACAAAAACCTATGAGGAATGGGCGTCCGAGAGTTTACGCCTCTCGCGCCAGCGCCCGCGCTCGGATCTTGCCAAAGACTGGCACCTGCATTTGGCGACGCTTGATCCGCGCGGCGCCGAGGATGAGCAAGCCGCGCTGACCGCGGCGCGGCTCTTTACCGAATATCTGCGCGCGTGCCGCGACAAAAACTACGCCATGAGTCTTTTGCCGCCGGGTCGTTTCCTGATGCCGGGCGATCTCGCCAACACACCGGCGTTGACCTTCGCGCCGCTCGAACTGTCAACCGAAGGCCCCCCGCCGGCCGGCTCGCTTTGGGCGATGATGCGACGCCGGTATGAATCCTACCGGACAGTCGTCGTTCGTCCGTTTTTCCGCGATCATTTCGCCCGGCTCGATCGGCAGATCGTGTTAGTGGACGCCTTGGCGGCGATCAACGCCGGTCCGGATGCGCTGTTCGATCTTGAACACGCACTTACCCAGGTCCTCGATTGCTTCCAATCGGGGCGCAAAACGATTTTGAGCGCTCTACTGCGCCCGCGGATCGACAGGATTCTTTTGGCCGCCACCAAGGCGGATCATCTGCATCATACGAGTCACGATCGGCTCGAAGCCATTCTGCGGCGTTTGACGAAAGATGCGACGGCAAAAGCCGAACTTGCCGGGGCCCATGTCGATGTCATTGCGCTCGCGGCCGTTCGGGCGACCCGCGAGGCTACCGTGCGCAAAGGCCGCCAGCAGCTTGCTTCCGTCCTCGGCGTGCCGGTCGCCGGAGAGACGATAGCGGGAGAAGTTTTCGACGGGGAAACCGAAGCGGCCATTTTTCCCGGCGACTTGCCCGACGATCCCAACGAACTACTTGGCGATGATAAAAACAGCTTTCGCGGCCTCGCCACGACGTCGGCGAAGAACGCCGATTTTCGATTTCTGCGCGTGCGGCCGCCGGTGCTGGAGTTGACCGAGGATGGCGTGCTCGCTCTGCCTCACATTCGCCTTGACCGAGCGTTGCAATTCCTGATCGGAGATCGGCTCGTATGAGTAAAGCTTGTGAGCAAATCTCGTGAGCGAAATTTATGAGTAAAAATTGGCGACACCGGCCGCCGGCCGCCTTTCGGCTCGACGACGATCATGTGGTCGTGGATCGACCGGGGGAGGCTCGCGGCCTGTCGGGACATCTTGTGCGGGTGCAGCCGGAACCCGAGTTCGACGCGCTTGCCATCACGGTGCAGGAACAGGCGCGATCGTCGCGGCGCGGCGTTCGTTGGGGAACGTTATTTTGGTGCGCCGTTGGCGGCCTGATCCTGCTCGCGTCGGGTGTTGCACTGACCGATCTGATCGCGGACTTGTTTTCGCGAAACAAAGAACTCGGCGGCCTGGCGGTTGTGCTCACGATCCTGGCCGCGGTCTCGCTCGTCGTTATCGCCGCTCGCGAAACCGCCGGTCTGATGCGGCTTGCCGTCGTCGAGAAACTGCGCCAACGCGCCGGGGCGATGATCGCCAACGATAATCGCACCGAGGCTCTCGCGCTGGTACGGGAGTTGTTGGAGCTGACGCGACGAATGCCGCATCTGGCCCACGGCCGCGCGACTTTGGAAGGTCATCTCGGCGAGATCATAGACGGCGCCGACATGGTGCGGCTCGCCGAGCGCGAACTGATGGCGCCGTTGGATCGGCAAGCGCGCGCTTTGGTCAGCGCGGCGGCGGCGCGAGTATCGGTCGTCACGGCGCTTAATCCGCGCGCCGTCATCGACGTGTTGTTTGTTCTGGCGACCGTCTTCGTATTGGTGCGTCGGCTCGCCTTTCTTTACGGAGTACGGCCGGGCGCCCTCGGCTTCGGTCGATTGGTCCGGCTTGTCGTCATACACTTGGCGATGACGGGAGGGCTGGCGACGAGCGACAGCCTCATTCAACAGATGCTGGGACACGGCATCGCGGCTAAATTGTCGGCGCGACTAGGCGAGGGCGTGCTCAACGGTCTGCTCACCGCGCGACTAGGTCTGGCCGCCATCGACGTCATTCGTCCGCTGCCGTTTGCCGCGCTGCCGCGTCCGACGCTTCGCGATCTCATGAGCGAGGTTATGCGCGGTTTCGGCGATGACGAAGAACGGCAGCCGTCGCCGGAGCAAAACCTGGCGACGACGGAAGTTCCCTAGAGCGCAAACGTTTCAAACGGAATCGATTGCGACTCTAGGGCCTTTGATAAAGCGTGATCTTTTTTTTCGGAAGACCGGTTCCATGCTCAGGGAACTCGGCGAGACGTCGAATAAATTTGTTATTTCGCGACAAAAATTTGTTGTTCCGAGCCAACTCCTGGCTGCGCCTTAATTGCACCACGCTGCGTCTCTTAGTGCGCGCCCCGTCAAGTCCAATCTCAGGAGTTTGGGGATGGTGGTGCGCTCAGGCGCCGCGATTTGCGTCGCCTTATTTTCGGTCGTCTACGCGTCTTCTTCAATGGCTCGACCCGCAGATCAGAATCAGAACAAGCCGAATGCCGCCGTCACGCGCCGCGTCATCGTGGGCGTGGCCTCCGAATATAATCCCTATCGGCCGGGATACCGGGAAGGCAGCGCGGAAACCGCTTCGGGCGAGCCGTATGATCCGGATGCCTGGACCGCCGCTATTCAGACCGATTTGCGCGAAATGTTCGGCGGTGTCCGTTACGGCAAGGACTACCGGCCGGCCTATGCGCTCGTTGCGACCGCCCACAAGAAGGTCATCGTGAAAATAAACGACGTTGGACCGCTGGAACCCGGCCGCGTCATCGATTTCAACGAGCAAACAATGCGTTATTTCGATCCGACGCTGCAACTGGGACTAATCCGCATTGAGGTTACGCCACTTCCCGGCGATGGCTGGTCGGCCGGACCGATCGCGGAAAACAACTGACAGGCCTTGAATTCATCGCATCGAGGACGATTTGAGGGGCGAGGACCGCGCGAACAATAGGGAAGCGCAAAACCGCAACGAGTGAGACTGCAAGGAGGACGGCGATGCTGTCGACGGTAGCTGAAATCATTCGAGACCTGCTGATCTTTATCGCGGTCATGGCCGCGCTGTTGATCGCTCTTATCGTGGTCGTCTCGAAAATGCCCGACACCAACCCGCTCAAGCGCATGCTGGCCGCGCTGAGCTATCGGCTTGGCGCGACGTTGGCGGCGGGAGCCCTCGCGGTTCCGCTCGAACCCATTCCGGGAATCGACGTCGTCTATGACATCGGGATTCCGATCGTACTGCTCTGGTACTGGTTCACCTTTTTCAGAGATGCCTTTCTCAAGGAAACCTTGGACCTCAAGTCAAAGCCGTCGCAGCCGGATGGCAAACAAGTGATCGCGCGATAGGAGAATCAGGCGGGCCGCTCGATAATTTCCAGATACGGCGTGTGGAAATTTAGCGCTGCCCGTCGAGTCCCGGGCGGTATCCGAATGTTGCGCCGTAGCTGAGGGCGACGTTATAGCCGCGCCCTTCGGAGTTCTCGCGCCACGCCGCGAGCTTGCGAGGATGCGCAGGGCGTTTGACCTTTTCGACGTCCGCCGGCGCATCGGAAGCCACGCTGGAACTCTTCACATCCGTTTCCGGTGTGTTCTTGGCGGGGGGCTTTTCTTTGGCCGCAAACATGAACAGCTGGCGTCGCGGATTTTCCGTTGCGGCAGTCCGTTCAACGATCGGGCGGGGATAGTGGAGCACTTTTCCCAGCGTTGAATCGCCGAATACGGCGATCATAAACCCCGTAATGGCCGTAAGAGCCGTAACCATGTAGAGGAAGAACGCGAACAAAGAGCCCAACAAGCCACGAACTCCCGGCACAATCCATGCCGACATCAAGTCGGCTCGCACCCCCTCGCTTCGCGCGGTACCAACGATCCGGGCCCGGCCGGGTTCGCAAACGCTTTTACCCGCGTAGTACACCTCTTATGTTGGTCGCGGTGACTTGGTTGAAGGTTCTATCCACCCGCCGGAAAAATTTATTCCAGGTTCCATCCGATCGGTTTTCGGAAAAGCGCGGGAAGCGGGCGGCGCGTAAAACTTCCTCGTCAAAACTTCATCTTCTTCAAAACTTCATGTTCCTCAAAACCTCATATTGAGCCGCGTCGTCGTCTTGAAATCGTAGACCGGATAATCTTTGATGATCGGCACGCCGATCTCAAGTGATGCTGTGAAGGACTTCGTCAACGCGCGCCCGATGCTGAAATCGAACGGCAGGAACAGCCGTCCCGTCTGTCCGGTGACCGGGTCACCGTAGTTCACGCGGATGTCCGCACTTGGATAAAGCATGAAGAACCAGCGATTGGGCAGGGTTATGTTCAGCATCGGGTCCAGTTGCAGGTTGCTGATGTTCTTCTTGGTTGGATCGCCGGCGAAGCTGAGGTCGTAACGCACGAGACCTTCGAAATAGCTGCCGTCGCTGAGTTCCGGCAGCATGGTGCGGGCTCCGACGATCGGCATCATTTGCCACTTACCGCTCGTGATATTGTCGGGACCCGTCGGTGCGATGATGCGAAGGCCGCCGCCGGCGGCCCAGCGCCGGTTGATTTGTTCGATCAGCGCCGCCTGAAAGTCGGCATCGCCTAGGCCGTAGAGGTAGTCGCCCGATGGATGGTCCGCGGAAATCGGATCCTTGGCGACGAACGGAAGATCGGTGCGAAATACCACCTTCCACGGCGAGCCGAGATCGAACGTGTAATCGGAGCGCAGATACAAGGTATCCGTGGTCACTGTGCGAACGGTGCCCGTCGTGCCGCCTGTTCCAGGCGCGGTCTTATATTGATACCGCAGCTGGAAAAGGTTCTCCGGGCTGGTGAAGTCTTGGCCGGTATTTTCACTATCCGCGCTTGTGCCCGCGTCCTGCTGGGTTGACGACGCGCTTTGCTGCTGGGCTCTCACTTCGTTTGGAGCAAGAATGCCAAGCGCGACGGCGCTCAACGCAAGAATTGCCAGCCATTTTCGAATTTTTGTCGGGGAGCGAGAATGACGCCGCCAAAATTTCCGCCTTTGGATTCGCCACGTCCCAACGATGGGCATCATCGGCCATACATTCGCGTTCGCATGAGACTGTGGAGCGAGCGCGCCAATGCGCGCGAATCGGCGGACTCTGCGCCATTCCCAGGTCGCGCCGACTGCCTTGCCCTTATTGAACCACGTCGAGTTTGACCTTCGCAGTGCCGCGATTGACCATTCCCAGCGTTTCAGCGGCGGAATACGAGACATCGACCACGCGGCCCGCCACGAACGGACCTCGGTCATTGATGCGAACGACGACGGAACGTCCATTGGTCACGTTCGTCACGCGCAACCGCGTGCCGAACGGCAAGGTACGGCTCGCTGCCGTCAATTCGGCCGGATCGTACTTTTCGCCGCTCGCTGTTTTTGTTCCTTCGGTATAGAAGCTGGCAACACCGAACGATGAAAGCCGTGCTTTGGCGGCATGCGGTTCCGTCGCGTCCCTATGCGCGACTACAGGCCTCGTCCTTCTCACCACGGACGCGGTGCGACTGTCTTCCAATGCCGCGTGTTGCCCGTTCGTGAGCAGCTCTGACCTGTTGGCGACAAACGAGGATGGTGCGCAGGCTCCGAGCGCCGCCAATAGCGGAGCGATCGCAAAAAGCTTGACGACAGACATGTTGCACCCCCGACCGCCGAAATCCGGCAGTCAATCGGGGCGTAACCGTGGCTGGACAAAAGCAAACCGAAGATGGCTGAGCAATTCCACCGAGTGTGATTATTTTATCACTCATGGAACAAAAATTTGTTCCAGCTCATACCAAATAACGTTCGGCGCAGCGTCTTGTCGGCCACGCGGCGCAGATACGGCTAAATGATGGCCGGCGAAAATGAGCGGCGGACGCTAGTAATGGCGGTCTCCGCCGTTTCAGCAGGCCTCGCCCGAGCATGCGGCAGCTTGATCCGTGTAGGTCGCCACCGTCGCGGCCGCCATCACAGTGGTAAGCGCAAAGGCGACTGCCATAATGACGAATATCTTCTTCATGATCGTCTACTCTCTCCAGCACCCAGGGCACCCTGCCAGAGCAGGCCAAGGGGCGCTGTGACGGGCGTCACGCTCCATGCCTTTTTCGTGGGTTGAGCCGGCAAAAACCCAGGACTTTGGTCCTGGGTTTTTGCCCTTTCGGAAGCGCGAGGATCAATCTCGCGTCTACCGGCTAACGGCCGGCCCAACTGAACTTCCAGATCAGCGAGGTGGTGATCGTCTGCACGCTTTTTGCTTCGTGTTCGAAATCGCCCGTGAGCGCTACGCCGTTTTCGAAATATTGGACATTCGTCGATCGGTAACTGGAGTACCGATATTCGCTGCGCCAATATAGGCCCGGCCATGCCTGCACTGCGACTTCGGTCCCGCCACCGATGAACTCACCGTCAAAAGTCTGCGCCGGTAGGGAGACCCCTGGTGTTGTTCCGGCTAAATTAACGCCGTCGAACCTGGTCGAGGTGTAGCCGCCGTTCCAGTAGAAGAGAATTGCCGGTGTGACGAGATAACCAACCCGGCCACCTACGGCCCCAAGCTGAGCTCTCTTTTCGCTCCCCGTAAGCCCCTCAGCGACGGAGAGGTTCCCGTGGAGATCCATGAAGTCATAGTCGGCCATTACGCGCCGACGAGGAAGGAATTGAACTGATAGTCGCAGCCGACACCGACGAGGCCAAGCCAGCCTCGGCCACCGGAAGTCTGGCTAAAATCTTCAGGCACGCCGTCCGCTATGAATTGATGATCCTGATTGAACATCCCGTAGCCGGCGCCCGCATTGGCGTAACAGCCGGTCCAGGTGGCGACTGGAACGGGCGGCGGAGCCGGTGTTGGGGCCTTATAGACTGGCATCCCCAAGTCCGCCGCGAACGCAGGCGTTGCGATGAACGCGGCGATAGCAGCACCGAACATAATTCGCTTCATGTGGTTCCCCCAACAAGCGGGAATATCAGCCGAAAAAACTCATATGATTATTATCATAGATTTGTTCCTGCCACTGTCGCCCGGTTTGCAACAGCCAACGGAATCGGTTTTGCGCCGACCCGAGCGGGGATCAAAAAGATTAGAAAAAACGCTGCAAAAACAATGGACGTCAGAATTCGATCCGTCGCGGCGGTCCAGCTCAACAGGGTTAACGAAGTCCTAACAAAAGGCGCGGCGCCGGCTTACCCCCCGAGGCTGTCCGGTTCGACAATGTCCCAAGTCGTCGCGTTCCCTGAATCGCCGTTGGGCACCAAGTCTGCTCGCTCGCGTTGCTTGCGCTCGCCGCGCGGGAGCGGCCTCGACAACGCCGCCTCGGTCTCGGCGGCGAGCCTGTTCATGATGTCCTTGACCGGCAGAATTTCGGCGATGCCTCCCACGGTCTGGCCCGCGGTAAGCAGGCACTCATGTTGCCGGCCTGCTTGCGTCGTCGCGACGATCATCGCGCGAAGCCGATCGCGTTCTCGTCGCGCCTGTTCGCGCTTGGCGCTCCACTCGTCAAGGAAGGAGGTATGCAATGAGCGCAGCACGGTGTGAAAGCCCGCCGTGCCGGGAAGGGGGCTGATGTCGTTAAGCACATCGACCTTTATCGCGTCTTCCGACTGGGCTTCGGTGATGGCTTGCTTCCATTCGATTGGGGCAGGGGCCTCCGCGGACGCAATGAAACGCGTGCCGAGATTGACGCCGCAGGCGCCGAGCATCAGCGCCGCCGCAATGCCGCGGCCGTCGAAAATCCCGCCGGAAGCGACGACGGGAATCGGCGACACGGCGTCGACGACCTGCGGCACAAGCGCCATCGTGCTCACTTCGCCGCAATAGCCGCCCGACTCGCTGCCCTGCGCGCTGATCGCATCGGCGCCGCGCTCGGCCGCCTGAACTGCTTGCGTGACCGTGGTGACCTGAATCATGACGCGCGCCCCGACATCGTGCGCTTGCCGCACCAGCTCGTCGCCTGGGTCGGCAAGCGTGAAAGAGATCACCGCCGGTCGCGCCTCCAGCGTGAATCGAAACGCCTCGGCGTCGAGCGTTTGCGGAATGTGGTTGACGGCGAAGGGCCGGCTGGTCAGCGTTCGCACTACCTCGATGTCGCGCTTGACGGCGGCGGTGGTTCGAAACAACGTTCCGATTCCGCCAAGGCCGCCGGCGTTGGATACGGCGGCTGCTAGCTCCGCCGACGTGCACGTGCCCATCGGCGCGAGGATGATCGGCACGTCGATTCCGAACAGATCGCAGAGAGGTGTCCTAAGCATCGTGTCGACTCCGGAACGCTCCGGCGGCGAAGGTCGCATCGCATAATTCGCCCATTCCCATGCTGGGTGCGCCGAAAGCGAATGGCGCTATCGCCGATCGCGCTATCCGTTCCCGCAGCGAAGTCTCAGCGTTCTCGCGTCGATGGCGGCCGATCTATAGTCTAGCCCATTTCAAGACCTTTGAGATAGTTCTCGGCGTTGCGTCACGGCAAAAATCCGATAGCGGCCCTGACGTTTATTCCGACGACCGCGGCGGAAAAATCTAATTCTCGCGCCCGGTTGGTATCGTTCGATGAGATTGAACCAAGCGTCTGCGAAGAGCGTGGCCGGTTTGCGAAGAACAGCGGCGCCTACGCAGAAAACGAGCTCGACCCAAAAAGATACGCAGGAGGCAAAAAAGAAAGGGACCGGCTTTAGCCCCCCGCCGGCCCCTTTAAGTCCTCTATCGAGAACTTACCCCTTGGTAACCACTGGCGGCGGGGCTTTGCCCTTGCCGACATATTGCGCGCAGCCAGCGATGCTAAGGAGGGCCAACATCGCGGCCGTCGCTAGAGCGAGCTTTTTCATAGAACTCTCCCTTGTCATGACGAGTAGACAACTAACCAACGGAATGGCGCCGCCTCTAGTGCTTAAAAAGCACACTCGTCATCGGAATTAAGGCAGATTGTGCGCAATTAGAGACCAAATAATGCGGCTTACCGCGACCCGGTTACCGGGGGTCTCCGCGATTTCACCGTCCCAATATTTACCGCCGAAATAAATGTGGCGGAGGCGTCGCAACCCGTCCCCACACGCCCCCGCCAGGTGATCTCAAGTGAGCTTGCTCTATTTTATTTTGCCCTCCCGAGCGGCGAGATGCGGGAAGCAACAGGGGGTATTCGCTCTCGCTCTCCAAAGGGCTGTGAAGCTTAAGCGCGAACGGGGGATCGTGGTAACGGGGCGCGCGGTCAATTTTTGTTTTGCAATTTTTCAGCGCGTGACGTCGCTTTGCATAAGATCAAGCTAAATCGTAAGGAAAAGGAGCGCGAAGTTAAGTATCTTCGCTCGGCGCCGCGCTCTTATTACACGTAAACTGCGATTTCGCTCGGCTGTTCAACCACGCATCGATCCCGCTCCCGACACTCTCAAGGCGAGCGCGTCGCTGTGCACTCGTTTTGCGACTGAGATGCCTTCTATGCGTGCCCGGACCGAATCGTTGTGCACCGACATGACGCCTCAAATTGGGATCCCCGCTCGGCCGCCGGCGCGGACCTCTGTAAAAGCCCTTAAGCGCAATATCTGAATGTCGATTACGGCGCCCCTTCGATAAGCATTGCGGCGGGAATGGATTTTGGGGAAGGGGGAGAATTTTTATGCGTGAATTGTCGATGGCGTCACCCGCTGTCGTTACGCCCGCCGGCGGCCCGAACGCACCCCAAGCCGCTCACTTGGCCTCTCATCCGGCAGCTCGCTTGGGCGTTCATCTGCCGCAGCTGTCGTCGCCATCGCCACAGGCGAGCGATCGGATAGATGCAATCCTGGCTATAAGCATTGTTCTCGCGGCCTGGGCGGTTGCGCTGTGGAGCGTCAGCTTTTTCAGCGCATTGTGACTTGAACCAAAGCTACGGCGAACTCGCGGGCGGTTGGCTCAGGTAAGGTCGCCGTCCGGCAAACCGACGAAAACCAGCACGACGAGAATCACCGTGGCGATGCGGAAAGCGGCCTCCTGTCCGTTCCAAACCTGCGATTGCCACATGGCGAAATACTCGCCCGCGATCACCAGGAAGCCGAAGAACCAAAGACCGAAACCGATAGTCAGTCCGACGATCGCGCACGCCTTGGCGCGGTTGAAGGCTTCGGCCGGGGCGTTAAGTCTTCTAAGCAGCATGATCGCGCCGAATGCAGCGAAAGACCGGTCAGCCCCTCCAAGGCGATGATCGACGCGTAGGCCGCCTGCCAGATCTTCTCGTTGGCGATGGCGCGGTCCTTCAGCACATTGCCGGCAAAGGTCGTGTCCATGCTCAAAACGTGCTTCACGAATTCGTAGTTCGAGCCGTAGTCGACAATGTTGTCGTAGGCGACGATGAGGGCATAGGCCGCAAGCGCGGCGATCGTCGTAACTTTGGTGAGGCGGATAACGACCATGACGCCGATTTCCAGAGCAGCCGCAGCTTAGGGTCTATGCGTTTGCCGGTACGGCCTGCACCTGCCGCTCGACATAGACCGGGAGCGTGAACGAGAAGGCGGAGCCTTGGCCGACCTTGGACTCGACCCAGATTTTGCCCCCGTGCATTTCGACGATGCGCTTGGATATGGCAAGGCCTAGGCCGGTGCCGCCCTTCTTGCGCGTGATCGTGTTGTCGGCCTGCTGGAACTCCTGAAAAAGTTTGGTCTGGTCTGCGGCGGAAATGCCGGGGCCTGTGTCGCGCACAGACAAATGGAACGATCCGTTATTTGCTTCGGCTTTGATGGCGACTTCGCCTGCGTCCGTGAATTTGATGGCGTTGCCGACGAGATTGATCAGGACTTGCGTCAGGCGGCGTCCGTCGCCGCGGCCTCGCGGCAGTTGGGGATTAAGCTCGAGCCTGAATGCAAGTTTTTTGTCAGACGCCAGCGGCTCAAGCGTGCTGCGGACCGTCTTGGCGATGTCCTCAATCGAGTAATCTCCAAGATCGAGCACGAGCTGGCCGGACTCGATCTTGGACAGGTCTAGGACGTCATTGATCAAACCGAGCAGGTGTCTGCCGTTGGTTTCAAGGCGTTTGAGTATGGCGAGCATCTTCTCGGATGGCTCCCCGTAAGCGCCGTCCACCATCAATTCGGTATAGCCCAGGATGGCATTGAGCGGTGTGCGCAGCTCATGGCTCATATTGGCGAGGAATTGCGACTTGTGCTGGCTCGCCTCTGCAAGCTGCCGGCTCTTGTCCTCGATCTCATGGAACAGCTGCGCATTTTGGATGGCCAGAGCCGATTGCGCGGCAAAGGTCTTGATGATGTCGACGGTGTTTTTCGGAAATTCTCCAGGCGTGCGACGGCGAACAACCAGCATGCCGACGATATCTTCCCCGCGCAGCAGTGGCGCCACCATCCGGGCGCGATAACCAGCACGCAGCGCTACCTGGTTAAGATCTGAGGCGGGTTCCTCTGTTAGGTCTGCCACCTGAGTCGGTTCCCGCTGCGCGAAAACCTCAGCAATATTCGGGTCTTCAAAGCCGATGTGACGCTGCGTGAGCGCATCGATCAACGCCTGATCCATCCCGTAGGTGGCGCGCATACGAAATTCACGCCACTGCTCATCGTAGCCGTAGATAGCGCCAGCCTCGGTGCCGGAGAGCTGCACCGCCTTGGCAACTATGGTTGAAAGCACGGTTTCGAGGTCGAGCGTCGAGTTCACCGCATGCGAGACCTCGCCGAGCGCCTGTAACTCGCTGACCGATCGGGCAAGCTCATCCGTCCGGCGTCGAAGCGCATCCAATAGTCTAACGTTGTCGATCGCGATGGCGGCTTGGTCCGCAAAGGTTTCCACTAGAGCGATTTGTTTGTCCGTAAATGGTCTCACCCCCTCTAAGTGATAAATAGTCATGACTCCCAGCAAGTCGTTGCCTTTGAGTATGGGCACCGCAACAACTGTTCGGATTTTTTCGACATCTTTCGACCCGTACGTGTATTCCGGATCGGCTAAGACATCGGGAATATGGACCGTTCGCCGTTCAAGCGCTGCACGGGCCGCGGCGCTGTAGCGGCCCGGAAGAGGCGGATTTTGGGATATAAAATCCTTCAGCGCCTGAGGAGCGTTGAAAGCGACCACCATCCGCGGCAAGTCGCCTTCGAAGCGCCATATGAACGCTCGGTCAGCTCCACACAGCCTGACCGAGCTTTCGGCGACGGTCTCAAACACCGCCTGAAGGTCAAACGCCGAGCGGCTGATGACCTCGAGTACCTTCGACGTGGCGGTCTGCTGCTCCAGCGATTCGGTGAGTTCGCGGCTGCGCTGCTGCTCGGCCTCAAATAACCGCACGTTCTCAATCGCAATCACGGCCTGGTCGGCGAATGTTTCAGCGAGCGCGATCTCGTTATCTGCGAACGCCTGCACGATGGTGCGCTGGAGCAGCAAGACACCAATCGGCGTACCTTCGCGCTGTAGGGGTACGCCGAGCAGAGTACGAGTGTTTCCCGATCGTGATCTATCGGCCAGCTCGCGATGCGGATCGGCTTGCGAGTCAACGAGGTGCACGGATTTGCCTCTGAGCACGACCCGTCCGACGATTGAGTCTTCATCCGCCTTTAGCGGTGCGTGCTCCATGCGCGCCTTGTGTTCCGGCGAAAATCCACAGCTGGCGACGTTATGGTAGAGGCCATCCTTCTTCGCCAACCGGATCGCAGAGCGATCTGCGTGGCACAGCCGCGTTGCCGATTCGACCAGTGTGTCGAGCACGGTCTGGAGATCGAAGGTTGAGCGGCTGATGACCTTGAGCACATCGGCCGTGGCCGTCTGTTGTTGCAGCGACTGTCTCAATTCGTTGAGCAGCCGCGTGTTCTCGATGGCGATGACGGCCTGGGCGGCGAAGTTCGTCATCAACTCGACTTGCTTATCGGTGAACGGCTGCACCTCCTTGCGATAGATGAGGATCGCGCCAACCAGCTTATCGTCTTTGAGCATCGGCACGGCGAGAGCGGATCGCGCGCCGCCGAACTTTGCCGGCGAGCTCGGGGCGGCGTCGGTCGCCATGTCGGCGGTGTAGCTCACCCGCTTCGTCGTCATGGCCTTATAAAGTTGAGTACCCGGCGGCGGCACAAACGGTCCGCGCTGTTTCAGAAATTCGGCATAGTCCGGCGGCAAATCGACGCCAGCCGCAACGTGAAATGCTTCGCCGTCGAAGCGTAAAAGCAACCCGAACTTGGCCTCGCAAATGCGCGCGGCGTTCCCAAGCATCGCCGAAAAGACCGGCTCCAAGTCGCCGGGCGAGGAACTAATAACGCGCAGGACGTCGGCGGTCGCCGTCTGCTGCTCCAGCGATTGGCGCAATTCATTGAGCAGTCGCGTGTTCTCAATCGCGATGACGGCTTGTGCAGCGAAGTTCTGAAGCAATTCGATTTGGTTCTCAGTGAACGGCCGAACCTCTTGGCGATAGATGACAATCGCGCCGACCAGAGCGTTGTCCTTGAACATTGGTACGGAGACGACAGTCCGCGCACCAGCCAGATCACCCAAACGCCCGCGCGCCTGCGGCGGCAGTGCCAAATAGTCAGCGATATGGACGACCCCCTGGGTGCTGGCTAATCGTCCCAAGCCTCCCTCCGGCAGCGGGACGATGAATGGCTCGCGCTTGCGAAGCTCGGCATAGGCGCGAGGAACATCCTGCATGGCCACCGTACGAAAGCCATTGCCCTCGGAAAGATACAATATTCCGAACTTCGCCCCACAAACTCGCACCGCATTTTCCAACATGGCCTGGAAGACGGGCTTCAACTCACCAGAGGAGGAACTAATAACGCGCAGGACGTCGGCGGTCGCCGTCTGCTGCTCCAGCGATTGGCGCAGTTCGTTAAGCAGCCGCGTGTTTTCAATCGCGATGACGGCTTGAGCTGCGAAGTTCTTCACCAACTCAATTTGCTTGTCGTTGAAGGGCCGAACTTCTTGACGGTAGATCACAAATCCGCCTATCAGCGCGTTTTCCTTAAGCATCGGGACGGCGAGCAGAGTACGAGCGTCTACGGCATCGACAAGCGCGCTAATCTGCGGATCGCGCCCGATGTAACATTGTGCCTTCCGCATATCGGCAACATGGATAACTTCCTTGGTTCGGGCCATCCGGACCAGTGGAGTGTCAGGATGTACATCGGTCACCACTATGGGCCGGCGCCGCACTGCCGCATGACCCTGCAGCGTGCGATGGAGCGTGGCGATGGCGTGAAACGCTTCTCCGTCGAAACTGAAGAACGTGCCGAATTTGGCTTCGCAGAGACGGGTTGCATTCTCCAGAATGGCCTGGAACACCGGTTCAAGATCGCCTGGCGACGAGCTGATGACGCGCAACACTGCCGCCGTCGCGGCCTGTTGCTCCCGCGCCTCGCTCAGTTCGAGGGTGAGCCGCGCGATGTTTGCTTCGAGGGCGGCGCTGGAGAATGCACGCGGCCTCGCGACCTTATTTTCGTTGCGACGCTTTCGTGTTGCCGCCTTCTTGGGCCGCGCTTTGACGGACTTGCCGCCTATTCTGGAGCGCCGTCTCATCGCCTCCCCTTGGTCAAGACAAGGCACCGTGGCAGTGCCACACTAGCACACTGGAAGTCGATACGATGCCGGTTAAAATCCGGCGACTGTGCCAAGAAGGTGGAAACATGCGCATGTTTCAAGTCTGCGTCTGCGGCGAACCGCTCCGACGCAACGAACAACCGACGCCGAAGCCGAAAGGCACCGAGGTGCTGCTGAAAGTGCTTGCGGCGGGCGTCTGCCACAGCGATCTGCATCTCGCCGATGGCTGGTTCGATCTTGGCGGCGGCAAGCGCCTCAGTCTCGCCGACCGCGGTATGACCCTGCCGGTGACGCTGGGGCATGAGAATGTCGGCGAGGTCGTGGCGGCCGGACCGGATGCCAAGGGCGTCCAGATCGGTGCACGCGTGCTTGCGCATCCTTGGATCGGCTGCGGCGCCTGCGGTCCGTGCCGACGCAACCAGGAGAATCTCTGCCGCGCGATGAAAAGCCTCGGCGTGTTCTCCAACGGCGGCTACGCCGACTACATGATCGTGCCGCATCCGCGCTATCTTTTCGCGATCGGAGACCTATCGCCGGAGCGCGCGGCGCCGCTGGCCTGTTCCGGCGTGACGACCTTCGGCGCTTTGAAAAAAGTGCCGACCTTGGCAACCGAGGCGACCGTAATTATCGGCGCCGGCGGGCTTGGCCTGATGTGCCTCGCTTTGCATCAGAAAATGGGCGGGCATTCCGCCATCGTCGTCGATGTCGATCCTGCCAAGCGTAAGGCCGCAAAGGAAGCTGGCGCCGCTTATGTCGTCGATGGCGGAGCGGCCGATGCGGCGCAGCAGATTGTCGATATCACGCAAGGCGGCGCCTGGGCGGTCATCGATCTGGTTGGCTCGTCGCAAAGCGCGCGCGTCGGCTACGACAGCCTGATTAAAGGCGGAAAATATATCATCGTCGGACTCTATGGCGGCGATCTCACGGTATCGCTGCCGCCAATTCCCATGCGCGCCTTGACGATCCAGGGCTCTTATGTCGGTAGCCTGCCGGAAATGGCCGAATTGATGGAACTCGTGCGCCGCGCCGGTCCGCCGCAAGTACCGGTGGCGACCAGAGCGCTCGACGAAGTGAACGCGGTCATGGCGCAATTGCGCGCCGGCAAAGTGATCGGCCGCGTCGTGCTGACACCGTAGAGCATGATGCGGAAAAAGCCCGCCCCGGACACCGATCTGGGAGGGAAACCGGTTTTCCGAAAAGGGACATGCGTCATCAAATTACCTAGGCCGCAATCGGTTCAACTTGAAACGATCGCGGCCTGGTCTCACTCGCGTCTCCGCTATGCCTCAAAGGAAGGGCAGCGATGCCGAGCCACCGAAAGCGAATGAGCGGCGGACGCAATTTCAAATGTCTGCGATGCGCTCTCGGCAATTGCTCGGTTCTTTGTTGCCCGCTGCATAAGCGCCATTTCTTAAGGCGCTGACCTGAAAGATATTTCGGACGCTCGAATTTTGAGCATACTGCATTGCAATAAATTGCCGATATTTCATGTCGATCTATTCCCGACGAGGGAATGATTCTAAAGCAAAATATCGTGATCTCGGAAATAGAGGACAATTCTTGTGCATCGCAAAATATCGCGTAGCCTAAAGGACGCGGGCGACTAAAAACACGGAGAACATGAAATGAAATCGCTCAATACCAAGATCGCCTTGGCCGCTCTCGGTTTTGCGGTTCTCGCAACGCCGGCTTTCGCGCAGCGGCCACATCGCCAGACGCAGGACTATAGCGCCTACCAGAGCGCTCCGGTTGAGCATTATCCCAATGGCGCAGAGCGTACCGGAACTGCCGCCAACCGCGATTCGGGCACCGAATTCAATCTAGGCCACTGAGCTTGCACGGAGCCAAGCTAAAGGCTGCAAGCGCCCCGGACTTTGTTCGGGGCTCTTCGCTTTATTTGGTGTCTGATTTTTTCGTTCGCGCGAGCGCGGCGGTCGAACCCGGCATTGCCGATCGTAGAATGCGCGCCGTACGTAAATCCCCTTAAGGACCAAATCCGGATTTTCACTGCGGCATCCTTTCGGTAGCGATAACCACGGACGTTTCGGCATCGGGGTGTATCAGCTATGGCGATAGCGGCAGCCAAGATGGGGAAGGCTTTTCGCCCGCTTATTGCGGGGGCGTCGCTCCTTGCCGCGCTCGGTTTAGCGCTCCCCGCCGCCGCGCAAAGCACAAGGACGACACAGCACGAGGCCGGCGCCTCGCACCCGCACGTTTATTTGATGCGCGGCCTACTCAACGTCTTTTCGCTCGGCATGGATCAGCTTGCCGCGCAGATCGAACAAAAAGGAATTGACGCCAGCGTCTACAATCATTCGGTCGCAGACACCGTCGTCGACAGGATCGTACGGGCTTACCGCGGTGGCGATCGCGGCCCCTTTATTCTCGTCGGCCACTCGCTCGGCGCCGACGCCGCGATGACGATGGCGCAGCAATTGAATCTCCAAGGCGTGCCGGTCGCACTGGTCGTGCCGTTCGACGGCACCGGCTCCTATGCCGCGCCTGGCAACGTCGCCTGCGTGCTTAATCTGACCCAGCGGAAATACGCCTATATGCAAGCGGGCGCCGGCTTCCACGGCAAATTGTCGAATGTCGATGTTTCCGGCGACGGCAGCATCGATCATTTCACAATCGACAAAACGCCGCGGCTGCAGGCGCAAGCCTTGAGCTCGATCTTGCAGGCCGCGCGTGGGCAATCTTGTCGTCCTGGCACGAACGGGCCGGTCGTCGCAAAGCCGAAGGAGCCGCTACCGCCGAAACTGGCATCGCCCGCTAAGGAGACGTTGCCAGCGACGAGCGTCTCGTCGACCTCGACAAAGAGCACGCCATCGACCGAAAGATTGCGCCGCGGCACCGAGGGCTGAACGCCCGTCGGCCGCATAAATTGCGCAGTTTGATCGCCGCAAGAGCCTTCTTGCGCGCGCAGTTTGGGCATCTATCTAGCCTTGGTAACAAACTGCAACCGTAAAGGCGCCTGCGCCAAGGTACAACGACAAGCGCGCGAGACCTTATGAGCGCACGGCGTGTGGTTTAAGCGCGAAGGTGATCCCAATGTCCATTCGTCCCGTCAAACGCATCATGCAGTCCACGCCGACCATCGAAGGAGCCGGCGTAAAGCTGCGCCGCGCTTTCGGTTTCGGCGACACGCAGGAGACCGACCCGTTCCTGTTGCTTGATGATTTTCGCAACGACCGGCCGCAGGATTATCTCGCCGGCTTTCCGTGGCACCCGCACCGGGGCATCGAGACCATCACTTACGTTCTCTCGGGCACGGTCGAGCACGGCGACAGCCTTGGCAATCGCGGTACGCTCGGCTCCGGCGACGTGCAATGGATGACTGCCGGGCGCGGGATCATGCACCAGGAAATGCCGCAGGGCGATCTGCAGGACCGCATGCATGGGTTCCAATTGTGGGCGAACCTGCCGTCCTCGCTCAAGATGACGGCGCCGCGCTATCAGGACGTCAAGGCCGCCGAAATCCCGGAGGTTACCGACGACGACGGTACCCGCATCCGCGTCGTGTGCGGCACGTTCTGGGGGAAAAAGGGCCCCGTCGACGGCGTCGCCGCCGATCCGCGCTATCTCGACGTCTTCGTCCCCGCGGGCCGGCGCAAAACGCTCAAAGTCGAAGTCGAGCGCCACGCTTTTGCCTATGTGTTCGAGGGCGACGGACAATTTGCCTATGCGTCGAAGCCCTTTGGCGTTCTCGCCGAGAAGCAGGTCGACGGCGATGAACTCCTCGTTCGCGAGCCGGCCGGCGACCGTTCGCTGGTGCTGTTTGATTCCGGAGACGAGATTAATGTGCAGGCCGGCGAGCGCGGAATCCGCTTCTTGCTGGTATCCGGCAAGCCGATCGAGGAACCCGTGGCTTGGTATGGGCCGATCGTGATGAACACGCGCGCCGAACTCGAACAGGCGGTTTCCGAATTACGCAACGGCACCTTTATCGGGAATTAGCCGATCGTTCCGCCGGCGCGCGCGTTCCGACTTCGACTGGAGACCTGTATCGAGTTCTTTGGAAAGGAGGCGACAATGCGTGAGCCAAATCCGGATAAGCTGAATGAGCTTATCGTCAAGCTTGTGGGCGATCTCGGCGCCGCGATCGCGGGCGCAAGCATTCTGCTCGGCGACCGCCTTGGCATTTATAAAGCGATGGCGGACGGAACGCTGGTGACTTCCTCGGATCTTGCCAAGAGGACCGGCTTGCATGAGCGCTATGTGCGCGAATGGCTGTCGGGCCAGGCGGCCTCTGGCTATATCGACTACCACCCGGACAAGAACGCCTTCTCGCTCTCGCCGGAGCAAGCGATGGCCTTTGCCGAAGAAGGCTCGCCGGCTTTCTTCGCCGGTGCGTTCGATGTCGTTCAGTCCACCTATCTCGATGAGCCCAAGGTCGCTGAGGCTTTTCGCACCGGCAAGGGCGTCGGTTGGCATGAGCACTCGAAGTGCCTTTTCTCCGGCACCGAGCGTTTCTTCAGGCCGGGTTACGGCGCCAACTTGGTTCAGAACTGGATTCCTGCGCTCGACGGCGTCGAGGCCAAGCTGAAAGCCGGAGGCAACGTCGCTGGCGTTGGCTGCGGTCATGGCGCTTCGACGATCGTCATGGCGCAGGCCTATCCGAAGTCGCGGTTCTTCGCCTTCGACTACCACCAGCCTTCGCTCGACTGCGCGGCAACGCTCGCAAAGGAAGCAGGAGTCGGCGGCCGCATCACCTTCGAGCGGGCGACGGCCAAGGATTTTCCCGCCAACGGTTACGATCTCGTGGCATTTTTCGATTGTCTGCACGACATGGGCGATCCGGTCGGCGCCGGACGGCACGTGAAACAAACGCTGGCTCCGGAAGGGGTTTGGATAATCGTCGAGCCCTTCGCGCACGACGATCTCAAAGACAATCTCAATCCGGTCGGGCGCGTGTTCTACGGCGCTTCGACCTTTATCTGCACGCCTGCGTCACTATCGCAAGAGGTCGCGCTCGGCCTCGGCGCCCAGGCCGGCGACCGTCGGTTACGCCAGGTGGCCGCCGAGGCAGGTTTCACCCGCTTCCGCCGCGCCGCGGAGACGCCGTTCAATATGATTTTCGAAGCGCGCGCCTGAGACCGAGTAGAATTGCGACCTGCTGCGTGACCTCGTTTTATGAGTACGCGCTCTATTCCTCGTCCGACCCCAATATTTTCCCCGTTTTCGGGTCGACGAGGTGCACGCGCGTGCAGGCCGTGCACGTCACTGCTTCGCAGGATCCAGACTCGCGCTCGCTTGGGTCCTCTGCGACCCAGCCTTGCACATTGAGACCGGTATTGGGGCAGCGGAAAACGAATCCAGTCGGCATACTTGAATTATTAAAGCGCGTTGCCCCGTTGCGGCCTTGATTTGGCGCAAACGGCCTTACGATGGCTAACCCGCCGGCTCGATCGGATGTACGGCAATTCTGCCATGTCCCAAATGCGGTTGTCGTTACTCCCATCCGCGGTATGGTTTCATCGATCGGGGTGTTGGGCGTGTAAAACAATGTCGCTGGGTAACCATGACCAATCGCGCCTCAGATACCGCGCTCAGCTTGGACACGATCGTTGCGCGTCTCAATTTCGAGCACTATCGTAAGAAATTGTCGGCAGAGACCGACGAAACGATCCGGCAGACGCTCCTTCACCTCGTCGCCGAGGAAAAAGCCAAGTTGATTGCCCTTGTCGATTTCCCAAAATAGCGGCGTGAAATTGTCAATTGCGGACGAAAAGTCCACATCCCGATTGGCGCGTTGCCACGATCCGTCTTTGCGGATCAGAGTGCAATCGTTTCAAACTGAATCGATTGCGACTCTGGGTATTTAATGAGGCACGATCTTTTTCGGAAAACTGGTTTCCACTTTTCCGGATCATGCCTTAGATTATCGAAGCGGGGCTGCGCGGCGCGTTAGGAGCCAATATCCCCGGGGCCTTATCGATCCTTAAGGGAGCTGTCCCTGACCGGGCTCGTGGGCTCGGACACACGGCGCCCACCTACTTTCGTAGGGAACCCGGGATCGAGCGCTCCGACGGCCGGTGCGGCTCCGCGCTGCGGCATCTTCTTCCTTTTGTTGTGCCCTTTCGTCTTGGCCGGGCTTGCTCCGGCCATTCACGTCTTTAGGTTGGCGGCGTGCAAGACGCGAATGCGCGGCAGCATGCTTGGCACGACGGAGCAGTGTTTGAATTCAAAACCGCAAACGATTGACGATGCTAAAAAGCAATTGCGCGCCGCCATGCAAGCGCGCCGCGATGCGCTGCCCCCCGGCGAACGCCAAGCCGCGGCCGAGGCAATTGCCGCGCGGATATTTCCGCTTCCCGTCGGGCGGGGCACCATTGTTTCCGGATTCATGCCGCTCAGGAGCGAGATCAACCCGCTGCCGCTGATGCAAAAACTCGCCGGCGCGGGCGCAAGCCTCGCGCTTCCCGTGATTGCCGGGCGCGGCAAAGCGCTGGTCATGCGGGCGTGGCGATGGGGTGAGCCGCTTAACCCGGGCATATGGGGCATTCGCGAGCCGAAGCCCGACGCGCCGGAAGTGGAGCCGGACATCCTGCTCGTGCCGCTTCTCGCGTTCGACCGGCGCGGCCAGCGCATCGGTTACGGCGCCGGCTATTACGACATGACGATCGCGCGATTGCGCGCGCGAAAGGCGACAACCGCGATCGGCATCGCCTTCGCTGCGCAGGAAGTCGGCGCCGTGCCGGCGAACGCCTTCGACGCCCCGCTCGATCTTGTGCTAACCGAGCAGGAAACCATCGATTTGCGAGACGGCTGAGCATGCGCATTCTTTTTGTCGGGGATATTGTTGGACGAAGCGGCCGCGCGATCGTTTACGAACGCCTGCCCGACCTCGTTCGCGATTGGAAGCTCGATCTGGTGATCGCCAATGCGGAGAACGCGGCGGGCGGGTTTGGCATCAGCGAGACGATCTATCGCGAACTTCTCGACGCCGGAATCGATGTCATCACGCTTGGCAATCATGCCTGGGATCAAAAAGAAGCGCTCGTTTTCATCGAGCGGGCCCCGCGTCTTATTCGCCCGATCAACTATCCGGCCGGAACGCCGGGCCGCGGCGCCGCGCTTGTCGAGGTAAAAAACGGCGCGCGCGTTCTCGTCGTCAACGCCATGGGGCGTATTTTCATGGATCCGCTCGACGATCCTTTTGTCGCGGTCGAGCGTGAGCTCGCCGCTTGCCCGCTGGGGCGGGGGGCCGACGCCGTTGTCGTCGACTTCCACGGCGAGGCGACCAGCGAAAAACAGGCGATGGGATTCTTTTGCGACGGGCGCGCGAGCCTTGTCGTGGGAACGCACACCCATGTGCCCACCGCCGATCTGCGGATCCTTTCCGGCGGCACGGCGTATGTCAGCGATGCCGGCATGACGGGGGATTTCGATTCGATCATCGGGATGGCAAAGGAGGAGCCGCTGCAGCGGCTTCTGCGGCGGATTTCCACCGCCCGGTTCGAGCCGGCAAACGGCCCGGCGACGCTGTGCGCGGTGGCGGTCGAAACCGAGCCGGGGAGCGGCCTTGCTTCGCGCGTCGCCGCGGTGCGGCTCGGTGGGGTGCTCGAACAGTCGCGGCCGGTATTTTGGGACTAGTGTCCTTTCGATTCCGAAGTTCGCCACATCCCGGGCAGAAAGATTCTAGCTTGAAAAGACAAGTATATTAAGCTATTTAAGCTTGATGAAGACGGTCAGTATTACCGAGGCCAAGAACCGGCTCAGTGCGCTCATAGACGGTCTTCGCGGCGGAGTGCGGGTCCTGATTGTCGATCGTGGGCGTCCGGTCGCCCGTCTGGAACCGGTCACTGGCGGCAGTGTGGGCGAAGACGAGGGCCGGCTCAGTCGCCTGGTTCGCGACGGTACCGTGCGGGCGGGGAACGCCGCGCGAACACGGTCGCTGGGTGCCGAAAATCCGCCATCTGCAAGAGAGGACGCTTCCGTCGTTACGGCTCTGCTCGACGAGCGGCGGGAGGGTCGGTGAAATTTTGGGATGCCTCGGCGATAGTCCCGCTGCTCGTGCTCGAAAGACAAACCGCGCAGATCCAATCGCTCATAAAGCAGGATCCGGATTTGCTCGTGTGGTGGGCCTCCCAAGTCGAATGCGTGTCGGCGTTAGCTCGCCGCGAACGGGAGGGAGCGCTCGATGCCCGGACGATGGCCCTTGCGCTTGAGCGCTTGCATAGGTTCGCGACTGCTTGGCACGAGGTTGATCCGAGCGATTTGATACGGGAAACGGCGAGCCGGTTTCTTCGCGTGCATGCGCTGCGCGCCGCCGATGCGCTGCAGCTTGCAGCAGCATTTGCGGCTGCAGAACAGCGGCCGGCTTCGCTGGAACTAGTCACCTTGGATGAGCACTTGGCAAGCGCGGCACGCAAGGAGGGTTTTGCGGTCCGCGATTTGCCGATAGAGAATTGACGCGGCCGCCGGAAGCTCGTCGAGCGAACCGTGAGTTTCCTTGAACTTCGTCGTCCGCCACCCTAATAAATCTTTGAAAACAGCCATCCATGATTGCGCAGGAATGTGCTCGGGGAACAGCCATGGCCGGACATTCGCAGTTCAAGAACATCATGCACCGCAAGGGCCGGCAGGACGCGGCGAAGTCGAGGCTTTTCAGCAAGCTCGCGCGCGAAATCACCGTGTCCGCCAAGCTCGGCCTGCCTGACCCAGCGATGAATCCGCGGCTGCGGGCGGCGATCATCGCGGCGCGCGCCGAAAACATGCCGAAGGACAGTATCGAGCGGGCGATCAAAAAGGCGACCGGCGGCGAAGGGGAAAATTACGAACAAATCCGCTACGAGGGTTATGGTCCCGGCGGGGTTGCGGTGATCGTCGAAGTCCTGACCGACAACCGCAACCGCACGGCCGGCGAAGTGCGCTCGACCTTCACCAAGAGTGGCGGCAACCTCGCCGAAACCGGCGCGGTCTCATTTATGTTCGACCATGTCGGGGTCATCGAATACGACGCCAAAGTGGCGGGCGCCGAGGCAATGTTCGAGGCGGCGTTGGAGGCCGGCGCCGATGACGTGGTGTCCAGCCAAGACGGCCACGAGATTTACGCCAGGCAAGACCGTTTCGGCTCGGTCGCTAAGGCGCTGGAAGCAAAATTTGGCGAGCCGCGCAAGGCGGCGCTGGTTTGGCGGCCGCAAAACACGGTCGCAGTCGACGACGAACAAGGCGAAAAGCTGTTGAAGTTAATTGAGAACTTGAACGAGCACGACGATGTCCAGAACGTCTATGCGAATTTTGAGGTTTCGGACGCGTTGGTCAGCCGTCTGACCGCCTGAAGCGAAAAGTCTTCAGGTCAGATTGTCACTTCGCATTTTAGCTTGTTGTTCAATCAGGCGCTCTGTCGGCTGCCCGGTCATGCTATGAACAGCTTGGCATGATCCGCCCGATTCGCATTCTTGGCATCGATCCCGGACTCCGCCGCACTGGCTGGGGCATTGTCGAGATCGCCGGCAACCGGCTCGGCTTTCTCGGCTGCGGCTCGGTGACTACCGACGATCGCGATGCGCTCGCGGCGCGGCTGCTGGTCATTCACGACGGGCTGATGCGCATCCTCGACGAATACCGCCCGCACGAGGCGGCCGTCGAGGCGACCTTCGTCAACAAGGACGCCAAGGCGACGCTCAAGCTCGGGCAGGCGCGCGGCATTGCGATGGTGGTCCCGGCGAAGGCGGGAGTGCCGGTCGCCGAATATGCGCCCAACCTTGTGAAAAAGAGCATCGTCGGCGCCGGCCACGGCGACAAATCGCAGGTGCGCATGATGATCGGCGTGCTTTTGCCGAAGGCCGATCCGCATTCGCACGATGCGGCCGATGCGCTCGCCATCGCGGTGACGCACGCGCATCACCGGCAAAGCGTGTACCTGAAGGTCGCGGCGCGATGATCGGCAGGCTCAAGGGCGTGATCGATTCCTACGGCGAGGATTTCGTCATCGTCGATGTCAACGGCGTCGGTTATTTGGTGCATTGTTCCGCGCGCACCTTGCAGGAATTGCCGCGCGCCGGAGAGCCGGCGACATTGTCGATCGAGACGCATGTGCGCGAGGATCAAATCCGCCTGTTCGGGTTTCTTACCGATGTCGAACGCGAATGGTTCCGGCTGTTGCAGACGGTCCAGGGCGTCGGCGCCAAGGTCGCCCTTGCCGTGCTCGGCACGCTCAAGCCCGCCGATCTCGCCTCCGCCATCGCCATGCGCGACAAAGCCATGGTCGCGCGCACCCCCGGCGTCGGACCGAAGGTCGGCGAGCGCATCGTGACGGAACTGAAGGACAAGGCGCCGGCCTATGCCAATGTCGATCCGGCGCTGGTGCGGCTTTCCGGCGCGCTCGACGAAAAGCGCGCGCCGCAGCCGGTGACCGACGCCGTGTCCGCTCTGGTCAATCTCGGCTATGCCCAGGTGCAGGCCGCGGCCGCCATCGCGGCTGCCGCGCGCAGTGCCGGCGAGGGGGCCGAGGCGGCCACCCTGATCAGGCTTGGCTTGAGGGAATTGGCAAAGTGAAGCGGCCAACGAAATTGGCGACGGCAGACAAGCAACTGATTGCGGCGGCGAGCGCGGCCATCAAGCGCCGCTATCGCGACGACTGGCAGGAAGTGGGCGCGGCGTTGCGCACCCGCACGGGCAAAATATTCACCGGCGTCAATCTCGACGCTTATCTTGGACGCATGGCGGTCTGCGCCGAAGCCGTCGCGCTCGGCCGCGCGGTGGTCGATCTGGGCGATGCTGGAATCGATACGATCGTCGCGGTACGGCATCCCTCGCCCGGCGAGAAGGACCAGACGATCGCCGTAGTATCGCCGTGTGGGGCGTGCCGCGAGCTGATTTTCGATTATGATCCGAACGCGCGCGTGATCGTGCCGAACGGCAAATCGCCGTCGATCGTGCCGATCGCCGAATTGCTGCCGAACAAATATACGCGGGGGACGGAACGGTGAACGCGAACGCCGGACGCAAAGTGATCAGCGCCGAGCGCCGCGACGAGGATGCGGCGGAGGTGAGCCTGCGGCCGCAGCGGCTCAGCGAATTCATCGGTCAAGCGCAAGCCTGCGCCAATCTCGCCGTCTTCATTCAAGCCGCGCGCACGCGCCGCGAGGCGCTCGATCATGTCCTCTTCGTCGGGCCGCCGGGGCTCGGCAAGACCACGCTCGCGCAGATCGTGGCGCGAGAACTCGGCGTTAATTTCCGCGCCACGTCCGGACCGGTCATCGCCAAGGCCGGCGATCTTGCCGCCCTTCTGACCAATCTCGAAGAGCGAGACGTGCTTTTCATCGATGAGATCCACCGCCTCAATCCGGCGGTGGAGGAAATCCTTTATCCGGCCATGGAGGATTTTCAGCTCGATCTCATTATCGGCGAGGGGCCGGCGGCCCGTTCGGTGAAGATCGATCTGGCGAAATTCACGCTGATCGGCGCGACCACGCGCGCGGGCTTGCTCACCAATCCGCTGCGCGATCGCTTCGGCATTCCCGTGCGGCTCAACTTCTATACCGAGGCGGAGCTCGAAGAGATCGTCAACCGCGGCGCCCGCGTGCTCGGCATCGGGCTCACCGGGGACGGCGCCAATGAGATCGCGCGCCGCGCCCGCGGCACCCCACGCATCGCCGGACGGCTGCTTCGCCGCGTGCGCGACTTTGCTTCGGTGGCCGGCGCCGGCGCCATCGACCGCTCCGTGGCCGACAAGGCATTGGCGGCGCTCGAAGTGGACTGCGCCGGACTCGATGCCATGGACCGGCGCTATCTGCACACCATCGCGGTCAATTACGCAGGCGGTCCGGTCGGCGTCGAAACGCTCGCCGCGGCCTTGTCGGAACCGCGTGATGCGATCGAGGACATCATCGAGCCCTATTTGATCCAATGCGGCTTTCTCCAACGCACGCCGCGCGGCCGGTTGATCACGGCGCACGGCTTCCGCCACCTCGGCCTGCCGGAACCAACGCGCGATCCGGCGCAATTCGGTTTGTTCGCCTCGGAGGAGGACTAAACGCAATGCCGCGGACCTACGAAGGCGGCTGCCATTGCGGGCGGGTGCGGTTTCGCGTCACGGCCGATCTGTCCCGCGTCACCGACTGCAATTGCTCGATCTGCAGCAAAAAGGGCTTTCTGCATCTCATCGTGCCGCCTGAGGCGTTTGAGCTTCGCAGCGGCAAAGAGGCGCTGACCACCTACCGGTTCAATACCGGCACCGCGCAACACACCTTTTGCGCCACCTGTGGCATTCATTCGTTCTACATTCCGCGCTCGGATCCCGATAAGATCGACGTGAACGTGCGTTGTCTCGACGGCGTCGACATCGCGGCACTCGATATCAAGCGATTCGACGGGCAGAATTGGGAACAGGCGATGGCGCGGCGCGTGCCGTGGAGGTAGCGCAATGACGGGCGTATCCCTCGACGGCGAGATCCGTGACGGCCGTCATGTACTCACGATCCGCGTTTATTACGAAGACACCGATTTCACCGGCATCGTTTATCACGCCAATTATCTCCGCTATATGGAGCGCGGACGCACCAATTATCTGCGGCTGATCGGCGCCGATCACCGCGCTTTGTTCGAGCAGACCGAAAAGGAAGCGCCGGGATTTGCCTTCGTCGTGCGCTCGATGAATATCGATTTCCTCAAGCCGGCGCGCATGGATGACGTCCTCGATATCGTCACCGAACCGGAAGAGGTGAAAGGGGCCTCGACCACGGTGCGCCAGCGCGTCATGCGCGGGGAGGAACTCCTGGTCGAGGCGCGGGTGCGGGTCGCCTTTATCAGCGGCGGTCGCGCCAGGCCGATACCGAAACCGCTGCGCATCGCCATGCGCGCCGACCATGATCTCCTAGCGGAAACCGAGCGTCAGGGCGGAAATTGAGCCCTCGGAAAGGGCTTTAACCCGCCGTTAAGCACAGTCGGGCTTCGTTAGGGGCATCGACCGGTGTTGCGCCCTAGTTTGGACATGTTTCGCGATTGATTTCGGCCGGCCGAAGGCGGGTTCGGCTTGGGTCCTCGTATCATTTCGGGTCTTGGTCGGTGCGCGCGCTGCGGCCTGCCTGTCGTGACCCGCTCGGTCCTGGTGTCAGCGCGCCGCCCCGGTCATGGCATTCGGTCCTCGTTCGCAGTCCCTTTTGGCCACTGCGCGGGACCGCCTGAAGGGACGCTCTATGAATCCTGCCGACATCGCGCCGTCGGTCGCACCGCTGACATCGTCGAATCTTTCACTGTTCCACCTGTTTCTCCACGCGCATTGGGTCGTTGAAACAGTCATGGCGGGATTATTGGCGTGCTCGGTCTGGGTCTGGGCGATTGCGATCGATAAAACGCTTCTGTTCTCGCGGTTGCGCCGCGCGGGCGACCATTTCGAGGAGGCATTCTGGTCGGGCCAATCGCTCGAGGACCTCTATAAATCGCTCGTCGCGCAACCGGAGCATTCCACCGGCGCGTTGTTTGTCGCGGCGATGCGCGAATGGAAGCGCAGCCTCGAGGGTCAGGTCCGCTCGCTCGCCGGGCTGCAAATGCGCATCGAGAAAGTCATGGACGTCGCCATCGCGCGCGAGGTCGAGCATATGGAGCGGCGACTTCTGGTTCTGGCCACAGTCGGGTCGGCCGGACCGTTTATCGGCTTGTTCGGCACGGTGACGGGCATTATGACAAGCTTCCAGTCGATCGCGGCGTCGCAAAATACCTCGCTCGCTGTCGTCGCTCCGGGCATTGCGGAGGCTTTGTTCGCGACCGCTATCGGCCTTGTTGCCGCCATCCCGGCGACGATTTTCTATAATAAATTCAGTAGCGAGGTGAACAGGCAGGCGCAGCGGCTCGAGGGGTTCGCCGACGAATTTACCGCGATCCTGTCGCGGCAGATCGACGAGCGCGGGTGAGGGTGGGGTATGGCGGCAGGCACCGTAAGCATGGTCTCGGCCGGCGGCGGCAACAGGCGCCGGCGTCGCCGGGCCGTGATGAGCGAAATCAACGTGACGCCATTCGTCGACGTCATGCTCGTGCTGTTGATCGTCTTTATGGTGTCGGCGCCCCTCTTAACAGTCGGGGTGCCGATCGACTTGCCGCAGAGCCAAGCCAAGGCGCTTGAACAAAACAACGAGCCATTGACGATTTCCGTCAATGAGCAGGGACAAATCTTCCTGCAAAACAACGAAATCAAACTTGACGATCTGTTGCCGAAACTCAAAGCGATCATCGATGCGCGCGGCGGCAACACCAACGATCTCATTTATATCCGCGGCGACAGGACTGTCGCCTACGGTACGATGATGCGGGTCATGGGCCGCATTTCGGGCGCCGGCTACCATCGTGTCGCATTGGTCACCGAGGTCGAGCAAGGCAGCCAATGAAACCGGGCATGACCATATCCTGCGTCGGCCATGCCGCTGCGCTGGCGTTGGCCTTGATGGTGATCTCGGCGCAGCCAATGGAAGCGCCGCCGGTCGCCTCGCTGCCTGTTTCCTTCATTTCGGAGAAAGACTTCAGCCAGCTGACCAAGGGCGTGAAGAATGCGCCACAATTGAATGTGCCGGACGCAAAGCCGCTTGCCGACAAGGTCGACGCCGAAAAGTCGGTCGATCAGCTTGCGCCCAAGGTCGCGGACAAACCGGAGGTCACGACCGATACGTCCAAGCCTCAAGCCGTACCCAAGCCCGAACCAAAGGCTGAGGCCAAGCCCGAATCCAAGCCGGACCCAAAGCCCGAGCCAAAGCCCGACCAGAAGCAGGCCGATAAGCCGGACAAGCCGAAGCCGTCGGAATATAAGCCTGACCAGATCGCCAAACTGTTGAAAAAGGACGCCGCGAAAGAGCAGCCCAATCGGCAGGACAAGCCGATGCAGCAGCCGGATAACAATCCCAAATTCGACGCCAACCAAGTCGCCCAATTGCTCGACAAGCGCCAGCCGCAGCGCCAGGTAGCGTCCGCCGATGCGCTCAATAGCACCGCCACGATCGGCGCGGCGATCGGCGCGCAAAACGCGCAACTATCGCAGAGCGAGATCGACGCTTTACGCGCGCGCATTTCCAGTTGCTGGAGTCCGCCGCCAGGCGTCGACGCCAATTCCAGGCTTTACGTCGTGTTACGCGTCCTGTTCAAATCGGACGGCTCGCTGTCTCAGGAGCCGGTGCTGGTCGAAGGCTCGGCCTCTGCATTGGGGCCGGCGCTCGCGGACAGCGCCAAACGGGCGCTGCTGTTGTGCCAGCCATTCACGATGCTCAAACCCGACCATTACGATCAATGGAAAGATATCGAGCTCAAATTCGATCCGCACGAATTGCTCGGCGGCTGATCATGCGAATGATGCACCATGACGTTTCACGATAGACCCATTCCTATTCTCACGCGCCGCCGTGCGCTCGCGCTCGGCGCGATCACGGGAGGTTTGACGTTGACGCCGCGCACCGCGGCGGCCGTCGTCCGCCTCGATATAACCGGAGGCAATTTCCAGCCGCTGCCGATCGCGATCCCTAAATTCATCGGCGCCGGTCCCGATGACGGCGACACGGCAACCGACGTTACGCAAATCATCACCGCGGACCTGCAACGCAGCGGGTTGTTCGCTCCTATCGATCCGGCGGCCTATATCGAACGGATAGCCAGCGTCGATTCGGTGCCGCGCTTTCCGGATTGGCGCAACATCAACGCGCAGGCGCTTGTCACCGGCCGCGTCGGCCGCCAAAACGACGGACGCTTGCAGGCGGAATTCCGGCTATGGGACGTGCTTTCCGGGCAGCAGCTCGACGGCAAGCAATATCTCACCACGCCCGACAATTGGCGTCGGATCGCCCATATCATCTCGGATGCGATCTATGAACGGCTCACCGGCGAAGGCGGCTACTTCGATAGCCGCATCGTATTCGTCGACGAGACCGGTCCGCCGGAGCGGCGCATTAAGCGCCTCGCCATCATGGATCAAGACGGCGCCAACGTGCGTTATCTCACCCGAGGCGAAGAACTCGTTCTGACGCCGCGTTTTTCGCCCTCCACCCAAGAAATCACCTACATGGCCTATGGCCAGGGCGATCCTCGCGTCTATCTGTACAATATCGAAACGGGCCAGCGCGAAATCGTCGGCAACTTTCCCGGCATGAGCTTTTCGCCGCGGTTTTCGCCGGACGGCCAGCGCGTGATCATGAGCCTGCAGGAGGGCACCAACTCGAATATTTTCGTGATGGATTTACGCTCGAAAGCGACCACGCGTCTGACCGATACCCAGGCGATAGACACGGCGCCTTCCTACTCGCCCGACGGTTCGCAAATCTGTTTTGAATCCGATCGCGGCGGTCGCCAGCAGATTTATCTCATGAGCGCCGCGGGCGGTCCGGCCCAGCGTATCAGCTTTGGCGACGGGACCTATTCCACCCCGGTATGGTCCCCGCGCGGCGACTACATCGCGTTTACGCGGCTGCTGCAGGACAAATTCGCGATCGGCGTCATGAAACCCGATGGGACCGGGGAGCGCATTCTAACCGAAGGCTTCCATAACGAAGGGCCAACCTTCTCGCCCAACGGGCGGGTTATCATGTTTTTCCGCGATCCGGGCGGAAATTCAGGGCCTTCGCTGTTCACAGTCGACATTTCCGGCCGCAACGAACAGCGGGTTCCAACGCCGAGCTATGCCTCGGACCCCGCCTGGTCGCCGCTGTTGTCGTAGGGCCGGCGTGGCTTTTCATAGAGTCGCCGCATTGACGCCTCATTAACCATTCCAGAAGCTTTCGGGGAAATCCGCGGGGTCGTGGGTTCATTGCAAGGACGCATCAAGGTTGACGGAACCTTCGCTTAACGAAGGCGCTGCTAGACCCGCCTGGGGACCAACCGAGCATAGCGGAAGCATGCAGAGCGGAATTATGGAGGCACCCGAATGAACATGGCGAGAGTAATTCGCGGCGCCAAGTTCGCCGCCGTCATTCTGGGCATGCTCGCGGTTGCGGGCTGCGCAAAGCAGACCGACCAAAGCGCTTTGGCCAATGGCGCCACGCCGGGCAGCCAGCAGGATTTCGTCGTCAACGTCGGCGACCGCGTATTTTTCGATACCGACTCCTCCGAACTGACCGATCAGGCGCGCGCCACGCTCGACAAGCAGGCGCAATGGCTCAACAACTACAACCGCTACGCCTTCACCGTCGAAGGTCACGCGGACGAACGCGGCACACGCGAATACAATATCGCGCTCGGCGCCCGCCGCGCGGAGACGGTGCGCCAGTATCTGGTTTCGCGCGGCGTCTCGGCCCAGCGCATGCGTACGATCTCCTATGGCAAGGAGCGGCCCGTCGCGCTGTGCAACGATATTTCCTGCTGGTCGCAGAATCGCCGCGCCGTTACCGTGCTCGATCAGAGCTCGTAGCGCCGTGAGGTGAAGAGATGAATCGATCGCATCGGCGCCATGATGGCGCCGATTGCGTTTTATGCGACGCTTGCTTCGGCAGCATCGCGCAGCGGTCTGGGGCGCCGCTGACACGCGGTTACAGACACATTTTGGACGCAGGACGCGTTATGGTAGAGACGAACAGACCACCGACAACGTCGAAGGCGATGATTCGCTTAGCTTCGCTCCTCGGATTGGCGTGCGCCTTGTGGACCGGCGCCGCTTGCGCCCAGACGTCCGAGGCCGATCTGTTGACCAGGATCGATCACCTCGAGGCCGAGATTCGCGATCTGACGGGCAGCGTGGAGCAATTGCAATATCGCAATCAGCAACTCGAGCAGGCGATCCAGAAGCTACAAGGAGCGGCGCCCGCGCCCGCGGACGCGTCGCGATCGGCCGGGCAATATTCGCCGCCGCCGCAATATCCGCCGCCGCAATACTCGGCGCCGCCGCCGCAATATTCGCCGCCGCCGTCGGCCGACCAAATACCCGGACAAGGAACCGGTTCCGTGGCTTCGGTTGTTCCGATGGCTCCCAGCGAGCCTGCTTCGTCGCCGTCGCGCCGCAGCGACGCATTCGATCCTTCGCGCAATCCAAACGCGCCGGGAGCGCCTCGGCCGCTCGGCACCAGCACCGCGGCTACCGAACCGCCGCCGCCAGTCCCCTCTGTCGCGGCGCCGCGCCAGCCCGGCGAGCCGCTCGATCTTTCGGGCGGCGGCAATCCGCCGGAACCGCCACCGACCACTGTCGGCGCGACCGGCGCCGTTCCCGCCGTGCTGCCGCCATCCAATACACCCAAGGATGAATACGATCTCGCTTACGGCTATGTCCTGCACAAAGACTATAGGCTTGCCGAGGAGAGCTTCCGCGATTTCCTGCAAAAATATCCGAGCGACCGGCTCGCTCCCGAAGCGCAATATTGGCTCGGCGAGAGCCTGTTTCAGGATAAGCAATATCACGATGCCGCGGAATCGTTCCTGGCGGTATCCACCAAATACGAGAACATGGCCCGCGCGCCGGACGCCCTGTTGCGGCTCGCGCAGTCGCTTGCCGCGTTGGGCGAAAAAGAAGCCGCCTGCGCATCGCTTGGCGAGGTGCTGCGAAAATATCCGCGCGCTTCGGTCAGCGTGAAGCAGGGCGTGGATCGTGAACAGAAGCGCACGCACTGCTGACCAAGCCGTTCGCGACAGCGAAACGGATGCGCTGTTCTCCGGTCTGGAAAAACAACGCGGATTGATTCTCGCCGTTTCCGGCGGTCCCGATTCGACGGCGCTGCTTCTGCTCGCGGCGCGTTGGGCGAAGCGTCATAAGCGCGCTCCGAAACTTATCGCCGTCACGATCGATCACGGATTGCGGGCGGAAGCCGCGCGCGAAGCGGCAGCGGTCAAACGTCTCGCGCGCCGCCTCGGCGTCGCTCATCGCACCATGCGCTGGCGCGGTGGAAAGCCGAAAACCGGCTTGCAGGAAGCCGCGCGGATCGCGCGCTACCGCTTGCTGTCGCGGGCCGCCGCGCGCGCCGGCTGTGCGCATGTTTTGACCGCGCACACCCTCGACGATCAGGCCGAAACTGTGCTGTTCCGGCTGGCGCGCGGCAGCGGGATCGCCGGACTGGCGGGCATGGCCTATGCCTCGCCGCTGCCGGTGGGCGGCGAGAAGACCGCATTTTTGGTGCGGCCGCTATTGGGCGTTCCCAAAGCGCGCCTGTTGGCGACTTTGCGCTCGGCCGGCATCGCCTATAGCGAGGATCCGAGCAACCGGGACCCGCGCTTTACGCGCGCGCGGCTGCGCACATTGATGCCGCGCTTGGCGCGCGAAGGACTAGACGCTCGGGGCTTGGCCAGATTGGCGGCGCGGATGCGGCGGGCGGACGCGGCCATCGAATTCACCGTCGATGCCGCGCGCGACGCACTTGCGCCGGGGCCATGGCCGGCCGGCGGTCCGATCGTGTTTGCGACGGCGCAATTCGCGAATTTGCCGGCCGAAGCGGCTTTGCGGCTTCTTGGCCGCGCCATCGCCCATGCCGGCGATGAGGGACCGGTCGAGCTCGCCAAGCTCGAATCGCTCTATGACGCCATGTGTGAGGCCAGTTCGCGCTTGCGCCGGACGCTCGCGGGCGCGCTGGTCACGCTCGACCGCGAGCGGGTCGTGGTCGAACGCGCGCCCTCCCGGCGCGTTTCCGGCGGCCGGGATGCCTCCCGGCATCGCACCGCAGCCATGCGCAGGAACCGCAAGAGGAGCTTTACGAAATAGCGTAATAATCGCGGCCTATCGTGGGGTTCCCTTGGCAGGGCGCTCTCCGGCGCCTACATTGGCTGATACCGGGGACGCGAAGCCGCAACGATTGCGGCTAGTGCCTGCAGGACTCCGCTGAGCGGGGACCAAGGACGAGAGATGAATGCCAATCTGCGCAATTTCGCCCTGTGGGTGATCATTGTCCTGCTCCTGCTTGCCCTTTTCACGCTGTTCCAGAATCCGGGTCAGCACGCCACATCGCAGGACATTTCATTCTCGCAGCTCCTTAACGACGTCGACCAGGGTCGCGTGCGGGACGTGCTCATCCAGGGGCCGGAGATTCACGGCACCTATACCGACGGCCGGACATTCCAGACCTATGCGCCCAGCGATCCGACGCTGGTCCAGCGGCTCTACAACAAAGGGGTGACGATCACCGCGCGGCCGCTGTCGGACAACGTGCCGTGGTTTGTTTCGCTGTTGATTTCATGGCTGCCGTTTGTTGCGCTGATCGGCGTTTGGATATTCCTTTCGCGCCAGATGCAAGGCGCCGGCGGCAAAGCGCTCGGCTTCGGCAAGAGCCGGGCCAAACTGCTCACCGAAGCGCATGGCCGCGTGACCTTCGAGGACGTTGCCGGCGTCGATGAAGCCAAGCTCGATTTGCAGGAGATCGTCGAATTCCTGCGCGATCCCGCCAAATTCCAGCGGCTCGGCGGGCGCATCCCCCGCGGCGTACTTTTGGTAGGACCGCCCGGCACCGGCAAGACTTTGCTCGCGCGCGCCATCGCCGGCGAAGCCAACGTGCCGTTCTTCACCATTTCCGGTTCCGACTTCGTCGAAATGTTCGTCGGCGTCGGCGCGAGCCGCGTGCGCGACATGTTCGAACAGGCCAAGAAGAACGCGCCGTGCATCATCTTCATCGACGAAATCGACGCCGTGGGCCGTCATCGCGGCGCAGGTCTCGGCGGCGGCAATGACGAGCGCGAGCAGACGCTCAATCAGCTGCTGGTCGAGATGGACGGTTTCGAAGCCAACGAAGGCATCATCTTGATCGCCGCCACCAACCGGCCTGACGTGCTCGATCCGGCATTGCTGCGTCCGGGCCGCTTCGACCGGCAGGTCGTGGTGCCCAATCCCGACGTCGTCGGTCGCGAGCAGATTTTGAAAGTCCATGTGCGCAAGGTGCCGCTCGCGCCAGACGTCAATCTCAAGACGATCGCGCGGGGCACTCCCGGCTTCTCCGGCGCCGATCTCATGAACCTCGTCAACGAAGCGGCCCTGATGGCGGCGCGGCGCAACAAGCGTATGGTGACGCAGGTCGAGTTCGAGGACGCCAAGGACAAAGTGATGATGGGCGCCGAACGCAAGTCGCTCGTTATGACCGAGGAAGAGAAGCTGCTCACCGCTTATCACGAAGGCGGCCACGCCATCGTTGCGCTCAACGTCAAGGCGACCGATCCGGTGCACAAGGCGACGATCATTCCGCGCGGCCGCGCGCTCGGCATGGTGATGCAGCTGCCGGAACGCGACAAGCTGTCGATGAGTCTCGAGCAGATGACTTCGCGGCTCGCCATCATGATGGGCGGCCGCGTCGCCGAAGAGCTCGTCTTCGGCCGCGAGCGGGTGACCTCGGGCGCGGCGTCCGACATTGAGCAAGCGACCAAGCTCGCCCGCATGATGGTGACCCGTTGGGGCCTGTCGGATTCGCTCGGCACCGTTGCCTATGGCGAGAACCAGGAAGAGGTATTCCTGGGCTATTCGGTCGCGCGCCAGCAAAATATCTCCGAAGAGACCGCCAAGAAGATCGACGCCGAGATCAGGCGGCTGGTCGAAGCGGGATACACGGAGGCGCAGAGCATTCTCACCGAAAAACGCGCCGACCTGGAAACCCTCGCCAAGGGTCTGCTCGAATTCGAAACGCTGACCGGCGACGAGATTAAGGATCTGCTCCTCGGCAAACGGCCGAGCCGCGAATCGGTGATCGAGCCGGCCGCGCCGCGCACCTCGACGGTGCCGACCGCCGGCGCCGGCCGCAACCGCCCGCGCCCCGAGCCCGGCCCGCTGGAGCCGCAGCCGCAGGCTTAAGAGCGTTCAGCGGCTTGGCTTAGCCGCGGCGGCGACCTCATAATGCCCTGGTGTCTCCGATCTCCCCCACGCACTGGGAGGCAGGAGGGTATTAGCGGCGGGCACCTCCGATGCGCCAAATGATTTTGGTCGGTTTTCTGCAGGCGCAGAACTGCACCAATCTCGCGAGCTCCTGGCGCCATCCGCGATCGCGCACCGATAGCTGGTCGCGTGATTATTACCGGGATATCGGGCGCGTCTTGGAGGAGGGGAAGTTTCACCTCGGTTTCTTCGACGATCGCCTGTCGATGCCGGACATGTATGGGCGCAATCACGCCCACACCGTCGAGCATGGCATCCGCTGCGTGAAGCTCGATGCCGTCACGGTTTTGACGGTGATGGGCACGGCGACCGAGCGGCTTGGACTCGGCGCGACCTATTCGACGAGCTATTACGAGCCGTACCACGTTGCCCGCCTCTTCGCCACGCTCGATCTGATGACGCACGGCCGCGCCGCCTGGAACGTCGTCACCTCGCTCAATGACGGCGAAGCGCAGAATATGGGCCGCGCCGCGGCGATCGGCCACGATCTGCGCTACGACCGCGCCGACGAATTCATGGAGATCGTGCTCGGGCACTGGGACGCTTGGGATGACGACGCCATCGTTCAGGACAAGACCTCTGGCCTGTTCGCCAAGCCGGACAAGGTTCACCGCCTCGACTATGAGGGCCACTTTTTCCGCTCGCGCGGACCGTTCACGGTGCCGCGCTCGGCGCAGGGCCATCCGGTCATTATCCAGGCCGGATCGAGCGGCCGCGGCAAATTGTTCGGCGCGCGCTGGGGCGAGGTGATTTTCGTCGTCTATCCCAATGTCGAAACCGGCAAGCGCGACTACGCGGAGTTCAAAGCGGAGGTGGCGCGCCTTAACCGCGATCCGGACCAGGTCAAGGTCACGCATCTCATCAATACCGTAGCGGCCGAGACCACGACCGAGGCCGAAGACAAATGGGCCGAGATCGAAAAGCTGCCGCTCGAAATCGATGCGCTGTCGCTTTTGTCGGAGGCGCTCAACTTCGATTTTGCCAGGAAGGGCATGGACGAGCCGTTCAGCGAAAGCGAGCTTGAGGAAATGTCGGGACTTCAGGGCATTCGCGACCGCGTGCTCAGCGTGAAGAAAAATCCGACGGTGCGCGAGTTCATTCAAATCAGCGGACGTGGCCGCGTGCACAATCCGATCGTCGGCGGACCGAAGCAGGTCGCTGACCGCCTGGAAGAATGGATTGCCGCGCCCGCCTGCGACGGCTTCGTGCTTTCGGCCACGCATGTGCCCGGCGCGTATGAGGATTTTGTACGCTTCGTCGTCCCCGAATTGCAGCGCCGTGGCCTCTTTCGCAAAGACTATGCCGGAACGACATTGCGCGAGAATCTGGGATTGCCGCGGCCGGCCAGCGGCGCGTGGCGCATTTAATTATGACCACAATCATAATTATTCCAATAGTAACATCAGCTTAGGTTGTGCGCTTCAATTCAACCGCAGCTCGGCGATGTGGCGCGGATCGGGCTTGAGCTCGCCTTTTTCGACGCGCTTGACGAGATCGGTCAGGACGGCGTTGGCGCGGCAGGAGAGGCCGAGTTTTTCGCCCTCGCGCACTACAAGACCGTTGAGGAATTCGATCTCGGTACGCCGGCCTTTTTGCATGTCCTGGCCCATCGACGGACGCTGTCCGGACGCGGTGCGACTTGAATCCTTAAAGCGCTGCTCGTCGCAGGTTCGCATCGCCGCCTCGTCGCCTTCCCCGGCGCGCGCGATCGTTTCCGGCGGCAGATGCAGGATTTCTTCGAGCTGATAGCCAAGCGCCTGGCCGACGCGGATCGCCTCGCTTCCGACGCGCGTGGAAAAACGGCGGATCGGATCGTTCTTGAGCATCTCGCCGCCCGGCAGGCCGGTACAGGCGGAAATTCCATTCTGCATGGCATTGGCGACGAGCTTGGACCAGCGCTCGCCCCAGAGATTATTGGTCACTTTGGCGCTATCGGCGTAAGCGACCAGGCGGCGCACTTCCTCCGCGCGTTGAGTGATGCGGCCATGCACTTCGCCGGCGCGAAAAACAATGTGCGCCGCGCCGTGCTTGGCGGCACCGCGATGAACAAGCCCGGGCTCGGGCAGGTTTGACCGTGATGCTCGAGGCGATGCAGCCGAGCGTCTTGCCCCAGCCGACGATGCCCGCGACGGTCTCTTCGTTCATGCAATTCTGCAGCGAGACGACATAGGCGTCCGGCGCCAGATATTGGCGAATCAGCATGGTCGCCCAGGCGGTGTCGTAGGACTTCATGCAAACGAAGGCGATGTCGATTGGCTTCTCCTTGGCGAGCTGTTGCGCGTCGGTGACATGCAGCGCGCGCACCGGCACCGTGAATTCCGGCTCTTTCATCGCATGCGTGACGCGCAGGCCGTGCTTTCGCATATGCTCGACATGGGCCGGCCAGGGGTCGATGAAGGTCACGTCCTCGCCCGCCTGCACCATATGCGCGCCGGTATAACCGCCAACCGCGCCCGCTCCGACAATGGCGATCCTGCGCCCCATGCTTTTCCTCCCGACCTGCCGAGGAGCTATCGCGTAGGCCAGATCGGCCGTAGCCGCAAGCGTGGTTCGATGTTCATTCGTCGGCCAAGCCGTGCCGCCTGGCTCCGTTAACCGCGCGCAGACTGCGCGTTTACGGCATAGCAGGATTGTGCGTCGTCGACTGCTCGATGCCCGCGCTGATGACGGGCAAAGCGCAGATGCCGGCGGCGATGATTGCAGAGAAGGCGTCCGGTATGATTTTAGCCGACGCCAAGGGTGAGATGCGAGTTGCGCGAAAGAACTCAGACGCGACCGTACTTCCGTCGAACTTGCAAATGCGCACGCCGGGGGCGACCAAATTGGGGCCTTGCCCTACTGATGCGGCCCCTGATGTCGCCGCCGGCGAGCTGTTCGCGCGCTTGCCGCTATGCTGCGATCCGAACGCTTACGCAGCAATCATCGCGGCCCTTTGACCCGGTGGAAGCATTCTCACCTCCGTGTCAGCAAGGTCGACGTGAAATTGTGGACCATGAAATTCAATTGTCAAGCAATCAGGCAAGTGGCCTGTGATTTCCCGGCCTTAAAGTTCCAATTTCCGGTTCCTGAAAAGTTCGTTCAGTCTGCTATTACGGCATGATCCGGAAAAGTAGAAACCGATTCTCCGAAAAAGAGCCGCAATCGATTTAGTTTGAAACGAATGCGCTCTAGCGCTGCAGAACGCCGATGGCGCGGTTGGCGAAGCTCAATCGCTCGGCCATCACGGCAATGACGTAACCGAGGAGGGCTTGGCTGAGCGCGGGTTCCTCGCGCTTCATGCGTTCGTAAGAATCGGCCGTGAGCTCGTAAAGTACGCTCGCGGCCTCGGCTTGAATGGTCGCGCTGCGCACGCGGCGCGTGATCAAGCCCATTTCCCCGATCGTCGTATGTCGCCCTAGGCTGCGCACGCGCATCGTTCGTCCTTCGTTTAAGTCGACGATTATGCCGACGCGCCCCTCGAGAATGAAATGCATCGAGTCGGCCGTCTCGCCCTGCCGGGCGATGACTTCTCCGGTTTCCACTTCGCGCCGGCGGCAGTATTTCGCCAGATCGTCGGCATAGCGCGGGTTGCCCAAAGCTTCGGACAGCCAGGTGCGGAACGATCCGGTGTCGTTGTGTTGCGGTTGATGCGCTTCGATAACGGTCTGTTCGCAGGATTCCAGCGCCCGGTCGAGATCGGGGGCGATCATGACGTCATCGGAAACAAAACCGACGGCGCGAAAGGACCTCTCCAATTCCGGCGCGAGATTGACCAGAATGATTCTCGCGCCGTTGCCGGCCGCTGCCTCCTTGATTTGCAAGAAGCTGTGCGTTGCCGACGAGTCGATGCCGGTCACTAGTCGAAAATCAAAAATCAGGAAGCGACAGCTGGGCTCGCGTTCGAGCAGCGCCTTGACGTGCTGGTACAGCCTGTTCGCAGAGCCGAAGAACAAATAGCTCTGCAGCGTCATGCCTTGAATCTCCGCCCCATGCTCGGCCAGAAGCGACAGTTCCCGCGGACTGCGATCGAGCGAGGAATGATATTCCGACCCGTCGAAACTGAACTTGATCACGTTCACGCGGCTGGCGCTGAGCGCGAAGGTGGCGCAACCAATCATCACTCCGATCAGGACGCCCGCGACAAATCCCCAATAGACGATGAGCAAAGCGATGCCGATCAGAGACAAATATTCGATGAGCAGCAATCGCCGCGACGATTGCACCAGCCACTGATAAACAAGCCCGGCGCCGAGAAAAAACAATAGCCCGCCGAGAACGTATTTCGGCACATAGCCGAGGAAGCCCGGGCCAGCCACGAGCAGCGCCACATAGATCGCCGCAACGGTCAATCCGGACAGCCGGCCAGTCGCGCCAGCCAGGTGAGCGAGGGTGCTGCGGCTTAGCGAGGTGCAACTCACATATCCGCCGAGCGCCGCCGTTAGGAGGTTGGCGAGCCCGAGCGATCTGAGGTCGCGCTCGATCTTCGCCTCGATGCGCGTGGCGATCTCAATTCCGGTCGTGTTGAGCAAAAGCGTAATGACGGTGACGAACATGACCGCGACGATGTCGCCGGCGAGCGAGGGTAGCGAAGCCCAAGGAAAGCTCGACAGTATCCCCGACCGCCACGGCAGCGTGAGGCTCGCTTCCGGCTGCGCGCGGAACATCCACCCCGAGGCCTGCGCCGCGCCGACCGACGTGCCGGCCGCCAACAGGACAACGTGCGTTAGCGCGATCGCGGCGAAGAGCAAGCCGGGAAGAATGAAAGGGTTTTTCCAGCGGCGAAGGAGAAAATGTAAGAGCACGGCCACGGCAACCGCGGCGGCGCATTTTTCCGCGATCGGTATCTTGAGAAAGGCGCCGATATTGGAGAACGCGGGCGTCTGATCGGCGATGACTTGAATTGCGCCCGTTATCATCAGCCAGCCGGTGGCGCCGAGGAAGCCGCCGATCACGGGATAAGGCACAAAGCGAATGGCGCGCCCCGCCCGTGTGAATCCAAGCACGCAAAGCAGCGCGCCGGTCAGCGCCGTCGTCAACGCCATGGCGATGACGACGGGCGCGAGCAGTTCGCCGTTGCCCTGCGCGATGAGTTGCCGGACGAGAGTCGCCGCCATCGTCGCGAAAATGACCACCGCCGAACTGTCCGGCCCGGCAATGGCGAAAGGGACCGAACTGCGCAACGCCACGATCGCTCCACCGACGGCGGCCGAGAGGAACGTCACCGCGACGCCATAGCCAAGCTGATGCTCAAGCGGGCCGGTAAAAATCAGCGCAGCGTAGGACAGCGAATAGGCGATCGACAGCGTGCTGCAGATCGCGCCGGCAAATACGTCGATGAGTCGCGCGCGCAGTTGTTGGGTTTTCAAACGGATTCTCCACCGCGCGTCGGAGCCATCGGCAATCGCTCGAACTTAAAGCAGCTACGCTACACCAATCGGCGAAAGGATGCAGGCGCGCTCGTCTTTTAGTTTTCCGGTTCCCCCAGAGCCGCAATCGACTCAGTTTAAAACGATTGCGCTCTAGGACCGGTCAGCGGCTGTCGAGATAGGACGCCTGCGCAGGAGCCTGCCGGTCCGTTTGCGGGACCGGCGCCACGAAGCCGCCCGCCGCCGCGTCGGCCAGACCGGCGCGGTCGAGCTGCTCGTCGTGTTTATACACGTCGTCGCGAAATTCGACGGTGCCGTCGCGCGTCACCCAGCCGGTGAGATAGACCCAGGCCACCGGAATCTTGTGCGGCAAGTTGATGATTTTGGTCTCGCCGGTGGCGATACCGGCGTCGATCGCCCCGCGATTCCAGCCCGTCGGATTATCCTGCAAAATCCAGACGGCGAGATCGCGCACGTTGTCGACGCGGGTGCAGCCATGCGAATCGAAGCGATAATCGTCCGCGAACAATTTCCGCGTATCCGTATCGTGCATGTAGACCGAGTACGGATTTGGCATGTCGATCTTGAGGTTGCCGAGCGCGTTCCAGGCGCCGGCATCCTGACGCACCGTGAAATTGGGTGAGCGGCCCATCGACCAGTCGACGCTCGATGGATCTATCTCTTCGTCATGGGCGCCGAGGAGGCGCATATGCATGCGGCTGAGATAGGCCGGGTCCCTGCGCATATGGTTGGCGATCTCGGTTTTGGTGATCGATAGGGGTACCGTCCAGGTAGGATTAAGATCGACCGCGGTGATGTAGGCGGTGAGTGTCGGCGACGGCTTGTCGATCTTGCCGACGATGACGCGGTAGCGGCGTTCGACCTTACCGTCGGCGACCGCCTCGACGAAGGCGGCCGGAATGTTGACGACGACATAACGTTCGGCAAAGAGGAAATCTATGCCGAGGAGCCGCTCAAGCGAGGCCTCCAGTTGTTTGATGCGATCGCCGACCGAAACATTGAGCGCTTTCAGCGTCGCCGCGCCGACGCTGCCGGTCGCGTCGAGGCCGTGGCGCAACTGGAATTTCTTCACCCCGATTACGACGGCAGCGTCGTAACTGTCGCCCGGCTCCGCACTGGCCGGCATGTCCCCCGTGATGACGAGATGCTTGCGCAGGAGCGCAACGTCGGGACCGCTCGCGCCCGGACCAAGCTTGGCGTCGGCGGACAAAATCGGCCAGCCGCCGCGGACCTGAATATCCGAATAGCTGAGTAGGGTTTGTTTGATGCGCAAATACGTGCCGTCGTCGAATGCGGGTTCCGACGACAGCGCCAACGCGGCCGCCGAGCGCGATTCTGGCGTCGAAGGCGCCGTCGCCGGCTTGGCGCTCTGGGCTGCAGGCTTGGCGGGAGCGGCGGGCTTGCCGGGGAGGGCTTGCACCTTGCCAGGCGCATATTGTGCAGGCGGCAATGTCTGCTGGCCTGGAACTTGCGCGAACGACGATCCCGTTATCAGGGTAAAAACAATTCCAGAGACAAAGATGGCTCGCATCTAACCGCCCCCTCTCGCAGCCTGGAACGTAAGCGACGCGCGACGTTTGACCGTATTCTCCGTAATTTCTTGTCGTTTTCGGGAAGGTACGCGTGAAGATAGAGGCTTGCCGGCGGCCGCGAGGCCGCGCCTCTACCATACCACGCGATCGGCCTCGTCGAGTGGGATTTCGAGCCGATGGGCTTGGAGATATCCGCAGAATTATCCACACGGCGCCAATGCCGGGCGCAGCATCGGGGAAGGGCAAGTTTGGAGGGCGTCCGCCCGAGCGACGCGTTCAATAACGGCTCGCGAATAGCCCGCCGCTGCTCTCCGCGGTTCTAACGCACGCGGGCGGCTTTTGCATGCCTAATGGCGGATGCCGCGAGCCTCCGGAAGTTTCTTCACGCTGTCGGAGATAATCGTGGTGAGCCGCATGACTTGCTGGCTCAGTTCGGCATATTCCTCGATGTCGCGTTGGATGCGATTGCCGTCGATCTGCAGCTTTCGACGTAACGTCTGCAGCTCATTGACCAGATTCTCGATTTCGCGCGTCGAGGTTTCCGACAGCCGGCGCAGCGATTTGCCGAGACTGTCGGCCGACAGTCCTTCGTCGCCGCTCTCGGCGTCTCTGCTCTCGGTTTGGCGCACGGCGGCGCCGCCGGACGACAATTCGTGAATGTTCCCTTCGATTTCCGGTTCTGGCGATTTGCCGATTTCGGCGTAGTCTAGCGGCTTGGCAATGTTCATGGCTGATCCCCCTCTATCGCCCCATTTAGAGCGACCCCACCACGGTCCATGGCCGCATCCAAATGTGACGACTTCGCGGCCCGGCGAGCCTCGGCATGACTTCCGCCATGACTTCGGCCGAGATTTCCACAAATCTTCGTCATAAAGGCATGCTCTTGGTCGTGTCGCTGCGGAGCAAACGAAATTGAGAGTCGGGCCGGCGAGTGCCTTTGGGTTCCCACCTTTATGGAATCCGGTGCGGACGTGGAATGCGTGGTGCTCGCTATGGCTGCAGGCGCTGGCGCTTGCCTGGGAGGCCCAGGGCGTGGTGGCGCTTCGCTGCATGCGAATCGCCAGCGAAGGCGCCCACGGTCGTCGATCCGAAGCGCACCGCATGGTGACTGAAAAAGTAGCGGCCTTTGCCGAGGCACAAGCCGCTGCGACGCGCGCCTCGATCCGTGGCGGCGGCCATCGCGCGGCAAAGAGGGTCTTGGGCGTTTACAAAAAGCGCGTTCGCCGCAACAAGAGACGACTCACGCGCAAATGATGGACCTGCGTTAACAACTCGCGTTAAGTCTGGTCGCGCTGGCGCATGAAGTTCAAGACCGATTCGGGACGGCCGATTTCAAGAAATTTTCAGCGGTTTGAAGCTCAGATTTTCATTCGGCCGAGGGTCGAACTTCGCCTGAGTGCCCGAACCGAGACACCTCAACTCGGCGGCGTAGTGCGCGCTGTAGCGCGCCCCCTCGTACAGGGCGTGCGAATAGGCGCGAGCATGCACGAGGAGGTGCCGCCGGCCGGCTTTATTGTAATGCAGGCGTACCATTTGATGGCAGATAGGGCATTCCGCATTGAGAGGATGAAGCCGCTGCCTCCCAAGGATCTTTAGGAACTCGATAAACCACACGGATAGAATACGCATGGTCGCCTCGTAGAATGCCAAACGCTTTGTCGCAAAGACGACAGCTCCGCCGACGTCGAAGCCGACGCAGATGCCGTACAAAGCAAAGGATGAGTCCGCGGCGAAGTTAAGGCGTTAGACCAAAAAATCGCGATCGGATCGCTGTTGCCATAAGGTACAAGAGTGCGGCGCTCTCGCAAGGGGAGTCCGCCCTCTATGATAGCTGTCATAACAGACAACAGTGAGCGACGACACGCGCAAAAGTGCAATGCCGCTACAGAATCGCGTCGATCCTTTCGGAGAGTTCCTCGCTACGTCGGCGCGCGGTCTGTTCATGGGCAATCGTGGCGGCCGTTTCCATACCGATGCGAAGACGCTGACGGGGCGGCGCTGGCTGTCGCGGCAATGGATCTGCTGCGTGCTCGATTTTAGAGGGCGCCGCCGCGACGTCTGGGGCCGCTTCTATACCGAACTGTTCTTTCTCGACGAACCGACTGCGCTTTCGGCGGGACACCGGCCCTGCTTTGAATGCCGCCGCAGGGACGCGCTGGTCTTTGCCGAGAAATGGCGTCAAGCGCTAAACCTGCGCTCGAGGCCCCGCGCCGGCGAAATGGACGAGGTGCTGCATTGCGAGCGCCTGAGCGGACGGGCCAAGCGCAGGCATCGGCTTGCGATCGACACGCTGCCCGACGCCGCCTTTATAGCGCTGGAGGAGGGCGCCTTCGCCGTCCGGGGCGACACGCTGCTGCGCTGGACGCCTCAAGGCTACACAGCGCGACGGGCCCGGCTGCGCGGTATAGCGGTCGACGTTATCACCCCGCCGGCGATACTGGCCGCGCTATCAGCCGGCTACGAACCGCGCTGGCATCCTACCGCAGGCGATTAGCGCATGATCCGGAAAAGTGGAAACCGGTTTTCCGAAAAGATCATGCCCATAAAAATCCCAGCGCCGCAATCGATTCGGCTTGAAGCGATTGCGCTCTAGCCGCGAAACGCCGCTTTGATCGTCTCTACGGTCGCGCCGGGAGCGCGTGCCGCGGCGATGATGCGCGCCTCTTGCTTGGCGAGGCCGTTGAGCGCCGCCGGCATGGCGTCGATTTTGTCGACCGGCACGACCACGGCGCCGTGGCGATCGGCGTGGATTAGATCGCCGCTCTTGACCGCCATGCCGTGAATGGTGACGGGAACGCCGAACTCGACGACATGCACATAAGCATGTGAGGGCGAGATCGAACCGGCCAGCATCTGGAAGCCTTCGGCTACCGCCGGAATGTCGCGAACCGAACCGTTGGTTATGGTTCCGAGACAGCCGAGCGCCTTGTGTACATTGGTTTGAACTTCGCCCCAAAACGCGCCGTAACCCGCCGGGTCGTCCTTGTCCTCGATCACCACGACGCTCGGGCGAGGCGCCGCCGCGACATAATCGAGATAGTCCATCCGCTTCTGCATATAGCTCGGACCGCTGACCTTATCGCGGGCGCGAATGGTCACGGTCTTGGCGAAACCGACCATGGACGGCAAATCGGGAAACGGGCAGTGCAGGTGCATCACCGTGTAGCCGGCACCGCGACGTTCGGGTGCGACGATTTCGACGAGATTGCAGACGGTCGGCGTGTCGATCGACCGTAGAAAAGCGAATTGAGTTTCTGAGACCACGGATAGACCCCCTTTTGCATCACCCAAGTTCAGCCGCCTCGTCTAATCCCAACCGACAGCGACGATCAGCGCCATGACGACCTGAACGGCGACGATCAGCGCCACGCATCCGGCCCAGCCGGCGCTTGTCCAGGCAAGCCCGGTCAGGAACGCGCCGGCGCTGCCGCCGATATAATACATCGAGGCATAAAGTCCGACGGCCGAGGAGCGTCCCTCCCTGGCGGTGAGCGTGACATAACCCGTCGCCACCGCCTGGCACACCATGCCGCAGACGGCGCACAGTGTCAGCCCCACAATGATCACGACGACCGGCGGCGCCAAAAGCAGCAACGCGCCGACAATCCAAAGCGCAATCACGCCGAGGATAAACGGCCGGCGGCCGAACAGCGCAATGGCGCGCCCGACCCATGGCACGATCGGGCTGCTGACGAGATAGGTGAGAAACAATGCGCCAAGCAGCGCCGGCGAAAACAGATAGGGCGGCGCGGCGAGATGGAAGCTCACATAGGTGAAGGTGGCGATGAAATTGAACAATACGCCGAAGCCGATGACATAGGTGGCCACCAGCCGCCGATTGCGAAAATGCTTGACCATCTGCGCGAGCGAGGGAACCAGTCCTCCGGAACGCACGACATTGCGCTCCGTCGGCAGCGTCGCGGCGACGATGACGGCGGCGCTGAAAGTGATAAGGGCCACGACCTGGATGGCGGCACGCCAACCGATCGCGTCGGTGAGCAGTCCCGGAATAAACCGTCCGCAGAAACCGCCGACGCTCGAGCCGGAAATATAAATACCGGCGACCCGCGTCACGTCCGACGGCGGCCACTCGTCACCGATATAAGCGACGGCGACGGCAAAGATCGGCGGTAGCAAGAGCCCTTGCACGAAACGCCAGAAAGTGAGCTGCGCCACACTGCTGGCGAATGTCATGATGACGGTCGGCACGAAGACGGCGAACATTGCCGCCGTAATCAGTCGCTTGCGGCCCGTGACGTCGGCCAGCGCGCCGCTAAAGGGCGCCGATAGCGCAATGGCCGCCGTGCCCGCCGTCATCAAGGCGCTGATTTCGCCCGGGCCGACATGAAATTCGCCGGCCAATCGCGGCAGTAGCGCTTGAGGCGAATAAAGATTGACGAAAGCGGCAAAGCCCGCCGTGGCCACGGCAAGGCTCCGAGGATCGAAGGCCATGCGGCATTATCGGCGAGGCGCGCAACGAAAGCACGCCATGCTTTGTATGAACCACAATGCGCGTGGTGAGGAGCGATCCGGTAAACGGTGCCGCCCGCCGTTCACAGCTGACGGATGGAATCGAAATTCCATGCGGCGTCGGCGGCGTCGTTCTCGCCTACGCGTAGCGTCGTATCGTTGACGAAACGATAGGGGGGCACCGGCAGATTGTAGGGCGCCGGCACACCGGAAAAGACCCGGCCCGCAGGGTCGTATTTGGAGCCGTGGCACGGACAGAAATAGCCGCCGGGCCAGTTCGCCACCGGAGTCGTCGCGCTTGCGGTCGGATAAAACAACGGGATGCAGCCGAGATGCGTGCAGATGCCGACGAGAACCCCGAGTTCGGGCTTGATCGAGCGGTGCCAATTCGTCGCGTAGGGCGGCTGCTGCAATTGTTCGGAATTCGGATCAGCGAGTTGCGAAATCATTTGGCTCGACTGCATCGCCTGCAGCGTCTCCTTCGTGCGGCGGAACACGAAAATCGGCCGCTGACGCCAGCGGATCACGACCTGCTGGCCCTCGGCGATCTTGCTCACGTCGAGATCGACCGGCCCGCCGGCGGCGAGCGTCGACGCGTCGGGGTTCATCTGATCGATCAGCGGCACCAAGGTTGCCGCGGCGCCAACCCCGCCCACCATTGCGGTTGCGATGTAGAGAAAATCGCGCCGCGTCGCCTCCGGAGCGTGGCCGCCCGTTGCTGCGGTCGATGCAGTGCTCGCCATAATCGATCCTTTGCGATCCGAGGTTCTATCCCGAGGGAGCTTATGTCGCGATCGGCACGATCTAGTCAATGAGGGAAGTAGCGCTCTCCGCAATCGCGGCGGCTCTGACCGCAGCTTGGATTTGCCGAACTTCGCATGGATTTCCAAGCCAAATCCCATTACCGATCATGTGCGGATTGTGCCCTTGAGCTCTAGAACGACGCGCTTGCCTGGCACAGGCGGGTCATACAGGGGAAGGGCGGGGTTTCTTGTGAGGAGACGCCGATGCGCGGTAAGGACAATTTGCGCAGTGCCGCCGAGGTCCTGGTCGATCAATTGCGCATTCATGGCGTGCGCCACGTTTTTTGCGTGCCGGGCGAGAGCTATCTGGCGGTACTGGACGCCTTCCACGACAGCGATCTCTCCGTCACGGTCTGCCGGCAGGAGGGGGGCGCCTGCATGATGGCCGAGGCGGTCGGTAAAGTAACCGGCCGGCCGGGCGTTTGCTTTGTCACCCGTGGGCCCGGCGCCACCAATGCCGCCCACGGCATCCACATTGCGCGCCAAGACTCCTCGCCGCTCGTCATGTTCGTCGGCCAGGTCGCGCGCGATACCCGTGAGCGGGAGGCGTTCCAAGAGCTCGATTATCGCGCCGCGTTCGGCTCGATGGCGAAGTGGGCGACCGAGATTGACGACCCCGCGCGCGTGCCGGAGATCGTTTCGCGCGCCTTTTACACCGCCACCAACGGCCGCCCCGGTCCGGTCGTCATCGCCATCCCCGAAGACATGCTGGTCGAGCGCATCGCGGTGTCCGATGCGCCGCCTTTTGCGCCGATCGAGACCTCGCCCGGGCCGGAGGAAATGCGCAAATTTGCCGAGCTGTTGGGGGGAGCGCGTGCGCCGATCGTCATCGCAGGCGGCAGCCGCTGGTCGCAAGAGGCTTGCGACCGATTGGCACGATTTGCGGAAAAATATGCGCTGCCGGTCTGCACCACCTTCCGTCGCGGCCATCTGTTCGACCAAACGCATTCCTCCTATGCCGGCGATCTCGGCATCGGGCCTAATCCCAAGCTACTCGAACGGATCAAATCCTCCGACCTTGTCATCGTCATCGGCGGACGGCTCGGCGAATTGCCGTCGCAGCATTACACGCTCTTCAACATTCCGCTCCCGCAAACTCAATTCGTCCATGTCCATCCTGGCGCCGAAGAACTGGGCCGAGTCTACAGCCCGCATCTCGCGATCAATGCGACCCCGACGGCGTTCACGGCCGCGCTCGAGGAGCTCACATTCGCGCGGGCGCCCGCGGGCGACGCCAAGGCGGCGCATGCCGATTATCTCTTCTGGACGGAAAAACCGACCGAACAGCCGGGCCGCGTCAATTTCGGCGCCGTCATGGTGTGGCTGCGCGACAACCTTGCCGAGGATGCCATCCTAACCAACGGCGCCGGCAATTATTCGGCCTGGGTGCATCGCTTCTTTCGCTTCCGGCGTTTCGGCCAGCATGTCGCGCCGATCTCCGGTTCAATGGGTTATGGCGTGCCTGCGGCGATTGCGATGAAGCGGCTCTATCCCGAGCGTCAAGTGATCTGCCTCGCCGGCGACGGCGACTTTCTGATGAATGGTCAGGAGTTCGCAACCGCCGTTCAATACGATCTGCCGTTCATCACCATTGTCTTCGACAACGGCATGTACGGCACCATCCGGATGCATCAGGAGCGCGAATATCCGGGCCGTATTTCCGCGACCGCATTGCGCAATCCGGATTTTCCCGCTTATGCCCGCGCATTCGGCGGCTTCGGCATTTCGGTCGAGCGGACCGAAGATTTTCCCGCTGCGTTCCGCGAGGCGCAGGCTTCAAATAAGCCGGCCATCATACGGCTTGCCATCGATCCTGAAGCGATCTCGCCGGCAACGACGCTCGCAAAAATCCGCGCCAGAGCGCAAACCGAGAAAAATCGGTAAGCGCGCCAGGCCGGCCGGATGACCCGCTACTGCGCCTTGATGCCGGCGGCCTTGATGATTGGCGACCATTTCTCGATCTCGGCTTCCTGAAAATCGTGCAGCCCCTCCGGCGTCTGCTGTTCGCGCGGATAAATTACTTGAGCGAGGTCGGTCAGCTTTTTACGGGTCTCGGGGTCGGCCAACGCGGCGACGATTGCCGCGTTCAATTTGGCGATAATCGGTTTGGGCGTTCCCTTGGGCGCCCACATCGCGTGCCAGAAGGAAAAATAGAATCCCGCGAGCCCCGCTTCGTCGGTGGTCGGGATATCCGGCGCGACCGCAATGCGTTCCTTGGCGGTCACGGCATAGGCCTTAAGGTCGCCGGATCGCACGTGGGCTAGCGAGACTGCCGGCGTATCGAGCTGGATATCGGTGATGCCGGCGAGGAGGTCCTGCGTCGCCAGCCCGGCGCTGCGATATGACACCATCTGCCACTTCACGCCGACCAGATTTTCCATCAAGACCCCCGCCACGTAGCTCGGGCTGCCGACGCCGGAAGTGCCCATCGTCGCTTTGTCCGCATTGGCTTTGAGCCAGGCGATCAGCTCCTTCAAATTGTTGGCGGGCATGGTTTTGCGCGCGTCGATGAGAAACGGCTGCGTCGCGACTAACGCGACCGGCTCAAAATCGTTCAAAAGATCGAAATCGAGCGAGTAGATCGCGCCGTTCGCGACATTGGTTCCCCACATGCCCCACAGAACCGTGTAGCCGTCCGGCGCCGCACGCTCAGCGCGCGTGACGCCGATCGTGCCGGCGGCGCCCGCTGTATTTTCGACGACCACGGGCTGACCGAGCGTCGGGCGCATGGCCTGCGCCATGATCCGCCCGAGCGTGTCGGTCGATCCGCCGGGAGCAAGCGGCACGATCATGGTGATCGGATGCGACGGATAATCGTCTGCGCCGGCGGGTAGGGCGCGAAGCGTTAGAGCAAGGCACAGAGCGGCCGCGACGAGGCCTCCGACAATTCCGATAACCCCACCAGGCTTTCCCCTCATGATCGCCTCCCTGCCGAGCTTTAAGGCCTCATCTCATGCCAGACGACAGCGTTCGGCCAAAGCGCAATTCCGCGCCTGCGACGCAGTGGCTCTCCGTTGCCGGGTGGATTGAATCGTGGTTCAGTTGTTCGTAACGATTCCTTTGGCGACCGTGATGGCCTATCGCCGGACTGAAAACGTCGCGCGCCGGCTCGCGGCGCGGCACGCGGCAATCATCGCGGCGGCGCGGGCAGCGGCAAGCGAAGGCGGCATGGCGGCGGTTCAGATCGCGCCCGTCGCGCGTCGCGCCGGCGTCGCGGCTGGAACGGTGTATCGCTATTTTCCCGGCAAGACCGATCTGGTTGCGGCTTTGCTTGCACAAATTTCCGAGCGCGAGATCGGCGCGCTGCGCCGCGCCGGCGATGGCGCGCCGGGGCCGCTATCGGCGCTCGCTTGCGTCATCATGACTTTTGTAACGCGGGCGCTGCGCGGCCGGCGGCTCGCCTTCGCGGCGGTCGCCGAACCGGTCGAGGCCGAGCTCGATCCGATGCGGCTTCGCTTCCGCAAGGCGCTCGCGTCCGAATTCGCAACACGCATTGCCGCCGCCGTTGCGGGCGGTCATTTGCCCGAACAGGATTCGGCCCTTGCCGCCGCGGCTGTAGTCGGCCTTCTGACCGAAGCGTCGATCGGGACTTTGGCGCCCGATGCGGCTGGGCGCGAAAGCGAGCGCGTGCAATCGCTGGCCCTCGTGGCTTTGCGTGCGCTCGGCCTTGCCGATGCGCGGGCGCGGGGGCTCGTGGTGCAAACGGTCGTGGGCGAGCGCTGAGGCGGGAAGGATTAATGCGACATCAGCGCCGGTATGGTCATTGAGCGGAAGATCGAATGCGTGACGCCGCCGAGCACGAATTCGCGCAAGCGCGAATGGCCGTAGCCGCCCATCACCATGAAATCCGCCCCGCTATCGGCGGCGTGTGACAGAAGCGCGTCCGCGACGTCGATATCGCCGCCCGAAATCCGGTGAACGTCGACTTTCACGCCGTGGCGCGCCAAGTGCTGCCCCATATCCGCGCCTTCAATCTCGTCCTGCTTGCCGCGCTCATTGGTGACGATGACGACTTCGGCGCGTCCGCTTTTGACCAACAACGGCATGGCGTCGGAAATCGCGCGCGCGGCCGTACGGCTGCCGTCCCAGCACACCATCACGTTGTCCAATTTCAGCGGCGCCTTCTGGATGTAAGGCACCATGATCATCGGTCGGCCGGAGTCGAATAGGGTGGTTTCGCCGATGATTTCCTCAAGCGTGCTCGCTTCGGGCTGCGCCTGGCCGACAATGGCGAGATCGAATCGGCGCGCCATCCGGGCGAACTGGTCGCCGGCGCCCGCGAGACTCGCGCTGATGGTGAGCGGCTCGGCCGAAATTCCGGCGCGGTTGGCGGCTTCCGAGAACTTTTTGATGGCCATTTTTGCGGCGGCTTCATTGTCGGCCAGCTGACTTTCGATCACTTCGGCGGGAATGTAGCCGGTGCCTGACATCGGAACGATCGGATCGTAGACGAAGGCAAGGCCGGTGAGGTGAGCTTCCAGCGCGGCGGCAACCGAGACCGCATAATTCCCCGTCGGGCCTCCTTCGTTTGTGACGTTCAAGTTAACGAGAATGTCTTTGATCATGACGGCGTTTCCTATGGTGGGCTCAGCCTTATCTCATGTTCGATACGCATAGTTTTTGCGCCAAATCAATGAGGCGGCGGTGCCGACCTTGCGGTGCGAAAGCGCAAACCGCGCGCATGCGCGCTGCGCGGATTGGCGGTATACTGCCGCCAACCTCCGCGAGGGTCTCATGCCGCTTGCAATGCCGCAGACCGATGATGCCGTGCTGGCGCGCCGTGCCGAAATCGTCGCGGCGCTCAGGCGGATCGTGCCCGGCGAGGGCGTGATCGCCTCCGAAGAGGCGATGCGGCCGTTCGAGAGCGACGGGCTGACCGCCTATCGTCAATTGCCCATGGTCGTCGTGCTGCCGGAAACAACGGCGCAGGTGGCGGCGGTGCTCGGATTTTGCCGTCGCGAAGGCGTCAAAGTCGTGCCGCGCGGAGCGGGGACCTCGCTGTCGGGCGGCGCATTGCCGTTGGGGGATGGTGTCTTGCTGGGGCTGGCAAAATTCAACCGCATCCGCGAGATCGACTACGAGAACCGCGTTGCCGTTGTCGAGCCGGGAGTTACCAATCTCGCGGTAACGCAGGCCGTCGAGGCGGCCGGCTTCTACTACGCGCCCGATCCATCCTCGCAGATCGCCTGCACCATTGGCGGCAATGTGGCGGAGAATTCGGGCGGCGTGCATTGCCTCAAATACGGCATGACGACCAACAATATTCTCGGCTGCGAACTGGTGCTGATGACCGGCGAAATTTTGCGGCTCGGCGGCAAGCATCTGGATTCCGGCGGTTACGATCTCATGGGCATCGTCACCGGCTCGGAGGGCCTGCTCGGCGTCGTCACCGAGGTAACGGTGCGCATTCTCAAGAAACCGCAGACCGCGCGCGCCGCGATCATCGGCTTTACCGCATCGGAGGACGGCGGCGAATGCGTCGCGCGGATCATCGGCGCCGGCATCATTCCCGGCGGCATGGAAATGATGGATCGTCCGGCCATTCATGCGACGGAGGAATTCGTCCATGCCGGCTATCCGCTCGACGTCGAGGCTCTGCTGATCGTCGAATTGGACGGCCCGCGCGACGAAGTCGATCATCTGTTGCAGCGCGTTCAGGACATCGCGCAGCAATGCCGCGCGGTGACCTGCCGGCTTTCCAATTCCGAAGAAGAGCGGCTGCTGTTCTGGGCCGGACGCAAAGCGGCATTTCCGGCGGTGGGTCGCATTTCGCCCGACTATTACTGCATGGACGGCACGATCCCGCGCGCGAAATTGCCGCTGGTGCTGCGCCGCATGCAGGAATTGTCGGTCAAATACGGTCTGCGCTGCGCCAACGTCTTTCATGCCGGCGACGGCAATTTGCACCCGCTGATCCTTTACGACGCCAACAAGCCCGGCGAGCTGGAACGCGCCGAGCAATTCGGCTCGGATATTCTGCGCCTATGCGTCGAGGTCGGCGGCGTGCTCACCGGCGAGCACGGCGTCGGGGTGGAAAAGCGCGACCTGATGCCGGCCATGTTCTCGGAAACCGATCTCAATCAGCAGCAGCGGCTCAAATGCGCCTTCGACGACAAGAGCCTGCTTAATCCGGGCAAGGTGTTTCCGACGCTGCATCGCTGCGCGGAACTCGGCCGCATGCACGTGCATGCCGGGCGGGTCGCTTTTTCCGACATTCCGCGATTTTGAACCCCGCCGAGATGCGCAAGCGGTCGTCATGAAATTCGGTCTGTTCACGTCAGCGCAGGCAAGTAGCGGCGACCTCGGGCCGGAGACGGGCCAAGGTTTTCGCGACTATCTCGATTTCAACGTGGAGGCGGAGGCGCTCGGCTTTCAGTCCAGCTTTTTGGTCGAGCACCATTTCACCGGCTGGAACCAGGTTTCCTCGACCTTGATGCTGCTGACCGCGCTCGCCATGCGCACCAAGACGCTGCGGCTTGGTTCGGCGGTGATGGTGCTGCCTTGGCATAACCCCGTCCTGCTCGCCGAGCAGGCGGCGACGCTCGATTTGATCTCCGACGGGCGCCTCGATCTCGGGATCGGCAAGGGCTACCGGCACAGCGAATTCAAGGGATTTCAGATCGCGCCCGCGGAGGCCGAGGCGCGGTTCGACGAATCGGTCGAGGTTATGATCCGCGCTTGGACGGAACGCCGCCGATTTTCGCATCATGGCCGCTTCTGGCGCTTCGAAGACATCGTCGTCGAGCCACCGCCGGCGCAACGGCCCCATCCGCCGCTCTGGGTGGCTGCCGGCAGCGAGGCTTCGATCCGGCGCGCGGCGGCGCGCGGCTTTAATTTGATTCTCGACCAGTATGCGGGGCCGCAACAGATCGCCGAACGCATCAACGTCTACAAGGCCGCGTGCAAGGCGCATGGCCGTTCCTTCGATTCCATGCGGGTCGCGGTTGCGCGCCAGCTTTACGTGGCCGAGGGCGAGGCCGACAAACAGGCGGCGCTCGCGCGCCAGGCGGCCTATACGAAACGCACCGTGGAAGTGTCGCGCGCCCCCGGCTCCGGCGGCGGTGAAAACAAAACCGGCTCTCATGTTCTCGCCTATGCCGATGAGCCGGGCGGCACGGAGGCGCACGCGCTCTACGGCACGCCGGATGAAATCGGCGCCAAGCTCAAAAGCCTGCAGCAAGCCGGCGTCCAATATGTGCTTCTGACCATAGCCGGCGGTATCGCGCAATTGCACCGGACTGCGCGCGAAATCATGCCGGCTTTTTCCGGCGGCGCCTCCGTGGCGCACGCGGCGGAGTGACGGTGCCGCGATGAGCGAACTGTTACGGCCGCGTCAAGCGAAACAGGTCGAGGAAGCGGTTTGCTGGGCGCTCGGACAGGGTAAAACGTTGGAAATCCTCGGCTGTGGCACCAAGCGCGCAATCGGTCGCGCCGCGCAGTGGGATGCGACTCTCGATATGTCCGGACTTTCTGGCGTTACGCTCTATGAACCGGAAGAACTCGTTCTCTCGGCGAAAGCCGGAACTCCGCTTGCCGAAATCGAAACGCTGGTCGTGGCAAGCCGCCAGGAGCTCGCCTTCGAACCGATGGACTACGGCCCGTTGCTCGCCGGAACGTTCGGCGCCGGTACGATCGGCGGCGCGATTGCAGCCAATCTTTCCGGCCCGCGGCGAATCAAAGCCGGTGCGGCGCGCGACCATTTCCTCGGCTTCACCGCCGTGTCGGGACGCGGCGAAACGTTCAAATCCGGCGGCCGGGTGGTCAAGAACGTCACTGGCTACGATCTGTGCAAGCTCATGGCCGGCTCCTGGGGAACGCTTGCGGCCATGACGGACGTAACCATCAAAACACTACCGAAGGCGGAGACCGAGCAATCCATCCTGGTGCTGGATCTCGACGACGGAACCGCCCGCAAGGTGATGACCGCGACAATGGGATCATTCGCCGACGTCTCGGCGGCGGCGCATTTGCCGGCGCAGCTTGCGGCGCGCGTTTCGGAAACAGCGTCCTTGCAAGGCGCGGTGACCGCGTTCCGCCTCGAAGGCGTCGCGCCTTCGGTCGCCCAGCGCAAGGCCGTGCTGGAAAAGCTTCTTGGCCCATTCGGAGCGCTTGCTAACCTTGATGACGTCCCGTCGCGTGCGCTGTGGCGCGCTATTCGCGACGTGATGCCGTTCGCGGCGAACGGTGCGGTTGGCGGCCATGACGTTTGGCGTATCTCCACGGCGCCGACGCGCGGGATCGACATCGGCCGCGCGCTCGTAGACGAAGCGGGCGCCGAAATCCTCTACGATTGGGCTGGCGGATTGATTTGGGCGGCATTACCGCGCTCGGACGATGCCCGTGCACCGCTGGTGCGGTCGACTGTCGCGGCAGCGGGCGGCCACGCCACGCTCATTCGCGCACCGGCCGCGGTGCGAGCGAAGGTCGAGGTTTTCATGCCGGAGCCGGCGCCGCTTGCGGCTCTGACCCAACGCGTGCGCAAAGGTTTCGATCCGCAAGGCGTTCTTAACGCGGGCCGCATGTGGGCGGGCGTCTAACATGCAGACCTCCTTTTCCCTCGCGCAGCTTGCCGACCCACACGTCGCGGAATGCGATAAAATCCTGCGCGCCTGCGTTCATTGCGGTTTCTGCACCGCAACGTGTCCGACTTATGTGCTCGACGGCAACGAGCTCGATTCGCCGCGCGGGCGAATCTATCTGATCAAAGACATGCTGGAGCGGGGACGGCCGGCAACCGCGGACGTGACCACGCATATCGATCGCTGTCTTTCCTGCTTGTCTTGCATGACCACATGCCCGTCGGGCGTTCATTACATGCACCTGGTGGATCATGCGCGCGCCCACATCGAAACGACCTATCGCCGGCCGATAGCTGAGCGGTTTTTGCGTGCCGTTCTCGCCAGCGTGATGCCCTATCCGCGGCGCTTTCAATTCGCGCTTGCCGCTGCGCGGCTTGCCAAACCGCTTACACCGCTCGCGGCGGCGCTAGGCTTGGACCGCATCGCGGCCATGCTGCATTTGTCGCCCTCGCGGCTGCCGCCCGCGCCGCGGCCGGCACAGACCTTTGCCGCGGCGCGGGCGAAGCGCAAAGCGCGCGTCGCGCTCCTTGCCGGCTGCGTCAATGACGTGCTGGCGCCGGAACTGAATGCAGCCGCGATTCGGCTGCTCACGCGCCAAGGCATCGAAGTCGTGCTGGCGCCGGGCGCGGGTTGCTGCGGTTCGCTGGTGCATCATCTCGGCCGCGAGGCGCAGGCGTTGGCGCAGGCGCGCGCGAATATCGACGCCTGGAGCGCGATCGGGGATCTCGACGCAATTCTGATCACCGCTTCCGGCTGCGGAACGACCGTCAAGGACTATGGATTCATGCTGCGTAGCGATCCCGCCTATGCCGAACGCGCCGCGCGAGTATCGAAACTGGCCAAGGACATCACCGAATATCTTGCCGCGTTGCCGCTTACGCCCGAGCGGCAGGGGGCGAATCTCGTGGTTGCCTATCACGCGGCCTGCTCTTTGCAGCACGGTCAACGCGTGACACGGCAGCCAAAGGAGATTCTCGCCAAACTGGGTTTTGTCGTGAAGGACGTGCCGGACGGTCACCTTTGCTGCGGCTCGGCGGGGACTTACAATATTATGCAGCCAATCATCGCAAGGAGGTTGCGCGAGCGTAAAGTCGGGACTATCGAGAGATTGCGACCTGACGTGATCGCAGCCGGCAATCTCGGTTGCATCATGCAAATCGCAGCGGGCACGGACCTTCCAGCGGTCCATACGGTCGAGTTGATCGATTGGGCTACAGGCGGGCCTTGTCCGCCGGTGCTGCGGGAGCATCGGTCCAAGTCGGCGATGCGCCCTTCGACGGCAACCGGCTGAGCAGGGCTTGGCCGTGTGTCAAAGACCGGTCTCTTTGGGGACCGCACGGATTTTGAACCGGTAGCAAGGATCGGGAGGTCGATCATGGCGAAAAGGGCTAAGGCAAAGAAGAAATCCACCAAAAAGAAGAAGGCCGCTCCGGCCCGCAAGAAGCGCAAAGCGCTGAAGGCGGCGCCGAAGAAGGCGGCAAAGAAAAAGTCGACCCGCAAGGCGGCTCCGAAGCGCAAAACAGCGGCACCCAAGCCGGCTGCGACTTCGATGCCTGCCGCCGAACCGGCGCCGATGCCGTCATGGAGCCCGCCTGGCGATTTCGGCGGTGGCGGAGATACCGGCGCTTAGTATAGCGGTTTGCCTGTGGCGAATAGCGGCGGCGCAAGGCGCCGCCGCCTGCATTGCGTGGGCCTATCGGGGCACATAGCATTACTGCCGAGGATGATCGGGGGCGTCCTTTCCGCCGGTCCGAGGCTGGCTTGAACCGGCCATTTGGCTGTCGAGGAGGTACGTCGTGCCGGCAACCTATAAAATCCTGATCATGGGAGCGTCCTACGGCTCACTCCTTGCGTCGAAAATCTTGTTCGGCGGTCACAAACTGCATTTGGTTTGCCTTCCAGCCGAGGCCGATCTGATCAACGCCGAGGGCTTTCGCGTGCGGCTGCCGGTGCGCGGACGCAAGGACCCCGTCGAACTCGATTCGCGCAACCTTCCCGGCAAGGTCACCGCCGGCCCGGCCGCCGGCGTCGAGCCGAAAGACTACGATCTCGTCGGGCTCGCGATGCAGGAGCCGCAATACCGCTCTCCCGGCGTGCGCGAGCTCCTGGACGCTGTCAGAAAATCGCGCGTGCCGTGCATGTCGATCATGAACATGCCTCCGCTGCCCTACATCAAGCGTATCCCGGGCCTGGATTGCGAAGCACTCAAACCGGCCTATACCGACCCGAGCGTATGGGATTCGTTCGATCCGGCGACGATTACGCTGAACAGCCCCGATCCGCAGGCGATCCGTCCGCCCGACGAGAAGGTCAATGTCCTGCTGGTGACATTGCCCACCAACTTCAAGGTGGCGCGTTTCGACGATGAAAAATCGACCGCGATCTTGCGCCAACTGCAGAGCGAGATCGAGGCGATCCGCTACGAAACGCCCGAAGGCAAGATCGAGCTGCCGGTCAAGCTGAAAGTCTACGATTCGATTTTTGTGCCGCTCGCCAAGTGGGCGATGCTGCTCGCCGGCAATTATCGCTGCGTCACCAAGGACGGAATGCGTACGGCGCAAGAGGCCGTGCACAGCGACATCGTGACGTCGCGGTCGGTCTATAATTTCGTGTTCGATCTTTGCGTCAAGCTCGGCGCCAAGCCCGAGGACCTGGTGCCATTCGAGAAATATGCGGCTGCGGCGCAATCGCTAACGCGGCCCGCTTCGGCGGCGCGCGCGCTGCAGAATGGTGCGCCCTATATCGAGCGGGCCGACAAGCTCGTGCAGCTTATTGCCAAGCAGAAGGGCTTGAGCCATCCCGCCATCGATGCGCAGGTCGCGCTGGTTGATGCGCGGCTTGAGGCCAACCGCAAGAAGCAAGCCGCCGCCTAGGAGGCGTGCGCCTAGCAAACTTCTAGAGCCCGAATCGCCCTCGGCCGATCCGGGTTAGATCATCTTGACGTCCTCCCAGAAGCCGAACCGGCCGCGGACCTGTTGCATTTCCGGGCGAGGGGCTTCGTAGCACCAAGCGGCGCGTTCATGCCGCTTGCCGCCGGCGACCACGTCGTAGAATTGAACGCCGTGGGGGCAGGCGCGGTCATCGTCGGTCTTTTCGACTCTTTCGAGCCACTCCAGACGCACCGCGGCGCGCGGAAAATACTGATATCCCTTGCATTCTATGACGTCGTTGCTCTCAGCGACCACATGGCCGTCGACGACCGCTTTCATGACCTACCTCATCCCTGCGGATTCGTTCCTTGAATCAATATAAGCGCTTCATGTGGAAAGGCTCGCCGGCGATAAAAGACTCATAAAAACAAGTGTATCCGATGAGCAACAGTTCTTGACAATCGCTAGAGTTTTCCAACGAAAGCGCAAAAAATCATCATTTGCTCGCGTTTTGGGCTTGGCAGTTCCGTTGCAAAACTTAAGAATTTGTGACGTGGCGTTGTTCCGGGGTCAGACGCTGAGCGAAATGGGGTCTGGCGGCTATGCTTCGCATAAAGCGCAGCCGGCCGCAGACTGGGAAAGAAGGGGCTTGTTATGAAGAAAGTCGTTCTGTCTATGGTACTTGTGGCCGGTATGGCTACCTCCGCAATGGCCGCCGACATGGCCACCAAGGCCCCGCCGGCGCCACCGGCGCCACCGCCCTCACCATGGGATGTCGCAATCACGGCGGCATTGATGACCGACTACAATTTCCGCGGCATTACCCAGTCGGCGCACAGGCCGTCGACGCAAGCGGGTTTCGAGCTGCGCTATACGCAAAGCCCGATGTGGCAATACTACGCCGGTATATCGGGCGAGAGCATCGACTTCCCGAACCGCGCGGCGGCGGAAATCGACTTCTACGGCGGCGTGCGCCCGACCTTCGATAAGCTCGCCCTCGATTTCGGCGTTTGGTACTACTATTACCCGGGTGGCGAGTGCTTCAATCCCAACGTGAATACGCCCTGCGCTCCGGACGGCACTAACGTCCCCACAGGGTTGCCGAACGGCAACGTCGTCAAGGCCAATGTGAGCTTCATCGAAGGCTACGCGAAGGCCACCTACACGTTCAACGATCAGTGGGCGGCCGGCATCCAGGAATGGTATTCGCCGTCAGTCCTCAACTCCGGCGCCGACGGCTGGTACACGGTCGGCAATATTACCTTCACCGCGCCGAGCACCTGGTTCCAGAACGGTCTTGGCATGTATGTTTCAGGTGACCTCGGCTACTGGGCGCTTGGCACCAGCGACAATTTCTACTGTACTGCCACCGCCGCAGTGGGTCCTAGTCCGGCCTGCGGCGCGCCGTTCCCGAACGGCATTCCCTACACCAGCTATTGGAATTGGGACGCTGGCCTCGGCTTCACCTACAAGGCGTTCACACTCGACCTGCGCTATTACGACACCAACTTGAGCAAGGCGGATTGCAACGCCTTTACCAGCGATCATACCGATGCCGGCGTCGCGTTCTCGCCGATCAATCAGCCGAACCTACCCGGTTCGAGCTGGTGCGGCGCGACCTTCATCGCCAAACTGTCGTTCGCGACCAACCTGAGCAACATCAAGTAGGCGCGCGACCGGCGCTCTCCGAACGAATCCGGCCGGCAGCGGAAACGCTGCCGGCCTTTGCTTTTATCTTGCAACGGTAGGCCGGTTCACTCCGCCGCGGAAACCAGCGGCACGTCGTGCACCTCAGAGGCCACATCGCTCGGCGTCACGGCGATGCGGCGGCGGTGGAAGGCGCCGAGCGTGGAGCGATGGCCGATCGAGACGATCGTCGTGCCTTTGAGGCGTTCCTGCATTAGGCGGTACAGCATCGCCTCGGCGGGTTCGTCGAGCGAGGCCGTCGCTTCGTCCAGAAATAGGTAGTCCGGCTCCTGCAAGAGAGCGCGGGCGACGGCGAGACGCTGCTGCTCACCGATCGACAGCATGCGGTTCCAATGCGCTTCTTCATGGAGCCGGCGGGCCCATTCGCCAAGGCCGACCGCGGTGAGCACTTCGGCAAGGCGCGCATCGTGGAAGGTGCCAAGACGCGCCGGATAGCTCAGCGCCGCGGCAAGCGAGGCCACGGGGAAATAAGGCCGCTGCGGCAGCAGCAGGACCTTGGCGTCCTTCGGCACCGTCACCCGGCCCGATCCGAACGGCCAAATCCCAGCAATCGCGCGGAACAGGGTGGATTTGCCGGCGCCCGAAGGTCCGGTCACCAGCACCCGCTCGCCGGGCGAAAAAGCGACCTTTTCTGCATCGACTAGCGGCTCGCCGTCGGGGAGCCGGACCTTAAGGCGATCGATCGAAACCGCGTTCGCATTGTCGCGGGGCAACACTTCGACTGTCGGCGGGGTCAGTGCGACGTCGCGAGCGGCGACGATAGCGTCCTCGAAGCCGGACAGACGGGTAACCACCGCGCGGTACTGCGCGATCGATTGGTATGCCGTGACGAAATAGGACAAGGCGGTTTGAACGCTGTTGAACGCCGACGCGGTTTGCATCAGTCCGCCGAGCTGCATCGCGCCCGAGAAATAAACCGGGCTGACCATTAGATAAGGAAAGATCACCGATGCTTGGGAATAGCTTTGGGTAAAGAAAGTCAGCTGCTTCTGCCGCTTCATGATCGCGATCCAATTCGTCACGATATTGCCGAAGCGGTCGATGTGGCGTTCGCGTTCGGCCGGTTCACCATGTAGCGCCGCGATTTGCTCGGAATTCTCGCGCGTGCGCACGAGATTGAATCGGAAATCGGCTTCGAAACGCTGTTGCTGGAAATTGAGCGGAATGAGCGGCCAGCCGATGCGATGCGTGAGCACTGTGCCGATCGCGGCATAGATCAGCGCCGCCCAAACGAGATAGCCCGGGATGGCCAGTTTCGAGCCGAACAGGTGCAGCGGCGCCGCTTCCGATAGCGTCCACAGAATCACCACGAACGAGCACAACGTCACGACCGAACTCAAAAGACCGATACCGATCGAAAGCGTTTGCTGCACGAACATCTGCAGATCGTCGGCGATGCGCTGGTCCGGGTTATCGGCGGCATCGCCGAGAAGCTGCATGCGGTAATGATTGGCGGTATTGAGCCACTGGCGCAGATAGGTCTGGGTCATCCAGCGCCGCCAGCGGATCTGCAGCCAGAGGTTCAGATAGTTCTGATAGACGACCAGCACGGTATAGATCGCGGCGATAACGCAAAAAAACAAAATGGCGCTGACGAACGCCTCCCAGTTGCGATCTTGCAGCGTGTTGTAAAATCGATTGTACCATTCGTTTAAAATTACATTGATGGCCACGATCGACAGTTCGATCGCGATGACCGCGGCGAGCAGGAGCCGCCCGGGCCAGCGGTCCTCCGATCGAAAATAGGGCAGGGCCAGGCGCCCTATGGTGGCGAGCGTCGCAACGAGACGTTTCACGGAAGGACCTCCGGGTTGGGACTCGCGGGGGAGCAGTGATCGCCGGCACAAGCGGCGTTCCCCAGCTCAATAAATCTGCAATTCACATTCCTAACCGGCATATTGATGCAGCGCAAAAAAGGCGAGCCGGTCGGGGATGGAGACAAATTTCGCTTTCATGATGTCGCGCGCGGCGGCATTCTTGCGGCTACGTCCCGGGGCCAACGGGGAACGGCAGAACGAACACCGTCAGGGTGAATTGCTGGGAGGAGCCGTTCATGTTCACGCAAATCCTTGATCCTACCGGAAATCTGTTTCTGACCTGGTTGGTGGCGCTGATTCCGGTCGTTTTGTTGTTGTTCTTGCTCGCGGGCCTTCGCATGTCGGCCTGGCTCGCGGTCCTGATCGGGTCGATCGTAACGTTCCTGCTCGGCCTATGGGTGTGGAAAATGCCGTTACAGGACGGGCTTCTTGCCTATCTTTACGGCGCATTGACGGGGATATGGAACGTCAATTGGATCACGTTTTGGGGAGTAATGCTCTTCAATACCCTGGTCGTGACGGGAGCCTTCGACAAGCTGCGGCGATGGCTGGTGCAGCAAGGAACCCGCGACGTGCGGGTCCAGACTATCCTTTTCGCCTGGGCGTTCGGCGCGCTGCTCGAAGGGCTTGTGGGCTTCGGTTATCCGTGGGCCTTCGTTGCGCCGATCCTGATCACGCTCGGCATACCCGCTCTTGACGCCATTCGCGTGGCGGCCATCGCAAATAACGCGCCGGTTTCCTACGGCGCACTCGGGGCGCCGATCATCGCGCTTGCCGCGGTTACCGGCATGCCGCTTTTGGCGCTGGCCGGTTCGGTGGGCAAAATCGTGGCGATTCTCGCGCTCTTGCCGCCCTGGATTCTGCTCTACCTGGTGAGCGGGCGCGAAGGCATGAAGGAAGCCTGGCCGCTCGCCGTGGTCGGCTCGCTCGGCTATATCGCGGGCCAATTGCCGACTTCGGTCTATCTCGGGCCTTATCTGCCCGACGTGATCGGTTCGATCGTTTGCTTCGCCTGCCTCCTGATCCTCCTTAAAATCTGGCAGCCGTCGCGGACGCTCGGCTATGGCGGCGTTCCAGTGACCGCGGCACAGGAAGCCCAAGCCGAAGGCCACGGGCTGACGCCCGGCGAAGTCTTTCAAGGCTGGCTGCCGATCATCGTCCTGGTCGCGATCGTCGTTGCCTGGACCGGGCCATGGTCGAAGCTGCCCGCCATCATCGCGCTCCACATGCAAGTCAATGCCGCGTCTTCGATCGCGCCGGGAACGACCGTCCCGGCGATCTTCAATTGGACGCCGTTTGTCGGCGGCAGCGCCATCTTGGCGTCGTGGATCGTCGTGGCGCTCCTGCTTCGCGTCAACGGCACGCAGCTTGCGAAAATCTGGACGACGACGTGGTCGCAAATGTGGGGCGCCCTTCTTGTGGGCGTGTTCATCTTCGGCCTGGCTTATGTCTTCAACTTCTCCGGCATGGCGGGGTCGCTGGCCAAGGCCTTTTCCGCGCTGGGGCCGTTCTTCATCGTCGTTGCGCCGATACTTGGCTTCATCGGCGTGGCGCTGTCCGGCAGCAATACCTCGACCAATGCGATGTTCGGTAAATTCCAGGCGCTGGTCGGGCAATTGCTCGGTTTCCCGCTGATGTTGTTGCCGACGCTCAATTCGGTGGGCGCGGAAATCGGCAAGCCGATCGCGCCGCAAACCGCGAGCGTCGGAGTTTCGACGAGCGAATTCGTCCGCAACGAGGGCGAAGTCATCCGCCACAATTTCGGGTGGACGATCGTGCTACTGGCCTATCTCGTTTTGATCGGTGTAGCGTGCTATCTGTTCTTCCCGAATATCGCGAATTTGCCGAAGTAGGAGTGCTTGGCCGACTTGTCCGGACAAGGTGCGGCGTGATAGCGCCGCACCGCCGGTCTCGGAACCTGCGCCGAACCAACAAGTTTCCAACCCAATCGCGTGAAGCGCGATTCGCGCCGCTTGTTTCCGGCCCACGCCCGCGGCGCGGTTTGCCTTTTTTACGGAGATACGATGCAAAAGCTCCTGCGTGCCGGCTGCCTATGCGTCTTGCTGGCTTTCATAAGCGCGTTGCCGGTGGCGAAAGCCAGCGAGCCGTTTCCGTTCGGCAGCGAACTCATGCTTGACGCAGAGCCGATGCACGGCTCCAAGCGCATCCCCATGATCGAAATCGAGGAGAACGGGGTAGCCTCGATCGATCTGTGGTGCGCCAGTCTAAGCGCTCAGGCCACTATCGGCGACAATTCGATCACTATCGTTCCCGGCGATCTGCAAACGGACGCGCAATGCGAGCCGGAGCGTCAAGCGCGCGATGCCAATCTGCTGACGCAGCTCGCGCAGGTCACGAATTGGCGGCGCAACGGCGAGGTCATCGAATTGTTGGGCGCAACCCCGCTGCGCTTTCGGCTGATGACGAACTAGCAGAGAACGAATTTCGCAAACTGGCGTCCGATCGCCGCCATGACCGCACGGTGTTTGGCGGCCTCTGTCGGGCTGCGTCGAGCCCGCCGAGCGCAGCGATCGGCTCGCGCATTATGTCGCGCGGTTTGGCTTCCAGCGGATTGCGGGAGCAAGTTCGCGCTCGTTCCGGCAACAAGTGCACTGGTTCGGCGAGAACATCCTGATATCGATGATGGTGCTTTTGCGCAACGCGGTGGCGCTTCGGACCGACACATTGCGGCGCGATCTGATGTTTTTCATCGCGTCGGTTGCGGTGACGGTACGGGTTTGCGCGCGAATAGGGGGCGCCGAGATTTAAACGCGCCGCTCTTGCGGCTTGCGGCGGACGCCTATGCCGGGCGTGCCGCCGTCGTGCGGCTGAGACGGACGCTCGACCCTGGTTTTGGGCGGAGCTAACGCGCGCAAGCACAACCGGTACGCGCTGACGCGTGTGGGCCGTTATGCATGTCTTTGGGGGTGGCGCATCGGACCAGTTGGAACAAAATGTGTACGGAACCAGGATAGGCACCAAATTCCCCTGATATTACATGTAGATATTGTGAATTGGGCGAGTATTTCTCACTGCATGAGTTGAAAATATTTCATCGATAATGTATCGCAAATGTTCTCATAGGGGTTTTCGATTGTCGGTTTTGGAGCCGAGTGAGAGAGCGCGGTTGCTGATCGGCCGATCGATTCCGGCCGGTATCGCCGTGTTGCTCATGATCCTTCTCGGCCTTTGGCATTTCGCCGACGAAAGCTTCCTGCCCGCGATCGCGTTAGCCATGCTGGTACTGGCGCTAGCGGCATTTTGCCCGGAGCCGTCCTGAGAAATCCAGACTCCTGAAAGCTTCGCCGTGAACGGCAAGAGGGCGCGGATTTCTCCGCGCCCTCTGTCTCTGTTCTGAGTCGGAGCCGGTCTTGACCGGCTTCAAACATTTAAAGTCCGGGCACGGACCTAGTAGTCCATCCCCATGCCGCCGCCGCTGGGCATGGCCGGCATTGCCGGCTTCTCCTTCGGCATTTCGGCGACCATGGCCTCGGTGGTGACGAGCAGGCCGGCCACCGAAGCGGCGTCTTGCAGCGCCGCGCGCACGACCTTGGCCGGATCGACGATGCCCTTGCTGAACATGTCCACATAGTCCTCGCTTTGCGCATCGAAACCGAAAGTTTCCGAATTGTGCTCGAGGATTTTGTTGACCACGACCGAGCCTTCGAAGCCGGAATTCTCGGCGATCTGGCGCAGCGGGCTCTCCAACGCCTTGAGCACGATATTGATGCCGGCTTGCACGTCGGCATTGTGGCCGTGAAGCTTGCCGATCGCCTTCCTAGCGCGCAACAGCGCGACGCCGCCGCCCGGCACGATGCCTTCCTCGACCGCGGCGCGGGTGGCGTTGAGCGCATCCTCGACGCGGTCCTTCTTTTCCTTCACCTCGACTTCGGTCGCGCCGCCGACGCGGATCACCGCGACCCCGCCGGCAAGCTTGGCGAGCCGTTCCTGCAGCTTCTCGCGGTCGTAGTCGGAAGTGGTTTCCTCGATCTGCGCCTTGATCTGATTGACGCGAGCCTCGATGTCTTTCTTCTTGCCGCCGCCGTCGACGATGGTGGTCTTTTCCTTCTCGATCACGATCTTCTTGGCGCGCCCCAGCATCGCCGGCGTCACGCTTTCGAGCTTGATGCCGAGGTCCTCGGCGATCAGCTGGCCGCCGGTGAGGATGGCGATGTCTTCGAGCATGGCCTTGCGGCGATCGCCGAAGCCGGGCGCTTTCACTGCGGCGACCTTCAATCCGCCGCGCAGCTTATTGACCACAAGCGTCGCCAGCGCCTCGCCCTCGATATCCTCGGCGACGATGAGCAGCGGTTTGCCCGACTGCACCACAGCTTCGAGCACCGGCAGCAGCGCTTGCAGTTGCGACAGCTTCTTCTCGTGCAGGAGCACGTAGGCGTCTTCCAGTTCCGCGAGCATTTTCTCGGCATTGGTGATGAAATAGGGCGACAGATAGCCGCGGTCGAATTGCATGCCCTCGACGATCTCGACATCGGTTTCGAGCGCCTTGGCTTCCTCGACCGTGATCACGCCTTCGTTGCCGACCTTCTGCATCGCGGATGCGATCATTTTGCCGATCGTGGCGTCGCCGTTGGATGAAATCGTGCCGACCTGGGCGACTTCCGATGACGAGCCGACCTTTCTGGCCCGGCGCTTGATGTCGTCGACGACGGATTTGACCGCGAGATCGATGCCGCGTTTGAGGTCCATCGGATTCATCCCGGCGGCGACCGCCTTGGCGCCTTCCTTGACGATCGCGTGCGCCAGAACCGTCGCGGTCGTGGTGCCGTCGCCGGCCTGATCGTTGGTCTTCTGCGCGACCTCGCGCACCATCTGCGCGCCCATATTCTCGAACTTGTCCTCAAGCTCGATTTCTTTGGCGACGGTAACGCCGTCCTTGGTGATGCGCGGGGCGCCGAAGGATTTTTCGATGACGACATTGCGGCCCCTCGGGCCGAGCGTCACGCGCACCGCGTTGGCGAGCGTCTCCACGCCGCGCAACATGCGGTCGCGAGCGTCGCCGGAAAATTTCACGTCTTTCGCAGCCATTTCGGTTCTCTCCTTAAGATTGTGCGAGGGGGCGCCGCTTTTTCTTCGCCGTTGCCGGATCGGTCCGGCAATGGAGTCGCGGCCCCTGGATTATCGCGAGATCCTTCTGTTGGTGTCGCTGTTGTTGTGTCTCTGCGCTTTTTGAATGCGCTTAACCGATCACGCCCATGATGTCTGACTCCTTCATGATCAGGAGTTCTTCGCCATCGAGCTTGACCTCTGTCCCCGACCATTTGCCGAACAGCACGCGGTCACCCGCCTTCACGCCGATCGCGATCAGCTTGCCGTTCTCGTCGCGGCCACCGGGACCCACGGCGACGATTTCGCCTTCTTGCGGCTTCTCCTTGGCGGTATCGGGAATGATGATGCCGCCTTTGGACTTCTCCTCGGCGTCGATGCGTTTGACGACCACCCGATCATGGAGCGGCCGGAACTTCGTTTTCGCCATGATTACCCTCATCTGCCGCTTCATGGCGGCCTTGGCGCTATGAAAATGTTATGTGTTGCAGTATCTTGGCACTCATTACGAATGAGTGCCAAAGATGCCAGCGACATAGGTCTCAGCCGGCGCCCTGTCAAGGCGGGGCGACGGCGCTGAAGGCTTCATGTGGGGATGTTGCACCAAGCGCACGCTTGACGGTGGCTTGGGACGAAGGAAGGTCTATTCTGATGAAGCAAGGTCTATTCTAGTGTCTGCGGGATATCGGCCTCGGGAGAGAACGAGCAAAATGCGCGCACTGAGCCTCGAAGAGGTCAATGCCATCATCACGGCGAGTTTCGCCGAGGCGAAAAGGCGCAAATGTCGTCCGATGAGCGCCATCGTTCTCGACGCTGGCGGGCGCGTGAAGGCTTTTCAGAAGCAAGACGGCGCCTCGATGCTGCGTTTCGAAATTTGCTACGGCAAAGCCTATGGCTCGCTTGCGCTCGGCCGGCCGTCCAAGCTCGTTCTGCAGAAGGCGAAGGAAAAGCCGCTTTTCATGCAATCGATCGAGAACCTCGCCGATTATCCGCTGTTTCTTGAGGGCGGCGGGCAGCTCATCCGCGACAAATTTGGAGAGGTGCTGGGCGCCGTCGGCGTCACCGGCGACGCCAACGAGCTCGACGACATCTGCGCGATTGCGGGCATTCATGCGGCCAAACTCCGTACCGACAGCGACTTCTTCGACGATCCGGAAGCGATGCGGGCCTTGAGCATCCACAAATCGGCGCCGCTGGTCGATCCGCGCCGCAACGCGCCGGCGCGTCGCGCTACGCCGGCCATTCGGCCGGCGGGCAATGGATCGGGCCGCCGGTCGGGTGCGCAAAACGCCAAATCCGGGCCGTAATCTTTGGTGAGGGTCCCCCATACGGGCGAAGATTTGAGACAAAGTCGGAAAATCGTGGCAACAAATAAAATCGTGGTGACGAACAAGGTTCTGGTGACAAATAAAGTGTCGGCGACAAAACGGTCGCGATCCGGTCGTTCATCGGGGTTTGGGTCGCGCTTTAAGGAGGTGCTCTCATGAGCGCGTGGCGTTCGCCTTGCGCAGCCGGCGTCGCGGTTCTCGCCGCATTTGCACTCGCCGCATTCGGGCTTACCGCCTGCACCTCCAATACGCCGCAGCCGGAAGCGACCGCCGCGCCGTCGCCGATGGAGCAGCCGGCGATTCCCTCGCAATATCGGCCCGAGGAGATTGTCGGACGCTGGGGTTACGGCGCCTATCACAAGGAAGATGACTATGCGCGCACCGCGGCGGCGGCGCGCGGCCAATGCGGCCAACCGGTCGAGATCACGCGAGGCCCGAATGGCGGCGTCATGATGTACCTCGCCGACAGCGCCCAGCTGCAGGAATTGCAGCTTAAAGGATCGGCGAACGGCAAGAACTATATCGGTCCGCCCGGCAATGCCGGCGGTCCGCAGGATCGCGAAATCGTCTCATTCGACGGCCGCAGCATGGTGCTGCGCTGGATGGATCCCGAAGTCGCCGGCCGCTATGGCACCGGCGTCTATGTCCGCTGCGCGCCGGAGGGCGTGGCGCGCGCGTCCGGCAAGCCCAAGCCGCCGCCGCAATAGTTTTTCTACGTTCCGGATTGCCGAGAGTAAACTTGCCGAGAGGAGGCAAGTCCGGAAAGTCATGCCCAGCCCGCGCGAATTCGTCTTCGGTTCCTGGCGCGCGGTCAGCGTTCTCGGCGTGACCCAAATCCTGTCCTGGGGCACGCTGTTTTATCCGCCGGTTCTCACCGTGCCTTTGATCGCGGCCGATCATGGCTGGTCGCGATCCTTTGCTATGGCTGGCTTTTCCGTCGGCCTTTTCGTCGGTGGGCTTTGCTCGCGTTATACCGGCGGAGCGATCGATCGTTTCGGCGGCCACTTGGTCATGCCGGTCGGTTCGCTCCTTGGCGCCGTCGGCCTTGCCGGTCTCGCCTGGGCTCCCGGCGCGCCGAGTTATTTCGCAGCCTGGATCGCGATTGGGGCCGCGATGGCGGCATCGCTTTACGATCCGGCCTTCGCCACGCTCGGCCGCATTTTCGGCAGCGCGGCCCGCGCACCGATCACGACGCTCACGCTCGCCGGCGGATTTGCTTCGACGGTGAGCTGGCCGGCGACGCAAATTCTCCTCGACGCGGTCGGCTGGCGCGGCGCTTATCTCGTCTACGCGGCGCTGCTCGCCGGCGTCGCCGCGCCGTTGCATGCCTTCGCGCTCCCGCGGCACCATGCCGATAGCGCCGCGCGCGAAAGCACGGCGAGCGCCCGGGCGGCAAAACCTTTCGTGCCGTCGTACGGCTTCGCTTTCGTCCTGGTCGCGGCTGGATTCGCCTCTTATGCCTTCGTGCCGTCGGCATTGTCGGCACAGCTTCTGGCGATTTTCCACAGATTCGGTCTGGCGCCAGCGACCGTGGTCGCCATCGGCATGTTGTTCGGCCCAGCGCAAGTTTTGGCGCGGGTCTGCGAACTTTCCTTCGCGCGGCGGCTGCATCCGCTCTGGATCGCGCGCTTTTCGGTCGGCCTTTTGGTGGCGGCTTTCGTTTTATTGGCGGCGTTTCGCTTTTCCGCGGTGCTGGCAGCGATCTTCGCCGTGCTTTACGGCATGGCGAACGGGCTTTTGACTATTGCGCGCGGCACTGTCCCGCTCGCTTTGTTCGGCGCGGCCGGTTACGGCCGTCTCATGGGGCGGATCGGCGGTCCCTTTCTTGTCGTGCAATCGGTGGCACCGGTGGTGCTGACCTATGTGGCCGATCGCGCATCCGACGCCGTCGGTTTGGCGCTGGTGGCGGCCTTCGCGGTGGTGGCGTTTTTCTGCTTCGTGCTGATCCGCAAGCCCGCTTAGGCAACGGCATACCCGCCTGTTTAACCTGACGTTAATCGTGACGTTCTGCCATTTAACAAAAATCAACTTTGATTTGATGAACAATCCGTCAATAGGCCGAACTCTCATTTTGTTTACCAAACAGTCGCGGTTTGCATTTGTACTCGCACGCGTAACGCGAAAGCGCGGCGCCGGATGCAGTCTTAATTTGCAAGCGGCCGCCGCGCGGGGCACAACGGCGAAATTGTAGCGCGTAAATTTGGGTAACGAGTACGACATGCGGCGCATCTGCATTTTCACGCTCCTTGCGAGCGCGATTTCGAGTTCGGCCTTGGCTCAATCGCCTCAGCCGGGCTACGCGAACGCAGCGATAAACCAACCTTATGCGGGACAGGCGGCGCTGGCGCAGCAAAATTACGTCGTGCCGCAGCCGCACTACGTCACCCCGCCGCCGCATTACATCGTGCCGCAGACGAGTAATGTGGCGACGCCGAGCGCCGATTCGGCGCTACCGCCCGCACCGTGGAATTCGCGCGGCGGCGGCCTTTTCGGAGCGATCTTCGGCGGGCCGACGGTTATGGCGCATGTGTTTCGTTCGTTCCAGCCGAACTCCATATCGGCGCCGCAAAATGGGCCACCCGCCTATGCGGCAATCGATCAGGGCGGCATGCAGGATTATTCCGTCGATCCGAAATATCTCCGGCAAGTCGTTTTTTATAACGGCGCCGAAAGGCCGGGCACGATCGTCATCGATACTCCGAACAAGTTCCTTTATCTGATCGAGGATGGCGGCAAGGCGCTGCGCTACGGCATCGGCGTCGGCCGGCCGGGCTTCCTGTGGTCGGGGCTGAAGACTATCACCGCCAAACGCGAATGGCCGGACTGGCGGCCGCCGCCCGAAATGCTCGCGCGACGGCCCGACCTGCCGCGCTTCATGCCCGGCGGCATCGACAATCCCCTCGGCGCGCGCGCGCTTTATCTCGGCTCGAGCCTTTACCGCATTCATGGCTCGAACGAGCCTTGGACCATCGGAACCAACGTGTCCTCCGGCTGCATCCGCATGCGCAACGAAGACGTGACCGACCTTTACCAGCGCGTGAAGATCGGCACCAAGGTCGTGGTGATCTGATTATCCCGGCCTCTTTCTTGCGGCGTCATGGCCGAGAGGAGGCCGGCTATGACGGTTGACCAACCGGACGGAAAATCACGGAGCGGCAAGCGCGATGCCGCGCGCGGCGAGAAGTTGCGGAAAGTCTTCGCCGCCCAAGAACGCATATTCGCTCTCGCGTAAATCGGTCAGCGGATCGAGCTGCCGCAACTGCGGATCGACATGACCGGGGTGGCACATAACGAGGCCGCCGTCCGGCAGGCCGTCGAGGAAATCCGGAAATAGCGCGGCGTAATCGGCTTGCGGCGCGAACGAATAAGTGCCGGCAAAGGCGGCGTTGGTGCGCACGCCGGCCGCGGCGGCGAGCCGGCGCAAGCGCGCGCTCAGCGCATCGAGAATATATCCCTTCGGATCGCCGAGGCTCTTGCGCGCCAAAGCGCTTCGTCCGCATTGCCGCAGCCATGCTTTCGGCGCGGCTTCTCTGATGACGCGCAGCAGCGCTTCGCTGACTTGCGGAAACACGTGAATGTGCTGATGGCCATCGACATAGTCGGGCGCGCGGCCGAAGGCTGCGTCAAACGCCGCGAATTGGCGCGCGATTTCCATATCGAGCGCCGCGGCGTCGAGGCTGCGCAGAAGCGCGCGGCCGGCCATCGGCGCAAGCGGCAGGAAGGCGCCGCCGCGCAGCGGGACAAAGTCGGTGAGGGGACGAAACGGCGCCGTCAGCGTCAAATGCAAGCCGATGGCGGCGCGCGTCTTGGCGGCATCGGCGAGCGCGCCGGCCTCGTCCGGCGAGAAGCCCGGCGCCACGACCATCGCCGATGTCGCGTTGATACGGCCGCGTGCGATCAATTCGCGGATCGCCGCACCGACCGCCGGCGAGATGCCGTAGTCGTCGGCGCAGAGCCAGATGCGGCGGAGCTTAGTTTCGTTCATTCGGCCGCGCTGCGCGCCCCGCTTCGCTCGGCCGCGTCGTGCAGCTTTATCTCATGCTCGGCGACGAAGTAGACGGGCCTCCCTTTGATCTCTTCCAGTATTTTGCCGATATATTCGCCGACGACGCCGATCATGATGAGTTGCACGCCGCCAAGCACCATGACGCCGACGAACAGCGACGGGTAGCCGGGCACCCGCGTGCCGTAGACAAGTGTCTCGTAGACGATCTGCAGGCCGTAGAAGAAAGCGACAAGAGCCAATACCGTGCCGATGACGGTTGCAAGCCGCAGCGGCGCCACCGAGAAGGCCGTCACGCCATCGATCGACAGGCCGATGAGCCGGCGCAAATTCCATGTACTGCTGCCGTCAATTCGCGCTTCGGGCTCGTAATCGATACGCATCTGACGAAAGCCGATCCAGCTCGATAGGCCCTTGAAGAACCGGTTGCGCTCCGGGAGCTGACGCAGCGCTTTAGCGGCGCGCGGCGACAACAGCCGAAAGTCGCCGGCATCTTCCGGAATTTTCGGGCGCGCGCCCCAATTCAGAAGGACATAAAAGCATTTCACGGCGAAGCGCCGAACGAGCGACTCGTTTGCGCGATGCGCTTTCGCGGTGTAAACGACGTCGCAATCCTCATCGAGCCAATGCGCGACCAGTGTCTCAATCAGAGACGTCGGGTGCTGGCCGTCGCCGTCGATGAACAATATGGCGCCGCGGCGGGCGTGGTCGAGGCCGGCGAGCAAGGCCGCCTCCTTGCCGAAATTGCGCGACAGCGAAATGACCTGAATGTCGAGCCCGGTCGCCGGCAGTTCGCGGGCGACGGCGAGCGTACCGTCGCGGCTTCCGTCGTCGACATAGACCAACTCGCAAGCAAGACCGCGCGTTTCGGCGAGCCGCTTTGCAACTTCGACGAGTCGCGCGTGCAATCGTTCGAGCGTCGCCGCCTCGTTGTAGAGCGGCACGACGATCGATAGGCCCTGCGCGGCGGCATCCGGCGGATTCCTGTCGCGCGGTAACGACGTGATTTTTGGTTCGGCCGCAAGGCTCATCGGCTTGATCCTTCGGCTCTTCTATAGCGGGTTCCCGGCGATTTCTCCACGGCGCGGTTTTGGGCGCGATTTTGCCGCTCTTGCGATGCGGGGTGTGAAAAGGGGCGGGGATGCGGGGTGCAAAAAGGCGCCAGGAATGCCGGGAGACCCTTCAACGCGCGTCGCGATCGGCTAAAACATCCCGGCGCAATACTGATTTTATCGAACTTGCCGCGGCCCGATCAGCCGGGATGTTGCTTCAGCTTTTCTTTGATGTTGTCCGCACTCGATCGTACGTTGGCTTCGAAATTATGCCAATCGCTCTCGACGACGTCCCAGTTGACCATCGGCGCCTTGCCGCCTGCCGCTGTGGCCGACATGCCGTTGGCGGCGCGCCCCGTGGTTGAGTCGTACGCGTAGACGCCCAGGATCGTCAGGGCCACTCCGAGAATAAAACCAAGCAAAACCGGCATCGCGAACCTCCGTTGCGGGCCAACGCCGCACCATGGAACGCGCCGGGATCGCGATCGTTCCGTAAGCCGTTTTCAACACGGCCGAACCGAAAATCAGGCGGCTGACGCGGGAGTTTTCGCCAACAGTGTCGGGCGCTGTGAACTTTTGTGCCGCCGTGAGCGTTAACTTCCGACGATCCATTCCCAACGGAAGCCACATCGAGGAAGATCATGTCCCCAGCCCGTCCAGCGAATACTCATTTTTGCGCGCGCCTTCGGCGAAGCCAAAACACAGGCAGGCAACATTGCCGGCGAAGCGTCGGATGCAGCTCAAAATTTATACGATACGGCCCGCGACAAGGCGACTAATCTGGCCGATAGCGCCAACGATGCAGCACGGCAAACGGCGGGATCGTTCGAACGCGCGCTCCGCAATACGATCGAAACACAACCCTACGCGGCCGTTGCCATAGCTCTGGGTCTCGGCTGGCTGTTTGGACGCATACACCGCCCGCTGTAAACTTAGGCTCTGCTTCAACCCAAGGCCGATATCATGCCCAAGAAGAACCGCGACGAGGAACGAGAGACGGAAGATCAGATGGCGCGGCGCAAGCTCGGCCCGCGCGGTGTGCCTGGTGCCGCCGACGAGGCTACGATGACGCCGCAAAATGAGAAAGAGCTGCCGAAACCTGGCGAGTTCGACGGGCACACCGCCTGATCCCTCGCCGGTTGCAGAGCAAGCCGCGACGATATCACGAGGCCGGACGCGCGAGTTCGGCTGCAAGCTTGGCGTAGAGCGGATTATCGCAGGTATAGACATAATTGAGCGCGGCGACCGAGACGGCCTCGGCGCCGTGCTCGCGAAGAAAACTCGCCAGCGCCTGCACGTTTTGCGGCGGGCAATGCAGCGTGAGCATGCCTGATGAAGTCGGGCCGCCGAACGGCGAAACAACACCGAATTTCTCCCGTGCGGCGGCGAGAAGGTTTTCGTCCAAACCACGAAAGCGCGTGCGCACTTCACTAAAGGCCTCGGCGCGCTTTTGCGCGGCGATGCGGTCAAGCAATAGCCGGGCGGTCTCGCGATGCGCCTCGTCCCAGGCCGCCGTCCGAGCGGCGACGAGATTGGCCTGCGAGCGCAGGATCACGCCGTCCTCGATCGTCTTGAGGCCGTTGGCGGCAAGGGTGGCGCCGGTCGTGGTGATATCAACGATCATTTCCGCCGTGCCGGCCGCGGGCGCGCCTTCGGTCGCCCCGGAGCTTTCGACGATGCGATAGTCGACCACGCCATGCGCGGCGAAGAAATCGCGCGTGAGATTGGCGTATTTGGTGGCGAGCCGCATTTTGCGTTCGTGCTTGAGCCGAAACGCGGTCGCGACGTCGTCGAGATCCGCCATGGTGCGCACGTCGATCCAGGCTTGCGGCACCGCGACGACGACATTGGCGAAACCGAAGCCCAAGCCCTCGACCAAAACGACCTGCTCGTCGGATTGCGGAATCATCTCGCGCACCAGGTCCTCGCCGGTGATGCCGAGATGTACGGCGCCTTGGGCAAGCTGGGCCGTGATTTCGGCCGCCGAGAGATAAGCGATCTCGACGCCCGCGAAGCGCGCAATCGCGCCGCGATAATCTCGCGCGCCGCGGGGTTTGACGAGGTCTAATCCGGCGCGCGCGAAAAACGCCTCGGCGTTTTGCTGCAGCCGCCCTTTCGATGGCACCGCGAGAATGAGCGGCCCGTTCATGATTGGCCTCTCGCGCCGGCAAGCTCTTCGATCGACGCAGCGAAGCCCACCGCTGGAATTGCTTCGCGCGCGCCAAGCCGCGCCAAAAGTCCGTCGTAACGCCCACCGGCGACTAGCGGGCTTTTACCGGCGGTGCCATGCAGTTCGAAGACAAAGCCGGTGTAGTAATCGAAGCCGCGGCCGAAGGACGTCGCGAACTGGATCGCGCGTATGTCGACCCCGCGCGCGGCAAGAAACCCGGTTCGGGTCTCGAACAGATTAAGCGCCGGTTCCAGCGAAATGTTCGCGCCGGCTGCAAGCGCACGCAATTTGCCCGCGGCCTCGTCCGGATCGCCGGTTATGGATAAGAAACGCTCGATCAAGGCGCGCGTCTCGCGCGGCAGCCGCTTCGGCGCATTAAGCGCCGCTTGTTCGAGAAAGCGGTCGGCGATTTCGGCGACGGAGCGCCCGCCGACCGTCGCGATGCCCGCAATCGAAAGCAGGTCCGTGACGAGATGATGCGCCGCCTTCGGATCGGATCCCGCGAGCGCCGCGAGTACGCCTTGATATTCCGGCGGGCTTTCCGCGGCGGCAAGCGTGAGCTGATTGAGATCGTGCTTGAGCGAGGTCTTGCGGTTGAAGTCCTTGATCAGCCGCCGCTTCCACGCCGGCGCCAGATCGAGCGCGGCAATGAAAGCGCAAAACAGTCCGACATCGCCGACGCGGATCTCCGGCGCGTTCACGCCGAATTGCGCCGTCGCCTCGAGCCCGAGCGCAAGCATTTCGGCGTCGGCGGCGGCTTTGTCGCGCCGCGCGAATGACTCGATCCCGGCTTGAAGAAATTCCGATGGTGCTCCCGCACGGTGGCGGAATACCGGGCCGAGATAGCAAAAGCCCGCCGGCTTGCCGGCCTCCGGAGATTGCAAATAAGCGCGCGACACCGGGATGGTGAGATCGGGGCGCAGGCACATTTCGCGCCCTTGCGGATCGGTGGTGAGAAACATGCGGCAGCGGATATCTTCGCCGGACAAATCGAGAAACGGTTCGGCGGGCTGCAGAACCGGCGGATCGATTCGCGCATAACCGGCGCGCATAAAGGAGCCGACGAGCGCTTGCGCTCGCGGGTCTGGCCCGTTCTGTGTCGTGCTCGTCCTATTGCTCATCGCCGGATCGTCCGGAATCGTTCGGCTTATTGCGATGCCGGCCCACCAATGGCACGCCGGCGCGGGCCTTTAGCACGCCATGCGTCGCTATTCGATGAAGATCGTGGCGGTGGTTGGCGCCCACGCAGACATCGAAGCTGGCTCTGCCGCTGTTCGCGAAGTGTTCACGATGACAAGTTTCAAGATTCAAGTTTTGGCTCCTAAGAAAATAATCCTATATTCCCGACAAACAATCGGGGTTAGGGCCCATGCGCAAACAGCGCGCGCCGCTCCCGGTTAAGGCGTGTCGCGTCTACCGACCGACCGTCGTGGATGCGTAAGTGCATTCGAAAGGCGGAACGGGCCCCTAGATAGTAAGTTCCCTTAATCGGCGATGGGTCGTTTTAGACGGGCACCTGGTCCACTGCCATTCTCATCCAGCAACTCTACTCCAGCTGCTTCAAAAGCACGGCGAACTGCGGCCGCATTAGCAAATGTCATTGCGGTTTTTCCATCCACTGTTTCCGCACGGTGAATTGTCGCGTGGCTGACCCCGGACTCGCGCACAAGATCGGCCGCAGACCAACGAAGCAGTGCCCGTGCTGCTCTAATTTGGGCCCCCAAAATGCTTTTCGCGGGACCGCTCATTTTGGGGGTTCTCGACTTGACAGAGTCGTAATCATATGACTATATTTTACTCATATGAATAAGAGATTAATGCCATGCCGAATCAGCCCTCACGCCGCTCCTTTATAGGCGGCTCGGACGCACGGATCATCACGGGCGATGACGAGACGGCCCTTTTGCGGCTGTGGCGAGAAAAGCGCGGCGAGGTCGAGCCGGAGGACCTCTCCGGCGACCTCCTGGCCCAACTCGGTCTTG
>DASPTX010000112.1:0-2427 GCA_035623195.1 Xanthobacteraceae bacterium | reverse complement strand
CTAACGGTAGCGTCCCTTCCACCGCACCTTCGGCGCGGTCCCCGTTTTTCACGGGGGAGGATGACGCTAGCGCCTGCTCACGATCGGCGTGCCGCGCTTCTTGTTGTAGCGGTGGATGGCAATGCGCTCCCACACGCCGTTGGTATGATAGGGATCGCTGCGGATGAAGGCATCAACGGCGGCGCGATCTGCGGCATCGATGACGAAAATGCTGCCGACCGGCGTCTCGCCGTCGTCGTCGACGAGCGTGCCGGCCGTCACCACGTCGACCGAGTGGTCGGCGGCCTTGTCAAGATGGATACGGTGAGCGCGGTAATGCTTGGCCCGCGTCGGCAAAATGTCTTTCTTGTCGAGAGCGTGAACGACGAACAGCATAGGCTGAGTTTAATCCTCCCCCGCAGCGCGGGGGAGTATGAAAATCACTGCCGCCGCCGCGAGATCACATAGGATTCGTCGAAGAACCATAGCCCGCCGCGCTCGCGCAGCACCGAGCGGGTCGCATCGATATAACGGTCGCCGATGTCGGCGAGCCGGTCATCCTCCACCTGGGCCACATAGATGGCTGCGTTCCAGGCGGCGAACAGCGTCGATGTGCCGATCGATTCGGAAATCTCCGACGGCAGCGTGTGCATGACGTAGCGGAACAGCGCGCGATTGTCGGCATAGGCGTTGAAATTGAGATCGCGCCCGGCGGCGCCTAGCTCCTGTTTGACCGCCTTGAGGATCTGATGCCGGTCGTGGACGAACGGATTGTCGCCGGGCCAGATTTTCTGGATGATTTCCATGCCGGGATCGTGGCCGTGCGACTGCATGGCGATGAGCCGCCCGCCGGGACCGAGCGCGCGGGCGAGCGGTCCGATCACCCGCTTGGCCTTGAATTCGAGCGAGGCGCGCGCGCGATAGGGCTGCGAGGCGATCACCAGGTCGTAATTGGCCGACGTGCCGCCCGGCTTGGGAATAATCGGGTCGAGCAGGAAACGGTGATCCTCGCGATAAATCACGAGCACCACGGGCCGCTCATAGATCGGATTGCCGGTGCGCGCGCTGACATTGGCCTTCCAGTTTTCCGCAAGGAAGGGTTCGAGGCTGATGATCTGTTTTTCAAAGGCATGCGCCGAATTGCCGATCAGCGGCAGCTCGTGGCAGACGAGGCTCGATGCCGCGTTGAGCGATTTGACGGCGAGCCACGGCGCGTCCGCATAAGCGAGGTTCGTTAGCACCACGACCGTCGCGGGATGCTCGAAAAACCGGTCGGACATCTTTTGCAGCGTCAGCCGCACGTCTTCGAGGCTGATCTCCTTGCCGACGGTATAGAACGGCATATGCGGAAACCGGTCGTGCATCGCCCGCATGACGCGCACCAGGACGGAGCCGTCGCCGACGCCGGCGTCGAAGACGCGCACCGCCGGCGGCCGCGGATAGATATGCGCAAGTTCTTCGGAGACGCGGTTCGCGACCTCCCATTTCTCGCTGCACGTGTTGACGAACAACAAATATTTTTGCCGGTTGTCGAAGAAACGGAAATTGCGCTGCGGATCGCCGGCCTTCGCCGGCACCGACGGCAGCGGGGAGACCGGGCGCAACTCGCGCGCCCGCTGCTCGATGATGGCGGGGCGTTCGCCCTGCGCCGGATGCGCCGCCATGAATCCGTGGATGCGATCGAGCGTATCCGTGGTGATGCGCCCGCCATTGCGCAGCCGCGCCGCGAGCTTGCCGTCGTTCACGGCACGCCGGCCGAAGGTGGATTCCGCCAGTCCGGTTTGGCGGCAATAATCGGAAATTTCCTGGAGCAGCTGTTGTGCGTTCATTGCCGATTGCGGGCCGTGCGGCCCGCCTTCCTGAGGTTTCCTCTGCGGCGCTGGAGCCCGATAGACCGGGTCCCAATGGGTTTTTCTTGCGCCGCGCCCGGCCGTAACGAACCAAATCTGTTGGGCTGCGGTCAAGCACAAAGGTGCCCACTGATTAAGTGGGCAAAATTATGGGCAATAACCCATTAAACCGTCCTGCTTTTGTTGACTTTTGTCTCAATGGCTCCGAATCATCCCGCCCCTGAATCGGACATGGTTCGGCCGGCAGGCCGGATCGTGAGGCGGATGCGGCGCCCGCGGGCGGACTTGCAACCCGCTCCCGGGCGGCGCTGGGCCAGGGCATCAGCCTCCCAGCACTACGACTGGGGCGCGAGGTGCATCGCTGGACTGGGACAGGCAGGGGCGGGTAACGCCCGTAATAACCGCGCAAGGTCTTCGCCCCCCGGTTGGGGCGAGCGTCAAGGACCGAGCGCTCTTACCGAGTCCCAGGAAGCCTGGCCTGACGCTGAGCCTTGGGGATGAAAAGTCCCTCTGGCGAGAGCCGCGGTGGAACGCCGACAGATGTGCGCCTCCCGCTTTACGGGGCGCGGCCGGCCGCTGGCGCGGCATAAGAGCCTTG
>DASPTX010000111.1:0-3244 GCA_035623195.1 Xanthobacteraceae bacterium | reverse complement strand
CGCATGTCGGGCTTTGCCGGAGTGTCCAAGCGCCGGCGCGGCCGCGAATTCGAGGAATTTCCCGAACTGGTGCGCTATCTGACGCATCGCTTCCCGCATGTCAGCAAGCAGCAGAACGCGCCGGAAGCGCAAGGCGAACTGCACTACCATGACACCTCAGCGATCACGGCGGAGATTGCGCGCTTCAAGCGGGTCGCCGCCGAAGGCAATCCGTTCGCGGAAATGTTCATGACAGCGCCCTCGCCGGGTATCATCGCATCCACCATGCTCAATGCGCATTATCCCTCGCAGGAGGACTATCTCGCGGCGATCGCCCGCGAGATGAAAAACGAATATCGCGCCATTGCCGACGCCGGCTTGATCCTGCAGATCGACGCGCCGGACCTCGCCATGGATCGCACTATGTTCTACCGCGACCTAAGCGACGCCGAATTCGCCAAGACCTGCGAGCTGCATGTGGCGATGATAAACCGGGGCATCGAGGGCATCCCGCGCGAGCGCGTGCGGCTGCATATTTGCTACGGTAATTGGGAAGGCCCCCACATCCACGACGTCGCGCTGGAAAGAATCCTGCCGGCGCTCTACCAGGCCAAGGTCGGCGCGCTGTCGATCGAGTTTTCCAATCCGCGCCACGCCCACGAATACGCGGCGCTCAAGCGCGTGCCGTTTCCGAAAGACATGATTCTCATTCCCGGTGTGGTCGAGACCACCAGCAATTTCGTCGAACATCCGGAAGTCGTGGCGCGCCGCATCGAGGAAGCGGTCACCGCGGTCGGCGACCGCGAGCGCGTCGTCGCATCGACCGATTGCGGCTTCGGCACGTTCACCCGGCGCGAATGGGTCATCGAGCCGGTGGTGTGGCTCAAGCTCAAATCGATTCGCGACGGCGCCGATATTGCTTCGGCGCGGCTTTGGGGTAAGAAAAGCGCCGCCTAAGTCGGAGTATTCCTTGCCGCTCGTCCCCGCGCAGGCGGGACCCAGATGACAGCCGATGTCGATTTCACGAATTCGCGGAAACGAGCGTAACGTGTTCGCAATTAAAACAGGACCATTACCGTGATTGAACTTTACACCTGGACGACGCCGAACGGCCGCAAAGTCTCTATCGCGCTCGAAGAGCTTGGCTTGCCCTACACTGTGCACGCGGTCGACATCGGCAAGGACGAGCAATTCGAGCCGGAATTTCTCAAGATCAGCCCCAACAATCGCATCCCGGCGATCGTCGATCGCGACAACGGCATGAGCCTGATGGAATCCGGCGCGATCCTGATCTATCTCGCCGACAAGACCGGCAAGCTTTTGCCCAAGAACGGCGAGGCGCGCTACCGCACCATCGAATGGCTGATGTGGCAGATGGGCGGGCCGGGGCCGATGTTCGGCCAGGTTCATCACTTCGTGAAATATAACAAGGGCAAGGCGCCCTATGCCGAGGAGCGTTATCTCAAAGAGGCGCACCGTCTTTACGGTGTGCTCGACAAGCGGCTCGCCGGCCGCGAATTCGTCGCCGACGCCTATTCGATCGCCGATATCGCGATCTGGCCCTGGGTATCGCGCTACGAATGGCAGACAGTCGATCTCAACCTTTATCCGAACGTCAAGCGCTGGTACGTCGCCATCGCCAAGCGCCCGGCGGTACAGAAGGGCTACAAGGTGCCGAAGGACGTTGGCGAAGTGCCGATGCCGGCGTAGTTGCCCTTAGATTCCCGCTAACCTGAATTCCGTCATCCTGAGGTGCTCGCGCGCAGGGGTCTTGCCAAACTCGGTCGCATGAGTGTTCGGAGTATGTAACGGTCCCGGATCTGCAGCGCACCACTTCGTGCTGCGCCGCGCCCGGGAAAAGCGGTATACTTAGTTAAGGACCCGAACAGGACCCAAGCAGTTTCTCGAGGAGTTTCCCAAGGAGTTTCCCATGGACGACATCACCAAGCGCGAACCCATCAAGATCACGGCCGAGGACATCAATCCGCGATACAATTGGGGCCGTCATCTGCCGGTGCTCGGCACCATGGGCGTCGATTTCGAGGAGCGCGTCGATTACCGGCGCATGCACCGCTACCGGCTCGGCCGCGCGCAAGCGGCGCTGGAGGCTTCCGATCTCGGCGCGCTGTTGTTGTTCGACGACAACAATATCCGCTACGTCACTTCGACCAAGATCGGCGAATGGGCGCGCGATAAGCTTTCGCGGTGGGCGCTGCTGCCACGCGGCGGCGACCCCATCCTGTGGGATTTCGGTTCGGCGGCGGTCCACCACAAGCTTTATTCGCCCTGGCTCAAGCCTGAGAATTGCAGGGCCGGCCTCGTCGGTTTGCGCGGCACCGTCGATCCCGCTTTCGGGTTGATGAAGCATCACGCCGAGGAAATGGCGTCGATCCTCAAAGCCGCCGGCGTCGGCAAAATGCCGATCGGCGTCGACATCATCGAGCCGCCGATGATGTTCGAATTGGAAAAGGCGGGACTGAAGATCAAAGACGGCCAGCAAATCATGCTCGAAGCGCGCGAAGTCAAATCGGCCGACGAGATCGCGCTTTTGAACCGCGCGGCGGCGATGGTCGACGGCGCCTATCAGCTGATCGACGAGAAGCTCAAGCCCGGCGTGCGCGAGAACGACATCGTCGGGCTGGTCAACGAGTTCCTCTATCGCCACGGCTCCGACGACGTCGAAGCGATCAACGCGATCTCCGGCGAGCGTTGCAATCCGCATCCGCACAATTTCACCGACCGCATGGTGCGTCCGGGCGACCAGGTGTTCTTCGACATCCTGCAGAGCTTCATGGGCTACCGCACCTGCTATTACCGCACGTTCAATGTCGGCCGCGCGACGCCGGCGCAGCAGGACGCCTATAAAAAGTGCCGCGAGTGGCTCGATCTGGCGATCGACCTGATCAAGCCGGGCGTGTCCACCGACGAGGTCTGCTCGGTCTGGCCGAAAGCGCAGGACTTCGGTTTCCCTGACGAGCTTGCGGCCTTCGGCCTGCAATTCGGCCATGGGCTTGGCTTGAACCTGCACGAACGTCCGATCATCAGCCGCGTGGTCTCGCTCGACCATCCGACCTTGATCAAGGAAGGCATGGTGTTCGCGCTCGAAACCTATTGCCCGGCCAGCGACGGCTATTCCGCCGCGCGCATCGAGGAGGAGGTTGTGGTCACCAACAAGGGCCACACCATCATCTCGCTGTTCCCGGCCGAGGAATTGCCGATCGCGGCGAAGTATTGAGCGGGTCGAGCACCCAAATAGTTGCTTTGT
>DASPTX010000110.1:0-6234 GCA_035623195.1 Xanthobacteraceae bacterium | reverse complement strand
AGTTTTTGCCAACATATTGGCAAATGCCGTTCGGATCTGCGATGCGCGCAATGGCGCAATAAGTCGCTGGGACGGCGATGCTTTGCATCTCGTCGCAACGCATAATATGCCGCAGGCATTCATCGAACTGCGCAGGCAGTTAGCTTACAGGCCCCGCCCGCATTTTCCTACCGGCCGTATGTGCTGGCGACCAAGGGCGTCAAATGTCCGAGAGCCGCGCGGCCGTTCGTTGCGATGGCCCCCTTGGGGGCCTCGCGCGCGGTCAACCCGCGACGTCAGAGACGGTTCGGAGAAGACGGCGAGCGGCCCGCGGCCACCGAAAATCTTTAGGCCAATTTGTGAGCACGATCGCTTGGACGATAACCGCCCAGCTCATGACCGAGGCCCGCGATCGACATCAAGCCAGACCAGATCGCCGGCGTCTGCCAATGGCCATCGGACTTCGTTGCCAACGGCCGGGGGCCCGAAAGCACCTCGCCGGGTCGAGCCGGCCTTCCTGACCTAGCCAGACCTAGGCCGACAAGGCTCGATTTTGTTGACAAAACCCGCCTTTCGCAAAATTCCGCTATTCCCGTTTATTGCGAAAGCGCTTCCCGTTTGCCGCGCGAGGTCCTCCCGGCTGTCGAACCCCAGCCAGAGGGGGCGACCGATGACAGGAGGGCAGGGACTTCTTCAAGAACTAAGGCGAACCAAGCGCCGAGGACCTGTCAAGCGAGGGGAAGGGGCACCTTCGGCTCGATTTCGCCAAAATAAAATCTCCCGAAAAATTCCGCAAAAACGCCGCTCGCCGGCAAACGCCCGATTGGCGGAAAGGCGACCGTATAATCCTCGCCGCTTTCGGCGGCGAATTTACCTGGGGTGGCGTGTATTTAACCTGGGCCTACAATTCGTAACGGCGTGCCGTCATTCCGGGATTTCGATTACTTCCGCTTCGACATCGGCAAATATTCGCGCAACGTCGCCCCGGTATAGAGTTGTCGCGGGCGGCCGAGCTTCTGGTGTGGGTCTTCGATCATTTCTTTCCACTGAGCGATCCAGCCGACCGTGCGCGCGAGCGCGAACAGCACCGTGAACATCGTGGTCGGGAAGCCCATCGCCCGCAGCGTAATTCCTGAATAGAAATCGACATTGGGGTAAAGTTTTTTCTCGACGAAATAATCGTCATGCAGCGCGATCTTTTCGAGCTCCATCGCGACGTCGAGCAGCGGATCCTTAATGCCGAGCTCGTTGAGGACCTCGTAGCAGGTCTTCTGCATGATCTTGGCGCGCGGATCGTAATTCTTGTAGACGCGGTGACCGAATCCCATGAGACGGAACGAATCTTTCGGATCCTTGGCGCGCTTGACGTATTCGGGAATGCGATCGACGGTGCCGATCTCGCCGAGCATCTTCAGCGCCGCCTCGTTGGCGCCGCCGTGCGCGGGACCCCACAGGCACGCGATACCGGCCGCGATGCAGGCGAACGGATTGGCGCCGGTCGAGCCTGCGAGCCGCACCGTGGAGGTCGAGGCGTTCTGTTCGTGGTCTGCATGCAAGGTGAAAATCCGATCCATCGCGCGCGACAGTACTGGATTGACCTTGTATTCCTCGCAAGGCACCGCAAAGCACATGCGCAGGAAGTTGGATGCGTAATCGAGCTTGTTGTCCGGATACACGAACGGCTGGCCGATCGAATATTTATAGGCCATGGCCGCCAGCGTCGGCATCTTCGCGATCATGCGGATCGAGGCGATCATGCGCTGGGTTGGATCGGTGATATCGGTGGAGTCGTGATAGAAAGCCGACAGCGCGCCGACGCAGCCGACCATCACGGCCATGGGATGCGCGTCGCGCCGGAACCCCTGAAAGAAGCGGCTCATTTGCTCGTGGACCATCGTGTGATGGGTCACGCGATCGACGAAATCGGTTTTCTGAGCCGCGGTCGGCAATTCGCCGTAGAGCAGCAGATAGCAGGTTTCGAGAAAGTCGCCGTGTTCGGCGAGATCGGCAATGGGATAGCCGCGATAGAGCAGAATGCCCTCGTCGCCGTCGATGAAAGTGATTTTGGATTCGCAGCTTCCGGTCGAGGTGAAACCCGGATCGTAGGTGAAAATGCCGGCCTCGGCGTAAAGCTTGCTGACGTCCAACACTTCGGGCCCAAGCGTGCCATCGTAAATGGGAAACGAATAGCTCTTGTCGCCGAGTTTCAGCGTACCGGTCTTTATGTTGGCGCCGGTCTTCGCGTCCATAGTCTTACCCTCGATATACGAACAGCCGCGATTACGGGCGGATTACGGTGGGAGGAAGCAAGGTCGTGGGCGGGAATTTCGTCCCACCGTTCTGCCGTAGCGCAACCCGCTGTGCACTGCAAGATAATAGCCCAAAGCAAAGGCGGAAGGCACCGGTAGCGCAAAAAATGAGCAGCCAAAATAAACTTATTGCGATTGCGACCTAACGCATATCCGGCCTGATTTGATCGGCCAGGCGCCCCAAGCTTTCGTCTTTGCCCAACACCGTGAGCACCTCAAAAATGCCGGGCGATGTGGTTCGCCCGGTGAGCGCGGCGCGCAGCGGCTGGGCTACCGCGCCGAGCTTGGCGCCCTTGCGCTCCGCAAAGCTGCGCACCGCGCGTTCGGTTGACTCCGCCGTCCAAGGCTCGACCCCGGCGAGCTCGGAGGCGACACCGCCCAGAAGCGCTTTGGCGTCGGCCGTGAGAACCGCCTCGGCTTTGTCGTCGAGCGCTATCGGCCGGTCGGCAAGGAGAAAGCGCGCGCCGTCGATGATATCGAGCAGCGTCTTGGCGCGTTCCTTCAGGCTCGGCATTGCCGCGAGCCATTGCCGGCGCAGCATCGGGGTCATTTTCGCGGCGATCGCAGCGCCGTCGGCAAGATGCGGCAACAGGCGTTCGATCGCGTTGAGCAATTCGGCGTCGTCGGCCTGGCGAATGTAGTGTCCATCGAGATTTTCGAGCTTGGCGAAATCAAACCGCGCTGGCGAGCGGCCGATCTGCGGCAGATCGAAAGCCGCAATCATTTCCTCCGTGGAAAAAATTTCCTGATCGCCATGACTCCAGCCGAGACGCACCAGGTAATTGCGCATGGCCGCGGGCAAATAACCCATGGCGCGATAGGCATCGACCCCGAGCGCGCCATGCCGTTTGGAAAGCTTTGAGCCGTCCGGGCCGTGGATCAACGGGATGTGCGCCATGACCGGAATGAGCCAGCCAAGCGCATCGTAGATCTGCTTCTGCCGGGCGGCATTGGTCAGATGATCGTCGCCGCGGATCACGTGGGTTACGCCCATGTCGTGATCGTCGACGACCACGGCGAGCATGTAGGTCGGCGTGCCGTCCGAGCGTAGCAGCACGAGGTCGTCGAGGTTTTCGTTTTGCCACACGACGCGGCCCTGGACTTGATCCTCGATCACGGTCTCCCCGGTCAGCGGCGCCTTGAGCCGAATGGCCGGCTTAATGCCGGGCGGAGCGTTGGCCGGATCGCGATCGCGCCAGTGGCCGTCATAGAGCTTGGCATGGCCCTCGCGGCGGGCGGCCTCCCGCATCTGCGCGAGTTCTTCAGGGCTGGCGTAACAGCGATAGGCGTGTCCGGCGGCCAGCAGCTGTTCGGCCACTTCGCGATGTCGCTGCGAACGGGCGAACTGATAGACGGCCTCGCCGTCCCAGTCTATGCCGAGCCAAGTCAAGCCATCGAGAATGGCATCGATGGCGGCCTGGGTTGACCGCTCGCGGTCGGTGTCCTCGATCCGCAACAGCATCTTTCCGCCACGGCCGCGTGCATAAAGCCAGTTGAACAGAGCGGTGCGCGCTCCGCCTATATGGAGAAAGCCGGTCGGCGAGGGGGCAAAGCGGGTAACGACGGTCATGTCTGCCAAAAATCGCTGCCGAGAAAGCCCACCAAGGAAACTCCGACAAGAAGGGCTATAGAGAATGAGGGTCAAGAATGCAGGACGCGCGCCCCTCTACCACATATAAGCGGTCAAATGGATCATAAGCGCAAAATGTCTGGGATGGGCTTGACCCGATCCGCCAACTTGTCCAATCCGAACCCGGTCGGCTCGAACAGCAAAAATAGTCAGTCGGTGAAGCATGTCGGTTGCTGAGAAGGATTCGCGCGAAGCGGGGCAGGATTTCATCCGCGACATTGTGCGGGCCGACATCGCTTCCGGCCGATATATGACCGTCGTAACCCGGTTCCCGCCGGAACCGAACGGCTACCTCCATATCGGACACGCCAAGTCGATCGGCCTGAACTTCGGCATCGCGGAGGAGTTCGGCGGGCGCTGTCATTTGCGCTTCGACGACACCAACCCGACCAAGGAAGAGCGGGAATATATCGAGGCGATCGAGCGCGACGTCCGCTGGCTTGGCTTCGACTGGGGCAAGCATCTTTATCACGCGTCCGATTATTTCGAGCAGCTTTACCAGTGGGCTGAGTTTTTGATCCGTGCCGGCAAAGCCTATGTCGACGATCAAAGCCAGGAAGACATGCGCGCGAGCCGAGGCACCTTGACCGAGCCGGGCAAGAATAGCCCGTACCGCGCGCGCCGTGTCGAGGAAAACCTCGATCTCTTTCGCCGCATGCGCGCGGGCGAGTTTCCCAACGGCGCGCGCGTATTACGGGCCAAGATCGACATGGCTTCGGGGAATATCAATCTGCGCGATCCGGTGCTTTACCGTATCTTGCACGCGGAGCATCCGCGCACCGGCACGACGTGGTGCATCTATCCGAGCTACGATTTCGCTCACGGCCAGTCGGACGCGATCGAAGGCATCACGCATTCGATCTGCACTCTGGAATTCGAGGATCACCGGCCGCTCTACGATTGGTTTTTGGAAAACCTCCCGGTTCCCTCGCATCCGCATCAGTACGAATTCGCCAGATTGAACCTGACGCACACGATTCTTTCCAAGCGGGTGCTCACGGAACTGGTGCGTGGCGGCTATGTCGCCGGTTGGGACGACCCGCGCATGCCGACACTGGCCGGACTGCGCCGGCGCGGCGTGCCGCCCGCCGCGATCCGCGATTTCGTCAAACGGATCGGGGTGGCCAAGGCAAACAGCACCGTCGATGCCGGGATGCTGGAATTTTCGATCCGCGAACATCTCAACAGAACCGCGCAGCGGCGCATGGCGGTTTTGCGGCCGCTCAAAGTCGTGATCGAGAATTATCCGAAAGACAAAAGCGAGGAGATCGAGGCGGTCAATCATCCTGACGATCCGGCGGCCGGCACTCGCCGCATCAGCTTCGGCCGCGAGCTTTTCATCGAGCGAGACGATTTCATGGAAAACCCGCCGAAGAAATTCTTCCGGCTCTCGCCGGGCGCCGAAGTGCGCTTGCGCTATGCGTACTTCATCACCTGCCGCGAGGTGGTGAAAAATGCAGCTGGAGAAGTCGTCGAGCTGCGCTGCAGTTACGATCCGGCGACAAAGGGCGGTAATGCGCCCGACGGACGAAAGGTCAAGGCCACGCTGCATTGGGTCTCGGCGCGCGACGCCGTTTCCGCGGAGGCCCGGCTCTATAGTCCGCTGTTTGCGAAGCCCGATCCGGACGCCGCCAATTTCGCCGCCGAAATCGCTCCGAATTCGCTCGAAGTAATCGCCGATGCGAGGGTCGAACCGGCGCTTGCCGCGATGAAGATCGGCGAGGCGGTTCAGTTCGAACGTCAGGGCTATTTTTGTCTCGATCCGGAAGCGGCGCCTGACAAGCTCGTCTTCAATCGCACTGTGGGTTTGCGCGATAGCTGGGCAAAAGTGTCCGCCAGTGGCTAAGCGCGGCGTTTCTCCACACGCCTTTCCTTGGCACTCGCCAGGAGGCGCGCCCCTCCGCTAGCATAGGCCTGGTCTTGCTCTTTTAGCGTCTTTTAGCGCGTTGGGGCCGCGCAGTGGCACAAAACGACAGGCTGGAAAATCGAGCGCGCGTGGGAGCGGCGACGCGCCCTATGCCGTGGCCGGCGCCGTGGTGGTGGCCTTGGTCCGGCGGCCGGCTGGGAGCGGGCTGGAGCGGTCGCTCGAGCCGCCGCTGCAGCCGCTCGAACCGGGTAGCTACGACTTCGCGCGAGACTTGTTTTTCCAAGGCATCGGCGCCTCGGGTTTCGTACGCGGCACCATGGGCAGGTAATCGGGCGAGCATTGTGGCGGGCACGCGGCGCGTTGACGCTTCGTCGCGCGGGCACGGATTTCGTCCTGGAATCCGCTCGGTCGAAGAATTTCGACCGGCCTTGGGCGCCTGCGACGGCCTC
>DASPTX010000109.1:0-3000 GCA_035623195.1 Xanthobacteraceae bacterium | reverse complement strand
GATGCGCTTTCGTTCTCGCGCCAGTTTGACACGCGCAAGCTTCTTGACATCCTCACGCGTTTGCTCGGGTTTTTGCGCTTGCTCGGGTTTCTCTTGCTCGGCAATCGCCGGGCGGGGCGGCGTAACCGTCGCTTCGGCCCTCGGCATGACCGGATAGTTCGGAAAGCGCGACAAAGGGGTGGTACGCATCTGAGAGTCTGCAAGACCGATCAAAACAATCATGATGGCTGCAAAGCTCGTCACCATCGAGAGGAAGTAAGCGAAGAGGGAGAAGACCATCACGCTCGCTCCGAGCAGGGTGCTGCTCCAGCGCGCTGTAACGAGATCGCGTGGAACTTCGCATTCATGGAGCAGGGGCCGTACGCCGCCCCGGCTCTAGCATTGGCGAGCAATTAACGCCGGGCCTTCCCGGCAAGTTCCCAGTAATGCGGCCGGCCTGGCCCGGCATTGATTCAAGGAACCGGCTTTGGCATACCGAGGCGTTAAAAATCCCGCCGCTTTTTCGTCGAAAGCACAGATTACCAATCATCGGGACATGGACGTTCGCATCCGTAGGCATTCGCATCTCATGGCCACGCCATGCGTATTCAACTGACGCGTTCGATCGCTTACGCCGAACACTCCAGGCATCGGCTCGACATCTGCCGGCCGATCAACACGGCGACCGCACCGGTAATCATTTTCTTCTATGGCGGGGCATGGCGCAGCGGCAACAAGGAGCTCTATCGGTACGTGGCGAAGGCGCTGGCGCGACGCGGCTACGTAGCGGTGGTGCCGGACTACCGCATTTTTCCTGAAGTCCTTTACCCCGATTTCCTAGAGGACGGCGCGCTTGTTGTGCGCTGGGTCAAAGACAACGTCGCGCGGTTCGGCGGCGATCCGGAACGGGTTTTCCTAAAAGGCCATTCAGCAGGCGCGCATATCGCGGCGATGCTCTCTATCGATGGTCGCTGGCTGAGCAAGGTCGGCCTCAGACCCGGTCGCGACATCGCGGGTCTGATCGGCGTCGCCGGGCCTTATGATTGCCTGCCGTTACGCGATGAAACGCTCAAAGTGATTTTCGGCGGTGCCAATCGGCCTGAGACGCTACCTATCTTTCATGTTTCACCCGGCACGCCCCCGGCGCTGCTGATAACCGGCGGTCGCGATCGACTGGTGGAACCCGGCAATTCGACCAGGCTCGCAGCGCGCCTTGTAGCGGCGGGCAATACCGCAAAGGTGCAGATCTACCGTCGGGTCGGGCACTACGCGATTATCGCTGCCCTTGCTCCAGTATTACGCTTGCTTGCGCCAGTCTTGCGCGACGTAGACGCGTTTATCGCAGACATTTTGCAATCGGCCGAACGGAACTCTCGTCAGCCGAACGAATCATTGGATGCCGCTGTCACCTAGCCGAATTTTCGAAGCTTCGGCCGGATCGGTGGCGTCGCCATGGCGAAATGTTGCAGCGCACGCAAGCTCCCTTGCGCAAATGGGCGAAGAAGTAAAAGCTATTAATGACACCGGCAAATTTGTCGGGGCTGTTCGAGGGCCGCGCGACTGACCGGCAGCCGAAGTGGAATGCGCGACTGGTTCAATCCATCGCGCTATTCGAAAAAATCAAAGGCACGACGGAGGACGCCCATGGAACCAGCACTCGACCGCTCGAGTGAGAACGATCCTACCACGAACGATCTGGTCAAGCGTATTCGCAAGCTTCGGTGGATGGGAATGGAAGAGGAAGCAAAACGGCTGCAGGCCGAATTGACGCGCGACGCCGCCGCGGCCGGCGATAGTGTCGTTGCAACGCCGAGAGAGACGGACTGAGAACGCACAATAGCTAGGGCACGCGGAGAACAAGAGGAAGCCGATGGCAGTGATTCTGGCGCTGGCGGTCATGTTTGTGATCTGGATCTTGGTGATCTGGGGTTCCAGCTACTTCAATCGAAACGTTCACTAGAGCCGCAATCGTTTCAGACTGAATCGACGTCGCGGCAAGCTCTTTCCGGGTCACGACTCAGCGGCGCGCGACAGATCGCGAGCGGGTGGTTTAACGTCGTCGAAATCCCGGCGGCGATTGCGGCTGGCTGGAATCGGCGCGCTAGCGGATTCGCCCGACAAGCGCCATCGAAATCGCCGGCACGTAGGTAATTACCAGCAGGGCCGCGAAATTGACAAACACGAACGGTAGCACGCCACGGTAGATCGTGCTCATCGGTACGTTGAAGATGGCGCGTGCGGCAAACAGATTTAAGCCGAATGGCGGCATGTAGAGGCCGATGCTCAAATTGACCGCCATGATGATTCCGAAGTGAAGCGCGTTGACGCCCGCGGCTTCGACCACAGGAAGAAGAAGCGGGGTCAGGATCAGGATGGCGGCGGGCGGTTCAAGAAAGCTGCCGGCGATCAAAAGCCCGATATTGACGTATAGCAGCGTTTCCCAATTGGGCAGCCGCATGGCGCTTACCGTATGAATGAGATTCTGCGGGATACCGCTTGTGGTCATGAGCCAGGAATAAATCCCGGCGCCGGTGACAATGATCAGGATCTGCGAAATCAGCACGACCGAATTCACGACGATGCGCCATAACGCCTTAAGGTCAACCTCGCGATAAATGAACATTGCCACGAACAACGAATAGACCACCGCGACACCGGCCGCTTCGGTCGGCGTGAAGATGCCGCCGTAAATGCCGCCGAAGATTACGACGATGGTGCCGATCGCCCAGCTTGCCTCCTTGGTGGAAGCCCAGACATTCTTCCAGCGCGCAGGCGAGGAAAGCGGCACCATTTTGATGCGCGCATAGATCAGCACATAGATGGCGTCGACAATTCCGATCAATAGGCTTGGCAGAATACCGGCGGTGAACAGCTTGATTGCCGAAACTTGCGCCGTCATTGCATAAAGGATCATCGAGATCGACGGCGGGATAATCACCGCCACCGCGCCCGAGGAGGTGATCAGGCTAACCGCAAAACGCTCTGAATAACCGTGCTTTGTCAACGACGGAAACAAGAGCC
>DASPTX010000108.1:0-6480 GCA_035623195.1 Xanthobacteraceae bacterium | reverse complement strand
ATAAGGCCGACTGATGTGGCGGAGGATTCAATGTTCGGCAAGATACTCTGCGCCAACGACGGCTCCGAACGCGCCTTCCGCGCAATGACTTTGGCGGTCACGATGGCGAAGGAGAACGCAGCCGAGCTGCACATGGTTTCCGTCGAGGAAATCGATTATATGCCGGAATTCATCGAGGAAATCAGGGAACAGACCGGCACCGCGGCGCGGCGCTTTCACAAGGCCCATCAGCGCGCCCGCGCATTGGCGGACGAGCATCACGTCGATTTGCGGTTCCATGTCATGGCCGGACATGCCGTGCGCGATATCGTGCGGCTTGCCGGCGAGATCAAAGTCGATCTCCTTGTGATCGGCGCGACCGGACACTCGCAGTTTTATGAGCGCATGCTCGGCAGTCGTGCCGACCGGCTCGTCCACCTTGCGCCCTGCCCCGTGCTGGTCGTGCGGTAGACCGCGGTCCAAAGGCCGGTCGAAAGCGCAAAGCACATTGCCGGGCTTGGCTTCTAGAGGAAATATTATCGCAGTTGAAGTGGAACAACCAGTCCGACCTTGTGGCCAAAGTCGCCTCCTCAATATCCCTATAATTCGTCGTCTGAGGGCGTAAGCCGCGCCGACGGCAGAGCCCGACAAGACTCGCGTCGGTGCCGCACGCGCTTTCGCCGCCCGACCCATGGTTGCGCGGCATCGCAAGCGACATAAACTGATGCTGCAGAACTTTTGGCCCAGACCGGGGAGAAGCGCCATGGATTTGGCGATGAAGGACAAGACGGCCATCGTCACCGGTGCCAGTGAGGGGATCGGCAAGGCAATTGCCCGATCGTTGGCCCGCGAAGGCGTCGACGTCGCGATTTGCGCGCGGCGAAGAGAGCCTCTGGAAAAGACCGCCGCCGAGATCGCCAAAGAGACCGGCCGGAGGATATATCCGATCGTCGCCGACCTTACCAAGCCTGCAGAAGCGAGAAGCTTCATCGCATCCGCGCATGCCGCGCTGGGCCGGATCGACATCCTCGTCAACAATGCCGGCTCCGCGCCCGGCGGGGTGCTCGAGCATTTGACGGAAGAGGACTGGGCGCAGGCGCTACAACTCAAATTTATGGGCTACGTGCGCTGCATGAAGCACGTTCTGCCGATCATGCAAAAACAAAGAAAGGGCCGCGTCGTGAATTTGATCGGCAATGACGGCGTCAAGGTCTCATATTGGGAGATTGCCCCTGGCGCCGCCAATGCGGCAGGCCAAAACTTGACCAAGTCGCTCGCCAGCCAATACGGCAAGGACAATATCAGCTTCGTCGCGGTCAATCCCGGTCCGGTCCGTACCGAGCGGTGGAGCGGTCTCGTCAAGGCGATGGCCCGAGACATGAAGATCAGTTTCGAGGCGGCCGACAAACTGGCGCCGGCAAGCATTCCGCTTGGCCGCATCGCCGAATGCGACGAAGTCGCCAACCTCGTCACGTATCTGGCCTCCGATCTTGCCTTCTTCGTCAACGGCACGATGATCGAGATCGACGGTGGTCAAGACAAGGTCCTGATGGACCGCATGCGCGACCGTTGAAAAAAACCACGAGACAAAATCGGCAACCCACTCGCTTAGCTGAGTTTCACAAGCTGCTTCCCGAAATTTTTGCCTTCCAGCAGCCTGAGAAATGCTTCGGGCATGCGCTCGATGCCGTTGAGCACATCCTCTTTGAAGCGAATTTTATTCTCGCGCTGCCAGGCGGCGAGGCGTCGTAATGCTTCATCCCGTCTATGCCACCAGTCAAACACAAGAAATCCGTGGATGCTGGCGCGCGTGACAATCAGATGCCCCATGAAACGCTCCCCGATATCGGGTTTGCCGAACTGACCGGCGAGCGCTATCCGACCGCAAATCACGACGCGCGCGCCAACACTTAGATTTTTCATGACCGCGTCATGGATGGGACCGGCCGTGTTGTCGAAGAAAATATCGACGCCTTGGGGACATGCCGCCTTCACGGCGGCGGTAAGGTCGGCGCAGCTTCTATAGTTGATTGTCGCGTCGAAACCGATCTCACGACACCACCGAAGCTTGTCGTCGTCTCCGGCAATAGCAACCGCGCGACAGCCCGCGAGTTTTGCGATTTGGCCGACAAGCTGACCGACCGCTCCGGACGCGGCGGAAACCACGACGGTCTCTCCCGGCCGCGGACGGCCGACCTCAAGGAGGCCGAAATAGGCGGTGGCGCCGGGCATGCCGAGCCAGGACAGCGAGCTTTCGATCGGAGCAAGCTTGGGATCGATCTTGTTGACGCCTGCGGGACCGAACGTGTCGGGTGTCAAGACCGACCACTCCTGCCAACCGACGCTCATGGATTCGGCAATGTCGCCAATCTTCCAAGCGGGATGATTGGAGGCCACGACTTCACCGACGCCGCCGCCGTGCATGACCTCGCCGATACCGACGCCCTTGGTGTAGTTCGATGCCGGACTCATGCGGCCACGCATATAGGGATCGACAGATAACCATTTCGATTTGACGAGGATCTGGCCGGGCCCGGGATCGGGTACTGGCTGTGTATCCATAGTCCAGTTCTCGCGGGACGGCATGCCGGCCGGGTAACTTGCGAGAAGCCATCGGCGGTTCGTCACATTCTGCATCGGATTCTCCGGTTTGCCAGCCGGCAAAACCGCGCGATCGTCGTCACGCGGTTTAATCATCGGCAACGACAGTGCTGCCGCACAAACCGGCGGTCAACCGGAATCCCAGATTCGATGGCTGATGCGCGATCGATGCGCGCAAGGTCGCCGATTACCCGGTCGTGACTATCTGCCGGAACGATTTGGAGCGTTCATGGTGGGTGAACCGGTCTGGGATTGCCGATCGGGCGTCTGCACCACAGTTCCCGGTTCATCGCTGCTGGTCGATTGCGAAGCGGGAGGAAGGTGTGTTTGAGAGGGACCCGGCCTTATGTCATCGGGAAGCGTTGCCGGATTGACGGGCGTAAAGCCCGGGGATGAGCCGGTCCGGCCCGTATAAGCCATAAGCCCTTCCTTCATCGCCACGATGTCGCCCGGCCTCAAGGTTGGATCCTTCCTGACATCCAATTTGTTCAATCCCAACGCATCCCTGCCGTTGCAAGTGCAATTGGCCACCAGCTGTTTGCGATACACGAAAGCCGAATCAAGATCGGTGTAACGTTGACCGTCCTGGGCGACGGCATCGCCGATTTCGGTGCCGAAAAAAACTTTGGTCTTGCTGTATGGACAAATCGCGCGACAAGTTTCCACCGGCGTCCCATTGACCATGTGTTCCATCGGAAAATGTTGACCGTCGCACAGCCGCACGCAGTACACCACCGGATGGTTGGTGCTGCCGCCGCCCTCGGTGACGCTCTCCTGTTCCAACGGCGCTGGCGCCACGCGGCCCAATGGCGGCGCCGGAGGAGGATAAGCATTAGGCTCCTGCGGCTGCGCGGGCCGTTGTTGAAATCCACCAAATAAGAAATCAAGAAAACCTTCTGCCCGCGCCGTATCGGGCGCGGTTATTGACGCGGTCACGGACAGCGCGCCGAACGCCAAGGCTGCGCATAAATCTTGGCATGTACGGCGGTAAAAAGGCACGGCAAAACACCCACAGTTGCGGCCTCGGGCGAGAGCCCGCATGCCTTATCCCCATCGAGGAATTGACGGCGCTCTTGTTCATTCAAATTGATACTTATCGGGCAGGTATTCACTCAATCTTGGGAAAAATAGGGCCGCCATATATGCCCGTTACCGCGCAACAGCCAAAATCCGGACGCTTCACTATTTGATGTTCCCGGCGATTACGCACCAACATCCAAAGATTTAAGTATCCCTTCTATATCGACCGCGTAGCCACATTGCGCGCAGACAAACGTCTGCGCATCGGACAAACGCATCGGTTCGCTACAGTTTGGGCATGGCACAAGCTGATCGGTGCTTATTGCAGTAACACGTATGGCCTTCGCATTGCGACCGCGCCGCAGCCGAGGATCTAACTGCCGCAACGGTCGCATGGGGCGAATACTTCCTTTGTGGATTCGATTGAACCCCGATTCTACCCAAAGAAGTTGCCCGAGCCTCTGTCGGCCGAATGTGATATCCAACACAAAAATTCGCTTTTAAAGCGCATTTGCAGGGATTTGGGCGGGAGGAGTTCGTAGCTGGGCACCTCGTTGCGAACGATTCTTCGCGTCACCGTCTAGGCCGGCGCGACACCGCGCTCGCTTGGCAAGCACCGCGCCGGCACTATAGTTCATTCCAACGGGCGCGGCCGATCGGCTCAAACGCGCCGGGCACTGTCACACGGGATGGAATCCAAGGGGATGCGTCGATGAGTTCTACATACGCAAATCGTCATGGCAATTGCCGTTTACTGGCCGGCAGGCTGGTGGCCATCGCTTTCGCGACTGCACTTGGATGGTGCGCCGCAATTTCTCCGGCGCCTGCCGCGGATTTCGTCATGAAGATCGGCACCGCAACCATCAACGAAACGCAGCATCAATTCATCAAATTCTACAAAGAGGAGCTCGAGAGGGCGTCGGCTGGTCGCATCGAAGTCCAGATCTATCCGGCAAGCCAGCTTGGCCCGATCCCGCGCGAGATCGAAGGCGTCGAGCTCGGCAATATCCAGGGCTATGTCGGGCCAGTCGACTTTTTCGTTGGCGTCGATCCGCGCTTTGGCGTGTTCTCCACCCCGATGCTGTTCCGCGACGAGGCTAATGCCGCCGCGACGATCCACGATCCTATGGTGCAAAAGGCGATTTTCGATCTCGCCGCGCCAAAACGCATGGTCGGCATAGCAACCTTGGACCTGGGCGCGTCGGATTATGGCGCGAAGAACGCTATCATGCGGCTTGCCGATTTCAGCGGAAAGAAATTGCGCATCAACGGCACCGAGCTCGAACGACAGAAAATGGCGAAACTCGGCGCTACGGGGATCGGCATGCCGCTTTCGGAAGTCGTGCCTGCGCTCGATCAAGGCACTATCGACGGTACGATCTCGGGGCTTTCGGTATTCGTCTCTTTCAAGATGAACGATCTCCTCAAAGTGGTTACCGTCACCAACGATACGTTCATCATTTCGCTTGCGGTGGTAAGCAAACCATGGCTCGACACACTGCCGGCCGACCTGCAGAAAATCGTGATCGATTCGGGCGCAGCGGTCCAGGCCAAGGCGCAAGCGTGGGAAGTCGATTTTACGAACAAGCTGGCGAACGATTGGACCGCGCTGGGTGGAACGGTGCACACGCTGCCACCCGACGACCTCGCTCGCATGAAAACGCTGCTTGATCCGGTCGGCGACGAAGCGACCCAAGATAAGCCGGCCGTGCACGACATGCTGCAAATGGTTCGGGCCGCGGCAGCCAAGAACTAAGCACAAACTCCGATGAGCTGACCCCAGCCATTCGAGCACGCGGAAGTAAACAGCCGGAGCCATAACAGCTTTGTTCCGAACGAACGCACTATGGCTCTAGACCGGATACGCCGAGTATTGCGGCGCGCTGCGGGCGCGCTTATGGCCGCCCTGACAATGGCGGCGGGCGCAATGCTCATTGCCAGCGTTGCAATAAATTTCGCTAATATCATTGGCCGATATTTTTTTTCAGTGTCGCTCTCCTGGGCCGAGGAAGCGATGCTGTTTCTGATGATCGGCTGCGTCTTCCTAGGCGCCGGTCCGGTCGGCTGGATGGGTCGTCATATCCGGATGGATGTCGTTGTCGCGCTATTGCCGCCGCGCGCGCGGATGGCGTTCGACCTTTTCGCCGATCTCGCCACGATCGCGACCTGCGTCGCGCTTGCGATCTTCGCCTGGCCCGTGATGACCATGTTGACCGACCTCGATCAGCGCAGCGAATCCGCCAACATCCCGCTGGTCATTCCACAGGCTGCATTGCCGGTGGGTCTCTTGCTCATGGCGCTGCTCATCGCAATTCGCCTTTTTGTGCAGGGCTTACGTCACGACGAGGTCGTTTCGCCCGACGAAGCCGAGCGCTGAAATGACCGCGAGTTTCGTGTATTTCGTCCTGCCCGCGATCTTACTAATCCTCGGCCTGCCGATTTTCGTCGTTCTTATCCTCACCTCCGTCGCGGCGATCCTTCTGGTCGCTCACGTACCCACGCAGGCCATTCAAACCTACATGTTCGGCAGTCTCGACAATTTCCCGCTGCTTGCCGTGCCGTTCTTCGTTCTCGCCGGCGAGATCATGGGCCGCGGTGGCATTGCCAATCGCGTCGTCACTTGGGTGGTGTCTATCATCGGCGGCGTACGGGGCTCGCTCGCGGTGACGACCGTCGCCTCCTCGGAATTGTTCGGCGCCATGGCGCACACCTCGGTCGGCACCGTCGTCGCCATAGGACGGCTCTTGTTTCCGTCGTTGACAAAGCACGGTTATTCAGAGCGTTTTGCGGTTAGCCTGATCACCTCCTCGGGCGCGGTGGCGGTGATTATCCCGCCGTCGATCTCGATGATCCTTTATGCAATGACGGCGCAAGTTTCGG
>DASPTX010000107.1:0-9200 GCA_035623195.1 Xanthobacteraceae bacterium | reverse complement strand
GGCATGGTGCTTGCCGGCGCGCAGGAAAGTCTCGCACGTTGCCAGCCGTTATTCGACGCCATTGCGCGGCGCACTTTCGCGGCTGGCCACGATCCCGTGGCCGCTGCCGCAATCAAGATCGCCAACAATTTCGTTCTCGGTTGCGCCATCGAAGCCATGGGCGAAGGCTTCGCGCTCATTCGTAAATACGACGTCGTGCCCGACGTTTTTCTCGACGTGATGACCGACGGCCTGTTCGCCTGCTCCGCATACAAGATCTACGGCAAGATCATCGCCGACGAGCGTTATCTACCCGCCGGGCAGCGCGCCGTCTTGGGGCTGAAAGACGCCAATCTTGCGCTTAGCGCCGGCGAAGCGGTCGGTGTGCCGCTGCCGAGCGGCAATGTGTGGCGCGATCGGCTAGTCGGCGCGCTCGCGCATGGCGAGGGCGAGCATGACTGGGCGGTGATGGCGAAGGACCAGGCGCGAGCGAGCGGATTGGACTAGCTGAGCGCGCGCAAAATCCTTTTGCGCAACATCACGGGCCCGGATCCAAAGTCCGGGCTTTGAGTTTTGCTGCTCCATGTGCCCCGTCCTTGGTGATCCGTGTACTTTGTTTGGATCACGGCCGGTCAATCAATGGACATTCCGGCAGCTTTGAGCGGCGCTGCGTTTTTTTCGATCTCGGGACCGATGGTGCTCTCGAAATATTCGGTCGAGCGGCGTTCTGGCGGCACCACGTAGGTGGCGTTCTTGGCAAGCGCCTCCTGAATCGCAGACGTTTCCATCGCGTTGGCGGTTGCGTCGTGAATTTTTTTTACGACTGTCGCCGGGGTGTTTGCTGGCGCGAACAGGCCGGACCAGGTCGAGGCCTCGAAATTCATGCCTTGCTCGACGGCGGTAGGTATATCGGGCAGCGACGGCAAACGCTGTTGCCTGAATACCGCGATGGCCTTGATCAGGCCATTTTGAATAGGTCCGGAGGCCAAGCCGCTGATCGTGCACATGTAATCGAATTGGCCGCCAATCAAATCCTGCATCGCCGGGCCGCTGCCGCGGTACAGAATGGCTTGGATTTGGACTCCGATCATGCCGTTGAAGATCGCGCAGTCGACGAAGCCGGTGGCGCCGACGCCGGCGGAACCCATTTTCATCGTGCCCGCATTGCGTTTCAGATAGCCGACGAAGTCGCGCAGTCCATTCGCCGGCAGATCCTTGCGCGCAACCAGTACCGTTGGCTGATCGGCCACAAGAATGATGGGCGCAAGATCGTTCTGCAGGCTGTAGCTCGGATGCTTGTAGAGCGTCATATCGATAGCTGCCGACCGGCTGCCGAATAGGATCGTGTAGCCGTCAGGCTGGGCGCGCGCCACGTGCGCCGACCCGACCATGCCGCCGGCGCCGGTGATATTTTCGATAATAACGTCCTGGCCGAGAGTTCTCGCCATCGGCGCGGCCAGGACACGCGCCATGACATCTGTCCCGCCGCCGACAGCAAACGGCACCACGAGCGTAACCGGATGCACAATGAGCAGCAGCGGAACCAGCGCCGCCAGCGCGCGGCTTGGGATTTTCTTTATGATATAGATCATAGAATTCGGCCGCTCATGCGTGACTGGGCGTCGAACTAGGCAGCCTATTGACCTGAACTTTTTGTGACGGCCTGAATTTATTTCTTTTCTCGGTTTTTTTGCGTAACCATCTGATATCACGTGATAATTCTAGAATGGCATCAATAGAGCAGGCGCTCCTAGATTTTTAAAATCAGTGTTGCCTTGAAGTGACAGACTCTCACTTAAGACAATACTAAAATTCGTGCTTGGATCTGGCGCCCCGCGCCGCGGGCGTGAGCTACCGGTTCTGGAATCCACCGTTTTCTATCGGCAAGCCTCCAACTGACTGAAGCCCGGCGGGTCATGCCGCCGGGCCTCGTTTTTCAGGCTACACAGTGTTGGTGTTGAAATCCTAGGCCGGTTCTCGGGGCCTCACCCAAACGCGCTAGAGCGCGATCGTTCAAATTGAATCGATTGCGGCTCTAGATGTTTGATCGGGGCATGATCTTTGCGGAAAACCGGTTTCCACTTTTCCCGATCACGCCCTATCACCGCAGCGAAAACCTGATCGGAACGGTCAGATCGAGCTTGGCTTCCGGCATGCTCGCCGGGAAGGGCGGCAGCGGCTGCGCGCGCTCGATCATGGACATGACTTCGTCGTCGAGTTCGCGATGGCCGGAACTGCGCACGATTTGATGCGCCAGCACGCGGCCCGAGCGATCGACACTGAAGCTCAGCATCACGACGCCTTCTTCGCCGCGCGATTGCGCTTCGCTCGGATAGCGTTTGTATTGCTGCAAACGCCGCACCAAGGCTGTCTGCCAGGCGGGTTCGACGCGCGGGGCACCGCCTTTGACACGGGCCGGCACGGCCGGCGTCGGAGGTCTTGTCTCCTGGACCGGCTGCGGCGGCGGTTCCTGCGTCGGCGCTATGACCGCTTGCGACGTATCGGGAGGCGGCGGGGGCTCCTCGACCTGCTTCTGCTGTTGCTCGGGAACGGGCGCAATCTCGGGCTGATCGATGGTATCGTCGGAAGGGGTAAGCTCCACCGTGATGGGCGAAGTATCGTCGCCAATCTGATCCGGCTGGTGAAGGTAGACATAGGCGCCGACGGCGGCGAGATGCACGCCGAGCACGACAGCAGCCGCGATGGCCCAGCGCCGCAGGTCGCGCGGGTCCTCATCTTCGAACCACGGCAGCGTCAGCGCGGTCATTTCGCCTCGCGCATCTCCATGCCGACCAAGGCGACCTTGAGGTAACCGGCCCGCCGCAGGTCGTTCATCAATTCCATCACGTCGCCGTAAGGCACGGCGCGGTCGCCACGCAGAAAGATACGCTGGTCCTTGTCGCCCGCCGTCGCGGTGGCAAGAACATCCGCCAGTCCGTCGCGCGTGATCGGCGTATCACCGAGCGCCAGGCTGCCATCGGCTTTGAGCGTGAGATAAACCGGTTTCGGCGGGCGCTGTTGCGGCGGCGCGCTCGACGAAGGCAGATCGACCGGGACGTCAACGGTGGCGAGCGGCGCCGCCACCATGAAGATAATGAGCAGCACCAGCATCACGTCGATGAACGGCGTGACATTGATGTCGTGCACTTCGAGAAGTTCGTCGGTGCCGTGGTCGAGACGAATGGCCATCGCGCGAAGTCCGGCTTACTCGGCGGCTTGGGTCAACGGCATTCTGGCGCGGTCGAGGTCGCGGCTGACGAGCCGCATCACCTGCGCCGAGGCGTCGCCGAGATAGGCGCGGTAATGCGCCGTTTGGCGGGCCAGCACGTTATAGATCATGACGGCCGGAATCGCGGCGACTAGGCCGAATGCGGTGGCAAGCAGCGCCTGCGCGATGCCGGGAGCCACCACGGCGAGATTGGTGGTGTGCGCGTTCGAAATCCCGATGAAGCTGTTCATGATGCCCCACACCGTGCCGAACAGGCCGACGAAGGGCGCGGTCGAGCCGATGGTGGCGAGTACGCCGGTGCCACGTGAGATCCGGCGGCTCACCGCCATTTCGATGCGCTCGAGCTGCAACGCGATGCGCTCCTTCAAGCCGTCGGCGCGCAAATTCGCCGACAGCCTGATTTCCTGACCGGCCGCCTGCATCAGTTGCGAGACCGGGCTGTCGCCGCCCCGCAACTGGTCATGCGCCTGGGCGAGCGTCGTTGAATTGTTGAGCACGCGCAGGTCGCGGCGGACCGCCGCGCGCGCGCTGTGCAGTTCGAGGGTTTTGGCGACCCAAACGGTCCAGGTCAAAAACGACGCTAAGGCAAGCCCGATAATCACGGCCTTCACGACGAGATCGGAATTCTCGAACATGCCCCAAGGCGAAAGATCCTCCGGCAGATCGGCGCCGCTGACCATATGCTCGCCTGGCAAAGGCGCGGCCGCCGGCGTGGCCACGGGCGAGGGCGGCGAGGCTCCCGTTGGCGCAGCCGCCGACGAGGGCGCTGCCGGTGCCGCCGCAGGCGGGGCCGCCGCGGCGGGCGCATTCGCCGCTGCCGGATTGGTTCCGGCGGGTTGAACGTTTGGCGGGGCCTGTTCGCTCGGCGCGCTGGAAGCGCCGGACGGCGTCGTGGAAGAGGTGGCCGGTGCAGGCACGACCGCAGGAGGGGTGGCCGCAGGAGAGGCGGCGGGAGCGGCGACCGGAGCGGATGGTGCCGCGGCTGACGGCGTCGCGGTCGATGGGTTGACGGAGGGGATGCCCTGCGCGTGGCCAGCGCATGGGAGCGCGACAAGTAGAGCGATCGCCATTGCGTGAAGGCGGCCCATGCTAACGAAATCGACCAAATTCAACCGCTGCGCGCGGAATCCGTACTGCATTGTCGCGGGTTCCCTCTTACCGTCACAAGCCCGATCCCGTTCGAGGGACGGACTTTCCGTGCCATCGCCCAAAATACGAGCACGCCAAATTACAAGCACAATATAACACTCGGCCAGACCCCATTTGGGCCGGGCCTCCGGCAGGCTCTTTCGAGGCTTTCGCTGCCTTCCCTTCTCACACACTCACATTATTGTGTCACCATGCGGGCAGTCAGTGTCCGGCGCGCATTCGCGCTAATAGCTCCGCAGTCGGATAAGAATCCGCCGGCAGGCTGTATTTCATCTGCATCGTCTTGACGGCCTGCCGCGTCTTTAGGCCCAAAAAGCCATCAATGGCGCCGACATCGTAACCCGCATGCGCCAGCATGGCCTGCGTCGCTTTGACGTCGCCGAAAGCCAATGGCGGCGGCGGATTGCCGCGGTGAAGCGGAGGCGCTCCGGCAATCCTTGTCGCCAGATAGGCAGCCGTCGTCGAGTAAACGAGCGCGTTATTCCATTGCAGATAGACTTGGAAATTCCGATAGACGAGGAAAGCTGGACCCAATCGCCCCATCGGCAAGAGCAGCGAGGCCGAAAGGTCGTCCGCCGGCAACGGCCGGCCGTCGGCTAACGTGACGCCGTAGGCCGCCCATTTCGCGCGAGGAAGCTTGATGTCGAGGTCGGCCTGATCCCACGGCATATGCGCCGGCACGCGCACCTCGGTGAGCCACGGCTCGCCGCGTTGCCAGCCCAGTCCCACGAGATAATTCGCGGTCGAGGCGAGTACGTTCGGGCGCGCTACGCAGGAGATTGCGCACGCCGTCGCCGTCGTAATCGACGGCGTATTTATAATATTCCGACGGCATCATCTGCGTCTGGCCGAGTTCGCCGGCCCACGAGCCGGTCATTTCCTGGGGATGCAAATCGCCGCGCTGGATGAGCCGCAGCGCGTCGAGAAGCTGAGCGCGGAAGCGGTCCGCGCGGCGACAGTCATAGGCAAGCGAGGCGATCGAGCTCAGCGAGCGGTAGTTGCCCATATTGGCGCCGAAGTCGCTCTCCAAAGCCCAGAACGCCACGATCACCGGCGCCGGCACGCCGAATTGCTTGTCGATCCGTTCGAATACCGTTGCATAGGTCTTGATCAGAGCCGCGCCGCGCTGAATGCGGTAGGCGGCGGCCATGCGATCGGAAAATTCCAGAAATGTCTGGGTGAACACGCGCTGACCGCGATCGATATTCACGATGCGCTGATCGTAGGTGAGAAACGGCGCGGCGGCGGCGATCGTTTGTTGCGAGATGCCTTGCGCCATCGCTTCGCGCTCGAAATCGGCGAGCCATTTGTCGTAAGGCCCACCGCTGCGGCATGGCGCGGCGTGCGCGGTGGCGGCGAAAAATACCGCCATCGCGAGGCGGAGAAGCGCGCCTATCGCGTTGCGTCGGCGCATTTTTGATACCAATCGAGTATTTCCTCGCCGGTCCAATAGACGACCTTGTCGAATTTGCGCGCATAGTCATAGATCGCTTCCAGATATTTGATGCGGTGAGGCTGGCCGCTCAGATAGGGGTGGATTGCGAGCGCGAGAATTTTTGCCCGTTTCTCGCCTTCCGCATAGAGGCGATCGAACTGGTCGATGGCGCGCTTGGTCAGATATTCGGCCTCGTGGTGCTGCACCGTCATCATCGGAATGTCGTTGAGCTCCATCGTATAGGGCAGCGTCACCAGCGGACCGCTCGCGGTGCGGATCGTCGTGGGCTCGTCGTCATAGACCCAATCGCCGATATATTTGATGCCCGCTGCGGCGAGCAGATCGGGCGTTTCGAGCGTCTGGGTCAATCCGGGGCCGAGCCAGCCGACCGGCCGCCTGCCGGTGAAACGTTCGATCACGTCCAGCGAATGCCGGATCATCGCCTTTTGGTTCGGCTCCTGATGGATCGGTCCCTGCTGGTAGGAATGCGCCATAAATTCCCAGCCGTCGCCCTTGGCCTCTTGCGCCACGCGCGCGTAGTCTTCGCAAACGCGCGCATTGATCGCGAGCGTCGGCCTGATCTTCCGGCGTTTGAAGAGATCGAAGAAACGCCACACGCCGACCCGCATGCCGTATTCGTGCCAGCTCCAATTCGGCACGTCGGGAATTTGCGTCAGCCCTGTCGGCGGCGCCAGAACCTGGCGGGCCATCGGTTTGCCGATATCCCAAACCTCGAGATTGACAATGCTCCAGAACACCAGGCGCGCGCCGTTCGGCAACCACAGCGGCGGACGATCGACGATTGCCGAATATTCGGACCGCTCGCGCGGCAGCATTGTCTCGGTCTTGGTTGTCGACTTGCCCGTGTTCTTGGCTGTAGTTTTGGTCTTGGCTGTAGTCTTGGCCTTGGCCGGTGTCTTTTTCTTCCTATCTTTCATAGTCATGCCCCGCGCCCGCGCGCCTTGCTTGCGGGCGCCCGTGTTCTCCCATGTTGGATGGTGGCCGCAGATTATACGGCTAAATCGTGTGTCGATAGACGTACTTAGAGGGATGGTCCCGGTTTTTGGGTCTGATTTCGGTTGCCCGATCACATCCGCGTTAGGCTGCCACGAACGGGATTGCAGAGTGAGATGGATAGTCCATCTTTGGAACCAATGCGCTGGGGGCCTGATTATCTCCCCGGCTATTGAGAAACCTTCGTTATTCCCCGCCCTTTGCGGAAATTGACATGCCAGGCTCCGTTGCCTCGACCCGCTTGCGGCTCGCCGACCGGGCTACTCCTCTAGCGGGAAAGAACGCCGAGGCCGAGCAGTCGTCCGGCGATCCGCGACAATTTTGGCTCCAGGCCTTCGGCTCGGTGCGCGCCGAGACCGAACGCCGCGCCGCGCCGCTCTCCGCCGAAGATCAAGTTGTGCAGTCCATGCCCGACGCGAGCCCGGCCAAATGGCACCGGGCGCATGTCACATGGTTCTTCGAGCAGTTTCTGCTTCGGCCTCACCTCAAGGACTATCGTTCATTCGACGATCGTTTCGCCTATCTATACAATTCCTACTACGTTTCCGTCGGTCCTCGCCACGCGCGCCCGCAGCGCGGCCTGATCACGCGGCCGAGCGCCGATGAAATTACCGCCTATCGCCGTCACGTCGATGGCGCGGTCGAGCGCCTGATCGAAACCGCGGCGAACCTCGATCGGCTGATCCCGATCGTCGAGATCGGATTGCATCACGAACAACAACATCAGGAATTGCTGCTCACCGATATTCTGCATGCTTTTTCCTGCAACGAGACCGATCCGGCCTACGATCCGCAATGGCAGTGGCCGCAGCCGACCGTGCGTCCCGCAGCCGGTGCCGCCGTCGGCGGCATCCATGCGATCGGACACAGCGGCAACGGTTTCTGCTTCGACAACGAACAGCCGGCGCACCAGGTCCTGCTGCGGCCGGTCCGGCTTTCGCCGTCGCTCGTGACCAATGGCGAATGGCTCGAATTCATGCAGCAGGGCGGTTATGCGACGCCGACATTATGGTTGTCGGACGGCTGGACGAGTGTTGAAGCGCAAGGTTGGAAAGCGCCGGGTTATTGGCGCAAGATCGACGGCGCATGGTTTGCGATGACGCTGGGCGGCTTGCGTCCGATCGACCCGTCGCTTCCCGTCTGTCACGTCAGCTACTACGAAGCCGACGCGTTTGCGCGCTGGGCCGGCAGGAATCTGCCGACGGAAGCGGAATGGGAGGTCGCGGCGGACAACGATCTTATCGCCGATCCGTTCGGTATCGTCTGGCAGTGGACGAGGAGCGCTTATTGCCCCTATCCCGGCTATCGGGCCGTTCCGGGCGCGCTCGGCGAATACAACGGCAAATTCATGATAAATCAGATGGTATTGCGCGGGTCGTCGCTGGCCACGCCGGCCGGCCATCCGCGCATCACGTATCGCAATTTCTTTTATCCCTCCGCTCGCTGGCAATTCACTGGAGTGCGGCTGGCGGAATATCAAGATTGAACGCGTCACCGAGTATTGCCATGACAAGAGTTGCCCAAACCGCGTTACGCGCGGCACCCGTCACCGGCACTTCGTCGCAATTCGCCGCCGATGTTCTCGCCGGCCTCACCGCAAAACCGAAGCGGCTGCCGCCGAAATACTTTTACGATCTCGCCGGTTCGGCTTTATTCGAGCGCATAACGCAATTGCCGGAATATTATCCGACGCGGTGCGAGCTCGCTTTGCTGCGCGAAAATGCGCCTGCGATTGCCTCCTTGTTTCCACCGGCCTGCGCGTTACTCGAATTCGGCGCGGGCTCAAGCAAAAAGGCGCGCATTCTGCTTGGCGCAGCCGCCACGGTGGAAGCCTATGTCCCGGTCGATATTTCCGGCGACTTTCTGCAGCAGGACGCGGCGCAACTGCGGCGCGATTTTCCGCATCTTGCGGTGCATCCGGTCGTCGCCGACTTCACGCAAGACTTCGAAGTTCCTTCCTCGATTGCCGCCTTGCCGCGGGTCGGATTCTTTCCGGGATCAACGATCGGCAATTTCGAGCCGCACGAAGCGGCGCGGTTCTTACGGCATGCCGGCCGCACCCTTGGCGAAGGCGCGCTGCTGGTGATCGGAGTCGATCTGATCAAGGAGCCGGCGATTTTGTGTCCCGCCTACAACGATGCGGAGGGGGTGACGGCGAAATTCAATCTCAATCTTCTCACCCGCATCAATCGCGAACTCGGCGCGAATTTCGATCTCGCCGCTTTCGCGCACCATGCTTGCTATAATCGCAGCCGCAACAGGATCGAAATGTATTTGGCGAGCTTGAAGCGGCAGAAAGTGCGCGTAAACGGCAAGGCGATCGGTTTCCGGCTCGGCGAAACGATTCACACCGAGAATAGCTACAAGTACACGATCGAAGGTTTCAAGGCGCTC
>DASPTX010000106.1:0-2374 GCA_035623195.1 Xanthobacteraceae bacterium | reverse complement strand
AAGGCCTCCCGCTCCCTCTCCACGGCTTTGATCTGCTCGAGAATGAGTTCGAGGCGATCAAGCTCCCGGCCAACTTGCAAAGGCCGGCCATCTCCTGTCTTGAGCTGTCCGAGCTTAGTCCTGCGATCACGGTGCAACGGTTCGTAGTCACATATTCCCTGTGCGACGAGCAACCCCTTAATGCGATTGAGGTGTTCGACGCGCTCGGCGATGAGCGTCTTTCGCTCACGGCAGAGCCGGCGGCGATCTTCTTCCTCGGGACTTAGCGCCTTGACCATAGCGCAGAGGCGAGGAAGGCCTGCGCGTCCTCCTTCTTCTCGAATACGTGCGGAGCGATGTTGCGGCGGGTGAAGGCCTCCCCGAGCTTCATACGCATGAAGGCGCTCGTCGCGAAGCGGGTAATCGTCGTGTAATAGTGTTCGAGCATGTACCGGTCCATGTCCGCATAGTCGTCGTAGGTGCTTTCGGATATGCGGAACTTGTCATAGTTGATGACAACGCCGACCCTCTGGCCGATCTGTTTGCACCGCTCCTCCAGCAGGTGGCGTAGCCTCACAACGTCGGCCTTTACCCGGATGTACATTCCCTCGAAATTGAGGAACAGTATATTGCGCTGCTGATCGTAGGTAATGCGGTCGGGCAAGTCGAGATTGAGCAGATGTGTCTCAAGCCCCATCGGTTCGTCTCGGAATATGCGGACATCCATCGTCTCCGGCTCGCCGATGACTGGTTTGAAATCCATATGCGCCAAAATATCCCGTTCGACGTCGATGCCGGGCGCGACCTCTATGAGGGCTAGCCCAGCGCGAACGCGGCGGAACACGCAGCGCTCGGTTACATAGAGGACGGGGCGGTGGCGGTCGTAAGCGTATTGGCCGGAAAAGCTGATTTGACCCACTTTTTCAACGAATTTCCTGTTCTTGCCTTCTTCTAGAATTTTCACCCTCCCGTCCTCGACCGCAACTTTGAGGCCGCCAGCGGTGAAGGTCCCGGCAAAGACAATGCGGCGCGCGTTCTGGCTGATATTGATGAAACCGCCAGCCCCGATCAGACGCGTCCCGAAGCGGCTAACATTGACATTGCCGCAGCGATCGCATTCGGCCATGCCAAGACAGGCCATGTCGAGCCCGCCGCCGTCGTAGAAATCGAATTGCTGATTCTCATCGATGATTGCATCCATGTTGAGGCTGGCGCCGAAGCTTGCGCCACTCGCCGGGATGCCGCCGATTGCGCCCGACTCCACCGACAGCGTGATATATTTCAGCACCTTCTCTTCATTGGCGACGGAGGCGACGCCCTCCGGGACGCCGACGCCCAGATTGACGATGCCGTTGGGCGGCAGTTCGAAGGACGCGCGGCGGGCCATCACCTTGCGCTCATCGAGCGGCATGGGCGGCACGGAGGCGGCGGGGACCCGGATGCGGCCGGCATAGCCGGGATGGTACGGCGTGGCGAGATTGGTCATATGGTCCTCAGGGTCCGCGACCACGACGCAATCGACGAAGATGCCCGGGACGCGCACCGCGCGCGGGGGCAGTGTGTGGTAGTCGGCGATGCGTTCGACCTGAGCGATCACGATGCCGTTCGAGTTCTTGGCGGCCATCGCCATGGCGAGATTGTTGAGCGTTAGCGGCTCCTTCTCCATGGTTATATTCCCCATGGGATCGGCGGTGGTGCCGCGGATGAAGGCGACGGTGACCGGCGCGACTTTATAGAAAAGCCATTCCTCGCCTTCGAACTCGACGAGCTTGACGATGTCTCGCGTGGTTATCTTGTTGATGCGGCCGCCTTCGTGCCGGGGGTCGACAAAAGTATGCAGGCCGATCTTGGAGAATGTGCCCGGCTTGCCGCCGGCGAGATCGCGGAAGAGCTGCGCGATGATGCCCTGCGGCAGATTGTAGCCATAGATTTTTTCATCCAAAGCCAGTTTGCAAACGGGGGGCATGCGTCCCCAATTGCCGGCGACGACTTTGCGGAGCAATCCCTCATGGCCGAGGCGGCTCAAACCTTTCGTCTTGCTGTCGCCTTGGCCGGCGGTGGCGAACAGGCTGAGATTGCGGGGTGTGCCAGTCGCAAGGTAGCGTCGCTCGAGCGCCTTAAGCAGCGTTTCAGGCACGCAAGACTGCACGAAGCCGCAGCTCGAAAGCGTATCGCGATCGCGCACAAGGCTGATAGCCTCGTCGGCAGTGACGATTTTGTTTTCCATGGCGTGACCCTTTCTTCAGCGAGCGCCACGGCCGGGAATATTCCTTCTCCCAAACTCCTTTCACGAACAGATGCGCAGCATTTCCCGCCGGGTTCGAAACATGGCGCGGAAGAATAGCCGCAGGCTGCACGCTCGCAGCAAAGCCATTGATATTATGCATATCTGCGC
>DASPTX010000105.1:0-21173 GCA_035623195.1 Xanthobacteraceae bacterium | reverse complement strand
TGGTATTCAAGTATGGACCACACTGCGTACCGAGGCCCCAATCCTCGTGGTTTCTGATATTCGATTGAACATGGAGAGGCTTGATCCAGCCCAACCTCTCACTGCGCTGTTGGAAATCAAAAATACTGGGAAAACAGCAGCCTTCATTACCGAATTTCGTCAGTTGCTTATCACTGATAAGATTCTTTCGGACGGACTCCAGCCAAGAAATGCTGGTGTCAGAGGTGCCGTAAGTCCGGGCGAAGTCAGACATATAGAATTGGATTTCGGGAAGCCGCCCGATCTTGATTCCGCCATGGTCAACAACGGAACGCTGCGACTTTGGATTCTCGGCTCTATCGTCTATAGCAACAGGCTCAGCTTTTTGGCCGGTACCAACAAAACCGGTTTCTGCTTTTTCTACGACCCCAGCCGCGGTCGAGGTTCGGATAGCTTCTATCACTGCCAACGACCAGAATACGAATATAACGACTAATGCTGCCGAGGCACGTAGCGGTAGTCGCACCAACATCAGCACCCCCGCCAGAATAGGAATCTTGAATCTGAAGACACGAGGCCAAGCGCCAAATCGTAATCCGTCACTTGTTTATTAGATTCATCATTGGAGTTGGCAGGCTCTACTTGGATGACTGCAGGAGTACGCCATTCAAGCAAGGGAGTGGTTAAACTAGTTATGGACCGTACATCTGGGCCACCATCGTGCTCCGACATGGACCTTACGTCTGGGCCACTTTCTGGTCCCGTCTGCTTCGATTGGTCGATTAGTGGACCACCCGTTTGGTCCAGGGTGGACCGTACATCTGGGCCTCGGCTTCTGTTTTTTGCCTGATAGTCCGCTGGCCTTTTTTGCTCGTGGAAGATCGTGCCATCCCAATTCAGAAAGTCTCTCGTCGGAGTTTTGCCGAGATACCATTCCTCGGTCAGCCGATAGTGTGGGGCGCGACCGTGGCCGTTAAGGCCGTGGTGAGCGAGCCTGACCATCGCGATGAAGCCGTAATATTCCAGTTCCCGAAACCAGCGGCGCACATAATCTCGGTGACTGTGCGAGCCCAGCTCTTTGACTGCCTCGCGACCCGACAAATAAACTGCGTTTTGAAGCTTGGTGTTGTATCGGGCCCTAAGCGCTATGTAGAGCGACCGAGCGCCGTGAGAGAGGGCGCGCCACGCTGGGGAGTTCATCGTCGCCTTGACCATCGGCACGAACGGCGGAAGCCGGCCTTTGATGCGCGGCTTCACAGCTCGAGTTCCGCCGGCGCGAATGCTGGTTTTCTCATGTGGTAAGGCTCTCTCTGCGCCGTTCCGGCTGTGGCCCAGTCGGGGCGGCACTTTTCTATTGAAAGAATGGCATCACGCGCCGGCGCCTTCGCGCTCAGCCAGGAAACGCTCGATTGCCGAGTCGCGATAAAGCCCGATGCGGTCGCTGACCTGGATCCGCGCCGGCAACTTGCCGGCGGCCTCCAAGCGGGCCAGCGTCCTCATTGAAACCTTCAACCGCGCCGCGACCTCCTTGCGCGTGCGCAGCAGATCAATCCTACCTTCTGGCTCGTCCTTCATCCGCTCGTTCTCCCAAATGCAAATAGGCCGGGCAGCTCTTTCGAGCCGTCCAGCCTCTCCGGACCACCGCGTCATGGGAACGCGGCTTCGCCTTGTCAGGACTTATGTGACGTACAGATCAGAATCTAATGGCCCGACATCCGATCGCCAGGATGGATGCTGGCGCTACGGGTAGTACAAAACCGCAATGTCAGTTGCGCATATAGTAGGAATCAAGCGGGCGGCACGCAAGCGCAAAACAAGCCACGCCGCACAGGGCGACAGCCTGTGCGGACTTTTGAACTTGTCTTCCCCCGGTCTTCCCCAGAGCGCTTTTGGGGAAGATTTAGACCTCGAAAATCTGACTTAAGTCTTTGTTTTTGTTGGTGAGCCCGGCCGGTCTCGAACCGGCGACCCCGTGATTAAAAGTCACGTGCTCTACCGACTGAGCTACGGGCTCCCCGGGGATCAATTACTTAAAAGCGCCCGCACTTTCCAGCCTTTTGGGCCATTACGCGCTTTTTTGCGCCGCCTTTGGTACATTGGCCCAACCGTAGATAGAACCGAACAGGGAGGCATTATGCCGATCGTCAATCGCGTCGCCAATCTCCACAGGGAAATCAAGCAATGGCGGCAAGATTTCCACGCCAATCCGGAACTCCGCTATGACGTTCATCGCACCGCCGCGGTTGTTGCCGAGAAGCTTAAAAGCTTCGGGTGCGATGAGGTCGTTGCGGGCATCGGCCGAACCGGCGTGGTCGGGGTCATTCGCGGGCGCAAGGCCGGCAAGAAGGCGATCGGCCTGCGCGCCGACATGGACGCGCTGCCAATCGAGGAAGAGACCGGATTACCCTATCAATCGACCGTCCCAGGCAAGATGCATGCCTGCGGCCATGACGGCCACACCGCGATGTTGCTTGGAGCGGCGAAATACTTGGCCGAAACGCGCAATTTCGCCGGGAGCGCAGTCGTCATTTTCCAGCCCGCGGAAGAGGGCGGTGCGGGCGCGCTCGCCATGGTCAAGGATGGCCTGATCAGCCGCTTCGGCATCGAGGAAGTCTATGGTATGCACAATTATCCCGGGTTGCCGCTTGGCGCCTTCGCCATCCGGCCGGGCTCGATGATGGCGGCCGCGGACCACATCGAGATCGACCTTCAAGGCAAGGGCGCCCACGCGGCGCGGCCGCATCTCGGCATCGATACGATCCTGGTCGGCGCGCAGATCATCACTCAGCTCCAATCGATCGTGGCGCGCAATGTCGATCCGCTGGAGTCGGGGGTGGTTTCGATCTGCATGTTCCAGGCCGGTCAGACCGACAATGTCATTCCGCAGCATGCGAAACTTCGCGGCACGGCGCGCAGTCTCAAGCCCGAGATCGGCGAACTCCTGCGTCAGCGCATCGGGGAAGTGGTCGAAGGCACCGCGCGGCTCTACGGCGCGTCGGCCAAGATCACCTACACCAACGGCTATCCGGTCGTCGTCAATCAGCCGCGCGCGACCGCCTTTGCCGCCGACGTCGCGCGCGAAATCGTTGGCAAGGACAAGGTCGATACCGACATCGCTCCGGTGATGGGGGCTGAGGACTTCGCCTTCATGCTGCAGGAACGGCCCGGCGCCTTCATCTTTGTCGGCAACGGCGACAGCGCCGGCCTGCATCACCCCGCTTACGACTTCAACGACGAAGCGATCCCGATCGGCACGTCCTATTGGGTGCGGCTGGCCGAAACGGCGCTGGCGGGTTCGTAGCGCGTGGGTCGTCCGCGAACACGTCCCGGCTATGACGGCGACAGGCGACGAAACGCCGATTACTGAGCCGGTTCGATGGTGTCGGCCGGCAGCTTCGTCGCTTCCGGGATCACCTGACCGATGACCTCGGCCTGGGGCAGAAGGTCGGCCGCTTTGGTGCCGAGCTTGGCGCCAATGTTGCGCCAGAAAGCGAAGCTGTTAAAGCGCGTTCCTTCGATGCAGGCAAGTGTAACCGCCGCTAGGAACGGCAGGCTCTGCACCACGAGGACCCAAGCGAAAATATTGATCTCGCGGACCTGCTTGTAATTGGTGACGCCCAGCGTCAGCGACCCGATCAGCAAGAGCGAGGCGATCACCGCCTCCCAGAAAGCAGGAAAGTCGGGCCCTTTGCGCGAATTGCCGCCTTTGGCCGTGCGCAAGAACGGCATGCGTTCGTGGATCAGGCCCATGCCGACCGCGCGAGCCACCGTCAATTGCAGCGCCATCGCCGCGCAGACCGCGCCCACCATGTGTGTCGGCGAGGCCCGCACGCGCAGCCGATACAAAGCGGCGAAATGCGCCACTGAAACGGCAAACGCGGCGATGATCGGGATCGTGAGAATGCGATCGGGCACCGCGATATTGGCAAAGGCGACTACCGGGACCCAGACGATATTGAGAAGCGCAACCGCGACGCCGATCGTGTCCGAGCCGAGCCAGTTGAGCCAGCCGAGCGCGTATTCGCGCTTCTGCTCGCGCGTGAGCCCCTCGGCCCACGGCAGCAGGCGCCGCCAGTGCTTGCGGACAAGCTGGAAGCCGCCGAACGCCCAGCGGTGGCGCTGCCGCTTATAGGCTTCGAACGTATCCGGCAGCAGGCCGTGGCCATAACGGCGATTGGTGTAATGCGCGAGCCACCCTCGCTCGAGGATGCTCAAGCCCAAATCGGTATCCTCGACGATGGTGTCGCTCGACCAGCCGCCGATGCCCTCGATCGCGGGGCGGCGGATCAAGCACATCGTGCCGTGCATGATGACGCCGTTGAACTCATTACGCTGCACCATACCGATATCGAAGAATCCCGCATATTCCGCGTTCATCGCGGTATGCAGCGGCGAGCGATTGCCGTCGCGATGGTCCTGTGGCGACTGCACGAAGCCGACCTGCGGATCGGCGAACAGCGGCACCAGATGTTTCAGCCAATCGGCGTCCACGACATAGTCGGCATCGATGGTGCCGATGATTTCCGCGTCGGGCGCGGTGTGCGCCAGCGCGATGCGCAATGCGCCGGCCTTGTAGCCGGTGAGCTTGTCGACATGCACGAATTTGAAACGCTCGCCGAGCGCCAAACAGTGCTCTTCGACAGGGCGCCACAAAGCCGCGTCGGGGGTGTTGTTGATGACGACGACGCATTCGAGATTCGGATAGTCGAGCCGCGCGACCGCATCGAGGCTTGCCTTGAGCATTTCCGGCGACTCGCAACAAGCGGGGACATGGATCGAGACTTTCGGGGCATAACCGTCCGGCACCAGCGGCGGCGCGATAGCGAGCCGGCGGGGCGGACGGCCGAACGCGATCGCGGCGATCTCCTCAAGACGCGACAGCGCAATGGCCACCAAGGGAATGAGGAGAAGAATTCCGAACCCAAGCGCGAAAGCCGCGCCCGGTACGAAGTAATGCCCTTTCCAAAAGGCGACGATCGCCGCGAACCAGGCCCCGACTGCGTTGGCGGAGGCGGCGAGCACGAGCGCCTGGGTGGCGCTGGCGCCGGCCAAAGCAAGGATCGGCAGCGACAACAGAATCCCGAACAGGACGGCGAGTCCAGCGCGTTTGCCGTAATCCGGGTCCATGATCGGCCCGGTCCAGAAGAATTTCGGCTGGCGCGCCGCGTCGAATAGACCCCAATAGGGACCGACGCCGCCCTCCATGGTTTTCCATGGCTGGTCGATGGCTTCGACGATGTTGTAGTCGATGCCGTAGGCCTGGGCGCGGGTGACGAAATCCCGAAGAACCATGGCCTGCGCGATCCGTCCCGGATCGGCCTCATGGAAGTTATAGCCCGCGCTCGGCCAGCCGAATTCGGCAATCACGATGCGCTTGCCGGGATGCATCTGCCGAAGCTTGTCGTAGAACTCGATCGTGTGGTCGACCGCGCGTGAGGCGTCGAAGCCTTCCCAGTAGGGCAAAATGTGCGCGGCAATGAAATCCACTGCCGAGGCGAGCTCCGGATGGTCGATCCAGACGGTCCAGATTTCTCCAGTCGTTACGGGTACTGGGCTGGAACGCTTCACCCTTTGGATGAGCTTTATAAGATTGGGGACGCTCATTTCGGCGCGAAGCGTCGTTTCGTTACCGACGACGATGGCGTCGACGTTGCTGTAGTGGCGGGCGAGTTCGAGTGCGGAGCGAATTTCGCGCTCGCTGCGCGCCGCGTCCTTGTCGATCCAGGCGCCGACGGTAACCTTAAGGCCGAATTCGGCGGCGATCGGGGGGACGAGTTCGGCGCCGCCCGTCGCGGAATAGGTGCGGATGGCCCGCGTATAGGGTGCGATGGCCTTTAGATCGGCCCGAATTTGCTCGGGCGTCGGACGGGCGCCCGTATCCGGATGGGAGGAATCGGCAAAGGGCGAGTAGGAAATGCTGGCGAGCTGCCCGGTGACGTCCGGAGCGTTCCCTATCGGTCTCAGCAGTGCCCAAATGCCGGCATGCACGCACGCAACGAGCGCGAGCACGGCAGCGACAGTGCGCATGGACTTCCAACCACGCGGGGCGAAACCACACAGGCCCGAACCTGCCCCCAGGTTCGACGATGGTCGTAAGGGTGAGGCAACCTTGCGAGCGGCAGGGTTAAGCTAACGATGCGTAATGGCAAATTCAAGACGACAAGGTGTGCATTGGCGCCTTGTTTGTTGGATTTCTTTGGATGACCGCTAGCGCGTCGTGGTCGGGCTTGGCGCGGCCGCCGCCGGCGCCGGTGTGACCTGGAGAAAAGGGTTAATCCAGCAGGCCTGCACCCTACCGTTGAGGCTGTCGGCGGCCTTGGGATCGATGGTATTGGCGTGCAGGACCAAGCAACGGAACGTCGCCTGGATATGGCCGCTTGGGCAGCCAAACCGGTCGTAAAGATCGAGGTGGCGGAAAGCGGTATCCAGATCGTCGCGCCAAAGCAGACTGACCACGCGGCGACCGAGCCAGACGCATTCCGGATTGCCGGCAGGCCCGCTCAGCGCACGCTGGGCTTCGGCGAAGTCATCGACTTTCTGCGGTTCCTTAGAAGTATCTTTGGGCGGCGCGGCTGGCTCCTCGGCGGGCTTGGGGTCTGTTGCTTGCGCTAAGACCGGGGATTTGCCGGGGCCGACCGGGGCGGCAAGGAGGCAAAGGGCGACGCAGAAGGCGCCGACGAAGCTGAGCACGCGATGAGACATCATTGCCTTAATTCGCTGCACTGAACATAAGCTGGACGGACGTTTTCCAACCCTAATCGGTTATTTTGGCGATCCGGCTGCGGCCGCCTTTTGGCCACCGGATTGGGCCGCTATTGCGGCAGCCGCTCGGGGCGATTGGGACGACAACAGCCTAACTGCGAGCGTTTGTCCAGCATGCATCGTGACGCGCGCATTCGCGCCCGCCAAGCTTGGCATCGGCCTCCGTCAAGGCTAATGCGGAAGAGTGCTTCGTCCGAAACCTTTGAATTTCATTGGCGCGGCGCTTGCGTCCTATGCATGCGCGGCGGCCGCAATCATGCTTACTTGGTGGTGGCTGGGCGCTCCCGCGCGCCTGGCGACGTCCCCGCTTGCCGCTGGGGGCAAGCTTTATTGCGTGTCCTACGCCCCGTTTCGCGGCGGCGAGGATCCGCTGATCGAGAGCACCACGGTCGATGCGCGGCAGATCGACGAGGATCTTTCGCTCTTGTCCCGCTACACCGATTGCATCCGCACCTATTCGCTCGCAAACCGCCTCGATCAAATTCCCGCAATCGCGCAACGGCACGGATTGAAAATGCTGCTCGGTCTGTGGCTGTCGAACGAACCGGAAAAAAACCGCCATCAAGTGGAAACGGCCATCCGGCTCGCCAAGACCTATCCCGAGACCGTTCGCGCCGTCATCGTCGGCAATGAAGTGCTGTTGCGCGGCGATTTGTCGGTCGCAGATCTCGCGGCGTACATCCGCGAAGTCAAATCGCAAGTCGCGATGCCGGTCACTTATGCGGATGTTTGGGAATATTGGCTGCGCTATTCCGACCTGCAAAGTGCGGTGGATTTCGTCACGATCCACATCCTGCCCTATTGGGAGGATTTTCCGCTGCCGGCCTCGGTCGCCGCCGCCCATGTCGATGCGATCCGCAAAAACGTCGCCGCCGCCATTCCCAACAAGGAAATCTTCATCGGCGAGGCCGGTTGGCCGAGCGCCGGGCGCATGCGCGAAGGGGCAATGCCTTCGCCGTCGAATCAAGCGCGCGTCATCGGCGAAACTCTGGCGTTGGCGCAGCACGAGAATTTTCGCGTCAATGTCATCGAAGCTTTCAACCAGCCATGGAAACGGAGGCTCGAAGGCGCTACAGGCGGTTATTGGGGAATTTTCGATCGCGCGACGGGCGAACCGAAATTCAGTTTCAGCGGCAACGTCTCCGACCATCCGCGCTGGCTGGAACAGGCCTTGGCCGGCCTTATCCTTGCGGGCGCGATTTTCGCAAGCGCCACCGCCGCCGATCGCGGGAAATTTTTCGGTTGGCTGTTGTGGCCTCGCATCGCGCTATTCTCGTTCATACCCGGCGTGTTGTTCGGATGGACGCTGGAACGGATTCCGATCGATAGCTTCAGCGCCGGCACTTGGCTGCGCGCCATCGCCTTCGCGGCGACCGCCGCATTTGCTCCCGTCGCCTGCGCCGCAGCCTACGTGTCGGGCCGAAGGCAACCCGCATTCGCGGCCACATTGAGCCGCGAACGCGCCGTGCGCGATCCGATCATATTCGCGCTCGGCATCTGTTTGATCGCGCTCACGCTCTTGTCAATCGAGACGGCGCTCGCCCTCGTTTTCGATCCGCGCTATCGCGATCTGCCGTTCGCGTCGCAGAGCGCCGCGGTGTTCGGTTTTTTATGGCTTTCGTTTTCGGCGCCGCGCCCGGCCGGAAACCGTGCGGCGGCGGAGACGCTTGCGGCGGCCGCGCTTGCCGTGTCGGCAGTCTACATCGCGCTCAATGAAACATTCGCGAATTGGCAAGCCATCTGGCTTTGCGCAGGATTGATCGGCCTTGCTTTTATTCTGATGCGGGCGCGGGACGCCCAAGGCTGAGGATCAGAACGCCCGCGGCAAGCGCCGAAAGGTCGGCATTATGCATCACGATCCCATAGCCAGCGGCGGCAAGCGCCACCGCGACCAGCACGATCGAAGGCCGCAGCAGATTGAGAAGTGCCGTCACGAGCGCCACGGCGCCGAAAACGTTATGGTTATAGAGCACAATCGATATGCGGAACATGGCGCATAGCAAGGTGTTCAAACCCGCCTGACAGGCGAGTTCCACATTCGGATTTTCGATTGCCATATAGCGTACGTAGAGGGCCTGTCCGACCGCCAAGAAGGCGATGATCAGGAGCCAGTTGGTTTGGCGCGCGGTCGGAAGAAAAAGCGGCCGAGGCGTCATATCTCACGTCTTCATTCTGGCGGAGCGCAAATCCGCGCGTTCTTGAATGCGCAATCGCAGACGCTGACAGCTACCACACCTGCACGCCTGGGTCTGCGTTCCGCCGGTCCGCGCTTCCGTCCCCGAATCCGTGCTAATAGGTCGGCGCGGAGGTTGCAATGGTCCCTCGAACATGCCTTGTGATCGTACTCGCGGCAGGCGAGGGCACGCGCATGCGTTCGGCGCGGCCCAAGGTGCTGCATGCGGTCGCCGGCCGGTCGCTGCTCGCGCATGTTCTCCGTGCGATTGCCGATGCCGGCGTTACAGCGACGGCCGTCGTCGTCGGCCCCGATGACGCGGCCGTCGCCGCAGAGACAAAGCGCGCTGCGCCGGATGCGAAATGCTTCGTGCAGAGCGAACGGCGCGGAACCGCGCATGCGGTGCTCGCGGCGCGGCGCGCCATCGAACGGCAACCCGATGACATTCTCATCGTTTATGGCGACACGCCGCTCATTCGGCCGGCGCCCCTTTTGCGGCTGCGCGCGGCGATCGCCGAGGGTGCCGCCGTTGCCGTGCTCGGTTTTCGCGCGGCCGACCCGGCAGGCTACGGGCGGTTGATCGTCGAGGGCGACGAACTTATCGCCGTTCGCGAAGAGCTCGACGCCAAGGCGAGCGAACGCGCAGTCGCCCTCTGCAACGGCGGCATCATGGCGATGGCCGGCAAAACCGCGCTCGCAATCCTCGATCGGATTGGCGACCGGAATCGAAAGCGCGAATTTTATCTGACCGATGCGATCGAGATCGCGCGCGGCATGAAGCTTCGCGCGGTCACGGTCGAAGTCGAGGAGGACGATATGCGCGGCATCAACACCAAAAAACAGCTTGCCGAAGCGGAGGCCGTCGCCCAGCGACGCCTGCGGCAGGCTGCGCTCGACGCCGGGGTCACGCTCATCGCGCCGGAAACCGTTTATCTGTGCGCCGACACCAAATTCGGACGCGATGTCGTGGTCGAACCTTATGTGGTGTTCGGCGAGAAAGTCACGATCGAGGACGACGCGGTCATTCGTTCCTTCTGCCACATTGCCGGCGCGCATGTCGGCAAGGGCGTTTCGGTCGGACCGTTTGCGCGTCTGCGCCCGGGCACGCGGCTCGGCGAGGCCGCGCGCATTGGAAACTTCGTCGAGGTCAAGGAAGCGCTCGTCTAGGCGGGCGCCAAGGCCAATCATTTGAGCTATATCGGCGACGCTTTCGTCGAAACATCGCACCGAGATCGGAAAAGACGCGTTTATCGGCTCGAATTCGGCGCTGGTTGCGCCGGTCAAGATCGGCGACGGCGCCTATGTCGGCTCGGGCTCGGTGATCACGCAAAACGTGCCGGCCGACGCGCTCGCGCTCGGGCGCAGCCGCCAAACTATTAAGGAAGGTTGGGCGTCTCGCTTGCGCGGACTTAAGACGCTCGGCAAAAAGAAGGCTTAGAGCGGGATCGGAAGGCGGCAATCAGGAACCGGTTAATAGCCGACACTCGATCGCTGCGACCTGATATGGTTCTTGCTTCCAGATCCTCGATTGCCGATATCGAACCAAGATGTGCGGAATTATTGGAATCATCGGGCAGGGGCCGGCGGCGCCTCAACTGATCGAGGCGCTCAAGCGCCTCGAATACCGCGGCTACGATTCCGCGGGCGTCGCCACGCTCGAGAACGGCAAGCTCACGCGGCGGCGCGCCGAAGGTAAGCTGAAAAACCTGGAGATCCGGTTGGCGCAAGAGCCGCTTCAAGGCGCGATCGGTATCGGGCACACGCGCTGGGCGACTCACGGCCGTCCGACCGAAAACAATGCGCATCCGCACGCCACAGAAAAATTGGCGGTCGTGCACAACGGCATCATCGAGAATTTCAGCGAGTTGCGGCGCGAATTGGAGCAAAAGGGCGCCAAATTCTCGACCGACACCGACACCGAGGTGATTGCGCACCTGGTGACGGAGGAAATGAAAAACGGCGCGTCCGCGGTCGAGGCCGTCAAGGCGGCGCTGCCGCGGCTGCGCGGCGCCTTCGCCTTGGCCTTTCTGTTTGCCGGCGAAGACAACCTTTTGATCGGTGCGCGAAGAGGCTCCCCGCTCGCCGTCGGTTTCGGCGACGGCTCGATGTATGTCGGGTCCGATGCGATCGCACTCGCACCCTTTACCGATCAGGTCAGCTATCTGGAAGACGGCGATTGGGTGATCGTCACGCGAAAGGGCGCCGAGATACACGATGCGAGCGGTAAGATTGCCCAACGCGCCGTGCTCAAATCGCAGGCTTCGGTTCTCCTCGTCGACAAGGGCAATCACCGCCATTTCATGGCGAAGGAAATCCATGAGCAGCCCGAAGTCGTCGGCCATACGCTGGCGAATTATCTCGAGATGACGGCGGAGCGGGTGAACTTGCCGATCAAGCTGCCGTTCGATTTTCGCGCGCTCAAGCGGATTTCGATCGCCGCGTGCGGCACCGCCTATTACGCCGGCATGGTGGCGCGTTACTGGTTCGAGCAATTCGCGCATTTGCCGGTCGACGTCGATATTGCGTCCGAATTCCGTTATCGCCACGTGCCGCTGACGGCGGGCGACCTTTCGATCTTCGTTTCCCAATCGGGAGAAACCGCCGATACGCTTGCTTCGCTACGTTATGCACGCGCGCATAAGCAGCATGTCCTCTCGATCGTGAACGTGCCGACGTCGAGCATCGCGCGCGAAAGCGATCTCGTCATGCCGACGCTGGCCGGACCGGAAATCGGCGTGGCGTCGACCAAGGCTTTCACGTGCCAGCTGGCGGCGCTTGCTTGCCTTGCGATTGCGGCCGGGCGCGCCCGCGGCGTGCTCAGCGAAAGCGACGAAAAAACGCTGGCGCATGCTTTGATCGAAGTGCCTCGTCATCTCAACGAAGCTCTGGCACTCGAGCCGCAGCTCGAACATTTCGCGCGTGATCTCGCCAAATCGCGCGACGTACTCTATCTCGGGCGCGGCACGAGTTTCCCGATCGCGCTCGAAGGCGCGCTGAAGCTGAAGGAAATTTCCTACATCCATGCCGAGGGCTATGCGGCCGGCGAGCTCAAACACGGTCCGATCGCGCTGGTCGACGAGAACATGCCGGTGATCGTGATTGCTCCGCACGACAAGGTTTTCGAGAAGACGATTTCGAATATGCAGGAAGTTGCCGCGCGCGGCGGCCGGCTGATCTTGATGACGGACGCCGAAGGCGCGCGCGCCACCGAGGGTCAATCGGCGGTGACATTGACCTTGCCGGCGGTGCATCCGGCGATGGCGCCGCTCGTCTATGCAATTCCGGTCCAGCTGCTCGCTTATCATACGGCCGTGTGCATGGGGACCGACGTCGATCAACCGCGCAATCTTGCCAAGTCGGTCACCGTGGAATAATCCGCCTCGGACACGCGGTCATGCTGCGGCGGCATGCCCATTGAAAGCGTAAACGTGTATAGTTTTCGAGCCGGGGACTCATGCGGCCGAATCGATGACGGATCACGATCGAACCAGCGGAACTGCGAGCGGCGCTAGAGTCACGCACGGCGTCATGAGCCGGATCCGCAATTACTTCCTCACTGGTCTGGTCGTCACCGGCCCGGTGGCGGTGACGCTTTGGCTGATCTGGTGGTTCGTCACCTGGGTTGACGGTCTGGTGCGGCCGTTCATCCCAAGGATGTACCGGCCGGAAACCTATCTGCCGGTCCAAATCCCTGGATTGGGTCTCATCATCGCTTTCACGGCGTTGACGCTGCTCGGGTTCCTCACGGCGAATTTGATCGGGCGCAAGCTGGTCGATCTCGGCGAAGGATTATTGAACCGGATGCCGATCGTGCGGCCGATCTACCGCACCGCTAAACAGATCTTTCAAACGCTGTTCTCGAAATCGGAGTCGAGCTTCCGCAAGGTTGGCCTCGTCGAATTTCCGTCGCCGGGCATGTGGTCGCTCGTTTTTCTTACGCAATCGCCGACGAACGAAATTTCGAGCCGCCTGCCGGCTATCGAGCACGTCTCGGCCTTCATGCCGTGCACGCCCAATCCGACCACCGGCTTTTTCTTTTACGTGCCGCGTAGCGACGTGATCGATCTCGATATCACGGTCGAACAGGCGATGACGCTGCTGATGTCGGCCGGCATCGTGCAGCCGGGCAGCGAAGCGCAAACCCAAGGCAAGCTCGCGGCGCTCGCCGAAACCGCGCGGACGGCGCAGGCGGCGCGTCAAGCGGCCACGACGGCCGCGAAATAAAAGCGCGAGGTGGCCGAAACGATTACGCAAATCTTTTTTCTTTCGGGGGACATGGTATGGATTTTCAACAGGCAATTCAGTCAGGTTTTTCAAATTACGCAAATTTCAACGGCCGCGCCGCGCGGTCGGAATTTTGGTATTGGCAATTGTTTGTCACCATCGGCGGCCTAGCCGGGGAATTGCTGGACCTTGTCGTCAGTTATGGCGTTCTCGATATCGGCGGCTCGCCCTTGAGCATATTATTCTGGCTCGCAACGTTTATCCCTAATCTTGCCGTGATGGTTCGCCGGCTGCACGACACCGACCGCAGCGGTTGGTGGCTGTTGCTTTTTTTCATCCCGCTGATCGGTCCTATCGTGCTCATCGTATGGTGGTGCACGAGAGGCACGAGCGGCTACAACCGGTTCGGCGCCGATCCGCTGCCGGCGGACGTCAGCCCGCACTCAAAAGGCCGATCGCTTCATCCCTAGCGAACAGATAGAGTAGCTGACGGAGCGCTTGGCCGCGCTCCGCGGTAAGCCGCGGATCGCGACTCAAGATCAGGGCCGCGTCGTCGCGCGCCGCCGACAAAAGCTTGCCGTGGACTTCGATCCGGGCGATGCGGAAGCCCGGCATGCCGCTCTGCCGCACGCCGAGCACGTCGCCTTCGCCGCGCAGCCGCAAATCCTCCTCGGCGATGCGGAAGCCGTCGTCGGTCTCGCGCAAGATCGCAATGCGCGCCTTGGCGGTCTCGCCGAGCGGCGCCTTGTAAAGCAAGATGCAGATCGATTGCTCGGCGCCGCGGCCGATCCGCCCGCGCAGCTGATGCAGTTGCGCAAGCCCGAAGCGCTCGGCGTGCTCGATCACCATCACGCTTGCTTGTGGCACGTCGACGCCGACTTCGATGACCGTCGTCGCCACCAACAGGCGCGTTTCGCCCTTGGCGAGGCGCTCCATGGCGCGGTCTTTTTCGGCGCCGCGCATGCGCCCGTGAACGAGATCGACCCGGTCGCCGAAGCGCTTCTGCAGGAGCTTGTAGCGCTCTTCGGCGGCGGCAAGGTCGACGCTTTCGGATTCCTCGACCAGCGGGCATACCCAATAGACTTGGCGCCCGGCTTCCATCGCGCGCGCCACCGCGTCGGTCACTTCGGCGAGGCGATCGAGCGGCACTGCGCGGGTATCGACCTTCTGCCGGCCGGCCGGCTTTTCGCGCAGCTCCGAAATGTCCATGTCGCCGAAATAGGTCAGAACCAGCGTGCGCGGGATCGGGGTTGCGGTCAGCACGAGAAGATCCACCGCATCGCCCTTGCGGGTTAGCGCGAGGCGCTGATGAACGCCGAACCGGTGCTGCTCGTCGACGATTGCGAGCGCCAGATCGCGAAACGCGACGTCTTCTTGGAAAAGCGCGTGCGTGCCGACGAGAAGGTCGATGTCGCCCGCAACAAGGGCAGACGTGATTTCGTTCCGCTCGCGCCCGCGCTCCCGGCCGGTCAAGATCGCGAGCCGGATACCGGCCTTTTGGGCCAAGGGCGCGATAGTCGCGAAATGCTGGCGCGCCAGGATTTCGGTCGGCGCCATGAACGCCACTTGCCGCCCCGCCTCAATGACGTGGGCGGCGGCGAGCAGCGCGACGACCGTTTTGCCGGAGCCGACATCGCCGTGAAGGAGCCGCAACATCCGCTGCGGCTGCGCTAGATCGGCGACGATATCGGCGATCGCGCGCTCCTGCGACGGCGTCAGCCTATAGGGGAGCGCCGCCACGATGCGCGCACGCAAGCGCCCCTCTGCTGCGCTGCCGCGTCCGGCGCGCACGCGCATACGCGCGCGCAACAAAGCGAGCGCGAGCTGGCTCGCCAGGAGCTCGTCATAGGCGAGCCGCGACCACGCCGGGCTTTCGGGCAAAATGTCGGCCGCTGTCGGCGGTCGGTGCAGGTGGCGCAGCGCGTCGGCAAAGCCCGGAAAGGCGTTGCGGGCAAGCCAAGCCGGGTCTTGCCATTCGGTAAGCGCCGGCAGCCGCTCGAGTGCAAGATCGATCGCCTTGCGTACCTGATTGTGATGCAGGCCTTCGGTCAGCGGATAGACCGGATCGAGCAACGGCAGGTGCCTGAAGCCTTCCTCGTCGACGACGCGCTCGGGATGCACCATCTGCAGGTGACCGTCGTAGAGCGTCGTCACGCCAGAGACGTAGCGGACTTCGCCGACGGGAAAGAGCTTCTCGAGATAATCCTTGCGAGCGTTGAAGTAAGTGATGGTCAGCGTGTTGGTGTTGTCGCTCGTTTCGATATTGTAAGGCGCGCGCGGCCGGTGCGGCGGCGGCGGACGGTGACGATCGGCGGTGACCGCGACTGTGACGACCGTGCCCGGCTCGACTTCGCTCAATTTCGGCCGATTGCGCCGGTCGACCAGCCCGCTCGGCAGATGAAACAATAGATCGACGATGCGCGGCTTCTCACTATCGCGCGCGATCAGCCGGCCGAACAGCTTTTCCAGCTTCGGTCCGATCCCCGGCAGCGTGGAGAGCGAGGCAAAGAGCGGGTTGAGAACGGCCGGGCGCATGAAACTTTAGCCTTGGTCATCCAGCCGCGGTCATTCCGGAAACCGCCAACGGGTCCGGCCCGAAGTGGCCGGCCCGATGACAAGCTCCGCAGTTATCCGGGAACCCATAATCATCATCGATGCGGGATTTGCACCTACTACCCGCGACTATGGATTCCGGGTTCCGCGTTTCACGCGGCCCCGGAATGACGGGGAAAACGGCTGACATTGCGCGCGTTGCTCTCTATATACCCCTCGCCCGGCTCCGTCCGGGCTTTTGGCGTTGAAGCATGATCCGGAAAAAGCCTGTCATGCTCTACGAAAATCGTGCCGGTAGACGCATTGGGGAAACCGGGTGACGCAGCGGTCAAGCGAGGGATTGGATGAACGGCGCCGGCGGCTCTTGTTCCGGGCCTGGCGGCGCGGCGTGCGCGAAATGGACCTGATCGTCGGCCGCTTCGCCGACGCCTATATCGACAAGTTCGACGAGCCTGGGCTCGACGATTTCGAAGAACTGATCGAAGCGCCCAATGCCGACCTTTACGCTTGGGTCGTCGGCGATGCGGCCGTTCCGGCGCACTACGACACGCCTGTGCTGCGGCAACTCATCGGCTTCCACGCGCCCCTCCCCGGCTTTGGCGCCGAAGGTTTGCGATGATCAAATCCCTCGCGGAACGGCTCAAGCTCGGCAAGGTGCTCAACCTTGCCGGCGTCGCCGACGGTGCCGAAGCTTTAGTCGTCGCCGATCTCGCCCGCGCGGTCGCAGCGGGCGCAAAGCCGCCGGCCATCTCGGTCGCGGTCGTCTGCCGCGACGGCTCGCGCATGGCCGCGCTGTCGCGCGCGCTTTCCTTCTTTGCGCCCGAAATCGAAGTCTTGGAATTCCCGGCCTGGGACTGCCTGCCCTACGACCGCGTGTCGCCGCATCCGGCCATGGTCGCGCAGCGGATGATGACGCTGGCGCGCCTTGCCCGCGTCACCGGCCGGGCGCATCCGGCGGTGCTCCTGACCACGATCAATGCGGTTCTGCAGCGCGTGCCGGAGCGCGGCCTAATCGCCAAGCAATCGCTGTCGGCCGCGCCCGGCAATGTCCTGCCGATGGCCGGCATCACGCAATGGCTTGAGCTTAACGGCTTCAATCGCGCTGCGACCGTGCGCGAAGCCGGCGATTACGCGGTGCGCGGCGGCATCGTCGATCTGTTCGCGCCGGGCCGCGACGCGCCGGTGCGGCTCGATTTCTTCGGCGATACGCTCGAAACGATCCGCAGCTTCGATCCAGAGACGCAGCGCACGACGGAGGAGCTGCGCGCGCTCGATCTCGTGCCAATGGCGGAGTTTCAGCTCACGAGCGACACGATCCGCCTGTTCCGCACCGGCTACGTCGCGGCCTTCGGCGCCGCCGAGCCGGACGATGTGCTTTACGAAGCGGTCAGCGAAGGTCGCCGCCACGCCGGCATGGAGCACTGGCTGCCGCTGTTTCACCGACAGATGGAAACGCTGTTCGACTACATTCCGACAAGCCCGATCGTCACCGAACCGCTCGCTGAGGAAGCCGCCCGCGAGCGGCTCGCGCAAATCGCGGACTATTATCAAGCGCGCAGGGACGCACTCGGGAAAGACGGTGGCGGCGCGCCATACAAGCCGCTGCCGCCGAACCGGCTTTATCTCGCCGAGGACGAATGGCGCAGCCGCCTGCACGGCGCGGCGCTTGCGCTTATGACGCCATTCGCCGCGCCCGACACCGCGGCCGACACGATCGATGTCGGCGCGCATGCCGGGCACAATTTCACCGCCGAGCGCAATACGCCCGGCGCCAATGTTTTCGAGGCGGTGGTCAAGCATGTCGAAGCGCTGCAGGCAGGGGGCAAACGCGCGTTGATCGCGCTGTGGAGCGAAGGCTCGCGCGAGCGCATGTCGCATGTGCTCGCCGAGCACGGCCTTCTCAATCTCGCGCCGGTCGCGTCATGGCCGCAGGCGCTCGCTCTGCCGAAGCCGCAGGTCGGTCTCGCCGTGCTCGGCCTCGATTCAGGCTTCGAGACCGCCGACGTCGCGCTCGTCACCGAGCAGGACATTTTGGGCGAGCGGCTCGTTCGCCCGCGCCGGCAATCCAAACGCGCGGAAAATTTCCTCGCCGAGGTGACAGGCCTCTCTGCGGGCGATCTCGTCGTCCATGTCGATCACGGCATCGGCCGCTTCGCCGGGCTGCGGGCGATCGAAGCCGCCGGCGCGCCGCACGACTGTCTCGAAATCCATTACGCGGGCGGCGACAAATTATTCCTGCCGGTCGAGAACATCGAACTCCTCTCGCGCTACGGCTCCGAAGGAGCGGGCGTCGAGCTGGACCGGCTCGGCGGCGCGGCCTGGCAGGTGCGCAAGGCGCGGATGAAGAACCGCATCCGCGAGATCGCTGGCGAACTCATCAAGGTCGCCGCCGAGCGGCAGTTGCGCGAGGCGCCGCGACTCGCCGTCGGCGCCGGGCTTTACGACGAATTCTGCGCGGGCTTCGCTTACGAGGAGACCGACGACCAGGACGCGGCCATCGCCGCCGTCCTCAACGATCTGTCGTCCGGGCGGCCGATGGATCGCCTCGTTTGCGGCGATGTCGGCTTCGGCAAAACGGAAGTCGCACTGCGCGCGGCCTTCATCGCCGCCATGAACGGCAAGCAGGTGGCGGTCGTGGTGCCGACGACGCTTCTTGCCCGCCAGCATTTTAAGACCTTTTCCGACCGGCTGCGCGGCTATCCGGTCCATGTCGCGCACGCCTCGCGGCTCGTTTCCGCGAACGAACTCGCCAAGGTAAAAAAAGGGCTCGCCGAGGGCAGCGTCGATATCGTCATCGGCACGCATGCGCTCCTCGGCAAGGCCATTGCGTTCTCGGATCTCGGCCTGATCGTGGTGGACGAGGAGCAGCATTTCGGCGTCGCGCACAAGGAACGGCTCAAGCAGTTGCGCGCCGAAGTGCATGTCCTGACGCTGACCGCGACGCCGATCCCGCGCACCTTGCAGCTTGCTTTGTCGGGCGTGCGGGAAATGTCGATCATCGCCACGCCGCCGGTCGATCGCCTTGCGGTACGCACTTTCGTCTCGCCGTTCGATGCGATCATGGTGCGCGAAGCGCTGTTGCGCGAGCGCTATCGCGGGGGGCAATCCTTTTACGTCTGCCCACGGATCGAAGACTTGGCCGGCGCGAAAGACTTTCTCGACAAGAACGTGCCCGAGGTGCGCGTTGCGGTGGCGCATGGCCAGATGCCGGCGCGCGTCCTCGAAGACATCATGTCGGCCTTCTACGACGGCAAATTCGACGTGCTCCTTTCCACCACGATCATCGAATCCGGCCTCGATATCCCGACCGCGAACACGCTCATCGTGCACCGCGCCGATATGTTCGGCCTAGCGCAGATCTATCAGCTGCGCGGCCGGGTCGGGCGCTCGAAGCTTCGCGCCTACGCGCTGCTCACGCTGCCGGGCGAGCGCAAGATCACGCCGCAGGCCGAACGACGGCTCAAAGTGCTGCAATCGCTCGACACGCTGGGCGCGGGCTTCCAGCTCGCTTCGCACGATCTCGATATTCGCGGCGCCGGCAATCTTTTGGGCGACGAGCAGTCGGGTCACATCAAGGAAGTCGGTTACGAGCTTTACCAGCAAATGCTCGAAGAGGCGGTGCTGTCGATGAAGGCCGGCATTTCGGCGCCGGTCGCCGACAAGTGGTCGCCACAGATCACAATCGGCACTGCGGTCCTGATCCCGGAAGACTACATCACCGACCTGCCGGTGCGGCTTGGGCTTTACCGGCGGCTCGCCGAGATCGAGGACGACCGCGCCATCGAGGCCTTTGCCGCCGAGCTCGTCGACCGTTTCGGCCCGCTGCCGGAGGAGGTCGATTATCTGTTGCAGGTCGTCGCCATCAAATCCTTGTGCCGGCGCGCCAATGTCGAGCGGATCGAGGTCGGCCCAAAGGGTGCTGTGCTCGCCTTCCGCGACAATGTCTTCAGCAATCCCGACGGACTGATCGCTTATATCGCCAAGCACCCCGAAGGCGCGCGTGTGCGTCCCGATATGAAGGTCGTGTTCTTCGACGACTGGGACACGCCCAAGGCGCGGCTCAAAGGCGCGGCGGGGATTCTCCGCACCCTCGTTTCGATCGCGGAAAAGGACGCCAAAGCGGCGTAAATCCTAAAGAGCGCGTAATGGCTTCGGACATCTGCATTGCCTCGCTTGATGCAAATCAAAGCCGGGCGCATGGCGCGCCGAAATAATTTCGGCCGAATCCAAATGGAGATTTGCCATGTACGACGATTGGCCGGAGACGACAAAGGTCTTGAGTGCGCAACTACGTAACTTGCGGGGCGGTGCGCCGGATGTCATGAGGGCGTTTTCCGCCATCGCACAGAGTGCACTCGCGCCGAAGGCGCTCGACGCCAAGACCAAGGAACTCATTGCACTCGGCATCGGTATCTGCGACGACTGCATCGCCTTTCATATCAAGGCGGCGTTGGAGCGGGGCGCCACGCTCGAGGAGATTAGCGAGACCCTGGGCATGGCAATCTACATGGGCGCCGGGCCGTGGGTGATGTGTGCGAGCCATGCTTTTGTGGCCATGCAGCAATTCGATACAGAGAAGCCGACACGGCCGGCATGAGCGAAAACTCTCGGCCAAATGCTCGTCGCGCGAGTGCGCAGAGAGAAAGGAAAGGGCCGTCCTCTATGAGCGAAACCTACGCCGTCGGCTGCGCCTGCATGCCGGCAATGCGCTCGATCGCGGCGGCGAGGTAGTCCGGCGATTGCGCGCCGGTGACGACGAAGGACGAATTGAAAACGAAGCACGGCACGCCGTCGATGTCGGCGTCCTTGGCCGCATTGGCTTCGCCTTCGATGCGTTCGGTGTCGGAGTCGCCCGCCAGAAGCCGCCGCACGAGGTCACCGTCCATGCCGCAATCGACCGCGGCGCCGGCCAAAACTTCGGGGTCGCTGAGATCGCCGCCTTCGGCGAAGTAGAGTTCCATCAGTCTTTGCTTCACGCGCGCCGGGTCGGTGATGGTGCGCGACCACAGGATGAGACGATGACAATCGAGCGTGTTGGGCTGCCGGCTGATCTTGTCGGGCGCATAGACGAGACCTTCCGCCGCCGCGGCCGCCGCGACGCGTTCGGCGATGGCGTCATAGCGCTGCACCGAGCCGAATTTGGTTTCGAGATAGGTCCCTTCGCGCGGAATCCAGGGATTGAGGAAATAGGGCCGCCAATCGACATCGACGGCGATCTCGGGCGTGCGCGCGATTGCGCCTTCGAGCCGGTGCTTGCCGATATAGCACCACGGGCAAACGACGTCGGAAACGACATCGACATGCACGCGCGCGGAACCGTTCGATGGTTCGGTCATGGCCGTCCTCGATCAGCTTTGCTTGCAGCCTAGCCTATATCGGGAAGAGAAGCGATGCGCGCTTGTCAGGCAGGCTTGGGCAGCTCTTCGACAACGCGGGCGACGAGCGAGTCGACATTGTCGGTCGGCTTCAAGGTCGCGAGCGT
>DASPTX010000104.1:0-3244 GCA_035623195.1 Xanthobacteraceae bacterium | reverse complement strand
AGCCGCGCTCGGCCTCGGCGACCGCTCCGGCTTGGTGTTGTGCAACTGCCGCCGCGAACAGTTCGGCGAGCTTACCGCTTTGCGGCGCGCTCGCTGCAGCGGCAAAAGCCGGGTTGGCGCCATGAGCTCCATGAGCCGCTGCACCACGAGTTCCCGCAGCGCGTCTTTGTTTGCGGTTCATTGCCGGGATCGATCGCCTCGCGAAGCCTCAATCTCTGTTAGTGAAGCAATCGAAATGGGTCAAATTGGCGACGTTTGGCGGCGAGCCCAGCCGGCCAGCTAAAATTCCAACAGATTTGGGGGTGCCTGGCAGCGCATCGGACGCCGGCACCGGCATATCTGATCGCGCGCTATGTCCGTTCGCATATAGGTCGCGCTGCTGGACAGGTCAGTGCGCTATTGTTTTGGCGCTTGTTTCGTGACGCAAGACTGAGAATGGAGTTTTGAGCGCGGAGTGTTATGTGTCTAGAGGCGTCCTCTACCTCGTCCGGGGCGACAGAGCCGAAACGGCGGTCAATCGATCGATTCGTTCTGTGAAGGAATTTCATCCGGAACTGATTGTGAGATTGGGCGGCGCGCGCCGGATAACAACCAGTTTAGCGGTCTCCATGGCATGTAAGCTAGATATAAGCTCGTCCCGAATTTCCTTTGCGAACGGATGCCCCGCCGGTTACCTGGAATGATCTCTTCCGCAGACGCAATGTTCCGGCAGGCTATCTCGGCGATGCAGGCGCGCGACATCGCTGCCGCCGAGCAAGCATTCAGGGGCGTCCTTCAACTCCAGCCGAGACATGTCGGCGCGCTGAATTTGTTCGCCGTTCTTTTAATCTCGCTGGGCCGCTTCGAAGAGGCGGAACGTTACGCACGCCTGGCGTTGGATGAAGATGCAACGTCCGACGTCACACTCTACAACTACGGACTCATTCTCAAAGCCCTGAAGCGGCCGGCCGAGGCATTGGAGCGTTTCAATCAAGCCCTAAAGATCAATCCGTCGATAGCGAGTACTTGGAACAATCGCGGCACCGTCTTCAACGACCTCAGACGATATGACGATGCCGTTGGCGACTTTGACAGAGCAATCCAGCTCGATCCCCAATACGCGGAGGCGTATTTCAATAAAGGCAAGTCCTTCACGCTCCTGAAGCGGCTCGATGACGCATCCTCCGCCTTTGAGAGAGCGCTGGCGCTCAGACCCAATTTGGCCGAGGCATGGCTTGGCCGCGGTAACGTCTTTTGCAAACGCAAACAGTATACCGATGCGTTTGCCGCCTATGACCGGGCGTTGTCGCTGAAGGCGGAACTTGCCGAAGGCTGGCTTGGCCGGGGCAACGCGTTTCAAGAGGTTAGGCGCTATCAGGAAGCGCTGGCCGCGTTTGAGCGCGCTGCGACATTGAAGCCAGACCTCATCGAGGCGTGGATCGGCTCCGGCGAGATGCTGGCTCGGCTCAAGCGGCACGAGGAGGCGGCGCGCGCCTATGCCCGCGTGCTTGAGATCGATCCGCAGCGGCCGTTCATGAAGGGCAATCTCCTTCACCAAAAAATGTCGGCATGTGCCTGGAACGGCGTCGGCGATCTCATTGCCGAAATCGATCGAGACGTGTCGTCGGGCAAGCTGTCCGCCGAGCCGTTCGGATGGCAAGGCGTGGCAAAATCGCCGCGGAACCTGCAGCGTTGCGCCGAACTGTTCAATGCCGAAAAATATCCCGCCAGAGCCGGGCAGGGTCCGAGGCGATCGTTGTCCGATCGCGGGAAGATCCGGATCGGTTACGCGTCCGGCGAGTTCCGCGACCAGGCGACGTCGCACCTCATCGTGGGCGTGTTGGAACGGCACGACAAATCGCGCTTCGAAATCGTCGGCTTCGACAATGGATGGAACGACGGCAGCGACATCCGCCGGCGCATCGAGGCGGCCGTACCCGAAATCATCGACGTCACGCGGCTGACCGACGAGGCGGCGGCCGCCGCGATCCGTGACCGGCGGATCGACATCCTGGTCAACCTGAATGGCTATTTCGGCGAGGGGCGCACCGGCGTGTTCGCGCAACGGCCGGCGCCTATCCAGGTCAATTACCTGGGCTTTCCCGGCACATTGGGCGCGCCTTACATCGACTATATCGTCGCCGATCGCTGCGTCATTCCGCCGGGCGATGAAGCCTTTTATGAGGAAAAGGTCGTCTATCTGCCCGACTGCTATCAAGCCAATGACGACAGGAAAACGATCGCGGCGCGGACGTTCAGCCGAGCGGAATGCGGGTTACCGCAGCACGGCTTTGTGTTTTGCTGCTTTAACAACAGTTACAAGATTACGCCTGAAGTCTTCGACTGCTGGATGGGCATCCTCAAGGTGGTGCCGGGCAGCGTCTTGTGGCTGATCGAGGACAGCGCGGGGGCGGTTTCGAATTTGCGGCGGGAGGCCTTGGCCCGGGCGGTCGATCCCGACCGGCTGGTCTTTGCCGGGCGCATGCGTCTTGCCGATCACTTGGCGCGGCATCGCCTGGCCGATTTGTTTTTGGACACGCTTCCGTATAACGCGCACACGACGGCGAGCGATGCGCTGTGGGCGGGCTTGCCGGTGTTGACGCAGATGGGTGGCACTTTTCCCGGCCGGGTTGCCGCGAGCCTGTTGCAGGCGATCGGCCTTGCCGAACTGATCGCGCCCACCCAAGACGCCTACCGGGAGCTTGCCATTGCGCTTGCGTCCGATCCGCAAAGATTGGCGGCGATCAAGGACACACTCGCGCGCAATCGCCTGGCGAAACCCTTGTTCGACACGCAGCGTCTCACGCGACACGTCGAAGCCGCTTACACGACCATGTGGGACATCTACCAGCGCGGCGAAGGACCGCGAAGCTTTGGCGTTGCGCCCGAGTAACGTGAGGAAGCGCGCGACTCGCGTGTGGAGGGTGGACGGAACCGGCGCAGCTGGCGGCGGCAGAGGCCGTTTTTGCGAATCGGTCGACCGGTGATTCGCGCGTTTTGCGCGAAACGAGGCCCTTATGACCGCCCCGAAGGGGCATCCGGTGCACAGTTTTTTTCGCGGCGGCAAAGGCGGCGCTTCGAATATCGCAGCGATCTCACTTGCGCCCACGAGCGCGCGGCACGCGAGCGCGTGCTGCGCGTGCGAACAGCTATTCTGCATCACGGAAACCGTGGTTTTATCGGCACTTTTGTGACACGCGAAAATCTTCGCGTGGATTCCGTCAATGCAAATCTTTGGCGCGCGGTGTCGCTTCAGCGCGCATGA
>DASPTX010000103.1:0-21922 GCA_035623195.1 Xanthobacteraceae bacterium | reverse complement strand
ACCTCGGCGAGCGGGGAGGGCGCGAAATTCGGCGGCAAACTGGGCCGCTCATTGCGGTCGACGACGATGGCTTGCGCGATCCGCTCGACGACATTGCGGCTGGCGGTCGGCCGCATGAGCGCCGGAATTCCAACGCGCTCGCCTCCCTCGACCAAGACTTCAGCCAGCGCCAGCGTAATGACCAACGTGCGGTATTGCTTGGTGTCGCGTGCCAGGGATGAGGCGAAATACATCGACGGCGAGCGATCGGGCCAAATCCACACCGTATGCGCCGCCTCCCATTCCTGCTCACGCACGTAAAGATGGTCGTCGCGGGCCGAGCGCCGCCAATCGACGCGCGATGCGGGCTCGCCTGAGACAAAGCGCCGGTATTGCCAGAAATTCTCGCCAGGCCCGGCGCGCCGTCGGCCATGCAGGCCATGGATCACCGTCGCGGCCACGCGCCGCGCTTCGAGAATTAACCGGGGCATGCTAGCGGCCAGCGTGTGACCTTCGCCTACGGCGCGGTTGACAGCGGGGCCGTCCTGAAAGGTGCGCTGACCGGAGCGTGGATTTGGCAACGTGGACGCGGCCGCCATTCGCTTATCCGATCCGCGCCTTGAGTCGGCCGATCACGGCTTCGATCGTTTGGCCTTCGGCCCGCGCCGTGAAGGTCAGCGCCATGCGGTGTTTGAGAATGGGCTCGGCCAGGTCGATGACGTCGTCGACCGAGGGGGCAAGGCGTCCGTCGAGCAAGGCGCGGGCGCGAACCGCGAGCATCAGCGACTGGCTTGCGCGCGGGCTCGGCCCCCAGGCGATGGTTCCTTCGTCGCCGTCGGCTCCCGGACGCGCCGACCGCACGAGCGCGAGGATCGCTTCGACGACGGATTCGCCAACCGGAAGTCTTCGGACCAGGCGTTGCGCCGCCATGAGGTCGTCGGCGGTCATCGCCGGTTTTGGCCGCGTTTCCTCCGAACCGGTCGTTTCGAACAGGATCCTTCGCTCGGCGTCCCGGTCCGGATAGCTAACGTCGATCTCCATCAGGAAGCGATCAAGCTGCGCTTCGGGCAGCGGATAGGTCCCTTCCTGTTCAAGCGGGTTTTGCGTGGCCAGGACGTGGAACGGCTTAGGCAGATCGTGACGCGTGCCTGCGACCGTGACGTGTTGCTCCTGCATCGCCTGCAGGAGGGCCGATTGCGTGCGCGGACTTGCGCGATTGATTTCATCGGCCATCAAAAGCTGGGCAAAAACCGGCCCAGAGATGAAACGGAAATTTCGTTTGCCGGCCGGGGTTTCCTCCAGCACTTCCGTTCCCAGAATGTCGGACGGCATGAGATCCGGCGTGAACTGAATGCGACGCGCGTCGAGCCCAAGCACAGTGCCCATGGTGTCGACCAGCTTTGTCTTTGCCAGGCCCGGCACCCCGAGCAAGAGTGCGTGGCCGCCGGAAAGGATGGTCACAAGCGCTTGCTCGACGACCTTGTCCTGACCGAATATCACCGTGCCGATCGCGACCTTCGCCGCGCGCACATGGGCGGCTGTCGTTTCAGCCGCCCGCACGATCATGTCTTCGATCTTTTCGAGCCCATCTCCGCCGGCAACCGGCATGGCTAACTCCTTGCATTTAAGTCTTGTATCGGGTCAGATTCGCGCCACATGCACGAACGAATGGCAGCTCATTTGCAAGCCGCCTAGGCATACCAGATGCAACATATGCGCCATCTGCTTCGCGCGGATTTTGCGCTGATTCGCTACCCACGGGAACATGACGGGCGGTTGACGTCGCCTCGATATGGATTGGCAAATTTGAATCCGCAATGATCATGCCGCCGCACGTTTCCGAAGCCTCAAAGTCAAGGCAAACCATGGCGAAGGAAGGGCAATTCGGGCTTGAGTCGATCACAGGCGCGCTAGCCGGGAAAGCCAGGCGTGCGCCTGCCGTCGAACTCTGGGATCCCCCCTTTTGCGGCAATCTGGACATGCGGATCGCAGCCGATGGCACTTGGTTTTATCTCAACACGCCAATCGGCCGCCCCGCGCTCGTCAAGTTGTTCGCCTCGGTGCTCAAGCGCGAGGGAGACGATTATTTCCTGGTCACGCCGGTCGAGAAGTGCGGCATCCGGGTCGATGACGCGCCCTTTTTAGCGGTTGAACTAAAGCCTGAGAATGGCTCTGGCGGGCAGGTGCTCAACTTCCGGACCAATGTCGATGACTGGGTCGCTTGCGGACCGCGCCACGCCTTGCGCTTTGATCCCGAACCCGCAACCGGGGGATTGAAGCCCTATCTCCACGTTCGCCGCGGCCTGTGGGCGAAGGTGACGCGGACCCTGTTTTTCGATCTGGTGAATCTCGGCGAGGAGCGCGAGATCAGCGGGCAGGCCATGTTTGGCGTGTCGTCGATGGGCGCCTTTTTCGCGATGGCGCCGGCCGAACAGGTGAAGGATTTCGCGTGAGCCAAGCCAAAAAGTCGGAAACCGCCGCAATCGATAATTTCTTCGATCGTGCTCGGGCGCGGCTCACGCTCGAAGTGCCACGGTCTTTGATGGATCCGACGGCGCAGGGAGCGCGGGGCGATCTTGATCTCAATCCGGAAAGCTGGATGCGTGCGGGCGTCAAAGCCACCAAGCCCGCGGCGGTCCTGGTCCCGGTCATCGACCGCAGCGAACCGACCGTCTTGCTGACATTGCGCACCGCGGAGCTCGCAAGCCATGCGGGGCAAGTGGCGTTTCCCGGTGGAAAAATCGATCCGGCGGACGAGAGTCCGGTGGCCGCGGCGCTGCGCGAAGCTTGCGAGGAAACCGGCCTCGCGCCCGCGCTCATCGAACCTATCGGCTATCTCGATCTCTACCTCACATTCTCCGGCTTTCGCATTTTGCCGACGGTCGCGCGGGTCAAGCCCGATTTCAAGCTCACGCTCAATCCGCGCGAGGTGACCGAGACATTCGAAGTGCCGCTGGAATTTCTGATGACGCCGGCCAACCACCAGCGCAAGACGCGCGATTGGAATGGGCTTGCGCGCGACTATTACGCCATCCCGTTCGAGAACCGCTACATTTGGGGCATTACCGCAGGTATCCTGCGTAACCTCTATGAGCGGATTTACGCCGCATGATCCGAGCGATATTCACCGAGATTGCGCTGTTTCTCACGCCTTTTGCGATCTATGCAGCTTATCTGATCGCGACGCGCGCCGGGATATTGCAATCCTCAGCCTGGACGATGCCGCGCCTCGCCGGCCTCCTGATCGCAGCGCTTGTCCTCGTCGTCGGCAGCTTTCTCCTGCTCGCGCAATTTTCCGGTGCGCCACCGGGCTCGACCTATGTCCCGGCACATATCGAAGACGGTAAGCTCGTGCCGGGGACGACCAGATGACCGATCAGGTTCCGTCCGGCGATGCCGCTTCGCTCCTACGTGGCCCAGCCGCGCAGCTGCTCGCGGCGCTCGACCGCGACGGCGAGGAGGCGCGCATCGTTGGCGGCGCTATCCGCAACGCGCTCCTTCATCTCGCTGTAAAGGAAATTGACGTCGCGACTACCGCCGTGCCGGACGAAGTCTTGCGCCGCGTCGACGGGGCAGGCTGGAAAGCCGTTCCGACCGGGATCGAGCACGGCACCGTAACGGTCCTTATCGACGGCACGCCGCTTGAAGTGACGACGCTGCGGCGCGACGTCGAAACCTACGGCCGCAAGGCCAAGGTCGTATTCGGCCGCGATTGGGTTGCCGACGCCGAACGGCGCGATTTCACGATCAATGCGCTGTCGTTATCACGAGACGGCAAAGTGCACGACTATGTCGGCGGCCTTGCTGATCTCGCCGCTCGCCGTGTGCGCTTCATCGGAGATGCGGCGCAACGGATTGCGGAAGACTATCTGCGCATCCTGCGCTTCTTCCGCTTTCACGCTTGGTATGGCGCGGGCGCCCCGAATGCCGATGGGCTGCAAGCCTGTATCCGCGCGCGCGCCGGAATCGAAACGCTGTCGCGCGAGCGGGTGCGGGCCGAATTGCTGAAACTTTTGCTAGCGCCGCATGCCACGCCGACGCTTGCGACGATGTCCGAAACGGGTCTGCTCGGCTGCGTGCTCGGCGGAGTAGCGCTATTGGCGAGCTTCGAGAACATGGTAAAGGCCGAGGCGGCAATCGGCCTTGAAGCCGATGCGGTGCGGCGGCTCGGCGCACTCGGCGTCGCGGTCAAGGAGGACGGCGAGCGGCTCGCACAGCGGCTGCGCTTGTCCAACGCGGAATTGCAACAACTAACTACACTCGAGCGCTGGTGGCGCGTCTCGCCGGCGGCCGGGGAGAAATTAGCGCGCGCGCTCCTTTATAGGCTCGGCCCGCGGCATTTTGTCGATCAAGTGCTGCTGGCCTGGTCGCGCTCGCCTGCGGGTGCGGCCGATCCCGCCTGGCGCGGCCTTGCCAGCTTGCCGCAAAAGTGGACCGCGCCGGCCTTTCCGCTGAAAGCAGCCGACTTCGTCCGTCGCGGCATCGCCACGGGACCCGCTTTGGGCGCGACCATGCGCGCGGCCGAGGAAGCTTGGATCGCCGCGGATTTTCCTCGCGACCGCGCCGTTGTCGAATCGATCGCAGATCAAGCCGCCGGCAAAATAACGAGCGCGGGTTAGGCGAACCCGGTCACGACATGCGGGCGCGCAGGGCTTGGAGCCGCCGGCGGCTTCCCGCCGCGAGTTCATGCATGCGCGGGCGAACCTTCGCCATCATCCGGCGCGGCTGCATCCGCTCCACCTGCATCTCGTTACCGCGCCAAACGAAGTCATTGCCGCGCAGCGCGCCGACGAAAAGCACGGGCAACATCAGGTCACGGACAAAGCCGTAGACCGGATAGAGCGGCGAGACATGCCAGCCCGCGGCTGCGGCGAGCAGCATTTCGCTGCCGTACCAGAATGCGCCGAAGCCTGCGAGGCAGAGCACCATTGGCAAGCCGAAGACTTTTGCCAAAATACCGACAACGGCCATCGGCCATAAGCCGCCCGAAAGGATTTCTGGCAGGAAATAGAGAAAGAAGCTCGCGCGGCGCAGCCGTGCCCAACGCAGCTGGCGGTTCCAGACCTCGCGGGCGCCGCGATGACCGAGCGGTTGCGCCAAGGGTCGATCAATGAGCCGCACCTTGAGGCCGGCATCGCGTACGATCTTGGTCGCCGCGGCGTCTTCGGCGACTTCCTTGCCGAGGGCCTCCACGCCGCCGGCGCGTTCGAGATCGGCGCGCCGCCATAGCATTGTCTTGCCCTGCGCGAAGCCCTTGCCGAAGCTGTCGACGATATATTGCCAGCGCGCCTGATAGGTATTCAGGAAAGCGCATTCGATTTCGGCCCAAAATCCCTGCGGATGGGACCCGATTGGCGGCGATGCGACAAGACCGGTATCGTCACGCCAGCTTGCGAAGAGCTGCTGCATATAGTCGGGCGGCATCAGCACGTTACTGTCGGCAATGACGATCCACTGATGCGAAGCGGCACGCCAGCCTTTGACCACATTGTTCAGTTTGGGATTGGTGCTTACCCGATCGTCGCCGATCAGCACTCTGGCGGCAACATTGGGGTGAGCGGCGATCAAACTCCGCACGAGTGGCAGCACGGAATCTTTTGCCGAAGCGACGCAGAATAGGATTTCGCAATACGGATAATCCAATTCGAAAGTCGAACGCAGCGTTTCGGCGGCATAGTTATCGATGCCGCACAGCGGACGCACCAAAGTGACCGGTGGGTGGTCAAACGGATGCCTGCCCGACACGCCTCGACGCAACCGCGCAATCGCAATCGCAATGCTCGTGATTTGGACGGCGCTTACGGCGATGCAGAACGTCGCGGCAGCGAGAATCGGCGCAGTCATCGCGGGAACGTTTAGTTAAGCGTCATGACAAAGCTGTGACTCGGTCGAACTTAATTCGCCGCGTTAACGACTGCTGTCATGGTCCTGCAATGGAACGAATCTACAAGTCGATTCGATTTGGAATCAGGCGCGAGAACACAGTTGGTGACGCTAAAGCACGGTACGAAGAAGTTCCGTACTCTTTTCATATCCGATGTGCATCTCGGCGCGCGTGGCTGCCAGGCCGGGCAGCTTCTCAGCTTCCTGCGCTATCATGAAGCCGAAACGATCTATCTCGTCGGCGATATCGTCGACGGTTGGCAATTGCGTTCGGGCTGGTTTTGGCCGCAAGATCACAACGACGTCGTCCAGAAACTCTTGCGCAAAGCGCGCAAGGGTTCGCGCATCATCTATCTGCCGGGCAACCACGACGAGTTTCTGCGCGATTATTATGGAACGCATTTCGGCGGCATCGAAGTGGTGGAGACCAAGATCCACGAGGCCGCGGACGGATGCCGTTATCTCGTCGTCCACGGCGATGTGTTCGATATGGTGGTCAAGCACGCGCGATGGCTCGCGTTGCTCGGCGATACGGCTTATGACGTCGCCATCCTGATCAATCGCTATTTCAACGCAATACGGCGACGGCTCGGATTTCGCTATTGGTCGCTGTCGCAATGGGCCAAGCATAAGGTCAAGAACGCCGTCAACTATATTGGCGCGTTCGAACAGACTCTGGCCGAAGAGGCGCGGCGGCATCGCGTCGACGGCGTCATTTGCGGTCACATCCATCACGCCGTCATCCACGACAATTTCGGCATTCGCTATATGAATTGCGGAGATTGGGTGGAGAGCTGCACCGCGCTCGCCGAGCACCCGGATGGACGATTCGAGATCATCTCGTGGTTCGACCATGCCGAGACGCTGCCGCCGCTCGACAACGACGACGAACCGATCCTCTCGTTCGATCAACGCACCGAAATCGCGGCCTAAAGCGCGACCTCGGCGAGTATTGTTGCCTGCAATGCGGGGCGGCGATCGCACTCGCAGCTTGCGATGCTCGCAGATTATAATCGACGAGCATGGATCTCTCCGTACGGATCGAACGCTGGCCGCTTGAGCGTGCCTTCACGATCAGCCGCGGCGCCAAGACCGAAGCCGTCGTGGTGGTCGCCGAACTGGAAGATGGCCATCGCGGCCGCGGCGAGGCTGTTCCTTATGCGCGCTATGGCGAAACGCCGGAGGGCGTCGCCGCCGCGATCGAGGCGATGCGACCCGCACTGCGGCGCGGGCTCGACCGAACCGCGTTGCAGACCGCGCTGCCGCCGGGCGCGGCGCGCAATGCGCTCGACTGCGCATTTTGGGATTTCGAGGCCAAACGAAGCGGGTGTCGCGCCTACCAATTGGCCGCGCTGCCTGCGCCGAAGCCGCTCGTGACCGCCTATACGATTTCGCTCGCCGATCCGCAAACGATGGCGCAGGCTGCGGCGAGCGCATCGGCGCGGCCTTTGCTGAAAGTCAAGCTCGGCGGCGGCGATGACGTCGAGCGAATCGCGGCGGTGCGCCGCGCCGCGTCCAAGGCCGAGCTTATCGTCGACGCCAATGAAGGCTGGAACGAGCGCAATCTCGAACGCAATCTCGCCGCCTGCGCGCAAGCGCGCGTTACGCTTGTCGAGCAGCCCTTGCCGCAGGGGCACGACGAGCGATTAGCGCAAATCACCCGCGTTATCCCGGTTTGCGCCGACGAAAGCGTCCACGATCGCGCCTCGCTCGCGGTGCTGAAGGGCAAATATGACGCGATCAACGTCAAGCTCGACAAGACAGGCGGCCTGACCGAGGCGCTGGCGCTGGCGCTGGAGGCCGAGCGCCACGGCTTCGTCGTTATGGTGGGCTGCATGGTGGCAACCTCGCTGGCAATGGCGCCGGCCGTGCTTGTTGCGCAGCGCGCCCGCATCGTCGATCTCGATGGGCCGCTTCTGCTGGCCAAAGATCGTCAGCACGGGTTGCGGTTTGAAGGCAGCGTCGTCTATCCGTCGGAGTCGGTTTTGTGGGGATGACGCAAGGCCGAAGGCAGGCCGCGGCGAGCTGTGGACGAATCGTCTGATCGTTTGTCTGTTCGGTAGCATAAGTCTGCCTTATACTTGCTGAGTCGCTCGGAGGCATTTATGTCCAGCGAGCCACTCGCGCGGTCACACACTGCGGCTGAGGCGCCGATTGACGTGGATTACGAGGCGGTTTACGCGGCGGTTACGGCGACCGAGCGCGGCCGATGGTTCTTGGCCGAATACGCCAAGCGTAATCGCGACGCCGACACCAATCGGGTTCTTGCTGCGATCACGCGCATGGAATCGGCCATTCGCGGCGCTTTGGCGCAATCGCTTGGGCTGTTCAACCGTAATTCTCGCGAGATCGCGGAGGTGGTCGACCCACCTACAGTACGGAGTGATCCGCTCGCTGCGTTGCGCGCGTTGAATGAACGAGAGCTCATCGCCCTGTTCGGATAGCGGCCAGGCCGCAAGGAACTTTGCGCGCGTATTGCGTTTATCCTCCCTAGTGGCTCGCGTTCGCATTGTTGGCGTATCGAACACGGCACGGAACTTGCTGGAAGGAGGTAGTAGACGAGCCAGCATTGAGTGCAAGGCGATGTGCTGAGTTCTCCGGGGTCTGCCGGGCGCTCCGTTCGCGGTCCGCAAGTGCTGATTATCTGGAGGCTACAAATGCACAGACTTACCGCTTTCGTTGCGATGGCGTTGTGCATGTTCGTGTTGGTGCCAAGCGCGGTGTCCGCGCGTGACGATGGCCGCTACGCGAATTCTCCCTTGAAGGCCTGGTTCGACCAGCTCGCGAGCAAAAAAGGCCTGTGCTGTTCATTCGCCGACGGCGTTAGTGTCGAGGACGTCGATTGGGACAGCCAGAATGGCAGCTATCGCGTGCGCCTGCACGGCCAATGGATCGTAGTGCCCGACTCAGCCGTAGTTACCGAGCCCAATCGGTTCGGTCCCGCCGTGGTTTGGCCGTATCAGGACGCTGACGGCACGACCCAGATTCGCTGCTTTTTGCCGGGCGCAGGAGCTTAATTTCGCCGCGTTCCCGGTAGCGCGCTAAGCCACGAGGCGGGAGAATACTTCCGGGTCGACATTGCCGCCGGAAAGGACGGCTACCGCGACCTTATCGTTAGCATCGATCTTGCCATGCATCAGCGCGGCGAGCGCCACCGCGCCGCCCGGCTCCACCACAAGCTTCAACTCATTGAAGGCAAAGGCGACGGCCGCGGCGACCTCTTTGTCGCTAACCGCCACGCCGGCGCCGACCAAAGAATGATTGATGGCGAAGGTGAGCTTGCCGGGCGTCCGCGCCATTAGCGCGTCGCAAATCGTTCCCGTTAATGTCGCGTTTTCCTCGCGCCGGCCGCTGCGGAACGAGCGGGCGTGATCGTCGAAACCCTGCGGCTCGGCCGTGTAAAGCAGCGCCGAAGGGACGCGCGACTTGATGGCTAACGCGATGCCGGCGGTGAGACCTCCGCCGGAAGCAGTGACAACGACGATTTCGGGAACAAGCCCGAGCGCGCGCAGATCGTCGACGATCTCGCGTCCGGCGGTGCCTTGGCCGGCAATGATCAAGGCGTCGTCGTACGGCGGCACCAGGACGGCGCCGCGCCGCGCCGCGATTTCGCTGGCAATGGCCTCGCGATCTTCGCGCAGGCGATCGTAAAGCACGATTTCGGCGCCGAGCGCCGCGGTACGCTGGCGCTTGGCGCGCGGCGCATCTCGCGGCATCACGATCACGCAAGGCATGCCAAGAAGCCGCGCCGCCGCGGCGACGCCTTGCGCGTGATTGCCGGAGGAAAATGCCACCACGCCGCCCGCGCGATCGCCGGGCGGGATTGCAGCAAGCTTGTTGTAAGCGCCGCGAAACTTGAATGAGCCGGTGCGTTGCAAGGTCTCGGCTTTGAGAAAGATACGGCCGCCGGTCATCGCGTCGAGCGCGGTCGACGTCAAAAGCGGCGTATGCAGAGCAACGCCTTCTAGTCGTCGGGCGGCTGCATCGACATCCGCGGCGGTAGGCAATGCGGTCGGTGCGTCCACGGCACTTGTCATCGGCGCCAACGTTAGCGCTGCATTCGCACCGCAAGCAAGGGCGCAAGGGAATAAAGTCGGCGCGCCAGCGCGGCGCGAGGCCCTTTTAGTCGAACCGTCCGGCGGCGTGCGCCAACATGGTGTAGACCTTGCCGGTGTCGGACGTCAGATAGCTGCGTGCGACCGCCGGGCCGCGGTCGCCGCGCGAGACGTCGTCGAGCAGCCGCTCGAACTCGTGGATATAGTGTTCGACGGTCTGCCGGAACTCCGGATCGGCCCGATATTTGTTGCGAATTTCGTCGAATGCCCTTTGTCCTTGCGGGGTGTAGAGGCGTTTGGTGAACACGCCGCGTTCGCCGCGCTTGTAGCGTTCCCACAGGTCGCCGGCGGCGTCGTTGTCGATCATGCGCGCGATGTCGATGGAAAGCGCGTCGATCGAATCGACCGCGTCGCGCTGCGGGCTTTCCTCGGCTCGCTGCGGTTCGCGCGGGGGAGGCGGCGGCATCGGCTGGCTTTCTTCGCGAGAAGCGCGCGTGAGGAGTTCGGACAGCCAGCCGCCGTTGCGGCCTTTACTATCGTCCTTGCCGCCAGGTACCGGGCTGAGCGTGGGTGGGCCGCCTCGCCGCGTGGGCGCGCCGGTAATGTCAAGGGCCGGCGCTTGCGGCGGAGCCCCGCTGTCCGCACGCAACGGGCGCGGCTGGGGGCGCCCGCCACCGGCCGCATAGAGCGGTTCGACGTCGCGCCGCTGTTCGACCGCATCGAGAGAACGTCCGTGGCGGGCGACGATCCGGTTTAGCTCGGCCAGCGCCTCGATCTGATCCACGATGACGCGCCGCATCTGCGCCGTGCTTTCCACCGTCTCCTGCGGAAGCTCGAGGATGCCACGCCGCAGCTGCGCGCGCGTGGCTTCGAGCTCCTGCTGCATCTCCGCCGCCATCTGTTTCATGCCTTGCATGACTTCGCTGAAGCGGTTGGAGGATTCATTGAAGATGGCCTGCACTTGAGCGAGCGTTTCGTCGTACACCGTGTTGAGCGTCTCGCTCGTGCGCGTGCGCTCCACCTCCGAGGTTTTTCGCACCAGCTCATACTGCTGTTCGATCGTTTGCACGCTTTCGTTGCTGGTTTCGGCGATCAGGCCGGCGATCTCTCGCGCCCGCGTCGCCGCGGTATCGAGCGATTCTTCCAACAGGCCTGAGAAGCGTTGCAGGCGCTGGCCGAAATCTTCGGTGCGTGAATCGAGGGTCGAAATCAGCGCATCGATACTCGCTTGCCGCTGGGCGACCGATTCTTCGGTGCGCCGGTTGCCGACTTCAAGAAGCTCGACTGCGTCGGTGAGGGTCCGGCCCTGCGTGCTGAACTGGTCGGCGAGATCGCTAAGATCGGTGAGAACCCTGGCGGTTACGTTGTTGAACGTGCCGAGGTGCTGCTCCACTTTGGTCGCAGTCGCGCCGCTCTTGCTGCTGAGATCCGTCATGGCGGCGACGAATTCGGAAACGCGCGTCGCCATGGTGTGCTCGATCGAGCTCATGTTTTCGTGCGCGCCGCTGAGAACTTCCTGCAGCAGGATGTTGGCTTCGCGCAGACGCTCAAACAGCGCCGTGGAGTCGGAGCGCAACATCGTGTGCGTCTCCATCATTTCGGCCACCGTCGCTGCCGCTGTCTGTTTGGACTCCTCGATCGCGCCCTTGGTCGCGCGCTGCAGGTCCTCGAGCGTACGGGAAATCGTCGACTTGGCGGCGTCCGTTACGCCTTGGGCGCCCTCCTGCATTTGCCCGAGCGTGCGGGTAATGGCGGCCGTGGCATTGAGGCTTGCGTCGTTGATCAACCGTGCAATCTCTTCGCTCTTTTCCATCATGGTCTGGGCAAAGACGAAGCCCTTGGAGTCGATCGCTTTGACCGTTTGCTCGGTAATACGGCCCACTTCTCCGGCGAATTGCTCGCCTTTGCCGCTTAGCGTCGAGAGCAGCGTGCTCGATTTTTCATCGATAATTCGAGCGAATTGCTCGCCCTTGCCGTTGAGCGTCGAGAGCAGGTTGCTCGACTTTTCGTCGAGAATTCGCGCAAGTTCGTCGACGCGTTGCGTCATGGCGCCGTTAATTTCATTCGCCTTGCCGATGACGTTGCGCGCCACCTCCGTACTCATGCCGACAAGTTTGCGCTCGGCGTCGCTGGCGCTGCGGCCGATGGCGTCGGTTGAGGACTGGGAGGTCTTGGTGAGAAGTTCCGCGGCGGAGGTTGCGCTTTTCACGATGGTGTTGCTCAGCGAACCCGCGCTGCGATTGAGGGAAACGGTCGCTTCCGCAGCGCTGCGATTGAGCGCTTCGGTCGCGGCCGTGCTCGCCGCCGCGCTCTTTTCCAGCGCTTCGGTGGTATTGGCCGCCAATTGGCTCAACGCGCGCTCGGCGCTTGCCGAGTTGGTCTTGATCGATTCCGAAAGCTGTTCGAGGCGAGAGTTCAACAGGTCGGCCGCGGCGCGGCTGCGCACTTCCATCTGCTGAACGACGGCTTCCGCCCGCCCGATCAGGAGCTGCTCCAAATGTCCGACGCGGCTGTCCAGCGTGCTTGCGACTTCGAGCGCGCTTTTGCCGAGTACGCTGTCGATATTGGAAATCCGCTCGGCGAGCGTGTCGACAAGCTTGGTGGTGCGCGTATCGATCTGATTGGTGACGTCGGTAATGCGTCTGTCGAGCGAGGAAACGACCTCTTTGCCGCCTTCGGCGAGCGTTTTGGCGATTTCGCCGACTCGCGCCGACAGCGCAGTCGTGAGCGTCTCCGAGCGAGCGTCGAGCGTCTCCTGGAAGCGCGAAAGGCGCTGATCCAGATTGCTGGTCACTTCGTTTGCTTTGGTTGTGACCCGATTGTCGAAATTGTCGAGATAGCTGCGCATCGACTCGGAAACGTCCTGCGTCCGCGCTCCCAGCCGCTCGACGAGTTCGGCGCCGTAGGTCTTCACCGTCCGATCGAATTCGGCGAGATGGCGGGTGATGAGATTTCCGAGTGTAGACGAATCGCGCGAGATCTTTTCGCCGAGTTCGGTGCCGGTATGCGTGAACATTTGCTCGAACGCGGCAAGGCGCGTATGCAGCATCTCCTTCACGGCATCGCTGCGCGTCGCAATGACGCCGGTGACGTGTTCGGCGCTTTCGCGAACCGTGTCGGCGAGCGCGGTACTGTGGGCGATCAGGGTTTGCGCAACGCGATTGCCGGCCTGTTCGAGATTGGCCGCCACTTCGCCGCCGCGCAGATCAAGGTCGAGCAGCAGCGATTCGCCGGAGGCCTTGAGCGTGCTATTGACCTCATCGGCGCGCGTCGTGATCGTTTCCGCCAACTGGCTCGACGTTTCGACGATGGTGTCGGTGAGCACTTGCGATCTCTCGATCATGAGATCGACGACCGCGAGCGATTTGTCGGAGAAGTTCTCGGTGACCCGGTCGAGACGCGAGGACAACATGTTTTCCAAGCCATCGGCGATTTGCGCAAATTCCTCGCCGATATGATTGGTTTTGAAATCGAGGTTCGAGGACAGGCGGTCGCTGGCCATCGCGATCGCGCGTGAGGTCTCCTCACTTGCGGCCTCCAGGCGGCCGAGCAGTTCGCTGCCACGTTGGCTCAATTCCTGGACCATGTTGTCACCGACCTGCCCGAGCACGGCCGTGATGTGCTCCCCCCGTTCCGCCAGCGATTGGGTGATACGCTGCGCGGCCTCATTGACCTGCTGGCCGACGAGATCGCTGATCGTAGAAAGATCCTGCGTCAGGTCGATCTGCAGGTTGCTGAGCGACGTTCGTACATGTTCGGCCTGACCGACAAGCGTGTCGCGCTGGTTGCCCAGTTCCTGCAGCAGTCCGCGAATCCGCACTTCGTTGTCGCTGTAAGTACGTTCGAGCGCGGCAACTTCGCTCTGCACCAGCGCTTCGAGTTCGCTGGCGCGAGCGAGCGCCCGTTCGACGCCGTCGCCCATCGCCGCGACTTCGCGTCGGATCGCCTGTCCGACCGTCACAATCGACTCGCGCGCCGCGCTTTCGGGCTCGGCCAGTCGCATCGCGACTTGCGCCATCGACTGCGCGATCAACCGCAATTCCTGCGCGCGCAACGCCATGTGGGCGGCGCCAAACAGGAAAATGATCGGCAATAAGGCCGCGGCGCCCAGTCCGATGATGAGGGCGGTCGGAGATCGGTCGGCGCCGACTGCGCCATGCAAATCCGACGAATAGACCAATGCAAGCGCGATGCAGCCGACAATCCAGAGGCCGGAAATGATCGCGGCGATAAGGTAAGACGAGCGGACGGGCCGGCGCTGGAGCGACTGCAGGATTTGGCCGATCGATTGCTGGTCGTCATTGGCGGCGCGTGCGGCGAGATCCGAGTGATTGCGCGAGCCGACTAAATCGCTTTCGCTGACGGCGGCGGCTTGTTCCGGTCCATCCGCGCCCTCCGAAAAAAGGTCGCTCATCCCCATGGGATGGCCTGTCTCGGGATCATTTTCGTCCCGGATATTGAGAGCTTCCTGGATCGCCGACAGCGCCGCTTCGGTCGGATCCGCCATCTTCTTCGGGTTATTGGCCATTTTACTTGTCGCCTCGCCGTACTACGCCTGACCGGGCGGCCGAGAGAGACCGCCGACAGTCCTCAGGGATATCAGGCCGCGCCACGAGCACTCGTCGTGTCGTGTCGTGGTTCGCCGCTAGCCGGATTTGCCCAAAGCCCCGTTTGCCCCACTGCCAAGCCCATCCTATCGCTCTGGCAGATCAAAGAAAACCAAGTCGGTAACGTCCCTTTAATCATCGTTAACGGCTTGTTCACCCTAAGCACATAGGCGTCTTTTGGGACGCCCGATGGCGTCATTATGTTGACAACAATACGGCCAGCTTGGGGCCAGCATCGGACTTACCCACCGTTTGGTAGACCCAAGTGGTGGGGCCCAAGTGGGCGCAAGGCTCGTGGGCGCAGGGCTTGCGAGCCCAAGCAGCTCCCGGTCGAGGTTCCGGACGGAACCGCGCCGGACCGACAAGACGGCATAGAGAGGGCGTCGTGACAACAGCATCGGGCCCGCCAACGGTTCCCGTGCCCGGTCGGCAAACGGACGTCATCGACGCGCCGCACCTTGCCCGCGTGACGTTTGGCGATCCTGGCCTGGAGCGGCAGATCCTGGAACTGTTCCTCAGGCAGGTCCCTATCATGCTCGATCGGATCGGGTGCGCCCCAGCGACCATGGCGGCCGCGGCCGCCCACACCCTCAAAGGCTCGGCACGGGGAATCGGTCTATGGCGGCTGGCTCGGTCGGCGGAATCCTTCGAACAGGCCGTCGCGAGTGCCGACGAAGATCGAATAAAGGGCGCGTTCTCTGAACTCACGGCGGCAGGTCTGGAAGCCAGTACGGCAATCTCCGTTCACCTCGACCGGTCGTTTGCCGATCGGACGCGAAGCCGCTAAGCCCGCTGTCGGCCACGACACTGGCGCGCCGCGCCACGAGCCGATAGAACCTACTCGCCGCAACCGCGCGGCGCCTGCCGGCGCCGGATCAAGCCAAAATCTCGATCGGTCCCTTCGCCATGGTCAAAATCACGTTCATCGATTCCGCCGGAACCGCGCGGATAGTCGAAGGCGAGGTCGGTTCCACGGTGATGGAGTCGGCTATCAATAGCGGCGTGCCCGAGATCGAGGCGGAGTGCGGCGGCGCCTGTGCTTGCTCGACTTGCCACGTCTATATTGACGAGGCCTGGCGCGAAAAAGTGGGCGAACCCTCACCCATGGAAGAAGACATGCTCGACTTTGCGTTTGAGGTACGGCCGAATTCGCGATTATCGTGCCAAATCAAGGTGCGCGAAGACCTCAATGGGCTCGTGGTAACGACGCCGTCACGCCAGGCTTAGGCGGCATTGTTCTAGAAAACCCGCGATTCATCCTCTTTCCCTGGCGCGCCGGCCACGCTAGACAGACGCTCAATCCCCAACATTGCCGGAAGGCCAAAGGAGCCTGGACGAGATTGCTATGACTGAGCCTATCAAGACCGACGTGCTGATTGTCGGCGCCGGGCCAATCGGCCTGTTCGCCGTTTTCGAACTTGGCCTGCTCGATATGAAATGCCACCTCGTCGACATCCTCGACAAGATCGGCGGCCAATGTGCTGAGCTTTATCCGGAGAAGCCGATTTACGACATCCCCGGCATTCCCTTCACCAGCGCGCAGGGGCTCGTCGATTCGCTGTTGCAGCAGATCAAGCCCTTCAACGCCCAATACCATCTCGGCGAGATGGTCGAGCGCGTCGAGAAGATCGGCGATCCGCTATTTCGCGTCACGACCGACCAAGGGAAGCAATTCGAGAGCAAGGTCGTGGTCATCGCCGCCGGGGGTGGGTCGTTTCAGCCGAAGCGCCCGCCGATTCCGGGAATCGAGCCTTACGAAGGCAAATCGGTTTTCTATGCGGTCCGCAAGATGGAAACCTTCCGCGGCAAACGGATTTTGATCGTCGGTGGCGGCGACAGTGCGCTCGACTGGACGCTCAATCTTGCTCCGATCGCGAGCCATCTCACGCTGTTGCACCGGCGCAGCGAATTTCGTGCCGCGCCCGACAGCGTCAACAAAATGATGGCGCTGGTCGGCGAAGGCAAAATCGATTTCGTGCTCGGACAAGTTACCGGGCTTGCCGGAACCGACGGTCATGTCAGCAAGGCCACCGTCAAAACTAACGACGGCTCGACTTACGAAATTGCCTGCGATGCGCTGTTGCCGTTCTTCGGTCTAACCATGAAGGTCGGACCGGTCGCGAATTGGGGGATCGAGCTGCGCAACAACGAGCTCATTCCGGTCGACACGGCAAGCTTTGAAAGCAGTGTGCCCGGCATCTTCGCCATCGGCGATATCAATTGGTATCCGGGCAAGCTGAAGCTCATTCTGTCCGGCTTTCACGAAGCGGCCTTGATGGCGCAGAAGGCGCACCGCTACATCTATCCGGAAAAGAGATTGGTGTTTCAGTACACCACGTCCTCCAGCAGCCTGCAAAAGAAGCTTGGCGTCGCGCCGGCCGCGCCGGAACGCGTTCCCTCCTGATTACGGAGTTTTCGGCGGTATCGCCGCGGCCGCGGGCGCCGATGCGCTCGGCGGCGGCAGCGGCTCGGCGCGAATAGCGGAGGGCGCCGGTAGGCCGAGCACCGCGCGCACGGCGGGAAGCGCAGCATCCGCCATCGCCGCGTAGCCCTCGGCTGTCGGATGGACTGCGCCGCCATAGACCGCACTCAGCACCCCCCACAGCGCATCGTGGATGTCGCTTGGTTTTAAAATCGCCGGCATGCCTTCCGGATAGGTCATCGCGGTGAAGTAACTGTCGTTCGCCGTCCTGATCCAGCGTGCGCGCGATGCGTAAGGACGATAGTTTCCGGCCGGCTCGTTGCAAACCATGGGATCGTCCGGCGCAACGGTCGGATCGGTCTGGAAGCTTTCGCCGGTCGTCGCGAAGCAATTGCGATCGAATTCGGGATCGGTCGCCGCGCGCACGCACATGCCGTGCTGCGCAAATTGCGCCTGGTGACCGTCGACGAAAATCATGCGTTCGGTCGCCGGATCGCGGCACACCTTGTTGCCGTCGCATGTCGCCAACAATCTTAGTTTCGGCAAAAACTTGGTGTCGACGAATTCCGCGGCAGCGCGCAGGCGTTGACTGTCGGCGCCGAAGGCCGGGTGTACGTCTAGGCCGTCGCGGCTGCCGGGGCACGGCTTGTTTTCGCCCTGCAAGGCCGGATTGCCGTAGGAAACGAAAACGACGCGATCGAGATTGCCGCCGACGAAGGGCTTCAGCGCGATGCGCAATTGCGCAAAACCATCCGGCAATTCTTGATCGAGGGCCCGTTGCGAATCGTCGACGCCGGCAATGGCGCCGCCTTGGCGCAGCAGCAGGCGTTCCGTCGTTGCATCGACAATGACGTTGGCGACGAGCCCGGCAAAATTCACGTCATTGGCTCCGACCGTCAGCAACGCCATATCGAGGTTGCGGTTAGGCTGCTGGCGGTGCAGTGCGGTCATAAGATCGCGCAACTCGCCAAATTGGGCCGGCGCGGTTCCAGAGCAACTATCGATCCCCACGACCCAGGGACAGTCGTCGGCGCGCTGGCCGTCGAACAAGCCGGCGCCTATTGTGGCTCCGGTGCAAGCAAGCGGCAAAAGCGTGACTGCGACATGCGCCTGCTCGATGGCGAGAGCGAGCGTGGTGCGCACCTGATAGCTGTACAGCGAACGGTGGCAGGCGGGATTCATCCAGCGCGCCCCGTGCCGCGCCCAGTCCCTGCTGGCAGCGGGACTCGATGGGCCGTTTTCGCAGGAACGATCGTCATCGTAACCGGCGCGGCTCGGCCGATAATATTGGCTGCCGCCGCCCGCCAAAAACCGCTTGAAGCAAAATCCGCCTTCGAGCTTGACCGCCCGGTCGGGATTACCTTCGCCCGCCGCGATGGAATCGCCAAGGCCTGCGACAAGAATGTCGCGCACCGCGATCTCGGTTGTCACCCGTTGGGCTGTGCCGTCGCCGAGCGGAATGTCGACGCTCGCGATCGTGGTGCGGCCGGAGCGGACGCGCAATTTGACTTCCTGATCGCACGGGGCGCCGATCTGCCGCGGCGCGCCCTCGCCGTCGTTAAAGCTCCATAGGCAATCCTGGCCCTCCGGGACCGCCCCGGAAATCGTCGCCCCGATCGGGTGATCGCGCGGCGAAAGATAGTTCTCGCGCTCGCCGTCGCGCTCGCATGTCTCGAGCAGGTTTCCCGAATTGTCGAGACAGAGATCGCCGACGATATCCTTGGCCCAGCCCAGGCCGTCTGTATCGTGCTCGAGGCGCCGTTCGGCCGCAAGCACGCCATCGCCTCGGCTTGCCGCGGCCATGCGCAGAAAATCCGTCTCGTTGCGGAACAGGCGAAACCGGTTCTTCACCTCCCAGACGATGTGGAAATCCCCGGTTCCCGCGAGCTGTGCGAGAGCCGCATCGAATGGGGTCAGGGCGAAGAACAAAGCCAGGATTATTGGAATGCGCATGATGCCGGGCGGGGAGGAGCGATAGTCCTTTTAGCACTCCGGTTGCGGCGGAAATGTGAGATGAGTGTATGATCGGGCGGCGTCGGCCGGCCTTGGCCCGCCAAATGGCGTGCGGTTGGCGAATGGCGTGCGGATAGATTGTACCCTCGCAGACCTTGCCGCCAGGTCTCGCTGTCGCAATCTAATAAGCTGCGAGGACCGAGCATGAGCGCCACGCCGCTTCGCACACAATGTTGCATCGCGGGCGGGGGGCCGGCCGGAATGATGCTGGGCTTTCTTCTCGCCCGGGCGGGGGTGGCTGTCGTCATTCTCGAAAAGCATCCCGATTTCTTGCGCGATTTTCGCGGCGACACGGTGCATCCTTCGACGCTGGAAGTGATCTATGAACTCGGTCTGCTCGATGAATTGCTCAAATTGCCTCATCGCAAAATCGAGAAGTTGAGCGCGCAGATTGGCAACGAGCGGCTTGCTCTGGCCGATCTCACCCATCTGCCCGCGCATTGCAAATACATCGCAATGATGCCGCAATGGGATTTCCTCAATTTTCTTGCCGAACACGGCCGCCGCTACAAGACGTTCGACTTGCGCATGTGCGCGGAGGCGACCGACCTGATCGTGGGGGGCGGCCGGATCGTCGGCGTGCGAGCGAAGACCCCGGACGCAGAGTTGGCGATTCATGCCGATCTCGTCGTCGGCGCCGACGGCCGGCATTCGATCACCCGCGCCAGGGCCGGTCTCGTGAGCGAAGACTATGGGGCGCCGATGGATGTGCTGTGGTTCCGCCTCACGCGGCGTGGCAGCGATCCGTCAGATGCCTTCGGCCATGTCGGAGCCGGCAAAATGCTGGTCATGCTCGATCGCGGCGATTATTGGCAATGCGCCTATGTCATTGCGAAGGGCGGCATTGAGGCGGTGCAGGCGAGGGGCCTCGATGCATTTCGCGGCGCAATCGTCGACATGTCGCCGTTCCTCGCCGATCGGCTAGGCGAATTGAAAAGCTTGGACGACGTCAAGCTTTTGAGCGTCGTCGTCGATCGGCTGAAAAAATGGTGGCGGCCGGGCTTTCTCTGCATTGGCGACGCCGCTCACGCCATGTCGCCGATCGGAGGGGTCGGCATCAACCTCGCGATTCAAGACGCCGTCGCCGCCGCCAATCAACTTGCCGGGCCGCTCAAAGCCGGTACTCTAAGCGACGACGATCTCCGCGCCATCGAGCGGCGGCGCACATTTCCCGTCCGCTTCACGCAACGGCTGCAGCTGACTATTCAGAATCAGCTTATCAGCCGCGTGCTGGCAAGCCGGCAGCGGCCGAAGCCGCCGCTTTTATTCAGGCTCACGGGGAGGTTTCCGATTTTGCGGCGCGTACCGGCGCGGCTTCTCGGCATGGGCATTCGTCCCGAACACGTCCGCACGCCCGATATTGCCGCGGCCCGTTGAGGGCATTGCCATCAATTCCGCCGCTGCAAGTCGCCGGCGGCGCGGGCCAGGATTTCGACCAGATGCGCTTCCGCTTCCGCATCGCCTTCCAGCCGCTTGGCGACGGCTTCGCGCAAGTGATGGAAGGCGGCTTCGACGAGCGGCGGCAGCGTCGGGCGGTCCTCGCGTTCGCCGCGCGCTGCCCGGCGCCAGCGATTCACGCGTTCGCCGAGCGCGGTCAGCCGATCGAGGACTGCATCGGCAAGGTCCCGATTGGCTTCGAGATACGCGCGTCCTTCCGCCGTGATGGTGTAGAGCTTTTTCGAGCCTTCGGTTGAGGCCGTCACATAGCCTGCTTCTTCGAGAAAGGTCAGCGTCGGGTAGACGATGCCGGGACTCGGGCTGTACCAATCCGCCGTTTTCTCCTCGACCAGCTTGATGATTTCATAACCATGGCGTGGCGCCTGCGCGATCAGCGCGAGCGCCACCAGCCGGAGGTCGCCCTGCGCCAGCATTCGTCCGGCGCGCATGTCATCGGGATTCATGCCACCGTGGCGTCCGCCGAAGCCGAAGCCGCCGAAATGGCCGCGCCGGCGCCGTCCAGCCGCCCACCGACCCTCGTAAGATCCGCATTGTCCACGCATCTCAGATGCCTCCTTCGTTCACTGAGATATATCTTTAGATAGATCATATAAAGTCATAACGCAAGATATATCTTTTTAGCCCCAGACTGGGCGGGTGGCGGCGTCCGACGAGCCGCGCGTAGAATGCCGCCATGTTTGCAACCTTCTTCCACGAGCTGAAGCTGGCCGGCCTGCCGGTGACGCTGCGCGAATATCTCACCCTCATGGAGGCGATGGAGCGCGATCTTGCCGGCCGGCGAATAGAGGATTTCTACTACCTGTCGCGCGCGGCCTTGGTGAAGGACGAGCGTAACCTCGACAAATTCGATCGCGTGTTCGGTCACGTCTTCAAGGGCCTCGATCTCGTTGAACAGGCGCTCGCGGCGGAGATACCGGTCGCGTGGCTTAAGAAGCTCACTGAGAAATACCTGACCGAGGAGGAGAAGAAGCAGATCGAAGCGCTCGGCGGCCTTGAAAAGCTGCTAGAGACCTTGCGTCAGCGTCTCGCCGAACAGAAGGGTCGCCATCAGGGCGGCAAGAAGTGGATCGGCACCGCCGGCACCTCTCCGTTCGGGGCTTACGGCTACAATCCGGAAGGCGTGCGCATCGGTCAGGACGGCAATCGCAATTTCCGCGCGGTGAAGGTGTGGGACAAGCGCGAATTCAAGGATCTCGCCGGCGACGTGGAGCTCGGCACGCGCAACATCAAGATCGCGCTGCGCCGCTTACGCAAGTTCGCCCGCACCGGCGCGCTGGAAGAGCTCGATCTCGACGGCACGATCAAGGGCACCGCGCACAAGGGCTATCTCGATATATTGATGCGGCCGGAACGGCACAACACCATCAAGGTGCTGTTGTTCCTCGATGTCGGCGGCTCCATGGATTGGCACGTCAAGGCGACCGAGGAATTGTTCTCCGCCGCCAAAAGCGAGTTCAAGCATCTCGTGCATCTTTATTTTCACAACTGCCTCTATGAGAAAGTGT
>DASPTX010000102.1:0-13246 GCA_035623195.1 Xanthobacteraceae bacterium | reverse complement strand
GGCCGCGTCGATTGAGGGTGGGGGAAATGCGCGGCCGCATTACACCAACGCCGACGAGTTAATCGTCGAGCTGCGCATATTGGAGAAGGCACTCCTCGATTCGAACTGCTCTTCGCTTGCCATCAACCTTGTGCGGCCGGTGCGCTGGGCGGTCGAGACCTTCCGGTTCGGCACCGCACGTCTCGACTTACGAGAGAATACGACGCGTACGACGCAAGCTCTTGAGGCGTTGTGGCGCGCAACGGCTCAAGACGGCGGTGAACCGCCGGAACCCAGATCTGAGGAATGGCAAGCTTGGTTGCTCGCCGAGCTCGCCCGCACGCGCCGAGGCGATCGCGCGCTCGCCGGCATGCCTGCCGAAGCCGTAGATACGCTGGCGATGTTCAGGCTCATTAGCGAGATGCGTCTCCAGCTCGATCGTGAGGCCTTCGGTAGTTTCATCCTCAGTATGACGCGTCACGTGTCGGACATTCTGGGCGCCTACGTGCTGGCCAAGGAGGCGGGGCTCTTCCTCGACGCCGCCGGCGTCGAGATCTGTCCCGTCCCGATCGTGCCGTTGTTCGAGACCATTGCAGACCTTCGCGCCGCGCCCGCGATCATGCGCTCGCTCCTGGGAATCCCGCTGGTAAGGCGCAGCGCGCGCTGGCAGGGCGGTGTTCAGGAAGTCATGATCGGTTATTCCGATTCCAATAAGGACGGAGGGTTCGTAACGTCGAACTGGGAACTCGCCAAGGCGCAGTCGAAATTGACCCGGCTCGGTGCGGAATCAGGGATTGCAATCGCTTTCTTCCACGGCCGGGGCGGTTCGGTCAGCCGAGGGGGCGCGCCAACCGGCCGCGCCATTGCCGCGCAGCCCGCGGGATCGATTCGGGGCCGTTTCCGCGTTACCGAACAGGGCGAAGTGGTCTCATTCAAATACGCCAACCGCGGCACCGCCGCCTACCAGATCGAACTCCTGGCCAGCAGCGTGTTTGAGCATGCATTGAAATCCGAGCGTGAAGAAGAACTCATTCCGAAAGCCGAATTCGACGATGCCATCGAAGCGATATCGGGCGCCGCCCACGCCGTCTACCACCGCCTGGCGAGCGATCCGGATCTCGTTACCTACTTTCAAGCGGCAAGCCCGCTGGCGGAAATCTCACTCCTAAATATCGGGTCTCGTCCGGCCAGCCGGTTTGGCGGACAAAGCTTGGCCGATCTGCGCGCCATCCCGTGGGTGTTTGCCTGGGCACAGAACCGCCACACGATTACCGGGTGGTATGGCGTGGGCAGCGGTCTAGCGAGCTTCCTCGAGGTTCGCGGTGAGCGCGGAAGGGAGTTGTTAGGCCGCATGTTCGTGGAATCGCGGCTGTTCCGGCTCATCATCGACGAAGTGGAGAAGACCCTCGCCCTCGTCGATCTTTCCATAGCGTCTCAGTACGCTGGCCTTGTCGCCGATAAGGCGCTACGCGGGGTGATCTTCTCGATGATCGAAAGCGAATACATGCTGACCCGCGACTCGATTCTGCGCATCACCGGCGGCGACGACATTGCGCAGCGTTTCCGGGAATATCGTGAGCGGCTCAATAGCCGATTACCCATCATCAATCAGGTTAATCGGGAGCAGGTCGAACTGCTGCGTCGCTTCCGCACTGCGCAAAACGAGCAGGCGAGGGAGGAATTGAAGTCGGCCCTCTTGCTGTCGATCAACTGCATCGCCGCCGGTCTTGGCATCACCGGCTAAATCCATGGAGGAGTTATCATGAGTTTTACCCTCGTTGAGCAAGCGCGGCCGCGGCTGCATCGCTCGGAATTGGCTGTCCCCGGATCGAACCCTTCGCTTTTCGAGAAATCGGCAAAATCCAAAGCCGATGTTATTTTCCTCGACCTCGAGGATGCCGTAGCTCCCGGCGACAAGGAACAAGCGCGCCGCAACGTCGTTGCGGCGCTCAACGAGGTTGAATGGGGGACGAAGACTATGATGGTGCGCATCAACGGTCTCGATACGCACTATATGTACCGTGACGTCGTTGACGTCGTCGAAACTTGTCCGCGCCTCGACATGATACTCATTCCAAAAGTGGGCGTGCCCGCCGACGTCTATGCGCTCGATATGCTGGTGACCCAGATCGAGACCGCCAAAGGGCGCTCAAAACGCATTGGATTTGAGGTGCTGATCGAGACGGCACTGGGCATGGCCAATGTGGAGGCCATCGCCCGATCGAGCCGGCGGCTTGAGGCGATGTCGTTTGGAGTGGCCGACTATGCGGCCTCGACGCGGGCACGCACCACCGTTATCGGCGGCGTCAATCCCGACTACGGTGTTTTGGCCGACAAGGATTTCGAGGGAGGGCGAAACTACTTCTGGGCCGACCAGTGGCATGCGGCCCAAACGCGAATGCTGATCGCTTGCCGGGCGTATGGCTTGCGGCCGATCGATGGCCCGTTCGGCGACTTTTCGGATGCCGACGGGTATCTCGCCGCTGCAAAACGCGCGGCCGTTCTTGGCTATGAAGGTAAATGGGCAATTCACCCATCGCAAATTGAGCTGGCCAATCAGGCCTTCACGCCATCGAAAGCAGAAGTCACGAAGGCGCGGCGGATATTGGAGGCAATGGATCAGGCCGCGAAGGAAGGAAAAGGCGCGGTGTCCCTCGACGGCAGGCTCATCGACATTGCCAGTATTCGAATGGCCGAGGCCTTATTGAACAAGGCCGATGCCATGGCGGCCGCGTAGACACGTCCAGGCGCTCGACAAGCCGCAAATCCGAACGGCGTTTCTGGTGACTGAAAGGATTGAACTTTTGACCCTCTCCCTCACCGATGTGAAGTTAAAGGTGAGATACTTTAAGGGGATATCGGCACACAAATGCGGGGTTTGCCCGTCGCCGCGGCGGTCGGTGCTCTCGCGGTCGGCGCGCTCGCCATCAGCCGCGTTGCGATTGGCATCGCGATCGAGAGAGCACGGTTCGCCAACCTGAAGGTCGAGGAATTGACCGTTCGGAAACCGCACGTCGTCGAGAATCGAAGCGGACATTAATTCGAATCCAATGAACGTCTGCTTTTGATCTGCTTTTCGACGGTAAAACGGACATCGATTGATTGTCTGGGCAATGACTGCGTGCGGCCCGAAGCGGACCGTTCACTTCATTGCACTCCAAACCAGTCCTTCAGAATCGGCTGGTGCTGTACTGGTTTGAATTCGGTGATTTTGCTAAAGCGCATCACTTTCGCTTTGCAATACGGCTCCTCGGCTAAAAACTCACGTAGCTCATCGAGCGATTCCGCTCGAGCTATCAGGATTCCTCCTGTGGGCGGGATTGAGGGACCGGACACCAGGAAGCGACCATCATCGTAACCTTGCTGCAAGAATTTGCGATGCGCGGCTACCAGCTCGGGAGCGCGTTCTTCGAATGGAACAAGATGCTGTCCCTCCAAGAGGAAATGCTTCATTTCGTAGTCTCCTCGCATTGACTGCTACGCTGCAATACGTCCCTAAATTGTAGCAAAATACGTTTCCGGGCTTCGTACCAATTGACAATTGCAGGGTACGTGGTGCTGCCGGAAAGGATTGAACTTTCGACCTCTCCCTTACCAAGGGAGTGCTCTACCACTGAGCTACGGCAGCGCCGGCGTGCAACGGATGTTAGCCCTCAACGAGCATGGGAAGCACGCGATCATAATATCAGTTGGCGTGGCGATCCTTGCCATAGCGGCCATCCCGGCGCAACCGTCCCGGCCGGCGACAAGCGAGGCGACCCGGCTAGCGCAGCGGGTGTTGGGGCGAGGGCGTTGCGGCGCGATCGCGCGCGTGCTTTGAGCATCCCGGCAGGCAATCCGGCATGATCAAACGCGGCAAAGCGGACAAGAAGGCGGCGCGCAGGCAGCGCCTGTCCGCGGCGCTGCGCGAAAACCTCAAGCGGCGCAAGCAACAGGCCAGGGATCGCGCCGCGGCGGGTCCGGGCGGGCCGGCCGGGGCCGCGGTCGAGAAAGCCGTGCAAACGCCAGACTCCGCTCCCGACTTCCGCCGCAATCGGGGCGACCAGTGAGCATTGACGCTGTTTTGGATTCCGCTTTGCGCCGCCATGCCGGTTGTGCATAAAGTTTAGCGCCGCTGCAGGCGCGAATTTTGTGAGGCTGCTCGGTCCGTTCATCGCAGTGGGCCGGAGCGCAGGGCTTAAGTGTAACGGAGCGATTAAGTGCAGGGATTGCGCAGGTATTAACTCATGGATCGGATTCGCATTATCGGCGGCCACAGGCTTAACGGCACCATTCCGATCTCGGGGGCGAAAAACGCGGCGCTGCCCCTGATGATCGCGAGCCTTCTCACCGAGCAAACCTTGATCCTCGACAACGTGCCGCGCCTTGCCGACGTTGCGCAGCTCGAACGCATCCTCGGCAACCACGGCGTCGATATCATGGTGAGCGGCAAACGCTCGGGCGAGACCGCCGATCACGGCCAAACGCTGCATATTTCGGCGGCGCGCATCGTCGACACGACCGCGCCCTACGAACTTGTTTCCAAAATGCGCGCGAGCTTCTGGGTGCTGGCGCCGCTGGTCGCGCGCATGGGGAACGCGCGGATCTCCATGCCGGGCGGTTGCGCGATCGGCACGCGGCCGGTCGATCTTCACATCATGGCGGTGGAGCGGCTCGGCGCAAAAATCGACATTGAGGGCGGCTATGTGGTGGCGCGCGCGCCAAAAGGACTCAAGGGCGCGGAGATTGTCTTTCCCAAGGTCACCGTCGGCGGCACGCATACCGCGGTGATGGCGGCGTCGCTTGCCAAGGGGACGACCGTCATCGAGAACGCGGCGCGCGAGCCTGAAATCGCCGACGTCGCCGATTGCCTCAACAAGATGGGCGCGCGCATTTCCGGAGCGGGAACGCGACAAATCATCGTCGAAGGCGTCGCGGGATTAAAAGGCGCCCGGCATGCGGTGCTGCCCGACCGGATCGAGACCGGCACCTATGCCATGGCCGCCGCGATGACGGGCGGCGACGTCTTGCTGCAGAACGGACGGCCGGAACTTTTGCAAGCGGCGCTCGACGTACTGGTGCGCGCCGGCGTCACCGTCATGCCGACGAACCAAGGCATTCGCATCGTCCGCAACGGCGCGGGCCTCGCGCCGGTCGATGTCACGACCGCGCCGTTTCCAGAATTCCCGACCGACCTGCAGGCGCAGCTCATGGCGCTGATGACACGCGCGAGCGGCACCTCGCACATTACCGAGACGATTTTCGAAAACCGCTTCATGCATGTCGGCGAACTGACGCGGCTCGGCGCGCGGATCCAGCTTGACGGCGAACGGGCCACCATCGAAGGCGTTCCGCAGCTCAAAGGCGCACCGGTCATGGCGACCGACTTGCGCGCCTCGGTTTCGCTCGTCATCGCGGCGCTCGCCGCCGAGGGCGAGACCATCGTCAATCGCGTCTATCACCTCGACCGCGGCTTCGAGCGCCTGGAAGACAAGCTGGGACGCTGCGGCGCGGCCGTCGAACGGCTGTCGGGCTAGAGCGGCAATCGCTTCAAATTGAATCGATTGCCGCTCTAGCTTTTTTGACGGGGATGATCTTTTTGGAAAACCGGTTTCCACTTTTCCGTATCATGCCCTAACTTCCCCATCGCAAACGGCGGGACGATTGCCTATGACTCCACCCTCTCCCCTTTCAGGGGAGGCGGGGAGCTCGCGCCGACCATGCAATTTCGTAGATTACCGACGACGAGATCGATGGCGTTGCGCGCGCTCGTTTCGGCGCTTGGCGTTCTTGCCGGCGCCTTTGCTGGCACCCTCGCTCAAGCCGAGGATTATCCGAGCCGTCCGGTGCGGCTAATCGTTGCGTTTACCGCCGGCGGCACCGCCGACCGCACCGCACGACTGATCGCGGACAAGATGCAGAGCACGCTCGGCGAGGCCGTCGCGGTCGAGAACAAGCCGGGCGCCAACGGCGCCGTCGCCGCGCAATATGTCGCGCAATCCGATCCCGACGGCTATACGCTGTTTTTCACCACAGCCGGCGCCGCCGCCATCGGTCCCGCTTATCGGCAGGATCTGAATTACGATCCGATCAAGGATTTCGAAGCCGTCGGCAAGGCCGCGATCAATTCGCCCGTGCTGGTGGTGAATACGGACATGAAGGTCAATTCGGCGCGCGAGTTCGCCGCGCTCGCCCGCGAAAAACCGGGAGCGATCACCATCGGCGTTACCGGCCGCGGCGCGATGTCCGATCTCGGCCTGCAGTTGTTCGAATCCGTCGCCGGCATCCAATTGCAGGAGGTGCCCTATCGCGGCGCCGCGCAGGCCATCACCGATGCGGTGGGCGGGCGGCTCGACGGGCTGGTCGGCGATATCCCAACGGTGCTCGGGCAAGTGCGCGCCGGCAAGTTCAAGGCGCTGGCGACGACGTCGAAGGAGCGTTCCGATATTCTTCCGACCGTTCCGACTTTCGCCGAACAAGGATTTGCCGGCGTGGTCGGCGACAACTGGGCCGGCATATTGGCGCCGGCCGGTACGCCCGCGCCGGCGATCGCGAAATTCAATGCCGCAATGGTGGCCGCACTCGAGCAACCCGATTTGCGCGCGCGGCTACGCGACACCGGCATCACGCCGGCGCCAAGTTCGCCGCAGGAGTTTGAGGCTTATCTGCGCGAAGAGATTACGCGCTGGCGCACGGTCATCCGCGACAAGGGATTGAAGGTCGAGTAGGTGAGGGCGGCGTTGCGCTCTAGGCGGCAAGTTCGCGCATGATGCGATAGAGCCGCGACTGGCCTTCGAAGCCGATGCCGGGGCGGTCGGACAGCGTCAGAAAGCCGTCTTCCAGCCGCGCGTCGTCGGCGAAACCGCCGAAATCGCCGAATACGCCGGGATAGGATTCCGCGCCGCCGAGCCCGAAGCCTGCGGCGATCGCGAGCGACATCTGGTTGCCGCCGTGCGGAAACATCAGGCTGCGCGGCCATTGATGCCGCGCCAACACGGCGAGCGTGCGCGCATATTGCACGATGCCGTAGGCTTGCGGTGGGTCGACCTGAATGACGTCGTTGCGCTGCGGCTTCAGTCCGCCGAACCGCACAAGATTTTCGACATCCTGGGTGGAAAAGAGGTTCTCGCCGGTCGATAGCGGCGCGTCGTAGACGCTCGCGATCTCGGCAAGAAGCGCGAAGTCCAGCGGATCGCACGGCTCTTCGAACCAGCGCAGGGCGAACGGCCCAAGCCCGCGCGCATAAGCGAGCGCGTCGGCGCGGCCGAATTTCGAATTGGCGTCGACGGCGAGTTTGCCGCCGCGCGGCAGAATCGATTTGACCGCCTCGACGCGAGAAAGATCGTCGGCGAGCGGCATGCCGCCGACTTTCATCTTCACCATCGTGTAGCCGGCGTCGAGATGCGCTCGCATCTCGTCTTGCAGATTCCTCGTGGTCTTGCCCGGCGCGTACCAGCCGCCGCCGACATAGCAGAACACCTTGTCCGCGACTTTGCCGTCGTTATAGTGCTCGGCCAGCAAGCGGTGCAGCGGCTTGCCGGCGATCTTGGCAACCGCATCCCATATCGCGACTTCGATCGTGCCGATCCCGATTGAGCGCTCGCTATGGCCGCCCGATTTCTCGTTCTGCATCATCGCTGCGAGGATTTTTTCTGGCGCGAAATTGTCGCCGGCCTTGTTGAGGAGTGCGCGCGGCTCTGCTTTGAGGATGCGCGGGATGAACCGGGCGCGCATCTGCGCGCCGCAGGCATAGCGCCCGGTCGAGTTGAAGGCGAAGCCACACACCGTCTCGCCGTCGCGTTTAACGTCGGTGATGACGGCGACCACCGACGTCGTCATCTCGGAGAAGTCGATGCTCGAATTGGCGAGCGAGGAATTCAGCGGGATCGCAGTCTCGCGAATATCGACGATGCGCATTCTCATGCTTTCCGGAAAGGTGCCGAAAGGAATTTCAATCCACGCGGATTCCCGCCGCCTTGATGACTTTGTCCCATCGCGCCGCTTCGGACTTGATGCGGTCTTCGAACTGCTCGGGGCTGCTCGCGACCGGAATGAAGCCGAGCGCGTCGAGCTTTTTCTTGATTTCGGGATCGGCGGCCATCGTCACGATGGCGGCGTTCCATTTGTCGATAATCGTTTTCGGTGTCCCGGCCGGCGCCAGGATTCCGGTGAGCGTGTCGCTTTCGAGGTCGGCGACGCCTTCCTCGCCGCTGGTCGGGAGATCGGGCAGCGCCGCCACGCGCGCTTTGGCGAGGATGGCGATGCCTCTGAGGCTGCCGTCCTTGATATTGCCGATCGCCGGGGGCAAAGCGGTAAACGCGATCGGGGTGTGATTGCCGAGCGTGGAATTGATCGCAAGCGGCGCGCCGTTGAACGGCACCGTCACGAGATCGAGATTATAGGTTTGCTTGAACAATTCGCCGGCAAGATGCGGCGTCGAGCCGGTCGCGGGCTGCGCGAAACTGTACGTGCCGGGATTGGCCTTGATGAGGCCGATCAGCTCTTTCAGGTTCTTCGCCGGCACGGCGGGATTGACGGTGACGACATTGGGCGAGGCCGCAACCAGCGAGATCGGCGCGAAGTCCTTGATCGGGTCGTAGCCGATCTTGCTGTACATGCTCGGATTGATGATGAACCCGGTCGAGACTACGAGGATGGTATAGCCGTCGGGCGCGGCGCGCGCGGCGGTTTCCACGCCGAGATTGCCGCCAGCGCCGGGCATGTCCTCTACGTAAAGCTGCTGACCCCAAGCGTCCGACAATCGCTCCGCCACCAAACGCCCGATCACGTCGGTGGGGCCGCCGGCCGCGAAGGGCACGATCATGCGCACTTTGCGATCCGGATAGCTGTCCGCGGCTTGGCTCGGCGCGGCCAGAACTCCGCCGATGATGAGGCTTGCACAAAACGCGAATAGACGAACGGCCGTTGTCCGCATTACATGCTCCTCCCTTAAGCGGCGGCAATGCTATCATCGCCGCGCCATCCGCACGAGCATATGCGACAAATCGTTTTCATCCAGCACCAAGAGAATGGGGAGCAAGGAAAGCCAATGGCCGGGCGCAAAGTAACGCGAGACGACCTCCGCCAAGCCGCGGAGAAGTACAAGAATTGGGGCAAGTGGGGTTCCGACGACGAGATCGGCACGCTCAATTACACGCAAGCTGAAGACATCGTCGCCGCGGCCCGCCTGGTCAAGAAGGGCAAGGTGATTTCGCTCGCGCTCAATTTCGACAATAACGGCCCGCAGGGTGGCAAGACCAATTATCCGGCGCTGGGCCGGATCAATCCGCTGCATACGATGCTGCGCACCGGAACGGATGCCTATGCCGGCGTGCTCGACAAGCGCGGCATCCGCGCCGCCGACGATATGGTGGTGATCCCATTGCAATGCGGCACGCAATGGGACGGGCTGGGCCACGTCTTCTATGAGAACTTTATGTGGAACGGCTACGACTGCCGCGAAGTCTCGTCGTTCGGCGCGCAGAAATGCGGCATCGAAAAAACCAAGAACAAGATGGTCGGCCGCGGCGTGTTCCTCGACGTCGCCCGCGCGCTCGGCAAGGACTGCCTCGAGGACGGCTACGGCATCACCTGCGCCGATCTCGAACTGACGGCGAAGAAGCAAAAAGTCGAATTCAAGCGCGGCGATTACATCGTCGTGCGCACCGGGCAGATGGAGCGCTGCCTCAAGGCCGGCAGCTGGGACGGCTATCCGGGCGGCGACGCGCCGGGCTTCGCCTTCGAGACGCTGGAATTCGTCGCGCGCACCGAGCTCGCGGCGCTCGCCAGCGACACCTGGGGCTGCGAGGTGCGGCCGAACAATACCGAGGGCGGCATCAATCAGCCGTGGCACTGGATCACAATCCCGATCATGGGCATGACGATGGGCGAGATTTTCTACGTCAAGGATCTCGCCGAGGATTGCGCCGCCGACGGCGTTTACGAATTCATGTTCGTCGCGCCGGCGATCCCGATCACCGGCGCGGTCGGCTCGCCGACCAATCCGCTGGCGATCAAGTGACGCTGCGAGCGTCATCACGGCTCGCGCGAAGCCCGATCCGGGATCTCGGGCCGCAAGCTCAACTTTTGGGCGCGAATTTGATCCCGGTCAGTATTGCTATGCCCGCAAGCACGGTGATCACGGCGGCGAAGGTGACATGCGCGACGATCGCGCTCGTTGCGGCCGCGACCAGTCCAATGCCGATGACCGGCACCGAATTGCCGGCAAAGACTGCGACGAGGTAGCTCGAAACCACTTCGCTGCGCCGGTCGGCGGGCGCGATGCGGTTGATCACTTCGAGGCTGCCGCGATAGCCGAGGCCGCCGGCGATCCCGCCGGCCGCGGCCGAAAGCAGCACGAGCGGCAGCGATTGGGCGGCTTCGGCGAGCACCAGCAACCATAGGCTTGGCGGCAATAGCGTGAGCGCCGTCAAAGTGGCGCGCTGGCTCGCAAGCCGTCCGCTCGTCAGGATCGTGATCGCGGCAGCCACAAATAGTCCGAAGACGACGGCGCCCGCGACGGCCGGCGACGTTTGCTGCAGGCTGTCGCGGAGCAAGCTTGGAATGAGCGCGGAGTAGAAGCCGATCAGCGCGAAAGTGGCAAAGCCGGTGACGGCGGGCGAAACGAATTGCAGCCGGATTGGTTGCGGAACGCCGAGACGCGGCTTTAGCGACACTTCGTTCAATGGTTTGCGCTTGATCACCGTCTCGGGCGCAAAGGCCGTGGTTGCGGCCACGATGCAGAGCAGCGCCAGGTAGACCAAAAACGGCAACTGCAACGGCGCGGCGGCGAATTGGGCCAACACGCCGCCGATCAAGGGACCGGCGGCGCAACCGAAGAAATTCGCCGCCGCGGCAATGCGCGCCGCGGCCCCAGTGCCACGATCGACGTAGGTCTCGGCGATCCAGGCGGTAGCGGCGCCCGCCGCCAAGCCCGTCGAAAATCCGCTCAGCGCCCGCGCCGCGAACAGCCATGCCGTCCCGGCGGCCGCGGTGAACACGATGGTGCTGGCAATGCCGCAGCCGATTGCCGGCAGGGCGGTGTTGCGGCGGCCGATCTGGTCCGAAAGGCGGCCGAACAGCAACAGCGCGACGAGGTTGCCCAGCACATAGACCGCGTAGACGAGCGTCAGCGTCACCGCCGAAAAGCCGAAAGCCTGCCGGAAAAGCGGATAAAGCGGCGTCGGCAGGATCGCGCCGACGAACATGACCGCGAGCGTGGTGGCGACGACCACCGTCGCGGGATAATTCGGGCGCGTTATCACGGGATTGCGCATTGCCATACCTACATTAGGTTTGTCACTATCTTCCTCCACCCGAAAACAGGCGTTCGGTCATGACCACCAACCTCGAGACCAAGCAATATCCCGTTGCGCATACCGACGCGGAATGGCGCAAAATCCTCACCCCCGAGCAGTTTCACATCATGCGCGAACACGGCACCGAGCGGCCGGGGAGCTGTGCGCTGAATTATGAAAAGCGGGCCGGTACGTTCACTTGCGCCGCCTGCGGGCAAAAGCTGTTCGTCTCGAAGACGAAATTCGAAAGTGGCACGGGCTGGCCGAGCTTCAACGACCCCGAGCCCGGCGCGGTCGAAACCACAACCGATCGAAGCTTTGGCATGGTGCGCACCGAAGTGCATTGCAGCCGCTGCGGCAGCCATCTCGGCCATGTTTTCGAAGACGGCCCGCCGCCGACCCATCTGCGCTATTGCATCAACGGCGTGGCGATGAATTTCAAACCGGAATCGTGAACTTCAAGCCGCAGTAGCGTGACGCATGCGTATCGTCGATTTGAGCCGCGAGCTTTATCATCGCACCCCGTCCTATCCGGGCCAGCCGCCGATCATCCACGGCATTTGGAAGACTCACGAAGAAGCCTTCGCCGATTCCGGCAATATCCAGGGCAACAGCGTGATGTTCTTCTCGATGCCCGATCACGGCGGCACGCATATCGACGCGCCGCGCCACTTCGGCAAGAGCGGCACGCCGATCGACAAATATCCGCTGGAAAACTGCATCGTCCAAGGCATCTGCATCGATTTGCGTCACGTCGCGCCGCGCGCGGAAATCACGCCCGCGGACCTTGAAGCGGCGGTGAGGAAAGCGGGCGCGCCGATCCCGAAAAAGGGTACGGTGCTGCTCTGCACCGGCCATCACGCGCGCACGTTTCCGACGCCGGCCTATGCCACCGATAATCCCGGCGTTAATGTCGCCGCTACCGAGTGGCTCGCACGGCAGGGCATCGTCCATTTCGGCATCGATTCGATGCGACCGGGGCCGGAAGGCAAGGTGAATGCGCTGGTGCACAAAGCCTGCCTCGAACTCGATATCACGCATATGGAAAGCTTGTGCAATTTGGAATCCTTGCTCGGCCAGGGCGAGTTTCAATTCATCGGCTTGCCGCTGAAATGGCGCGAAGGGACTGGATCGCCGATCCGCGCGGTCGCGGTGTTCAACGACTGAGGCATGTTCCGGAAAGTGGAAACCGGTTTTCCGAAAAAGATCATGCCTCATCAAATAGAATTCTGCATTCCCGGACGCGTCGCGGCGCGATAGCGGTGCGCCGCCTGCGCTGTGCCCGGGAGAGGAATTTTGAAAAAGAGGGCGGGGGAATGCTGCTCGGACACAATCGCAAGATGACAGGCGCGCAATGCCTCGCCGACATGCTCAAGGGTTACGGCGTCACGCATGTGTTTCACGTGCCGGCGGTGCTGCGCACCACCTTCGCCGAGATGGAGCGCCGCACCGACATTAAGCGGCTTCACGTGCACGGCGAGAAGGCGGCGGCCTATATGGCCGACGGCTATGCGCGCGCGTCGGGCAAGCCCGGCATCTGCATGGCTCAGGTGATCGGCGCGCTCAATCTCGCCGCCGGCTTGCGCGATGCCTGGCTCGCGCATTCCCCGATCATCGCCATGACCGGCGGCCGCGAGCCGAAAACGAAATTCCGCAAGGTCTATCAGGAAATCGACGATATGCCGGCGTTCGAGCCGGTGACGAAATTCAACGCCACCGTCGACGACGTTGCGCGGTTTCCCGACATGGTGCGCCAGGCGTTTCGCGCCGCCGTGACCGGCTGTCCCGGGCCGGTCCATCTACAATTTCGCGGCAACGAAGGGCAAATCGATATCGAGGAAGCGGATATGGAGCCGCTTTGCGAGCCGCAATTCGCCCGCGTGCCTGCCTTTCGTCCCGAGCCGGACGAGACGAGCGTGCGCGCCGCACTGGAAATCCTGCAGGCGGCGGACCGTCCGGTGATCGTTGGCGGCGGCGGCGTGCGCGCCTCC
>DASPTX010000101.1:0-20445 GCA_035623195.1 Xanthobacteraceae bacterium | reverse complement strand
GTTTGCCACGCCGCTTCCGATTGACGCCAGCCTGGACGAATTGAGTGCGACCTTGGCCACGCGCACATCAGCCGTCCTCGTCGCTCCACCCGGCGCCGGCAAGACGACTCGCGTCCCGCTCGCGTTGATGGATGAAAGCTGGCTCCGGGGTCGAAAGATCCTGGTGCTGGAACCGCGCCGCATTGCCGCGCGGGCCGCCGCCGAGCGCATGGCGCAAACTCTCGGTGAGCAGGTCGGCGAAACGGTCGGGTTACGCGTGCGCTTCGGTTCGAAAATTTCGCGCAAGACCCGCGTCGAGATCGTTACCGAAGGGATTTTTACCCGGCTCATCATCGACGATCCCATGCTGGAGGGTGTTTGCGCGGTCCTGTTCGACGAGTTCCACGAGCGCTCGCTCGACGCCGACCTTGGGCTCGCGCTCGCGCGGGATGCGCAGCAAGGCTTGCGCGAGGATCTCAAGCTCCTCGTCATGTCGGCGACGATCGACGGCGCGCGCGTCGCGGCGGTTCTTGGCGATGCGCCGGTGATCGAAAGCCAAGGCCGGATTTTCCCGGTCGAGACGCGCTATGTCGGGCGCGACGCGCGCCCGATCGAGCCGCAGGTCGCCGAGACGATTGTGCGCGCGATGCGCGCCGATCCCGGCTCGCTCTTGGCGTTTTTGCCCGGCGCAGCCGAAATTCGCCGCACCCAGGCTCTCTTGGAAAAAGCCATCGGTGAAAACCGCATCGACGCGGCAACTGACGTCGTCGCGCTCTATGGCGCGCTCGGCGGTGAAGATCAGGCGCGAGCCATCGAGCCTGCCGCGCCCGGCCGCCGCAAAATCGTGCTGGCGACCTCCATCGCCGAAACCTCCATCACCATCCAGGGCGTGCGGATCGTCGTCGACAGCGGACTCGCCCGCGTGCCGCGCTATGAGCCCGATGTTGGCGTGACGCGGCTCGACACCGTGCGGGTGTCGCGGGCCGCGGCCGATCAGCGCCGCGGCCGCGCCGGGCGCATCGAGCCGGGCCTGTGCTACCGGCTGTGGGATGAACCGCAAACCGCGGCGCTTGAGCCATTCGCCCGGCCGGAAATCCTTGCCGCCGATCTTTCCTCTTTCGCGCTCGATCTCGCGGCCTGGGGCGCCGAACCCGACAGACTCGCGTTCCTCGATCCGCCACCGCGTCCGGCTCTGGCCGAAGCAAAAACGCTGCTTATGGAGCTTGACGCCATCGACGACACCGGCCGTATCACCGAGGAGGGCCGGCGCTTACGGCGGCTGCCGCTGCCGCCGCGGCTGGCGCGCATGGTGATCGACGCCGCGCGTGACGGGCAGGGCATTCTCGCAGCCGAAATCGCCGTGCTGATCGGCGAGCGCGGTCTCGGCGGCAGCGATATCGACATGCGCGTGCGCCTCGCCGATTTCCGCCGCGATCGTTCCGCACGCGCCCGCGATGCCCGCAAGATGGCGGAGCGATGGGCGGACGTGGCGGAGACCCCCACTCCTCAATCGCTTCGCGCGCCAACCTCCCCGGCCGGCGAAGGCGGCGAAGAGAATGTCGGCGCGCTCCTCGCATTGGCCTTTCCGGAGCGCGTCGCCAAAAGCCGCGGCGGCGGCTCGGGCGCGTTCTTATTGGCGAATGGCCGCGGCGCCAATGTCGATCTGGCGAGCCCGCTTGCACGCGAACCGTTTTTGGCGGTGGCCGAGCTCGCCGGCAGCGCCGCGCAAGCGCGCATCCTTGCCGCCGCGCCGATCACGCTCGCCGAAATCGAGACGCACTTTGCTGGCCATATCGAAGCCCGTGAAGAGATCGGATTCGATTCCGCAACGGGCGCTCTGCGCGGCCGCAAAACGCGCCGGCTTGGCGCTCTCGTGCTTGCCGATCAGCAGATTCCGGTTACGCCGAGCGAGGCGACCGCAAAACTCCTCGCCGAAAAAATCGCGAGCCTCGGGATCGAACGGCTGCCCTGGACCAAGCCGCTCGCGCAATGGCGCGACCGCGTCATGTTCTTGCGCGCCGGCGATCGCGAAAGCTGGCCGGACCTTTCCGACGCTGCGCTTGCCGAGACCGCCGGCGAATGGCTCGCGCCCGCGCTTGCCGGCAAGACCACGCTGCGCGAGCTCCCGGCGGATGAATTTGCCGCAGCCTTGCACGAACGGCTGCCGTGGGCGCAGCGCCGCCGCCTCGATGCCGAGGCGCCGACCCATTTCGAAGCGCCGACCGGCTCGCGCGTGCCGATCGACTACGCCACCGAAGGTGGCCCCAAAATTGCGATCCGCGTCCAGGAATTGTTTGGATCAAAGTGCCATCCCGCAATCGCCGGCGGCAAGGTTCCGCTGACGATCGAACTCTTGTCGCCGGCGCACCGGCCCGTGCAAACGACACGGGATTTGCCCGGATTCTGGCGCGGCAGTTACGCCGCCGTGCGCGCCGAAATGCGCGGCCGCTATCCCAAACATCCCTGGCCTGACGATCCGCTTGCGGCGCCCGCCACGCGGCGGGCGAAGCCGAGAAGGAGTTGATGAGCAACCCGTCTGCCCGGCGCATAGCCGGTCGCGGAACGGCGCCGCGAGGCCCGCCTATGGCGGGCATCCCGCTTAGGTGGGCACTGGCGTGCCATTGTGGCCGGGATGGCCGGAACAAGTCCGGCCATGCCGAAATAGGAGCAAATCTATCGATTACCTTTTCCCATTGCTTACCGTCCGCCGCCAAATTGCGCCGCCGCCAAGAGCGGATTAGGCCGTCATTTGTTGTGACCTGGTCAGATGGCCCTTGCAGCCGGATTACCAGTGATGCGCTCGATTGTCTTCGTAGCCGTACTCGCGCTCGCCGCCAGCATGATCGTCCCGCGCTACGCCATGCAAATGACCGGGCGCGGCGGCGTGCCGACCGGCATGGCCGCGCCCGCCATGACGCCGGCGAAGCCGAGCGCCGGCGATTCCCGCTCGGTCGTTATTCCGCCCAGCGGCAATGGACATTTTCACGTGCAAGGCCTGATCGACGGCCGGCGCCTCGATTTCATGGTCGACACCGGCGCGTCGGTGATTGCACTGACCGAGCGCGACGCGACGATGCTCGGCATCCACCCGGCGGAACGCGATTTCGTCACCAGGATCAATACCGCGAACGGGACGGTGCGGGCGGCGCCAGTCGAACTCGGTATGGTCGAAATTGAAGACCTCGTCGTGCATGACGTCGCCGCCATCGTCCTACCGGACGGCGCGCTGAGCGAGAATTTGCTCGGTCTGTCCTTCCTGTCGCGGCTGCGGCGGTTTGAATATTCCGACGGCAAGCTCGTTCTGGAGCAGTGACGTCCAGGACCGAGACTTTCTGGATGGTGACTGCCACATTGCAGTCGCCCCTAGGCGGCGAGGTTAAGCAACCATTTCGGTCCGGGCTCGTTTAAGCTATTGTTGCGCGCGCCAGCCGAATCGGACCCCGTATCGCGATGTTTCCCAAGCCGAAGCCCTCGCTCAAACCCAACACTTACGCCTATGAATCCGAGCCGATGGTGAAAGCCACCGGCTTTCGTGAATACGACGCGCGCTGGCTGTTCGGCAGCGAGATCAATCTGATGGGCGTCGAGGCGCTGGGACTCGGGCTCGGCGCGCTCATTGCCGAGCTTGGCGTTGCGCCGCGGATCGTCACCGGCCACGATTTCCGTTCCTATTCGGCCTCGATCAAAATGGCGCTGACGAACGGCCTCATCGCCGCCGGCTGCGAAGTCTACGACATCGGATTAGCTCTCACCCCGATGGCCTATTTCGCGCAGTTCGATCTCGATGTGCCTTGCGTCGCCATGGTCACGGCTTCCCATAACGACAACGGCTGGACCGGAGTGAAAATGGGCATCAACCGCCCACTCACTTTCGGTCCCGACGAGATGACGCGGCTCAGGTCGATCGTGCTCGACGGCCAATTCAAGCTCAGAACCGGCGGCGGTTACGGGTTCATCGAAGGCTTTCCGGCCCGCTACCTCGCCGACCTCACCAATCGGCCCAAGCTCAAGCGCCGTTTGAGGGTCGTCTGCGCCTGCGGCAACGGCACCGCCGGTGCGTTCGCGCCGCAAGCTTTGGAAAAAATCGGCTGCGAAGTGGTACCGCTCGACTGCGAGCTCGACCACACCTTTCCGAAATACAATCCGAACACCGAAGATATGAAAATGCTACACGCCATGCGCGATGCCGTGCTGGCGAACAAAGCCGACGTGGCGCTGGGCTTCGACGGCGACGGCGACCGCTGCGGCGTGGTCGACAACGAAGGCGAGGAAATCTTCGCCGACAAGGTCGGCGTCATGCTCGCCCGCGATATCTCGTCCCAGCACAAAAACGCATTGTTCGTCGCCGACGTGAAATCGACCGGACTGTTCATGACTGACCCGGTGCTGATCAAAAACGGCGCCAAGACCGATTATTGGAAGACCGGGCATTCCTACATGAAGCGCCGGGTCAACGAGATCGGCGCCATCGCCGGCTTCGAAAAATCGGGTCACTTCTTTTTCAACAAGCCGTTCGGGCGCGGCTACGACGACGGCTTGATCTTCGCGTTCGCGGTCTGCGACATGCTCGATCGCAATCCCGGAAAGAGCATGGCGGACCTAAAGAACGCGCTGCCGAAGACCTGGTCGTCGCCGACCATGTCACCGCATTGCGCCGACGAGATCAAATACGCCATCGTCGACGAGATCGTGCGGCACTTCGAAAGCGAGACGAAAAACGGCGGCCGGTTCGCCGGTCAGCCGATCCGCGATCTGGTAACAGTCAACGGCGTTCGCGTGACGGTGGCAGACGGCACTTGGGGGCTCATACGCGCGTCCTCCAACAAACCGGAACTCGTGGTCGTGGTCGAAAGCCCGGTGTCGGAAGCGCGCATGCGCGACATGTTCAAGGCGGTCGATGCGGTGCTGCGCCGGCACAAGGAAGTGGGCGCGTATAATCAGACGATTTGAGGCCCCTTCGTCTTCTGCAGCAAAGCAGAGAACGTTCACACCTCCCGATAAACGTCGATCTCGAGCGCGCCGGGAAACATCGTGCGCCAGGTCATCAGATAGGCCTGCATGTGTGGATCGCTGGCGATGCGCTGGCGGCTGTTCTCCCAATCCTCCTGCGCGTCGTATTCGATTTCTTGGACGAACTTGGTCGGATCGTCGACATTCTGAAGCAAACGCACCTCGGCATTGCCGAACATCTGATAGAACGGCGTCGCCGCCTTGATCATAGCCACAAGCTGTGTCGAATCGGCGACGGGCAACGTAAACCGCAATTGCAACGTGCGCCTGACTTTTTGTTCCTCGTTGCTCATCGGCTCTGTTTCCTTGACTGCTGATCGAAGCTTCGAAAGGCTCTCGGTTCGAGGGGCATGTGTTTGCAGAAAAGCGGTTTCCACTTTTCCGGATCATGCCCTAAATTGCCTCCGGCGTTCGGCGCCAATTCTACTTTATCGTCTCGCGGAAGCGATGCGCCGGATAGACGCCGAGAATTCTCAGCGTTTTCGGCTGCGAAACGAATTCAAGCTCTTCAAGCGCCAGTTCGAGGGCGCGCTGCTTCGGATGGCCCTGAACGTCGGCGTAAAATTGCGTGGCGGCAAAGCTGCCGTCGACCATGTAACTTTCGAGCTTGGTCATGTTGACGCCATTGGTGGCGAAGCCGCCGAGCGCCTTGTACAGCGCGGCTGGAATGTTGCGCACCTGAAACATGAAGGTGGTGATGACGCGCTTTTCCTTCCGGCTCGCCCATTTCGGCTCGCGCGCGAGCACGACGAAGCGCGTGGTATTGTGCTTTTCATCGGCGACGTCTTTTTTCAGGATACGAAGTCCATAGATTTTGGCCGCGAGTTTCGTCGCCAGCGCCGCCCGCGTGGCGTCGCCCGCTTCGGCCACTTCACGCGCCGCGCCGGCGGTATCGGCGGCCACGACCGGCTTGACGCCAAGGGCGCGGATCACCTTGCGGCACTGTCCGAGCGCATGAACATGGCTCTCGACCGTCTTGATGGTCCGCAGCGTCGCGCGCTTGGGGGCCACGAGCTGATGCTGCACCGGCAGAAACCATTCGGCCACGATGTGCAATTGCGAGGCCGGCATCAGATGATGGATATCGGCCACCCGGCCGGCGACCGAATTGTCGATCGGAATCATCCCAAGCGCAGCGCGGCCCCCGCGCACGGCGGCGAAGGTATCTTCAAACGTGGCGCAGGGCAGAGGCTGATAGTCCGGATAGGCCTGCCTGCAGGCGATGTGGGAATTCGCGCCCGGTTCGCCTTGGAAGGCGATCATTCGCCCCTTGCGCCGCTTGGTTTTCTTGCGTCTTGTTTTCTCGTCCTTGCTCATGAGCGACCCGTTAGCATGGCGCGCGCCTTTTCCAAATCCTCGGGCGTGTCGACGCCGAGGGGGACCGTATCGACCAGGGCGACATCGATGCGCATCCCGGCTTCGAGCGCGCGCAACTGTTCGAGTTTTTCCCGGCACTCGAGCGGCGACGGCGGCAACTTGACGAAGCGTTCGAGCGCGGGCCGCCGATACGCATAGAGCCCGATATGATGGTAGAGCGGCCCCTCGCCGGCCGGCGCGGTGGCGCGGGTAAAATAGAGCGCCCGCAGCCGGCCGGGCGCCACGGGGGTCCCCACGACCTTCACGACGTTGAGATCGGTGCGTTCCCCAGGCGCTTTAATCTCGGCCGCCAAGGTCGCGATATCCACCGCCGGCTCGTCGAGCGGGGTGAGCGCCGCAGCAATGGCGGATGGTGCCAGCGTCGGCAGATCGCCCTGCAGGTTGACGATGATCTTGGCGCTCCCCCGCGGATCGGCTTGCCCGAGCGCCTCGAAAATGCGGTCCGAGCCGGACGCATGATCCGGGCGGGTCAGCACCGCCCGGCCGCCGGCTTTTTCCACAGCCAGAGCGACTTCGCGCGAGTCGGTGGCGACGACAACCGGGCCGATTTCGGCTTCCCGCGCGCGGTTGAGCACATGCATGATCATCGGCGCGCCCGCGATCTCGGCGAGCGGTTTACCCGGCAGCCGGGTCGCGGCCATGCGGGCGGGAATGAGGACAAGAACGTCGGCCATCGCGGTGCGGAACCCCTCAATATTGGCGCTTATACGGGTTGCCAGGGACGCGGCAAACCGGCTAATGGTGCGCGCCCCTCGACGCTGCCGGTCCGGAGCTAATCAGCGATGAATTCATTTGAACTCAATAAGGTTCTTGGCGCTTTGCTGGGCACCTGCCTGGTCCTCGTCGCCATGCGCATCGCGGCGGGGGCCATCTTCGCCCCACAGGCGCCGGCAAAACCCGGCTACGTAATCGCTGTCAAAGAGGAGCAGCCCCAAACCGGGCCGGCCGCCGCGGCGCCGGCCGAGATGCCGATTGCCGAGGCGCTGGCGAGCGCGTCGCCCCAGCGCGGCGCCGACATCGCCAAGCAATGCCAGGCCTGCCACAACTTCCAGGAGGGCCAGGGCCCCAAGATCGGGCCGGACCTTTACGGCGTGGTTGGCCGCAAGATCGCTTCGGTGGCCGGCTTCAATTATTCGGCAGCCCTGAAAGCCAAGAACGGCAACTGGGATTTCGATGCGCTGAATACCTGGCTGACCAAGCCCAGCGCCTATGCGCCGGGCACGGCGATGACTTTCGCCGGGTTGTCGAGCGAGAAGCAGCGAGCCGACGTGATTGCCTATCTCGATAGCCTCGCCGCCAATCCGGTGCCGCTGCCGAAGGCAGAAAATGCGCCCGCTCAATCCGGCGGCACCTCCGCTCCCGCAAAGCGATAAAATCGCCTCGGCGGTTGGGCCGTCACGGTTCCATTACATGCGCGAAAGCAAGTCACGCGGAAAATGCATTTGGTCGCGGCTTAGTTTGCATGCTGGTGTCACACTTCAAAAGGCACAATAATAAGCAGCAATAAACAACGATCGAAACGTTTGTGGGAGGATCAGGTGAATCGCCGATCCGTTTTGAAATCCGCCCTGCTCGCGCTTGCCGCCAAACGGCTCGCATTCATCGATTGGATCGGCGTTGCCCGAGCGCAACAGCAAGAAAAGGACTGGCGGCACGGCCTGTCGTTGTACGGTGACCTTAAATATCCTGAGGCTTTCAAGCAATTCGAGTATGTCAACGCTCAAGCGCCGAAAGCCGGAACGGCACGGCAGATCGCGCTTGGTACGTTCGACAATTTCAACACCGCGATAGCCGGCGTCAAAGGGTCGCTCGCCGCCGGCATCGGTCAGATCTACGAAACGCTCCTGCTCTCATCGCTGGATGAAGTCTCGGCCGCCTACGGCCTGCTCGCCGCGGCGGTGAGTTTTCCCAAAGATTTTTCCTCGGTATCTTACCGGCTGCGCCCGGAAGCCAAGTGGCATGACGGCATGCCGGTCACGCCTGCCGACGTGATCTTTTCGTTCGACGCATTCAAGAAATACAGCCCGCAGCAATCCGCCTATTACCGCCACGTCGTCAAGGCCGAGCAAACCGGCGATCGCGAAGTCACCTTCGCCTTCGACTCTGCCGGCAACCGCGAGCTGCCGCAGATCGTCGGCCAGTTGACCATTCTTCCCCGGCATTGGTGGGAGGGGACGGACTCCAACGGCAAAAAGCGCAGTATCGGCGAAACCACGCTCGAACCGCCGCTCGGCAGTGGCGCTTACCGCATCAAGGATTTTTCGGCCGGCCGCAATATCGTTTATGAGCGCGTGAAGGACTATTGGGGCCGCGGCCTCAACGTCAATGTCGGGCAAAACAATTTCGACGAGCTGCGCTACGAATATTTCCGCGACACCACCGTCGCGCTCGAAGCTTTCAAGGCCGATAGCGTCGATTGGCGAATTGAGAACAGCGCCAAGAACTGGGCCACGGCCTACGATTTCCCGGCTGTGACCGACAAGCGTGTCCTGCTCGAGGAATTCCCGATTCGCAATGTCGGCCTAATGCAGGCCTTTGTTTTAAACATACGTCGCGAAAAATTTCAGGATCCACGCGTGCGGCTCGCCTTCAATTACGCATTCGATTTCGAGGAAATGAACAAACAAATCTTTTACGGGCAATATAAACGCATCGCCAGCTATTTCGAAGGCACCGAGCTCGCCGCCACCGGATTACCGGCCGGCCGCGAGCTCGAGCTTTTGGAAACGGTGCGGGATAAGGTTCCACCCGAGCTATTCCAGAAGCCCTACACCAATCCGGTCAACGGCTCTGCCGAAAAGGTGCGTAGCAACCTGCGCGAGGCGCTGCGGCTTCTCAAGGAGGCCGGCTACGAGATACGCGATCAGCAACTGGTCAACGTCAAGACCGGCGAGCAATTCGCGGTCGAATTTCTCGCCGAAGATCCGAATTTCGAGCGCGTCTTTTTGTTCTACAAGCCCTCGCTCGAACGCCTCGGCATGAATGTGACGGTGCGCACCGTCGACGTGCCGCAGTTTGAAAATCGCCTGCGCAGCTGGGATTTCGACATCATCACCTACGGCTGGACGCAATCGCTCACGCCGGGTAACGAGCAGCGCGGCTACTGGGGATCGCAGGCGGCGGACGAGCCCGGCTCCGACAATCTAATCGGCATCAAGAACCCGGCGATCGATGCCATGATCGAGCAAATCATTTTCGCCAAGAACCGCGCCGATCTCGAAGCCGCCGCGCGGGCGCTCGACCGCATCCTGTTGTGGAACTTCTACGTCGTGCCGCAATGGACCTACGGCAAAGTGCGCACGGCCCGCTGGGACCGTTTCGGACATCCCGATCCGATGCCGAAATACGGCGCGGCGGCGTTCCCGCTGGTCTGGTGGTGGGACGCCGCGAAAGCCGCGAAGATCGCGGGCTAGGGTATGATCCGGAAAAGTGGAAACCGGCTTTCCGAAAAGATCCATGCCCCATCAAACATCTAGAGCCGCAATCCATTCAGTTTGAAACGATTGCGCTCTAGCGGCATTTGTAGCCACATTTCACTGGCAACGCGTGGAACGCCGCCGCGGCACCACGCGGGTTTACGTGACGAGAGCGCCGGACTTGCGAACAGACTGTGACGGTCACCGATGATGACGCCGACACGCCGCCGGATCCTAACGCTCGCGGGCGGCGCGCTTGCGGGATTGCGCGCCGTTTCCGGCGCCTCCTGCGCCCGTGCCGGCGAGGCGATAGAATCCCACGGCCTCTCCGCCTTCGGCAACCTCGCCTATCCGGCGGACTTTCCGCATTTCCGCTACGTCAATCCGAGCGCACCGAAGGGCGGTACATTTTCACAGATCGGACCCGACCGCCTCTACAATCAGAATTTTCTGACATTCAATTCGCTCAACACGTTCATCCTCAAGGGTGACGCAGCGCAAGGCATGGAGCTGACCTTCGCCACGCTGATGGTCCGTTCCGGCGACGAGCCCGATGCGATGTACGGCCTCGCCGCCGAGAAAGTACGCCGCTCGGCGGATGGGTTGACCTATCAATTCTTCATTCGCCCGGAAGCCAAGTTCCACGACGGCTCGCCGCTCACGGCGCAGGACGTGGCCTTCTCGCTGAACATTTTAAAGGAACAAGGACATCCTCTGATCAGCCAGTCGCTGCGCGACTTCGCCGGCGCCAAGCCCGACGACGATGCGCGCGTCACGGTGAGCTTCGCTCCGAACCGCGCGCGCGATGTCCCGCTTCTGGTCGCCGGTTTGCCGATTTTTTCACGCAGCTATTATGCAACCAGGCCATTCGACCAATCGACCCTGGACATTCCGCTCGGCTCGGGCGCTTATCAGGTCGGCCGGTTCGAACCGGGCCGCTACATCGAATATCAGCGCGTCAAGGATTGGTGGGGCGCGGACCTTCCGGTCGCGCGCGGCCAAAATAATTTCGACACGCTGCGGTTCGAATATTATCGCGATCGCGACGTCGGCTTCGAGGGCTTTTCGGCGCAGTCCTATCTGTTCCGCGAGGAGTTCACCTCGCGCTTCTGGGCGACGCGTTACGATTTTCCCGCCGCGAAGGACGGACGGGTCAAGCGGGACGAGATACCGGACGACACGCCGTCGGGCGCGCAAGGCTGGTTCATCAACACGCGGCGGCAAAAGCTCGCCGATCCCCGCGTGCGTGAAGCACTCAACAATGCCTTCGACTTCGAGTGGACCGACAAGACCATCATGTACGGGATGTATAAACGAACCGTCTCGGTGTTCCAGAACTCGGACATGATGGCGCAAGGCAAACCCGATGCCGACGAGACGGCGCTGCTCGATCGGTTTCGCGGTCATTTGTCCGATGAGGTATTCGGCGAGCCCTATACGCCGCCGATTTCGGACGGTTCGGGCGAAGACCGCGTACTGCTGCGCAAGGCGGCGCAGCTTCTTGGCGACGCCGGCTGCACGATCCAGAACGGCAAACGCGTGCAGCCGAACGGCCAGCCCTTCGCGATCGAGTTTTTGATCGACGAGCCGTCATTCGAGCCGCATCACATGGCGTTCATCAGAAACCTCAAGACGCTCGGCATCGATGCGACGCTGCGCATTGTCGACCCAGTGCAATATCGCGCGCGCCGCGACAATTTCGACTTCGACATCACCATCGACCGATTCAGCTTCTCGTCCACGCCCGGCGATTCGCTGCGTTCGTTTTTCTCCTCACAGGCGGCCTCGCTTGCGGGCTCCAACAATCTTGCCGGCATTTCCGACCCGGTGGTCGATGCGTTGATCGACGCCATCGTCGCCGCCAATTCACGGCCGGCATTGGTGACCGCCTGCCGCGCGCTCGACCGGGTCGTACGCGCCGGCCGCTACTGGGTTCCAAACTGGTATAAGGCATCGCACTGGATCGCTTATTGGGATTTATTCGGGCGCCCACCGGCGCAACCGCGATATTTTCGCGGCATTCCCGATACTTGGTGGTATGACCCCGATAAGGCAGCAAAAATCAAGTTGAGAGGCTAGCGCAGGCAGCATGCCACACTTGTTCCGGCCACCCGCGCCACTATGCTGCCGTCTGGGAAACGCGGACGTCCGGAAAGGCGTTTGCAGCCGGGCCGATCCTAGCCCCGACCGGGGCAGCGGGTCATCTCGATGAGTCGGCAAATAACAGAATCATGACAGCCTACATCATTCGGCGCATTCTTTTCATGATTCCCACGATTTTCGGGATCATGCTGGTTTCGTTCGTGGTGGTTCAGTTCGCCCCGGGCGGCCCGGTGGAACGCGTCATTGCGCAATTGTCCGGCGCCGACACCGGCGCCACTTCGCGGATCTCGGGGTCGGCCGGCGGCGACTTCGCCAATCGCGGAGCGATGACAGGCGGCGCGCAGGCCGAGGTCAATTCCAAATATCGCGGCGCGCAGGGGCTCGATCCGGCATTCATCAAAAGCCTGGAGAAGCAATTCGGCTTCGACAAGCCGGCTTACGAGCGCTTCTTCATCATGCTGTGGAACTATCTGCATTTTAATTTCGGCAAAAGCTATTTCCGCGACATCAGCGTGCTTCAACTCATCAAGGAAAAGCTGCCGGTGTCGATATCGCTCGGCATTTGGATGACGCTTCTGAGCTATCTGATTTCGATCCCGCTCGGAATCCGCAAGGCGGTGCGGGACGGCTCGCCATTCGACGTCTGGACGTCCGGCGTCATTATCATCGGTTACGCGATTCCCGGCTTTCTGTTCGCGATTTTGCTCATCATTTTGTTTGCCGGCGGCTCGTTCTTCCAGATTTTCCCGCTGCGCGGATTGGTATCCGACGGCTGGTCGCATTTTCCATGGTGGCAAAAGATTCTTGATTACTTTTGGCATCTGACGCTGCCCATCATCTCGATGGGCCTGGCGGCATTCGCCACCATGACGCTATTGACAAAAAACTCCTTCCTGGAGGAGCTGCGCAAGCAGTACGTCCTCACTGCGCGCGCTAAGGGCTGTTCCGAGCGGCAGATGCTGTACGGTCATATTTTCCGCAATGCGATGCTCTTGGTGATCGCCGGATTTCCGGCCGCCTTCGTCTCGGCGTTTTTCGCCGGCTCGCTATTGATCGAAACCATCTTCTCGCTCGACGGTCTCGGCCTGCTGAGCTTCGAAAGCGTGCTCAACCGCGATTATCCGGTCGTGTTCGCCAATCTCTATATCTTCGCGCTGGTCGGCCTTGTCGTTAATCTGATTTCCGACCTTACCTATACCTGGATCGATCCCCGCATCGATTTCGAGACGCGGGAGGTGTGAGGTGGATGTAAAGACCGGGCTGGAAGAAAAGATCGAAATTCCGCAAAGCGCGTTCGCCGAAAGCGAGCCTAAGCCGGATATCGAGCCGGCCGGACCGCTCGGGCTTACCGCCGCCCCGGCGCGCGGCTTCGAATTCTCCCCGCTCAACGCCCGGCGCTGGCGCAATTTCAAAGCCAATCGGCGGGGTTATCTGTCGCTCTGGATATTTCTTGTGCTGTTCGTGCTATCGCTGTTCGCGGAATTCATCGCCAACGACAAGCCGCTTTTCATTCATTTCGACGGAAAATATTTCTTTCCGGTCTTCGTGACTTATCCGGATACCGATTTCGGCGACACGTTGGGCACCGCCGCCGATTACCGCGATCCTTTTCTGCAAAAATTTCTCGACGAGCACAACGCGACCGTAATCTGGGCGCCCATCCGATTTTCCTACAGCACGATCAACGACCGGCCACCGTCGGCGTTTCCCTCCAAGCCGACCTGGCTCTTGAACAAAGCGGATTGCGATTTCGCGGTCAAAAACGGATACACCCCGTGCGGCGCGCTCGAAATGAACTGGCTCGGCACCGACGATCAGGGCCGCGACGTGTTGGCGCGGCTGATCTACGGCTTCCGGATTTCGGTCCTGTTCGGTTTGATTCTGACCGTCGTGTCCTCGATCATCGGGGTGGCTGCCGGCGCGGTACAGGGCTATTTCGGCGGCTGGACCGATCTCTTATTCCAGCGTTTCATCGAAATCTGGACTTCGGTGCCGGAGCTTTACCTGCTCTTGATCATCTCCTCCGTTCTGGTACCGGGCTTCTTCGTACTGCTTGGAATCTTGCTGCTGTTCTCCTGGGTGCGCCTGGTCGGGCTAGTTCGCGCGGAATTCTTGCGCGGGCGCAATTTCGAATACATTCAGGCCGCGCGTGCGCTCGGCGTCTCCAATAGAGTCATTATGTCCCGCCATTTGCTGCCGAACGCAATGGTGGCGACCATGACGTTTCTGCCTTTCATCATGTCGTCGTCGGTCATGACGCTGACCGCACTCGATTTCCTCGGCTTCGGCTTGCCGCCGGGCTCGCCGTCGCTCGGCGAGCTCCTCTCCCAGGGCAAGGCCAACGTGCAAGCGCCGTGGCTCGGGCTGACCGGCTTTTTCACGGTCGCTCTGATGCTTTCGCTTCTCATCTTCGTCGGCGAAGCGGTTCGCGACGCCTTCGATCCGCGGAAAACGTTCACATGACGGGACCGCTTCTCAGCGTGCGCGACCTATCTATCGCGTTCCGTTCCCACGGACGCGAAACGCTGGCGGTCAATCGGATATCGTTCGATATCGCCAAGGGCGAGACCGTCGCGCTCGTCGGCGAATCCGGTTCGGGTAAATCGGCGACGGCCCTTTCGATCCTGAAATTATTGCCCTATCCCGCGGCAAGCCATCCGTCGGGAAGGATTGATTTCAAAGGCGAGGACCTTCTGCAGCTTAACGAACGCCAAATACGCCGCGTGCGCGGCGACGACATCAGCATCGTGTTTCAGGAGCCGATGACCTCGCTCAACCCGCTGCACACGATCGAAAAACAGATCGGCGAGATTCTGTTGTTGCATCGCGGATTGACCGGCGCGGCGGCGCGCCAGCGAACGCTCGAAGTGCTGACTCAGGTCGGCATTCCGGACCCGCAAACGCGGCTGAAGAGCTATCCGCATCAATTGTCCGGCGGCCAGCGACAGCGCGTGATGATCGCGATGGCGCTTGCCAACGAGCCCGATCTATTGATCGCCGACGAGCCGACCACCGCGCTCGATGTCACGGTGCAGGCGCAGATCATCGCGCTCCTTAAAGAGCTGCAGGCGCGGCTCGGCATGTCGCTTCTGTTCATCACCCACGATCTCGGCATTGTGCGCAAGATCGCCCAGCGCGTCTGCGTCATGAAAGAGGGCAACATCGTCGAACAGGGCCCCGTCGATCGCGTCTTCGCCGGGCCCGAGCATCCCTATACGCGCGCGCTTCTTGCCGCCGAGCCGAAACCGGATCCGGCGCCGCCGCAGCCTGACGCACCGATCGTTCTGCAAACCGACGCGCTCAAGGTCTGGTTTCCAATCACGCGCGGGCTCATGCGCAAGGTCGTGGGTCATGTCAAAGCCTGTGACGGCTTGACCATCGAGCTTCGCGAAGGCGAAACGCTCGGCGTCGTCGGCGAGTCCGGCTCGGGCAAATCCACGCTCGGCCGCGCAATCTTGCGCCTTATCTCGTCCGAAGGGACGATCGCTTTCATGGGTCACGATCTCCAAGGCCTGCGGTTCAAGGAGATGCGGCCGTTCCGCCGCAACATGCAGATCGTATTTCAGGACCCCTATGGCTCGCTGTCGCCGCGAATGTCGGTCGCCGACATCATCAAAGAGGGGCTGAAAGTTCATCACCCGCGCATGACCGAAGCCGAGCGCGATCGGCGCGTCATCCAAGCGCTCAACGACGTCGGGCTCGACCCGGATACCCGGTTTCGTTTTCCGCACGAATTTTCCGGTGGTCAGCGGCAGCGCATTGCGGTAGCGCGCGCGATCGTGCTTGAGCCGAGCTTCGTCGTGCTCGACGAGCCGACCAGCGCGCTCGACATGCTGATCCAGGCGCAGATGGTCGACCTGCTTCGCGATCTACAGAAGCGGCACAACCTCACCTATCTGTTCATTTCCCATGACCTGCGCGTGGTCGCCGCGCTCGCAAGCCGGCTTTTGGTCATGCGGCACGGCATGGTCGTGGAGACGGGAGACGCGGCCGAACTGTTCCGTAACCCAAAGACCGCCTATACGCGCGCGCTGTTCGCCGCGGCGTTCAATCTCGAAACCGCGCCGGAAGGCGTCGTGGCGCAGTGACGGCCGCGCCCGTAAGCAAAAGCTAGAAGCCGAATAGCCGAGTCGGGTTGTCCACCAGCATGAGCTGGCGGGCGCGCGGATGCGGCGCGATTTCCGCAATAAGATCGACAAGCTCGCCGTCGTTCGGCACGGCCTTGTGGTTGGGATGCGGCCAATCGGTGCCCCAGACTACGCGCTCCGGCGCATGCGCAACGAGAGCGCGCGCGAACGGCACCGCGTCGGCATAGGGAAATTTTTGCTTGGTGATGCGGTCGATGCCGGACAATTTAACCCACACATTGCCGCGGTCGAGCAGGCGGCGCAGCGCCGAGAACGTCTCGCCCTGCAGACCTTCGTCGACATCGATGCGCCCGATATGGTCGATTACGACCGCCGCCTCGATCGAGGCAATGAATTCGTATTGCTCGAGCACGCCGTGACCGCCGAGATGCATGGCGATATGCCAGCCGTGCGGCTCGACCGACGCGATAATCGCCCGCATATCATCGCGCGACATAGGCGCGCCAAGATGAGGAAAATAAAAATGCAGCCGAACGCCGCGGACGCCGGCGTCGTCAAGCCGCTCGATCTCCGCAGCCGACATGCCGGGCTTAAGCAAGGCGACGCCGCGATAGCGGTCTTGCCCGGCGGCCAAAAGATCGATCAGCGCCGCGTGATCGTCGCCGTGGCAGGTCGATTGAACGAAGACGCCGCGGGTAAAGCCGAGAAATTCATGCAGGCGGAACAGGTCTTCCTTGGGCGCGTCGGCCGGGGTGAACGGGCGGTCCGGCGCATAGGGAAATTTTCGATGCGGTCCGAAGACATGAAAATGCGAGTCGCAGGCGAGCGGCGGCAGTTTCAGTTTGGGCTTTGTCGGATTCGGATCCGGCGGCGCAATGGTCGGCGTCAGATCGTCGGGGCGTATCGTCATGCGGGGACCTGCCTGACAGGGGTCGGGTTCAATCGCAGCGCGCGGTCATGCCGCCGTCGACCACGATTTCGGTGCCGGTGATGAAGCGCGCTTCGTCGGATGCTAGAAACAGCACGGCGGCGGCGGTGTCGCGGCCGTCGCCCATGAAGCCGAGCGGAATGCGCGCAACGCGCGATTTCAGCAAAGCTTCGACGTCGCCGCCGGCGCGCAGTTTGGCGAGCCGCGCCTCGACCATCGGCGTGTGCATCTGGCCCGGCACTACCGTGTTCACGCGGATGCCGTTACGCGCATATTGCACGGCGGTTACGCGCGAGAATTGGATGACGGCGGCTTTGGCCGACGCATAGCCGATCTGCGGCGACCCGGTATAGCGGATTCCCGAACTAGAGGCGGTGTTGACGATGGCGCCGCCGCCCTGCCCGATCATGCCCCCCGCAGCCGAGCCGCCGACATTGTTGACGAGAATGTCGATGCGGCCGAATTTTTTGCGGCAGGCTTCGGTCATGGCGCCGACCGCGCCGTCGTCGAGCACGTCGCAGACGTAAGTTGCGATCTCGCCGTTATTGCCGACGCGGGCCAGCGTTTCGGCCATCGCTTCTTCGCTTTTGTCTACGGCAAAGACCTTGGCGCCCTCGCGCGCGAACAGCACCGCCCCCGCGCGCCCATTGCCCCAACCCGGCCCAACACAGCCGGCGCCGGTAATGAGCGCGATCTTGCCTTCCACCCGTCCAGCCATCGCGCTTGTCGTTCCTGTTCTCGACCGATGGTAGTGGAGCGCAAGCACCTATGCCAGCGCGATGCGCCGCACGCTTGTGACTTCAGCGCCGGCGCCGCGAATGCGCGCAATCGCCTGCGCAGCCGGCTCGATGGCGACCGCCATATCAAAAGCATTGGCGTGAAGCAGACTTCCCCCGTCGCGCACAATGGCGACGTGCCCTTTCCAGAATATCAGGTCGCCGCGTCGCAGTCGGAGAGACCCCTCGTTCATGGCAAGCGCCGTCCCCAGCGCTCGCTCTTGCATGTCGCTGTCGCGCGGGCACGGCACGCCGGCGGCCGTGAGCGCGATTTGCACAAGGCCGGAGCAGTCGAGCCCGAGCGCGGTCTTGCCGCCCCACAGATAGGGCGCGCCGAGGAAGCGCTCCGCTACCGCGACGAAATCCGCTTCGTCCGCGCCGACGGGTTTGAGATGCACGGCCGGCACATAGAAGCCGGAGGACGTAACCGCCAATTCATCCTGCAAACGCGCGATACTGACGGTGGCGCCGAACGGCAACGCTTCCAGCGGCGGGAGCTTGATCGAAGGTCCGGGGAAAACGAAAGTCCGCAGCGCGGCGACCTTATGCGTCGGCGGCGCGTCCGGCGGTCCAAGCGCGCCAGCCGGCAGCCAGCCGACATAATTGTCCGCGGCAAGCTGGACCCAGGCCCAGCCTTCCGCATTCGTTTCGTAGACGGTGACGCGCTCGCCCTTGAGCGCCTCGGTGTCGAGCGGCGCGTCCGGGCGCGGTTGCCGGCGGAGCGGCGCCTGTGGCGCGATCACCTCCATGACCCGGCCCTCGACAAAGCGCGCGGCCTTCACCTTGCCTTCGAGATATTTCGCCGCGAGGTCCTCGCGCAGCGGCGTCACGCGCGGGTCGAAGTCCGGCATGGCTCAGCCGTAGCGGCCGGCGAGCAGCGCATAGAGCGCACGCGCCACCTGGCATTCGCCGCCCTCCGGCCGTCCGGCCTTGGCCGAAGCCGTCCAGGCGAACAGATCGAAATGCAGCCAGGATTGGGCGGTGACGAAACGGCGCATGAACAAAGCGGCGGTGATGGCGCCCCCGTGGCTGCCGCCGACATTGTTGATGTCCGCGACCTTGGATTCGAGCATCGATTCGTACGGCCGCCACAACGGCAGCCGCCATACCGGATCGTTCTCCGTCGCCGCCGCGCCAATCAGCTCGCCGGCAAGCGCGTCGTCATCGGTAAAGAATGCCGGCACGTCCGGTCCGAGCGCGACGCGGGCGGCGCCGGTCAGCGTGGCAAAATCGGCGATTAGCGCCGGCTTATCCTCGTCGGCAAGCGCGAGCGCATCGGCTAGGATCAGCCGGCCTTCGGCATCGGTATTGCCGATCTCGACGGTGATGCCCTTGCGCGATGTGTAAATATCGCGCGGGCGGAAACTTGCCCCCGCAATGGAGTTCTCGACCGCCGGAATGAGCACCCGCAACCGCAATTTCAGTCCGCGCGCCATGATCATGTGCGCCAGCGCAAGCGCCGTTGCTGCTCCGCCCATATCTTTTTTCATATTGAGCATCGACGCATCCGGCTTGATGTCGAGACCGCCGGTGTCGAAGCAGACGCCCTTGCCAATCAGCGTCACGCGCGGGTGATCGGCCTCGCCCCACGAGATATCGATCAGCCGCGGCGCGGCGGCGGCGGCGCGGCCGACGGCGTGGATCAGCGGAAAATTCTTCTCCAGCAATTCATCGCCGACAATAGCGCTGACGGTTGCTGCATGGCGGGCGGCAAGCTTGCGCGCCGCCTGTTCGAGTTGCGCCGGACCCATGTCGTTGGCCGGCGTATTGATGAGATCGCGCGCCAGCGTCACGCCTTCGACAATGCGCTCCAGCTCCGCGCGATCGGCGCTTTGCGGCACGTCGAGTTTGACCGATCGCGTCGGCGCTTTCCGGTAACGGGTAAAGACGTAGAGGCCGAAGGCGAACGCGAGCGCGGCGAGCCGCGCATCGTGCGGCTCGTTGGCGAAGCGATAGACGCCATCCGGCAATTGCGCTGCGAGGCGTCCCGGCAAGAATGGATCTTTGGGATCGTCGGGGCCTTCGAGTCCGAACAGCACGCCGCCGAGGCGGGCGCCGTTTTTGCCTGGGAACAGAAGATACCGGCCAGGCTTCGGCTCGAAGCCTGCCGCGTCGGCGAACGCGCTTGCATCCGCGCCGATCGTTTTGCGCACGTCGGGGTAGCTCGCCGCGGTCGCGAACCAGATCGGGATCGCGTCTGACGATCCACGCGCAATGAAGATTGAATCCATCGGTCGTTGCCCCAAGCCTCGAAATTCCGGCCTTCTACTTTCTCACGACCACGGCATCAGCGAGGCGTGGATAACGTCGGGCACGCCTTCCCCGCCGACCGAGCGGATAGCGAGATCGACCTCGTCCAGTCCGAAGCGGTGGGTCGTGATGAGTTCGAGCGGGAAACGCCTGGAAGCAAGCTGCGCCAAGGCGAGTTCGCACGCCCGATAGCTGTGGCCGCGCGCGCTCTTCATGGTGATGAATTTCACCGTAAATTTTTCGAGCGGGAAGTTCGGAAACTGCGCCATCTCGCCCTGAGCGACGATCACCCCGCCCTTGCGCTTGAGCGCTTCGATGCCGAGCAGCATGGGGATCGTTCCGGCGCCGGCTGTGCAGTCAAGGGAAACGTCAACCCCCTTGCCGCCGGTGATCTCCATAATACGCGCCAGTGGATCTTCCTTCTGCACGTCGATGACATGATCGGCGCCGAGCTTTTTGGCGACGTCGATGCGCGCTTTGTCCTTCGACGTGCCGGTGACGATGATGAGCGAGGCGCC
>DASPTX010000100.1:0-11974 GCA_035623195.1 Xanthobacteraceae bacterium | reverse complement strand
CTTGCCGCCGGTGATCTCCATAATACGCGCCAGTGGATCTTCCTTCTGCACGTCGATGACATGATCGGCGCCGAGCTTTTTGGCGACGTCGATGCGCGCTTTGTCCTTCGACGTGCCGGTGACGATGATGAGCGAGGCGCCAGCCTGTTTGCAGATCACCGTCTGCGACAATCCTTGCTGGCCGGGACCCTGGATCAGCACGGTCGAATTGTATCCGACGCCGCCGTCGAACAGCGACCATTCGACGCCGTTGGCCATCGGCGTCACCAGGCCCGCGAGCTCAGCAGTGACACCCTTCGGCACGTGATGGACCACCGCGTTCCAGGGCAGGTAAACATATTGAGCGAACCCGCCCCACAGATGCGGCGCTTTCTCTGCCGAAGTATAGCCGTAGCGGATGGCGTCGGGATTGGTCCGCCAGTTGGTATTTTCGCAGTGGCGATACTGCCCGGCATGACACCACTCGCATTTGCCGCAACTGACGTAATGTTCGACGAAAACGAGGTCGCCCTCCTTGAATCCTTTGCGGCGGGTGAATTCGCGGCCGGCTTTAGCGATGGTGCCGATATTTTCGTGGCCCATGATGACCGGCGCGCTCGATGGCGGGTGCTTGTAGAGCTTGACGTCGGTGCCGCAGATGCCGCCGACTTCCATTTTCATCAGCGCGGCATCTTCCGGAATGTCCGGCATCGGATATTCGCGCAGTTCGGTCCTGCTGGGTCCGGTTCGCACCGCCGCCAATACTTTTCCCGCCACTTTGGACGTCCTTTCGACAACGAAATCGGCCTTGACCCGGCCGCCTACGTCTTGGTTTTGTGCAGGTTGCCATGCTTGGCTTGAAGAAGAAAAGCCCCGCCCGCACCGCCGCTCACGAGCAGGTACGCGCCTGGACGCGTGCACGCTTCAAGCTCGCGGACGAAGAAACCATCATGGTGTCGGAGATCGCCTGTTCCGTGCCCGGCTGCCCGCCGCTCGAGACTCACGTCGTGTTCTGGACGCCGGCCGGGCGCCACCACTTCAAAGTCTTCAAACCGCTCGCGGAGGTCGCTGCGGATGATCTGCCGCCCGCCTTTATGAAAAATGCCCTCGCCGCACCGGAAGGCTTCGACTGCGATTGCTGCTGACTGTCGAGGCAAACGGCATCGGGGCGGCAACCTACAATCCCGCCTTGGCCAGCGCCGCCGCCTGACGCTTGGCGACGCGCTCCATCGCGAAGCGTTCGATCGCCTCGTTGAATAGGCGGTAGAAGTTGAGTTCGGCGCGCAGATGCAGGAACACGGCGCCCAGCCCGATCGCGGCCCGGTCCATGAAAACGAATTCGCGCGGCACGGTCACCGGGCCCTTCCGCTTGAGCGCCTGATGGACGCGAAACGCTTCGCGCCGGCCGTATTCGGATGGCGCGACCCCATCGGCGATGGTCCGCACCCGGTCGTCAAGCAGCGGCGCATAGATAAAGCGCGCCCAAATGTTAAGCGTGTCGATGAGCTCACGCGACAGGTTGTGAAAGCCCCAGGTCTCGTAAGCGTGCACGATCAGATCGTTCTCGCCGCGCAAAAGCCCGTGATAGAGATCGACCACGCCGCGAACGAATTTCGGCGCGAAAATGCGGATGCAGCCGTAGTCCAGGAGATTAATGCCCGCCGGCGCGCCGTCGCGAACGAATACGGTGTAATTGCCGAGATGCGGATCGCCGTGGATGACGCCGAAGCGGCTGAACGGAAACCACCAGGCAGTGAACATCGCGGTGGCGAGCGCGTTACGCACCGCAAGCGGATCGTTTTTGTGCGCCAGCATGCGGCTGCCGTCGAGCCAATCGAGCGTAAGGAGCCGCCCCGTCGAGAGTTCGGGCCACGCCCGCGGTACGCGCACAAGATCGATGCCGTCGAGCATTTCGCGATAGAGCGCGACGTGTTTTGCCTCGCGCCGGTAATCGAGCTCCTCGCGCACCCGCGCGCCGATTTCCTTGGCGATCTCGGTCGTATCGATCGCCGGATCGAACCGGCGGCGGATCGCAAGCAGCCATTGCAGCTGCTGCAGGTCCGCTTCGACGGCCGACTGCATGTCAGGATATTGCAGCTTGCAGGCGAGTGCCGCGCCGTCGAGCGACCGCGCGCGATGCACCTGGCCAAGCGACGCAGCGGCGGCCGGACGATGCTCGAAGCTCGCGAATTTGCTTTCCCAGCCGGCGCCGAGCTCGGCCGCCATGCGGCGCTTGACGAAGGCCCAGCCCATCGGCGGCGCTTCGCTCTGCAGCTTCTGCAATTCGGCGGCATATTCCGCCGGCAGCAAATCGGGAATGGTCGCCATCAATTGCGCGACCTTCATCAGCGGCCCTTTGAGCCTGCCCAGGGCGGAAGAAAGCGCGCTCGCCTCGCTTGCGCGATCAGGCTCGCCGCCCAAAAGCCGCCGGCCGGCATAGCGCGCCGCGACGCCGCCGACATTGGCGGACACGCGCGCGTAACGCGCGGCGCGGGCGGAGAAGCGATTTTTTTCGCGATCGGATTTTTCGCGGTTCGGCATCACGTCTTCGGCCAATTGTCGCAGATCCAACGGGTCAGACTTTCTTCACTGACCTCGCCGGCCGCACGCGAAATCACTATCTTAGTCGCGTGCGCCTGATCCGGGGCAAATCCAATCGAGTTCCTGCGCAGGAAAATCATCATGCTCATGAATGCAATGCGCTTGTTGCCATCAACAAACAACGTTGAATTGCTGTCCGCGCTTGATATCGGGGCGCTGCATGAGATCGCGCGGCAGGATCAGCCCGTCCGAATTGCCGATGTGCTTGACTTCGAGCTTCATAGCTCCATCCTTTTATTACGGGAAGTATAACGTCCCAGGATGAAAGTTCAGCAATTGTTTTACTGACCTAAATGATTGCGCAATCAGAGCCTTTCTAGCTCCGCGATCATCCGTTCGATGACGCCCAATCCGCCCTGCCAGAACGCCGGATCACGCGCATCGAGACCGAACGGCGCAAGCAATTCCGAATGATGCTTGGTGCCGCCCGCCGCCAGCATGGCGAGGTAGCGCTCGGCAAATCCGTCGGCGGCGTTTTCGTAAACGGCGTAGAGCGAATTCACCAGGCAATCGCCGAAGGCGTAGGCATAGACGTAGAACGGCGTATGGACGAAATGGGGGATGTAGCACCAGAACGTCTCATAGCCCGGTTTCAGCTCGATCGCGGGACCGAGACTCTCACGCTGCACGTCGAGCCATAATTCGCCGATGCGCGTGGCGGTCAGTTCGCCGCTTTTGCGCTCGGTGTGGACGGCGCGTTCGAACGTATAGAACGCGATTTGCCGCACCACCGTGTTGATCATGTCCTCGACCTTGGCGGCCAACATCGCCTTGCGTTCGTTCTTGTTGCGCGTATTGGCGAGGAGCTTTCTGAACGTGAGCATCTCGCCGAACACGCTGGCGGTCTCCGCAAGCGTCAGCGGCGTGGGTGCCATCAAAGCGCCGTTCGGCGCTGCGAGCACTTGATGCACGCCATGGCCGAGCTCATGCGCCAGCGTCATCACATCGCGCGGTTTTCCCTGATAATTCATCAGCACGTAGGGATGCACCGACGGCGTCGTCGGATGCGCGAAGGCGCCCGGCGCCTTACCTCGGCGCACCGGCGCATCGATCCAGCGTTCGTCGAAAAATCGCTCGGCGATCTCCGCCATCTTCGGCGAGAACGCGCCGTAGGCGGTCAGCACCGTTGCCTTGGCCTCGGCCCAATCCACGCTGCGCATCGGCACCCGCGGCAGCGGCGCGTTACGGTCCCAATACGGCAGTCGCTTTTTACCAAACCATCTGGCCTTGAGCGCGTAATAGCGATGCGACAGCCGCGGATAGGCGGCGCGGACCGCGGCAACGAGCGCCTCGACCACCTCGCGCTCGACACGGTTCGATAGATGACGGTCGTCGGCGATATCGGCAAAGCCGCGCCAGCGGTCTGAGATTTCCTTGTCCTTGGCGAGCGTATTGGTAATCAGCACGAACTGCTGCACGTTGTCCTTAAACGTGTGCGTAAGCGCCTGCGCCGCGGCCTTGCGCTTCGCGCCGGAACGGTCCTGGAGCAAATTCAACGTCGGCTCGATGGCGAGCGATTTTTTCAAAACCTTGAATCGCAAATTCGCAATCGTCGCATCGAAATGCCGATTCCATGCGGAATTGGCGGTCACCGATTTCTCGTGGAACAATCGCTCGACGCGGTCCTCGAGCTGATAGGGGCGATAGCGCCGCACGTCCTCGAGCCACGGCCGGTAATGGCCGAGCGCGGGGGCGGCCATCGCCCGATGGAGAACCGCATCGTCGATGCGATTGAGTTCGAGCGTGAAGAACACGAGCTGGATGGAGGCCGCCGTCAGGCGCTCCTGCACGTCGCCGTAGAATTTGGTCCGCGCGGGATCGAGCGTATCGCCGGCGTGCACGAGGCCGGCAAAGGAGCCGAGTCGCCCCATCAGGTCGTCGATCGATTCGTAGCGCCGCACCGCCTCGGCAAGGGCCGACCCGCCCTCCGGCGCCGCGGCCAATTCGGCGAGTTTGCCTTTGTACGCCGTTTCGAAGGCGGCACATTCGGCATCGGCACGATCAAGATCGCGCTTAATCGCAGGATCGTCGAGCCCGCGATAAAGGTCGTTGAGATTCCACTCCGGCAATCGGTGGGGATCCGCCCCGCTCGATCGAGCCGCGAGCCTGGCGGCGGTTTTCTTCGCGATTTTCGGCATGTTCTAACCTGGGTTCATCGGGGCTTTTCATGTGGCGCAACGGCGCCACCGCCGCAAGCCCGCAACAAGCCACGGGCAAGCGCGCCCAGTCCTACTGCCCAGGCGAAGGAGGTAAAGCCTCGTCCGAAAAACTCCCCGATGAGCCGATCTGCGTTCCGCGGAAACAGTTACATCAACGCCCGTCGCGGTACGGCGCTAGTCGGTGGCGAACGGCCCAAAATCGACGTTGCCGCGCTCCGCCGGCGCCATTGTACTCACCGCGGCTTCGAGGCGTTTTGCTTCTTCGTTGAGCCCGATCCAGCGCAATTTGCGGATCAGCCGGGCCCAATCCTGTGGTATGGCCTGCCGAGCGCCGACGATGCGTTCATCGTGTTGCAGCATGCTTGCCTCCCCAGTTGCCTTCGCTCCCTAACTCGCGGCAGCACCGCCTAGAATTTCTTCTTCTGGGATAGTCCGTTGCCAAATGATTTGGTCAGCGTACCGATGATCTTTTGGCCTTCCTCGAACAGTCTTTTGCCGTCTTCAGCGGCCATCTGCATGCGATGGGAAACGCACTCGCGATAGGCTTCCATCCCTTCCGGAATGGATGCGCTCGCCGACAGTTTGGCGGCAAGGTGGGACCACAATTCCACTTCCGACTTCACCCGAGCGATCCAGGCGCGGCTTGCTTCTTCGTACCCTTCGAGCAACTCCTTCTGCATCGCAAGCATCGCCTCGGTACGCTCTTTGCCAAGCTGCATCATTCCGGTGACCGCCGATTCCGTTGCAGTCTTGCCAATTCCTTCAAGCGTCGAATGGGCCATTATTTTCCTCCCGGGCAAAATCCACCGAGCGTACCGATAGCAAGCGTCCGAAAGAGAGGCTTTGACCCAGATCAAACGGCCCTTAGAGCGTAATCGTTTCAAGTCGAATCGATTGCGGCTCTAGGTATTTGATGAGGCATGATCTTTTTCGGAAAACCGGCTTCCGTCCCGGATCGCATCTCTTTTCGGATCGTGCCCTCAGCGAGGCCAGGCCGCGGCATCCGTGCCAAGCGGAACGCTTGGGCGTGCCCAATTTGTCGGCGTCTCCGACATTTCGGCAGCATGACGAACTACCGTAAGCCGGCCAAATCCCGACGCGGTCTCTTCCAACCGATCGGCGACCTCGTCGAATCCGGGATCGGGACATTTCATACCATCGATGCGGCCGAGCCGGCGAAGCCAAAAGCCAGTTTGTGCGAGCGAAAGCCGCACGTGCCAAGACCCGCCTTCGATAGCGCGGCGGCGAAGGGCCGCGATCACCGCGAATGCCAGAAGATAGCCGGTCGCATGGTCAAGCACTTGTGCCGGCAATGGTTTCGGCTCTGAAGCAGCGAAAGCTTCCGCCTCCGCCAAGTTCAGCCCGCTTGCTGTTTGCACGAGCGAATCGAACCCGCGCCGCAGCGCCCACGGACCGTCGCTGCCATAAGCGCATAACGAGGCATAGACGATGCCCGGCCGCAGGCGAGCGAGATCGTTGGGGCCGAAACCGCGGGCGGCGAGCGCGCCGGGTCGATAGCCTTGGACGAAGACATCGGCGTCGCGCGCAAGCGCCGCAAGCCGGTGACGACCACCTGCCTCGTCTAAGTCGATGGCCGCAGACAATTTGCCTCGGCCGGTGTCGACCACAAGCGGCAACATCGAGGCCAGATGCGAAGCGGTGATAAGGAGAACGTCGGCGCCGTGCGCCGCTAGCGTCCGACCGCAGACCGGACCGGCAATAATGCGGGTTAGGTCGAGCACTTTCACGCCGGACAGCGGCCGCTCCGCCGCTTCCAGCTTCTTTGGCGGCGCGTCGCCAATTTTTTCGATGCTGAACAGGGGTAATTGCGCGATTGCGAGCCCTTGCGGGTGTCGATCCCATTCCGCGAACGATCGGCATGCCGTGACTACGAGCCCCGCCTCGGCGGCGGCGTCTTCGAGCGCTTCCGCCCGCCAGCCGTCCAGCGCCCGCTGCACCGCCGCCTTATCGTGATCGCAACCGAGGAGCTTGAGAAGCCCGTTACAGTGGTGAGGTAGATTGGTGTGAAGCCGTGCCCAGCGACCGTCGCCGCAGCGGCAGAGCCCGGCTATCAGGTCATGATGGTCGTCGAGCTCATCACCGTCGATACGAAGGTAACGTTCGCTGCGAAATTCAATCGCCGCGTTGCGCATGTCGACGCGGACATCCTGGCGGCGGCCGGTGCGAAACCGCCAAAGCTCGGCCGCCGCAAGCGCGGCTGCCCCGATCGTTGCCTGCGCCGCCGTACCGACCGCGAATGACGATGGCAATGCCGGCTCGCCGCCCGTCAACCTGACATTGCGCAGAGCCGCATCGTCGAATCCCGCGGCGCGCCAAAGATCAGTCAGGACATCCACGGGAACGGGCGCGGGCATAACAATGCCCTGCGGCGCGAAACCGACGTTGTCAATGCACCGTGAGCGTAACAACGTTCGACATGACCGGCGGCGCGTGTGGAATATGCGACCAGTCGCCCAGCACCAGCTGCAGCGTGTGCTTTCCCGGCGGCAGGCTGATCATCGCTTCGGTCTGTCCGGCGCCGAAATGCCGGTGCGTATCGTCCATCGGGATCGGCTGCTTTAGCGCATCCCCGGAAAGCGTCGAGTCAATGAGCAGGTGATGGTGCCCGGTATTCGGCTTGTCCACGCCTGCCGGCGCTACACCCATTCCGGAAAGACCGAACTGCACCAGGAACGGACTCGTGACATCCTGCCCATCCTTCAGGTTGATGAAGTACACTTTGGCTCCGGGCGGAGACGGCGTCTCGGCAAGTGCGAGTGTCGGTCCGGCAAGGACAAATGCGGCAAGGAGTGCCACAGCGGCGCGCATGGCGGTCATCGTTTTTCCTCTCCCGATTGGGCGTGCGGTAATTCAAATTTAATCTGTATGGCAGCGAGGGAATTTCGTCTTGGCCATATTCGGCCGCACGCCATAGTTACCAACAAAACTCGCTACTGGTCGAATTATTCCACCGCATGTTCCCGCTTCCGCACCATGCATTTAAGCCGCCGTTAAGAGCCGTCCCGCCAAAGTGCCCCGAAACGGCACAGCGTGAATGACCATTCTCATTGTCGATGACGATCCGGTGCAGTGCCGGCTTCTTGAAGCCATTCTGCACAAGTTCGGATACGAGACCGTCACTCGCGACGGCGGCGACGCCGCCTTATCGCTGCTGTCGGGTCCAGACGGGGCGCGGATCGACTGCGTCATCCTCGATCTCGTCATGCCGAACCTCGACGGTCTCGGCCTTTTGAGCAAAATGCGCCAGGCCTCGATCAATGTACCGGTAATCGTGCAGACCGCGCATGGCGGCATCGACAATGTCGTGTCGGCGATGCGTGGTGGTGCAGCGGATTTCGTGGTCAAGCCGGTTGGTGCCGAGCGCCTGCACGTTAGCGTGCGCAATGCGCTCAACGCCAGCGCGCTCGAGGGCGAACTGGCGCGCATCAAACGCGGCCGATCGGGTACGCTGCAATTTAAGGACATCATAACGCAAAGCCCCGACATGCATCGCGTACTGCGGATGGCGGAGAAGGCGGCGGCCTCGAACATTCCGGTTCTGATCTCCGGAGAATCCGGAGTCGGCAAAGAATTGATCGCTCGCGCGATTCACGGCTCCGGCGAACGGCTCGCCAAACCCTTTGTCGCCGTGAACTGCGGCGCCATGCCGGAAAATCTCGTGGAGTCGATCCTGTTCGGCCACGAAAGGGGTTCGTTCACGGGCGCCACCGATCGCCACGTCGGCAAATTCGTCGAAGCCGCGGGCGGCACTTTGTTCCTCGACGAGATTGGCGAATTGCCTCAGGCGGCGCAGGTCAAGCTGTTGCGCGTCGTCCAGGATGGCGAGGTCGAATCGGTCGGCGCGCGCCGACCGGTCAAGATCGATCTTCGGCTGATATCGGCCACTAACCGCGATCTGATCGCCGACGTGAAAGCGGGCCGTTTTCGCGAAGACCTGTTTTATCGGCTGCATGTCTTTCCTATCGCCGTGCCGCCGCTGCGCCGGCGGCCTGCGGATATCCCCGTCCTGGCCCGCCATTTCCTGGCAAGATTCGCGGCGGAGGAAGGCAAGAGGATTCGGGCCATTTCGCCTGAGGCGGTGTGCATGCTTTCGGCATTCCATTGGCCTGGCAACATCCGGCAGCTCGAAAACGCGATCTTTCGCGCCGTCGTGCTCGCCGAGGGCGACACGCTCTGCCTCCGCGAATTTCCGCAAATTGCGGCGCAGGTCGCCCACTGCGCTCCAACGCTGGAGACAGCCGACGTTCCTCCTGCGGGCGGCGCCGAACTGTCAGCGGTGGCGGCGTCGGACGACAAGATCGACGCTTTCGATGAAGAGGCTTCATTGCAGCCGGGCGTCACGCCGCTGGCGCCGTCTGATTCGCTGCCCCTCCTCGATGGCAGGGGAGAAGTGCGGCCGCTGGACGAAATCGAATCCGAGCTCATCCGTTACGCGATCGGCCACTATCGCGGGCAAATGTCGGAAGTGGCGCGGCGGCTTAAAATCGGCCGCTCGACTCTCTACCGCAAGCTCGACGCGCTGGGCCTAAATAGTGAGCGAGGCGAGGCGGATAGCTAAACCGTGGCCGCAGAGCGACAGGCAACAAAATTCGTCTAGTTCGCCGGAGTGTTTATCGGCGATCGCGGGACAAAATAGAGCGGCTCGCGTATGGTGAGCTCCGCGCGCCTGCGGCCTCCGTGACCGTGGCTTCTGCCATAAATAGAAGCCAATCGTTCTAAAGGATTGCCGCTTCGTTCGCCGCGCAGGTTTGCAGGGAGAATTTGTGATGCCGGGAATTCGTGTCGATCGGTTTTTAGCTTCGACCGCCATTGCTCTTCTGCTTTCTTTCGCCACAGGCGAAACTTTTGCGGAGCCGGCAACGGACTCCGGCGGCGGCGCCGCAACGACCGCCCCGCAAAACCCGACTGCTTTGCCGGCGTCGGAATCCGACAAGGCGGCTCCTCCTCCGGCCGACCAAACCGCACAGAAACCGCAGACCGAAACGCCGTCCGTTGCACCCGAATCAAAGGGAACGACCGGCACGGCCGCCAACGCAACATCCGCGCCGGCGCTGGAGGCTAAGCCTACAATTCCCGAGACCGCGACGACGCCTGCTGCAGCCGAAAGCAATCCAGCCGAAACCAAGCCAGCGGAAGCTAAATCCGCGCCGGCTGCGGACACTGGCGGCGCCGCGGGCGAGGCCAAACCGGCCACTCCGGCGGCTGAGGCCAAACCGGCCGACGCAGTCCCCGGCGCGGCTGCAAGTCCGCCGGCTGCAGCCGCTCCCGAAGCGGCTCCCGCTCCCGCCGCTGCAGCCATCGGCCCCGACGGCGCCATCGCCGATCAACTCCGTGACCTCGCCAATGGCAAGTTCGACCATATCGTCGACAATAAGAAGGACCGGACGCAGATCGATGCCTTCTATTCCGGCCGCAATTACGCCCCGTTGTGGATCACCGACGGCAAGCCGAATGCGCGCGCCACCGCGGCAATCCGCTACCTTGCCCATGTCGACGCCGACGGGCTCGACCCAGCCGACTACCCGGTGCCGAATTTCAAAGCGCTGAGCACGCCTGCGGATCTCGCCGATGCGGAGATCAAGCTGACGATGGCCGTCGTCACCTATGCGCATCACGCCAGCATCGGGCGCGTGCATTGGTCGCGCGTCAGCCCCGATATCGAATTCACGACGAAAGCGCCGGAGCCGGATGAGGTCCTCGGCGCCATCGCCGGCGCGAACGACCTGGCGGCGACGCTCGACTCTTACGAGCCGCACACGCCCGGTTATCTCGCGCTCAAAGGCAAGCTCGCCGACATCCGGGCCGGGAAAATCGACGCCAAAGCGAAAGCGCCGATCGAGAACGGACCGGTGCTCAAAATCGGCATGCAGGACGATCGCGTACCGGCATTGCGCGAACGGCTTGGGATCGAGGCGAACGATGGCACGGCCTATGACAAGCCGCTTGCGGAAGCCGTCAAGAAATTCCAGCAGCAGCACGATCTTGCCGCCACCGGCACGCTGACGGCGGCAACCGTCGAAGCGCTCAACGGGCGGCAGCCCGACCACGTCACCGATATCATCCTCGCCAATATGGAACGCTGGCGCTGGATGCCGCACCAGTTTCCGGACACGTATGTCATCGTCAATCTGCCCGACTTCACGCTGCGCGTGATGCACGACGGCAAACAGGTCTGGACGACTAGAATCGTGATCGGCAAACCGGAAATGCCGACGCCGATCATGACGGCCGATATGAAATACATCACCGTCAATCCGACCTGGAACGTGCCGCCGTCGATCGTCAATCATGAATACTTGCCCGCGCTGGCGCAGGACCCGACGGTGCTCGCGCGCATGGGGTTACGCGTCGATTACGCTCCGGGCGGCGGCGTCCATATCTGGCAGCCGCCTGGCGACAAGAATGCGCTCGGCCGGATCCGCTTCAATTTCCCGAACAAATTCTTGGTCTACCAGCACGACACGCCGGACAAATACATGTTCGCCTACGACAAGCGCGCGTTTAGCCACGGTTGCATGCGCGTGCAGGATCCGGTGCACTATGCCGAAGTGCTGCTGTCGCTGGTGCGCCCGAACGACGGTTACACCGAGGACCGCATCAAAAGAATGTTCGGTCCGAACGAGACCGACATCCAGTTTCCGACCTTCGTCCCGGTCAATTTGACCTACCAGACCGCTTTCGTCGACGATGCCGGCAAGCTGGAAATCCGCGACGACGTCTATGGCCGCGACAAGGCTTTGCTCGCGGTCCTTAAAGGCAGCGATCGCAAAGTGGCGGACATTGCGGTCGAGCACAAGGAGGACGTATCGCACCGTCAGGTCCTGGCCATTCCCGACGAGCCGACTTGGTTCGGCGGCCGCAGCGTGTTCGGCGGCGGTGGGCGCGCTTACTATCCAGGCGGCGGCCATTCCTACGGCGGCGGCAACTTCTTCTCGCGACTGTTCGGCGGCTACGACAGCCCGCCGGCGCCGCCAATGCCGGTTCGCCACCGCACCGCTGCCCACGCCAAAAAGACCACCGGTTCGAGCGATACCGTGGAGCGCTAGTCATCTGGAACGCAAGTTCGCCACATTTAGAAGAGCGCTCGGAGCTTCGAAGGAGAGCGCTTATGGCGAATGCAGGTGTGAGAGGCCGGCCGATCGCGCCGTTGGTACTGAGTGCGCAGGAACGGGCGTATTTGGAGCGGCAAGTTCGTCGTCACCGTGTTGGCCGGT
>DASPTX010000099.1:0-66794 GCA_035623195.1 Xanthobacteraceae bacterium | reverse complement strand
ACGACGAAATTCCGTTCTGACTGCCAAGCAAATTGTTCCGCCGCCATTTGCGAGGATTCGATGCAGTTCTCCGCTCAATCTCGCACACGCGAAAGTTCAGCAAGCTTTTTTGCTTTGTTTGCCCGGATAATGGCCGAGCGGGCATCCGGTCGCACGGAGCACACCCAATATCTCTGCATGGGGACGTGCGCTTGACGCTTGCATAGCCGTCATGCTCGATCTCATCTTCGCCCTCAAGTTCGTCCACGTCCTTGCCGCCGCGGCAATGTTCGGCGCTTGGCTTTGCATTGCCGCCTTCATGCTGCTTGCGCACCGCTCCCGCAATCCCTCGGTCGTTGCGGTCACCTCGCAATTCGTCGTCAGCGTGGAAAAAATCGTGGTTGCCGCCGCTATTGCGCTGCAGCCGATCAGCGGCTATCCGCTCGGTTTGGCGATCGGGCTGTCGCCTTTGAATGAATTTTGGATCGATCTCTCGCTCGTTTTCTATGCCGCCATCTTAGCGTGCTGGCTTGGCGTCTTTCGCATCGAGATTCTTATTCGGCGCCTGAGCCGGGAGGAGGCGCTCAACGCCGTTCCATTGTCACAGGATTATCGGCGGCTGTTTCGCGCGTGGTCGGTACTGGCCGTCCTGATCTTGCTGGGAATGATCGCGATTTTTGCGCTTATGATCTGGCAGCCGCATCTCGATTGAAACAGTGGCTTGCGAGCCGGCCGCCTTCCAGCGGCATCATCCCCAAATCGCTCGCGCGCCATCGACGACGTATTGGACGGCCAAAGCGGCGAGCAGGACGCCGAGAAGCCGCGACAGAACGATATTGCCGGTCATACCGAAAAGAGCGGCAATGCGGCTGGCGAAGTTGAAGGCGACGACGCAAAACCCCACGACAAGCGCGACTGCCGCAATCAAGAGGCCAAGCAATAACCAATTGCCCTGAGCATGTCCGGCCAGCAGCACCGTCGCGGTGATCGCGCCGGGCCCCGCCATAAGCGGAATCGCCAGCGGAAAAGCGGCGATATTGCGCACATGCTCTTCGAGGGCCTGCTCGGCGGCTTCACTTTCACGTCGAATGCGGACGCCCAACACCATTTCCGACGCGATCGAGAACAACAACAACCCGCCGGCGATCCGGAACGCGGCGAGCGAAATTGCAAGCGCACCGAGGAGCCAATTCCCGATCAAGGCAGAACCGGCGAGGATGACGCCCGCGATGATGCTCGCGCGCACCGCCACGCTCTGCCGCGCCGCGCGCGGCAATCCATCCGTCACCGCCACAAAGGTCGGTGTAAGCCCGATCGGATCGACGACGACGAAGAGCGTCAGCAGTGCTGAAATCGCATAGTCGAACGACATTGTGCGGGCTCGCGAAATTTATGGAAGCCTAGGGCATGATCCGGAAAAGTGGAAACTGGCTTTCCGAAAGGATGATGCCCCATCAAACATCGGGGGCCGCAATCGATTCAACTTGAAACGATTACCGCTCCAGCACTTTCATTTCACGCAGCAGCGACCGATAGATCGGCGCGCCGGAGGGTGAGACTTCGCACCTCGAAGCTTCGGATTTCTCCATCGTGATTTGCGGTTCAGGCGCTAATCAGCCCGGCTCAAAGAGAGATAAATGATGGCATCATATCATATTGAAAAGACATATGAAAATACCATATTAGCAGCGCCGATAAAGGTGGTTTTGAGAAGACCAATCGGCTATAAAAATTGCATCCGATTCGTCAGGATTTTTGCCTTTGTCCGATCAGGAAAATGGACCGCCGCGTGATGGCGGGGATGGCGGCGCGCCGTCCGATATTCGCCCCGTGTCGATCACGGAGGAGATGAAGAAGAGCTACCTCGATTACGCGATGAGCGTGATCGTGGCGCGAGCGCTGCCGGATGCGCGCGACGGCCTCAAGCCGGTGCATCGGCGCATCCTCTATTCGATGCACGAAAACGGCTATGAGTGGAACAAGCCGTACCGTAAGTCGGCGCGCGTGGTCGGCGACGTGATCGGCAAATATCATCCGCACGGCGACCAAGCTGTTTACGACGCGCTTGTGCGCATGGCGCAGGATTTCTCGATGCGCCTGCCGCTGATCGACGGCCAGGGCAATTTCGGCTCGGTCGACGGCGATGCGCCGGCAGCCATGCGATACACCGAAGTCCGCCTCGAACGCGTCGCTGGCGCGCTCGTCGAAGATATCGACAAGGACACCGTCGACTTTCAACCCAACTACGATGGTAACGAACATGAGCCTACGGTATTGCCGGCGCGTTTTCCCAATCTTCTGGTCAACGGCGCCGGCGGCATCGCCGTCGGCATGGCGACCAACATTCCGCCGCACAATCTCGGCGAGGTTATCGATGCTTGTGTCGCGCTCATCGACAATCCGGCTTTGTCGGTCGACGACCTGATCGCGATTATCCCGGGGCCGGATTTCCCAACCGGCGGCATTATCCTCGGCCGCCAGGGCATACGCGCCGCGTACCACCTCGGTCGGGGCTCGATCGTGGTGCGGGGTAAGGTCGAGTTCGAGACGTTGCGCGGCGAGCGCGAGGCGATCGTCGCGACCGAAATTCCCTATCAAGTCAACAAGGCGCACCTGGTGGAGCGCATCGGCGAGCTTGTACGCGACAAGAAAATCGAGGGCATCGCCGCGTTGCGCGATGAATCCGACCGGCACGGTTATCGCGTCGTCGTCGAACTGCGGCGCGATGCAGTGCCGGACGTCGTACTTAATCAGCTTTACCGCTTCACGGCGCTGCAGTCTTCATTCGGCGCCAATATGGTCGCGCTCGAGGCCGGCCGGCCGCAGGTGATGAACCTGAAGGATTTGCTCAACTCTTTCATCGCCTTCCGCGAGGAGGTGATTTACCGCCGCACCAAACATCTCTTGGGCAAGGCGCGGGACCGGGCACACGTGCTGGTGGGGCTGGCCATCGCGGTCGCCAATATCGACGCCGTCATCAAGCTCATCCGCGGCGCCAAGGACGCAAACGAGGCGCGGGACGAACTGATGAAACGCGCCTGGCCGGCGCGCGATGTCGCCGCGATGGTTACTCTCATCGATGATCCGCGCCACAGCGTATCGCCGCAGGGCACGACACGGCTCTCGGCGGAGCAGGCCAAAGCGATCCTCGATCTGCGCCTGCAGCGGCTGACCGCGCTCGGCCGCGATGAGATCAAGGCCGAGCTCGACAAGCTTGCCGCCGAGATCGCCGATTTTCTCGACATCCTGCGCTCGCGTGCGCGCATCCAGGCGATCGTCAAACAGGAGCTTGCCGCCATCAAGAGCGAGTTTGCCACGCCGCGCCGCACTCTGATCGTTGATCAGGAAGGCGAAATGGAAGACGAAGACCTGATCCAGCGCGAGGACATGGTCGTGACCGTCTCGCATGCCGGCTACGTCAAACGCGTACCGCTGTCGACCTATCGCGCGCAAAGGCGCGGCGGCAAGGGTCGCGCCGGAATGCAGACGCGCGAGGAGGATTTCGTTACCCGTTTGTTTGTCGCCTCGACGCATACTCCGGTGCTGTTCTTCTCCTCGCGCGGCCAAGTCTACAAAGAGAAGGTCTGGCGGCTGCCGCAGGCGGCGCCGCAGGCGCGCGGCAAGGCCCTGATCAATATTCTGCCGCTGGAGCAGGCCGAGAACATCACTACAATCATGCCGCTGCCGGAGGACGAAAGCACCTGGGACAAACTCGACGTTATGTTCGCCACGACGCGCGGCACGGTCCGGCGCAACAAATTATCGGATTTCGTCGATGTACGGCGATCGGGCATCATCGCCATGAAGCTCGACGAAGGCGATGCCATCGTCGACGTGCAGATCTGCACCGAAAACGACGATGTGTTGCTCACCTCCGCCGCCGGCCAGTGCATCCGCTTCGCGGTCAACGATGTGCGGGTGTTCCAGGGCCGTACGTCGATGGGCGTGCGCGGCATCAACCTCGCCGACGGCGATAAGCTGATTTCATTGTCGATCCTGCGACACGTCGAGGCGACTGCGGAGGAGCGCGCCGCTTATTTGAAGCGCGCCAGCGCAGTCCGGCGCGGCGGCAACGGCGAAAACGAAGAGAACGGAACGGATCAGGAGGAAGCCGAGGGCGCCATCGAACTCGGCGAGAGCCGCTACGTCGAAATGTCGGCGGCGGAACAGTTCGTGCTCACGATTTCGGAAAAGGGCTTCGGCAAGCGCACCTCGTCCTTCGAGTACCGCACGACCGGGCGGGGTGGCAAAGGCATTGTCGCCATGGCGATTACCGAAAAGAACGGCCGGCTGGTTGCGTCATTCCCGGTCGAAGAGACCGATCAAATCATGCTGGTTACCGATGGCGGCCAGCTCATCCGCTGCCCCGTCGACGGCATCCGCATCGCCGGACGCGCCACGCAAGGCGTCATCGTGTTCTCGACCGCCGAGGGCGAGCGCGTCGCGTCGGTGGAGCGCCTGACGGAAGAGGGTGAGGAAAACGGCGGAGAATGATTCCCTCGTGTCAGTGGCTAAAGGAACGCGAACGCTAAGGCATCAATCTTGACGTTGAACCGGCAGAGAAGCCGGAAACTGTCCGATGGGTAGATCCGATTCATCGCGCCCCGGCGGAACGCAAGTGATTAAAGAGGCCCGATGACGGCACCGATCGCGCTCAACGACATCACGATTCATCCCGTCGCGGAGCAAGAAGGCGCGTTTTTCGACGCATTAGGATTTTTTCCGGCGCTCGGCAAAGACCTGCTCGACGAGAATCGCGCTTGGCTTCGGCCGGTGTACCTCGATGGCGACGACCGGCTCGTGCTGTGCATTCAGAGCTTCGTCATCAAAACGCCGCGCCATAACATCCTGGTCGACGCCTGCGTCGGCAATCATAAGCCGCGACCGACACGGCCGTTCTGGAACATGTTGAACAGCGATCGCTTCGAGAAGGGACTCGCGGCGGCGGGCGTTACCGTCAACGACATCGACTACGTGATGTGCACCCACCTGCACACCGACCATGTCGGGTGGAACACGCGCCTCGAAAACGGCCGCTGGGTGCCGACCTTTCCCAAGGCGACCTATATCATGGCCGATCGCGAGCTTGCGCATTGGACCCAGCGCGAGAAGGAAAATCCGCAAAGCGTGCCGTGGATCACGGATTCGGTCCTGCCGATTATTGCCGCCAAGCGCGCCAAGCTTGTGAAGAGCGATTTCGTCTTCGACGATCTGATACAATTTATTCCCACACCAGGCCATACGATCGACCACTATTCGGTTCTGGTCGGCCGTGCTGGGACGGACGCGCTCATCACCGGCGACATGATCCATTCGCCGTTACAGGGGAAATATCCGGAGCTGGGCATGATGTCCGACTACGACTCCGCCCAAGCGGGCCGAACGCGTCGCCAAGTCTTCGATCGCTTCTGCGAAGAGCCTACCATCATGTGCGCAACCCATTTCCCGACGCCGTCGATGGGCCGCGTGCGCCGTAGGGGCGATGGCTACAAGTTCATTGCCATTGCCGATTAATTCGAATTGCACGTTGTCTTGCTCGGCGCCCGGAACCGCCGCTTTCGGTGATCTGATCGGACCCGACGGTTGGATAAGACGCCGGTTGGCGGCGAACTGACGGCGCTCAAACTCCATTCTTGCAAAAGCTGTTCAGCGCTGGATTTCAGCGATGAAGCTGAATATCGTAATTATGTTTGTGATCATGGGGCGGCCGAATGCCCGATTATTACCCTGTGCTCGCGCGGGCGGTCGTGGATCTCGAAACCAACGACGCCGCAACGCGCGCGGAATTGTACGAGCGCGCGCGAAGGATCATCGTCGCCGAATTGCGCAAGCAAAATCCTAGCATCTCCGCGCTGGCGATAACGCGCGAACAGGCCGCGCTGGAGACGGATATTCGCCGCATCGAAGCGGAGCTGGCGCCACCCGCGGAGAAGAGGGATCGTGATCGCCAGGCACGGGACTTCGCCGCCCCCGACGAATTGGGCGGAATGCCGAAGGCGCTCGCAGCGATGTTGTTCGGTATCGCGTACTTGACGGCAATCGTCGCCTTCAGCGGCGTTATTTACATCCGCGGTCTCGCGCTCGTTTACGCGCACGTCATCGGATATCCGGTTTTGCTCGGGGCGATGGCGATCCTGGCATGTCTGTTCGTGCCGCTGTCCCGCAGTGTCTTTCGCAAGCTGCGCGTATAGCGGGCGCGCCGAGATTCAGCTCAACAATTCAACCCGTCCGGTTCGAAGCTTGTATACGCCGCCGACGACACTGATTTTCTTGTCGCCGGCCGCTGCGCTTAGGATCGGCGCAGTGGTTTTGAGCTTCTCGACATTGAGCGTCACATTGCGGCGAATGGCCTTCGTCAAAACGTCGCCGTCCTGGTCCTGCACTCCCTCGACCGCCGGTTTGATGGCAGCGACCAACGATGGTAGATGGCCGGGCAGCGTCGAACCGTCCTTGAGCGATTTGATAGTGGCGTCGACCGCGCCGCAAGCTTCGTGTCCGAGCACCAAGATCAAGGGCGTGTTGAGCACCACAACGGCATATTCGAGACTGGCGACGATTTCGTCGCTAGCGAAATTGCCCGCCACGCGGCAGACGAAGAGGTCGCCGCGCGCGGTGTCGAAACAATATTCCGGCGCGATCCGGGAATCGGCGCAGCTGAGCACCGCGGCGAATGGATTCTGTCCTCCGCTCAGCGCTTCTCGCTCATGGGCGAAGTCGTGACGGTGGCTGTTGCCTTTGACGTAGCGGGAATTGCCTTTCATCAACCGGTCGAGTGCAGCATCCGGGGAGAGCACGTTCTGGGGCTTGGGCACCGCTTTGGCCTTTGCCGCGATGGCGTCCATCGGCGCAATCGCGGCTGCCGCGGCCGCCGCCGCGCTGAACACGACGAGGCTCCGTCGCGACAGCCCTTCATGTCGGAGCGCAGGGCCATGAGCGAGGCAATGTTTGCACACAATTCACCTCCCACTTTCTTCAGCGTGCGCTGCTTTCTCGGTATGCGCAAATGCTAATGCCGCCTATGCATGAAGTAAATTTGCCTAAGAACGGAGATTTGGCGGCGGCCAGATCGGTTATGATTGGCGCCTTGCCGACCACTGGATCGTCAGTGTGTCGCCGATTTCGACAGCATTTCGGTGAGCGGCAACGCTGCGGTCGGTCCTCATCACATGTTTCCGTCCATTCTTACCGGTCACATTGACTGGATGAGCAAGTACCGCGCGCGCCTCGGCTACGCCGGGGTCCGGCGCACCGGATCATGCCCTACTGGCCGCGGCGCGCGGCGCTGGCGAAGCGCTTGGCCTCTTCGGCGGCCCGAAACAGCGCACGCGCTTTGTTGATGCATTCCTGCTGCTCGTATTCCGGCTCGGAATCCGCAACGATGCCGGCCCCGGCCTGGACGTACATGACGCCGTCCTTGATTAGCGCGGTGCGCAACGCGATGCAGGTGTCCATCTCGTCGCCGGCCGAAAAATAGCCGACGCAGCCGGCGTAGAGCGAGCGTTTGTCTTTCTCCAGTTCGTGAATGATCTGCATCGCACGCACTTTTGGCGCGCCGGAGACGGTGCCAGCGGGAAAGCCCGCCGCAAGCGCATCGATCGCATCGCGGTCTTGGCGCAATTTGCCCTCGACGTTCGACACGATGTGCATGACCTGGCTATAGCGCTCGATGAAAAATTGATCGGTGACCTTCACCGTGCCGATCTCGGCGACGCGGCCGACGTCGTTTCGTCCGAGATCGAGCAGCATCAAATGCTCGGCGCGCTCTTTGGGATCGGCGAGAAGCTCGGCTTCGAGCGCCTGATCCTCGTGTGGCGTCGCGCCGCGCGGCCGCGTGCCCGCGATCGGCCGGATGGTGACAATGCCGCCGCCCGTCTTCACTAGGATTTCGGGACTCGAACCCGCAACGGCGAAATCGCCGAAGTCGAGGAAATAAAGGTAGGGCGATGGATTGACCCGCCGTAACGCGCGGTAGAGCGCAAAGGGCGGCAGCGCGAACGGGGCTTCGAAGCGTTGCGATAGCACGACCTGAAAAATGTCGCCGGCGACGATGTAGTCCTTCGCCCGGGTCACCATCTGTTTGAACTCGGCGGGCGTGGTATTCGAGGTCGGCTTGACCTGGAGCGGCCCGGTTTCGGCTTCCGCGGCCTCTTTCGCGAGCGGCTTGTCGAGCGCATCGACCACCGCCGAGAGACGCTCGACAGCTCTTGTCCAAGCGGCCTTTGCCGGCACCGCAGCTTGTACGCGTACCGGCGTCACAATGGTGATCGTGTCCTCGACCGAATCGAACACGACGATCAAGGTTGGGCGAATAAGAATGGCGTCGGGAATGCCGATGGGATCGCGCGCCGGCGGCGGCAGTTCCTCCATCAGCCGCACCATGTCATAGCCGAGATAGCCGAACACGCCGGCGGCCATTGGCGGCAGCATCTCCGGCAGCGCGATGCGGCTCTCGCCGATGAGTCTATGCATGGCCTGCAAAGGCGCCTCGCTGATCGGCACGAAGGCTTGCGAACCGGCTTGCGGATTGCGGTTGATCTCGGCCTGCGGACCGGTGACGCGGAATATAAGATCAGGCTCCAAACCGATGATCGAATAACGGCCGCGCACCGCGCCGCCCTCGACGGATTCCAGCAAGAAGCTCATGGGCCGCGCCGCGGCGATCTTTAAGAAGGCGGAGACGGGCGTTTCCAGATCGGCGACGAGCGTCGTCCAAACCACCTGCGCCGCGCCGGCGGCGTAGCAGGCCGCGAACGACTGCGTCGAAGGCTCGAATTGCATCTAGTTGGTGTCCGGCGCGCCGTTGCCCGTCGCTTGCGCCAAGACCGATGCGTTCACGGAGGCGCCGAGATCGTCTTCCAGCCGCGAGATGTATTGTCCGACGAGATCTTCGGAAATATCCCGCTGCACCTTTTGCGCCATACGTTCGCCGTCGGCCGATTTAGAGTCCAGCGCAGGCGTATTGACGTCGGTTACACGGAACACAAGCCATCGGTTTGAATCGTCCCCCTCGGCGCTCGCGAAAGCATCTTTAGGGGTGTGAAAAATGACGTCGGCCATCTGTTCGGAAATGCCGCCGCTCGCTACGCCGCGCTTGACGTCTTTCGCCGTTTCCACCTTGACGCCGTTTGTGGAGGCGACCGCGTCCAGCGACTCGCCATTCTTGACTTTGTCGAGAACATCGTTCGCCTTGCTTTTCAAGCGTGAGGCCGTTTCGTCGTTGCGCCAGCGCTGTTCGACTTGTGCCTTGACTTCATCGAGCGAGCGCGCGCGCGCCGGCGTGATGGCGCCAACATCGTACCAGATATAACCGCCGTCAGCTTCGATCGGGTCGTTGTCGACGCCGACGTCGGAGGCAAAGGCGGCCCTGACGACTTCCGCAGCGCGCGGCATCACCACGACAGGTTTGCCGTCCGGATCGCGTCCGGATTGGTCCACATCGTAGGTCGTCACCGGCAGCTTCAGCTTCGCCGCCGCTTCTGCGATCGTGCTGCCACCGGCACGATCGTCCTCGATCTTGTCGTGTAAGTCTTGCACTTGCGACTTGGCGCGTTCGAGCGCGAGGTCGTTGCGAAGCTTCGGCGCTGCGTCGGCAAGGGATTCGACAGTTTCGGGTTCGATTTTGAGCGCGGTGACGAGTACGGCACCGAACGGGGTTTGAATCGGCGCGCTGACCTCGCCTTCCTTGAGCGCAAAAGCGGCATCGGCCACCGCGGGTTCAACGATCCGCGATTTCGCCACCATGCCGAGGTCGATGTCCCGCTCTTTCAAGCCGCGCGCGTTCGCGATCTCGGCGAAGCTCGTGCCGCTTTTGATGCGATCGGCGGCTGTTTGCGCGTCGGCGAGTGCCGGAAAAACGATCTGTTCAATGTGACGCCGCTCCGGTCTCGTGAAACTCGCACGCCGCTGGTCGTAAGCGCTTTTCAGATCGTCGTCGGAAATCTCCATCCATTTCGCAAGCTCCGCGGGGGTCGCCGAAACGACATTAACTTTGCGGTATTCCGGCGCGCGGAACAGTATCTTGCGCTCGTCAAAATATTTCTGGAGCTGCTCCTCGCTCGGGGCGGGGATGTCGCCGGCCTGGGCGGGGCCGAGGGCTATGAATTCGATGCTGCGCCGCTGATTCTGAAATTGGTTGACCGCATCGAGCCATGCCTTGGGCGGCGTCATGGCGACAGTCACACTGTCGAGCAGCTGATTGCGTAAAATCTCTTGCCGCTGTTCGGCGACGAACCGTTGCTCCGAGTAACCCATATTGCGCAGGATGAGTTCGAATTTGGCCCGGTCGAATTGGCCGTTTGCCGTCTGCAGCTTCGGATCGGTCGTGATGTGACGGGCGATCTCGGCATCGGAAATCCCGAGCCCCATCTGGCGTGTGCGTTGGTCAAGCCCGGCCTGAGCGATCATTTCGCCGAGCACTTGCCGATCCAAGCCAATAGCATTTGCCTCCCCGGCCGGCAGCGGATGGCCAATTTGACGGCCAATCTGTTGCAAGCGATCGTCGTAGGCCTGCCGGAATCGTTCGAGTGGAATTTCGGTGTTGCCGATTTTGGCAAGGGTCGAGCGGCCGTAGCCGCGAAAGATATCGTTGATGCCCCAGATCGCGAAGCTGCCCGCAAGCAGCGCCATAACCGCAGCCATCAAGCCGCGGCCTAACCAATTCTCGGAGGCCTTGCGAATACCCCGTAACATGCGTCCAACGCTTCGTGTGATCGGATCGGTGAGGCGCGCACTATAAGGAGCGCCGCAGGCAGCGCCAAGAGCAGCGTCCTGCCTCGCCATAACCGATGGTGTTTACTGATAAAACGCCTCTTTTCTGCGTGCAACCGGTCTGCTGCTGCTTGCCGCATGTTATAATATACACGCGAAATCAAATACTTGTACGTTTTCTGAGCTTGCCATTTGAGGGCTTGGCAACGCCATTGGCAACATTGTGCAGATTTCGCCAGCGAGGCCCGCAGGCGGCAAGGTGCGATGCCGACTGTCGGAACCCGACTCGACTTTTCGGGTGGCCATTTCTATTAAATCCCTATGTTGCGGTCGTAGTCGCCGTAATCATCATGCGTTTGAACCGCGGATGAAATCCGCTGCGCACGTTCGGGAAGCACCAAGCCACGCTCCCTCCGCTCCCAGAAGCGCCAATCGATGCTCTCAAAACACAAACAAAAGCAGCAGCGCGGATATTAGAATCACTATAACTCCTATCATAATGATAAGCTCTGTTCGGCGCATGCTCCTGCCCCAAGAATGCGTCGCCCCATAGGCACCCTGCCATAATCAGCTAGGTGCTATGTGACAATCATCACAGAAAGCTCGGTTTTTGCTCTTGCAAGCGCTGATAAATGCCCGAACGTCGCTTCCCGCCGCCCCGGTTCATTGAAGGGATGGAGAAAAGTGCAAACCTTCGTTTCATCGGCGTTAGGTGCACCACACGAATACCGCTCCTTGTTTTCTGATCAGGTTGGATTGGTGCTGCTGGCCAGGTCACCGGCACAAGTTGGCGGCGATTTACCCTGCCGCCCCAAAGGCGATTCCAGCGATTACAAGCAGGTCTTTCATACTCAGTCAGAAGTCATGCAGGTGTTGTCTGACTTCGATGCTGCGGAATTGAAGAGCCGGACGTAGGACGAGGCGCGGCGGATCGCGGCCAAGCTGCTGGAAGCGTTACGCAAACAAAGCGATGAGACCGCCAACTGAAGCGGTCTCTTTTATTTGTCTTTAGTATGCGCCTTTACCGGCGGGCTTGCCGGTTTGGGCGCAGCCCGCGCTGCAATGGTTGAAGCAGAAAGCACCCTTTCCCCCGCAGTTGGCTTGGCACTTCTCCTGGCACGAGGCGGCGAAAGCAGAGCCTGAAAAGGTTGTGAGACAGAACAATGCTGTTGCTACGAGCAATTTAGACATTTCCTCCTCCCTTAAGGTTTTGTGGCAAAGCTGACCCGGGCGCCTTGTGATGCTCCTCCAAAACCTAGTTGAAATCAATATTGCGCTCTATTTGAAAGACGAGGCGCGGAGGGTCGCTGTGAACTTTGCGAAGCTACCGGAGCTATTGCGTAAGGAGTAAACTTAAGTAGTGCGAGTCCGCCAGCGCGCGAGGATCGGGCAGCACTATGACCGGCCCTGGCGGTTCTTAATAAAGGAGGCTAGCGTTGCCTTCATGGCTGTCCGCGTCACCCGCGTTTTAGAGACTGTAAGTTCGGTGACGCAAATATTGTCGTATCTAGGAGTTCGACTTGCAGTTATAAGCGGACTAATTGCCGGCCTTGTTTGCCTGGGCCAAGGAGTTCGGCGCGTTTTTGACCATTCTCATTGTTATTTTCGTTGTCACCTGCGTTATTTTTAGTCGAGAGAATCATGAAGAAACGTTTAGTCAGAATGCCGGCGCCCTATCTTTCGCGCGTCTGGCTCGACCCAGCGCTGATCCCGGATGCTGCCGCATACCCCTTTTGTTTGCCGTTTCTGCGCAGCGGATTCGAATTGGCGTTCGAGAAGCCGATTACCATCATCATCGGCGAGAATGGGATGGGAAAGTCGACCGTGCTGGAAGGCATTGCCGCTTTCGCCAGATACGACGAGGCCGGCGGTGGCAAGGGCTATCGACCAGTCGATCATTCAAGAGCTCTCGAAGCAATGGGAGGCCGGCTCGCCGATGTGTTGCGCGCTTCGTGGCTTCCCGAGATTACGAGCGGGTGGTTCTTTCGCGCCGAGAGTTTCTTCTCCGTGGCGCGCTATCTCGATGTTGCGGCGCTCGACGGTTTTGGAGTTCCGCCTGATTTCCTTTCGCACTCGCATGGCGAAGGGTTCCTGCAGTTTTTTGAAGAGCGCTGCAATCGGCAGGGAATTTTTATTTTCGATGAACCGGAATCGGCATTATCGCCATCGCGACAGGTCGCGTTTCTCAAGCTGCTGCGGCGCATGAAGAATACCGGCTACATCCAAGTTCTGATGGCGACGCATTCACCGATGCTGATGGCCTATCCGAGGGCGCAACTGCTGCGGCTTTCCAGCCACGGCCTCGATCCAATTGGGGTGACGGAAACAAACCACTATCGTCTTATGCAAGAATTTTGCGCCGACCCGGCAACGGTTATCGATAACGTTCTGGCGGATTGAATATGGCGATGATTATGACACGCCGTCCATTGGTCGCAGGCAACTGGAAAATGAACGGCCTGCAGGCCGCGATCGGCGAATTGAAGAAGATCGTGACCGGCGCGCAAGCGCTCGGCGATGTCGACATTCTCGTTTGTCCGCCGGCGACGCTTATCGCCGGCTTTGCCGCCGCCGCCCGCGGATCGCGCGTCGGCATCGGCGGCCAGGATTGTCATGCGCAGCCCGCGGGCGCCTATACCGGCGATATTTCCGCGGAAATGCTACGCGATGCCGGCGCGGTAGGGGTGATCCTCGGCCATTCCGAGCGACGCCATTATCATGGGGAGACCGACGCAATAGTGCGCGCCAAGGCGATCGCGGCGCAACGGGCCGGGCTTCTTGCCATCGTCTGCATTGGGGAGACGCGCACGGAGCGTGACGACGGACAAGCCCGCCATTTCGTATCGGCGCAGCTTGGCGGCTCGTTGCCGGACACCGGCAGCGGCCTTGTCGTCGCTTACGAGCCGGTCTGGGCCATCGGCACTGGGTTAACGCCGACGCCCGCCGATGTGCGCGCAATGCATGCTTTGATACGGGAGCGGCTGTTGGCCCGATTTGCCGAGGCGGGGCAGGCCATTCGCGTTCTCTACGGCGGCTCGGTAAAGCCGGCCAACGCCAAAGAGCTCCTCGAGATCGAAAATGTCGATGGCGCCCTAGTTGGCGGCGCCAGTCTCAATGCTGGCGAGTTCCTGGCGATTGCCCGCATCTACCGCTGATTTAATGCCCCCGACATGTTCCGAGGCCACCTACCGGGAGGACGCGATGGCTTCGCTCTTTGGCGCAAAGCGCGCCGATTTCGCGCAACTTTGCCGGCCTCACCCCGGCCAAAGTGCCATAGAAAAGCCGCCCCGGATCGTGTAGAGACCGCCGCGACTTCCTATATCGGGGGACATATGAGCGTCGGGGACGGTCGTTCCGCAGCCCCACGCACGGTTTAGGCGGATATTCGGAATGTTGACGGTCATTGTTGTCATCCATTTGATGCTGGTCATGGCCCTGATCGGCGTCGTGCTGCTGCAAAAATCCGAGGGAGGCGGCCTCATCAGTTCGACGAGCGGGTTCCTGTCGAGCCGCGGCACGGCCAATGTCCTGTCGCGCACCACCGCCTTGCTTGCCGCCGGCTTTTTCATAACCAGCCTCGCTTTGTCATGGCTCGCGGGGTTTCAGCGCCATCCGGCTTCGATCATCAACACCGGCGGCTCTCCGGGGCAAGAAACGCCGGTAGGCCCAGCGCCGCCGATCGCTCCCCTCAACCAAGGGGGTGGTGGCGTGCTCAATCAGCTGCAAAAGGGCATACCGGGCTTGCCGGCTGAGCGAAGTCCGCCTCCGCAACCCGCTCCTACTCCGAGTGGGCCACAGGTGCCGCAGTCGAAATAGCGAAGAACGAGAGCGCACAGCGTATCGACCTGCGGGAGATCGCGCCGCGGTCGCTCACAGCTTTTTGTTTGTCGCGATGCAGGGAGGTCCATATCAATAAGATATTGTAATTATTACGTTTTTGTCTCCAAGGCGTTTCGCGCTTGTGCGTAGCGCGCAGCTATTGCGGAAAATCGCTCGTCGAATCGAACAAGTCGCGCTAAGTGTTAGGTCCCATGGCGCGGTATATTTTCATCACCGGCGGCGTGGTCTCCTCTCTCGGTAAGGGTCTCGCTTCCGCAGCGCTCGGCGCGCTCTTGCAGGCACGTGGTTACAAGGTCCGGCTACGCAAGCTCGACCCCTATCTCAACGTCGATCCGGGCACGATGTCGCCCTACCAGCATGGCGAGGTGTTCGTCACCGATGACGGTGCCGAAACCGACCTCGACCTCGGGCATTATGAGCGCTTCACGGGTCGCCCGGCGACGCGACGGGACAACATCACAACCGGACGTATTTATCAGGAAATTCTCGCCAAAGAGCGGCGCGGCGACTACCTCGGCGCGACCATCCAAGTGATCCCGCACGTCACCAACGCCATCAAGGAATTCATTCGCGATGGCAACGAAGGGTTCGATTTTGTCCTTTGCGAAATCGGCGGCACGGTCGGCGATATCGAGGGTCTGCCCTACTTCGAGGCTATCCGCCAGCTCGGCAACGAGCTGCCGCGCGGCCATGCGGTCTATATTCATCTGACGCTCATGCCTTTTATCCCGAGCGCGGGTGAACTCAAGACCAAGCCGACCCAGCACTCCGTGCGCGAGCTGCGCGCGATCGGCATTCAGCCGGATATCCTTTTGTGCAGGACCGACCGGGAAATACCCTTGAGCGAGCGGCGCAAGCTCGCGCTGTTCTGCAATGTGCGCGAGAGCGCCGTTATCGAGGCGCGCGACGTTGACAACATTTATGCGGTGCCGGAGGCGTATCATGCCGCTGGACTGGACACGGAGTTGCTTGCCGCCTTCGGTATCGAGAACCCGCCGCCGCCCGATCTTGCGACCTGGCAACTAATCAACGAGCGCATCCGCAACCCGGAGGGCGATGTTACAATCGCCATCGTCGGCAAATATACCGGGATGAAAGACGCCTATAAGTCGTTGATCGAAGCGCTGTCGCACGGCGGGATCGCCAACAAGGTCAAGGTCAACCTGGACTGGATCGAAAGTGAAGTCTTCGAAAACGAGGACCCCGCGCCTTTCCTCGAACATGTCGACGGCATTTTGGTGCCGGGAGGATTCGGCCAGCGCGGCGCAGAAGGGAAAATTCGCGCGGCGCAGTTCGCGCGCGAACGCCATGTGCCCTATTTCGGGATTTGCTTTGGCATGCAGATGGCGGTGATCGAAGCGGCGCGCAACCTTTGCGGCATCGACGCGGCGAACTCGACGGAATTCGTCGCAACACCGGAACCGGTGGTCGGTCTGATGACGGAATGGATGAAAGGCAACGAGCTACAGAAGCGCGGCATGGGCAGCGACATGGGCGGCACGATGCGGCTTGGCGCCTATCCGGCCGTTTTGCAGCGAGGCTCACGCGTTGCTGAGATCTATCACGCGACGGAGATTTCCGAGCGCCACCGCCACCGCTATGAGGTCAATACCGCCTACAAGGACCGCTTGGCCCAACATGGCGTGCGCTTCTCAGGCATGTCGCCCGACGGCCTTCTGCCGGAGATCATCGAATACGACGATCATCCCTGGTTCATCGGCGTGCAATTCCATCCCGAGCTGAAATCGCGCCCATTCGCGCCGCACCCGCTGTTTTCGTCGTTCATCGGCGCGGCGGTGGAGCAGAGCCGACTGGTTTAGCGCTCCTCAGCCGTCACTGGCGCGCGCGGCCGCTTCGCGTGGTGCTAGAGCGCAACCGTTTCCAACTAAATCTAAATTTCCCATGACGGTAAGTTTTAACCGAGGTATATTTTTCCTAGCTAGGGAGGTGAAAATGGTTCGCTTGTTTCTTACTGCCCTTGCGCTGAGTCTAATTGCCGGTGTTTTCACAGCTTCTGCTCAAGGTAGCGGAGGCTGCACTCAGTGGTGTCGCGTTAATCGTTGCAGTGGGGGGATGGTATCCGGGAGCGCGCCAGTGTGCATGAGTCAGTGCGTCGCCGCCTGTCAGAAGAAAATGAAATCGAAATAGCCGTATCTGCTAAGCAGTTCAGGCAGTTTCGCAAAATTCACAGCGATGCGCCTTGCCTCGTCACGGGTGAGCGTTTCGGCCGCCGACCGTTGGTCTGGCGCTTCTTCGTAAAAGAAATAGCCAAGCGTTTGCCCGCTGCTGTCTCTCACGATATAGCAGGCGGCTTGCTCTCGGACGGACCAGGGCGGTGGGAAACGGCGACGGTCCATGAGCGCGCCCGCGTCGTCATCGACCAGCCAAGAGTAAAACATGGCTCATTCCGCTAGCTTCGACCGCCGATAGGCCCACACTGGTAATAATTGTAAGTGCAATAATTCCAGGTCCAGGCTTGCCCGTTAGTCAGGGCGGCACGCTCCAGCGCATCGTCCGGAATACCAAAGACGATATCGTCTTCGAGTTTTGCTAGATCAATTACGTCATTGTCGAACATGACACGTTCCCCTTACGACCTTTGCATCCCAATATCGCGTGCTTGAACGGTCGTCTGTGCCGCGTGTCACAGGACGGGAGGAGGCGACTTTAGGAAGCGTTATCTTGAAAGTCCGGCTTGGAGACGTTGTTGCTGGAGTTCGGGCGAACAGCACGGTGGGCTTCTAGCTTGTCACCTTAGTTATTATCATCGTAATCATCGTCATCGGGATTCAGAGGCGGCGGCACACCGATGCCGTTATCGGCTTCGTAAGCGGCTCCGCTTGGCCCGCCTATATAGGCGACACAGCCTTCATAAAAGGCTTTATTGCCATCTGGACAATAATCTTGGTCGTCGATGCCGCGTTGTTCCGCCCACTTGTAGCCGGCATCATAACTCGAGCAATCGACTGTACAGCTTAATTCGGCGCCTGTTCGATCTTGTCTGTTTGTCGTATAGATGCGGGCAGATATTGCAAAAACGGCCAAAGCCACGATCACGGTATAGGCGGCGCATGATCGCCTCCATCTGATCCGGCAGTGATATTGCAAATTGTTGTTGCTCGATTCCGCAAGAGCAATTTGCCGCCATTTGGAACGATATTTAGGCAGCAGATCGCCACTTGCGTGTGCGGCTTTCGGCGTCGGGGTTCGGCGAAGCCCTGGTCGGCAAAGCTAACAACAACCTCAAGGCGGCCGATGGCGTTTTCGGCGGTTCAGTAGCGGACGGTAATTGCCCGAGGGCGCAACTTTGGCGCTCGTACGCGCCGGTTGACCCGGCCCGTTGTCGGCTTCATGGTCGCCGGCAAGGGTGCAAATGACGCCAAAACCAAACACCACAGTCGCCGTGGGCGCGGTCAAATTCGGCAATGCGCTACCGCTGGCCTTGATTGCCGGCCCGTGTGCGCTCGAAAGCCGCGCACATGCCTTCGAAATGGCGACCGCGTTGAGAGACATCGCCGCCAGGCTCGGCATTGGCTTTGTCTACAAGACCTCTTTCGACAAGGCCAACCGTACCAGCGCCGCGAGCGCGCGCGGTCTCGGCCTCGACAAGGCTCTCGCGATATTCGCCGAGTTGCGCGAGAGGCTCGGCATTGCGATTGTCACCGATGTGCATGAATCGGATCAGTGCGCTATCGTCGCCGAAGCCGTCGATGTCTTGCAAATTCCGGCCTTCCTCTGCCGCCAGACCGATCTCTTGATTGCCGCGGCCAGGACCGGGCGCGCGATCAACGTCAAGAAAGGACAATTTCTCGCGCCTTGGGATATGAGTAACGTCGTCGCCAAAATCACCGAAACCGGCAACGCCAATGTGCTCGTCACCGAACGCGGCGTGTCGTTTGGCTACAACACGCTCGTGTCCGACATGCGAGCACTGCCGATCCTGGCGAAAATCGGCGCGCCGGTGATCTTCGATGCGACGCATTCGGTGCAGCAACCCGGCGGGCAGGGCACCTCGTCGGGCGGTGAACGCGCCTTTGTCCCGGTGCTGGCACGCGCGGCGGTCGCGGTAGGCGTCGCCGGGCTTTTCATCGAAACCCATCAGGATCCCGATCGTGCGCCATCGGACGGGCCGAACATGATTGCGCTGAAGGATTTCGAACCGCTGCTCAAGCGCGTGATGGAATTCGACGCGCTGGCAAAAAAGACTTGAGCGAAGTTCCTTTCGGCGGCATCACTTGTCGCCCGGCTTATCGGGAACGGCAGAGGGAATATCGGCCTCGAGCGTCAGCATGTCCGACGCGGCGGTCGTATAGCCCGCAAGGCGAAGCGCAATGCGCAAGCGGCCGCCGGCCTCTTCAAGAAGAGAAGCGGCTCTTTCGGCGGTGCAGCCGTGCAGGATCAGCATCGCGGTTTTGACATTGCCGCCCGCGGATTGCAGGGCGTCACGGACTTCGTCACCGCTGCGGCCGCTCAGACGGCGCAGGATATTCTCGCTTCGCCCGATAAGCTTCGCGTTGACCGCTTGCACGTCGATCATCAAGCCTTCGTGCACGCGGCCGAGCCGGATCATTACAAGCGTCGAGAGGAGGTTGAGCGCGACGCGCTGCGCGGTGCCGGCTTTCATTCGCGTCGAGCCAGCGATGGGTTCAGGTCCGGTATCGAGCCAGATTGGGCAATCCGCCTCAGTCAGAACGGGCGTGGAGCGGTTATTGGCGATCCCGATGGCAAGGGCTCCGCGCCGCCTTGCCTCGCGCATGCAGGCAAGAGTAAACGGCGTCGTGCCGCTAGCCGCCACTGCGATGATGACATCAGCTGGGCCGACGCCGTGCTGCCGGACCAGTCGCGCGGCTTGATCGATTTCGTCTTCGGCGCCCTCGGCCGAACGCAATAGCGCTTCTTTACCGCCGGCGATCAGAAGCAGGAGCCGCTCCTGCGGCCAGTTGAAGGTCGGGATCAGTTCGGCGCCGTCCTGCACGGCGAGCCTGCCCGAGGTTCCCGCGCCCGTGTAAATGAGCCGGCCGTTGCCGGCGAGGCGTGCTTGCATTGCCGCCGCCGCCTGTTCGATGGCGGACAGTGCCGGGCGGACCGCGGCGACGGCGGCCATCTGGCTCTCGATCAGCGCGTCGAGAATATCGCCGGGTTCCCAGAGGTCGATATCCGAATAACGCGGGCTGGCGCGCTCGGTCTCCATTGGCATCTATCGGTCGGGGTCCATAGCCATAGAGGGTCGGATGGCCTTTAAATCAAACATATTGCTCCCATTTTGTTCTTACAATCTGGAAGCGATTCCACGGTTTCGGAGCCCAAACGTGGAACAGGCGGTTCTGCTGTTAGGTATTGACGGGGGCGGCACGCGGTGTCGGGCGCGCCTAGCCACCTATGCCGGCGATGTGCTGGGCGAGGCGGCAACCGGGCCCGCGAACCTGCGTCTTGGTATAGGGGCCAGCCTTTCGGCCGTTATCGATGCGGCCCGACTATGCCTCGACCGCGCCGAGCTGCCGGAACAAAATATGATGCATATTGTTGCGTGTCTTGCCCTGGCCGGCGCCAGCGAGCCGGGACATCTTGCCGCCGCGCAAAGTCAGTGGCACCCGTTCCGTAAAACTGTTGTGACGACCGACGCTCACGCCGCCTGCGTCGGCGCGCACGGCAATAAGGATGGCGGCGTCATTATTGCCGGGACTGGCACCGTGGCTTGGGCGGCCATCAAGGGCAAAGCGCATCGCGTGGGCGGCTGGGGCTTGCCCATCTCCGATGAAGGCAGCGGCGCCTGGATCGGCGGCGAGGCGCTGCGTCGGGTCTTGTGGGCCCATGACGGCCGTATCGCATGGACGCCCATGCTGCGCGCCTTGTTTGCCGATTTTGCCGACGACCCGCACGCAATCGTCGGCTGGATCGCGTCTGCATCGCCGCGCGATTTTGGTTCCTTCGCGCCGCGCATCGCCAATTACGCCAATGGCGGCGACGCCGCGGCGATTGAATTGATGCAAATGGCCGCTTTGCATATCGACGGTCTCGCGGCTCGCCTGATTGCGCTTGGCGCTCCTCGCGTGGCGCTCGTTGGCGGTTTCGCCGCGGCGGTGCGGCCGTGGCTCGCACTGGCTACGAAAATGCATCTCGTCGACCCAGTCGGAGATGCCTTGCAAGGCGCACTGATGCTTGCCCGCTCCGCCGCGGAATCGTTGCAGCGTGTGGCGTGATCCTCGCCGGCGCGAAGGAAGACAAAGGTATGACGCAGCGCGCCGCCGGCATGGCAAATGACCTGCAAGAGGTCGCGGCGGCGGTCGACCGCCAATTAGAGAATCTGGCCGCCCCGATTTCACGTTTGATGGAATGGCTTGATCGCCATCGGCCCGCAGTGGTCGTTACCTGCGCCCGAGGCAGTTCGGCACATGCGGCGACATTCGCCAAGCACTTGATCGAACTCCGCCTTGGCATCCCGGTCGCGGCCGCAGCGCCGAATATCGCTACCGTTTACCGGCGGACGCTGAATTTGAAGGATCAATTGTTTCTGACGATCTCGCAATCCGGCCGCAGTGACGATCTGATCGAGACGACGACTATGGCGCGGAAAGCCGGCGCAATCACGGTCGCCGTCGTCAACGATGTGGCGAGCCCCCTGGCCCAAACCACGCAATTCGTTCTTCCGCTCGCCGCGGGTCCCGAGCGGAGCGTGGCCGCGACCAAAAGCTTTGTGACATCGCTGGCGGCCTTGCTGCAATTGACGGCGGCTTGGACGGGAGATTCGGTCGTGGGTTCGGCCTGCGGGCGCCTGCCGGCGCGTTTGGCCGAAGCAAACGAACTTCGTTGGCACGAAGCACTTGAGGCCTTCGCCGACGCCGACAGCCTCGTCACGATCGGCCGCGGTCCCACCTTAGCCATAGCCCGCGAGGCGGCGTTGAAACTGAAGGAAACGTGTGCGCTTCATGCCGAGGCATTCAGCGCCGCGGAGTTCCGGCATGGACCAATCGCGCTTGTGTCCAGGGACTATCCTATTCTTGCATTCAATCCTTCCGATGAAGCGGCGAAGGGCATAGCGGATCTGGCTGCGGACTTGCGTCAGAAAGGGGCTTGCGCGCTGGTCGCCGAGCCAGGGCCTCCGCAAAAGGGTCGACTGGCGGCACTGGCGTCCGACTATCCCGATGCCGATGCGATCTGCATGGTTCTGAGTTTCTACTCATTCTTGGTCGGGCTTGCGGCGCGCCGCGGCACCGATGCTGACCGGCCACGCCACCTGCAGAAAGTGACGCGCACCCGATGAGCGCTAAACCGGATCAGCTTTCGCACGCGGTCGCCGCAGCTTGCCTGTTCGATGGCGTCAGTCTGCATCGTGACGCCGCGGTGGTCATCGAGGGCACACATATCGCGGCAATCGCCGCGCGCGCAGAACTTCCACCAAACTTACCGGTTCGCCAATTGCCGGACGGCGTTTGGCTCGCGCCGGGGTTCATCGACGTTCAAGTCAATGGCGGCGGCGACGTTCTGTTCAACGACTCCCCGACGAAGCAGACCATTCGCCGCATTGTTGCGGCGCACCGGCGCTTCGGCACCACGTCGCTGCTGCCGACATTGATCAGCGACAGTCCGGCCAAGATGAAATCCGCGCTGGCGGCGGTGGACGCGCTCTTCGGGGTCGAGCCAGGCGTTCTTGGAATTCATTTCGAAGGTCCCTTTCTTTCGCCCGCAAAAGCCGGCGTCCACGACCCTCGCGCCATTCGGCAGCCGACGCCCGACGACCTCACAATGATCGCCGCGCCTCGCCACGGCGTGACGCTGGTGACCGTGGCGCCCGAAGAGGTGCCGCGCGGTTTTATTGCCAAACTCGCGAAGGCTAGCGTGCGTGTGGCGCTCGGCCATTCGATGGCGAGCTACGAACAGACTCGCGAGGCGATGGCCGCGGGGTTGACCGGTTTTACCCATCTCTTTAACGCCATGCGGCCTCTTGAATCGCGCGAGCCGGGGCCGATCGCGGCCGCGTTGGAATCGCCGAATGCCTGGTACGGCCTGATCGTCGACGGGTTTCATGTCGCGCCCGCGATGCTGCGGCTCGCCTTGCGCGGCTTAGGCCGTCCGATCCTGGTGACGGATGCGATGCCGCCGGTCGGCGGGTCGCAGGCGACATTTACACTCAACGGCGAAACAATCGCGGTGCGCGACGGCCGGTGCGCGCGGCAAGACGGCAGGCTCGCGGGAGCTTGTCTCGACATGGCCACGGCCGTTCGCAACTGCGTGCGATTGTTAAACCTGCCGCTTACCGACGCTCTTCGTTTTGCTTCGCTCCATCCAGCGGAATTCCTTGGGCTCGGCGATTGGCTGGGACGGCTCGCGCCGAGAATGCGCGCCGATATGGTGGCGATCGATCCTCAATCCGTCGAGGTGCGCCACACCTGGGTGGCGGGAGAGATCGAGCAAACTCCAGTGCCCTGACGCCCGTAACCCTCAGGCGACAGCCATTTCCTGCACCAGCGGGATCACGTTCTGCCCATACAGTTCGATACAGCGCATGATCTTTTCGTGCGACAGCGTGCCAGCGCTGTATTTCATGTGGAAACGGGAAGCGCCGAGCGATTTGATCGTCGCGGCGATACGGCGTGCGACGGTCTGCGGCGATCCGACATAGAGCGAGCCGCGTTCGATCTCGGAATCGAATTCTGCGCGCGTCAGCGGCTGCCAACCGCGCTCGGCGCCGATGCGATCGCGCATCATTTTGTAGTCCGGCCACAATTCCTCGCGTGCGGCGTCGTCGCTCTCGGCGACATAGCCGTGCGAATGCACGCCAATCTCCCGGACCGGCCTGCCATATTGCGCGAAGGCGCGCTGATAGAGGTCGACATAAGGCCGGAAGCGGTCGGGATCGCCCCCGATGATCGCCAACATCAGCGGCAGGTCATAGTGCGCTGCGCGAACGACGGATTGCGGACTGCCGCCGACGCCGATCCAGGTTTTGAGCGTGCCGGTTTCGATCGGCGGAAAGATTCGCTGGTTTGTCAGGGGAGGGCGCGCATGGCCCTGCCACGTGACGGGTTCGTTCTTGAGGATCGCGGCGAAAAGGTCAAGCTTCTCGTCAAACAGCGTCTCGTAATCGGAGAGGCTGAAACCGAATAACGGAAAGGACTCGGTAAAGGAGCCGCGGCCAAGGATCACTTCGGCGCGGCCATTCGACGCGGCATTGAGCGTTGCGAACCGCTGGAACACCCTGATCGGGTCGTCCGACGAGAGCACCGTTACTGCCGACGCCAGAAATATGCGCTTGGTGCGCGAGGCGATGGCCGCGAGGACCACCTCCGGCGACGATATGGCGAAATCGGGCCGGTGATGTTCGCCAAGCCCGATGGCATATACGCCAACCTCGTCGGCCAGCGCCGCCTCTTCGATCACATTACGGATGACCTGCGCTTGCGGCAGCAATTGCCCGTCGGGGCCGGCGGTCACGTCGCCGAAAGTGTCTAGTCCGAGTTCGATTTTTTGAGCCATTGTCCAATAGTCTCGTATTCGCTATGCCGCGCCCGCACCCAATCGGCCGACTTGATTAGCATGCCGGGTCGCGGTCAAATCGGCTATTTTCATGCCTTGGCCAAAGGAAATTCGACTAAAGAGCGCCGCACGGTACACGGCGTAGAGCAAGGGGGAGGTCCATGAGAAAGTTAACGGTGGTTTCGGTAGCCGCGTGCGTGCTGCTTGCCGGGCCGGCAATGGCGCAGGACAAGACCATCAAGATCGGCTTCATCTCGACCTTTAGCGGCCCAGCGGCCGCGATCGGCAACGATATGAAGAACTCATTCGAACTTGGGCTCGACCATCACGGACGCAAGCTCGGCGGCTTGCCGGTCGAAGTAATTTACGCGGACGACCAGATCAAGCCGGAAGTCGGGGTGCAGAAGACCCAGGAATTCATCGAGTCCAATCACGTCGACTTCGTCGTCGGCTATATCTGGTCGAACGTGCTGCTGGCGTCGCTAAAGCCGCTGGTCGACTCCAAGACCATGACGGTTGTCACAAATGCGGGGGCGTCACAGTTCGCCGGCGAATTGTGCTCGCCCTATGCATTTTCGACCTCTTGGCAAAACGATCAGACGCCCGCCGCCGTCGGCCAATACATGAACCAGAAAGGCGTCAAGACCGCCTTTTTGATCGGACCCAACTATGCGGCGGGCAAAGACATGCTGGCGGGAGTGCAAACCAGCTTCAAAGGTCAAATTGTCGGCCAGGAGCTGACGCGGTGGCCCGATCAGCTCGACTTCTCCGCCGAACTATCGAAAGCGCGGGCCGCCAAGCCTGATGCGATATTCGCGTTCTATCCCGGCGGCGCCGGTGTTCAGTTCGTCACGCAATATGTGCAAGCAGGGCTTAAAGGCCAGATTCCGCTCTATACGGCGTTCACTATCGACGACTTGTCGCTGCCGCGATTGAGGGACCTTGCCATCGGCATTCCCGGCGCCCAAGAATGGGTCGCCGATCTGCCCAATCCGGCAAACCAGAAATTTGTCGCCGATTACAAGGCGAAATACAACGCTATGCCGTCATTTTACGGCGCGCAGACGTACGACGCCGTGGCGCTGATCGATTCGGCGGTGACCGCCGTCAAAGGCGATCTCAGCAACAAAGAAGGCATGCGCAAAGAGATGGAAAAAGCCGATTTCAAATCGGTGCGCGGCGATTTCAAGTTCGGCAACAACCACATCCCGATTCAGAATTTTTATCTGCAGGATGCGGCGAAGAACGCCGACGGCAGCTATTCTCTTCACACCGTCGCAACCATCGTCAAAAACGATCAGGACCGCTTTCACGACCGATGTCCGATGAAGTAATCCTTTGGTCGTCGCCCTTCGAAACGCCCCCCGATAAAATCGGGGGGCTTGCCATTTGGTGACCGAAAAGAATGCTCTACTTCATCGAGCAATGTCTCAACGGAATTCAACTCGGCATGCTCTTGTTCATGCTGGCGGCCGGCTTGACGCTGATTTTCGGCATCATGGACCTCGTCAATTTGGCGCACGGCTCGCTCTATATGCTCGGCGCCTATTTCGCAGCCACCTTCGCCCAATGGACCGATAGCTTTGTACTCGGCGCCTTGCTTGCGCTTGTCGCGACCGCCGCCGTCGGCATGGCGCTCGAAGTGGTTGCGATACGCCGTTTATACGGCCGCAATCATCTCGATCACGTGCTCGGCACTTTCGGCTTGCTGTTGTTCTTCAACGAACTTGTTCGATTAATCTGGGGGCCGGCGGGGCTGACGCTATCGCTGCCGAGCGAGATGCTCAATGCGGTGCAAGTTCTACCAGGTTTGTTTTATCCGCTTTACCGGCTCGTCATCATCGGGGTCACGCTCGCCGTCGCCTTGCTCCTTTACGTCCTCATCATGCGCACGCGGCTTGGCATGCTGATCCGCGCTGGAGCTTCCAATCGGGAGATGGTCGGCGCACTCGGGGTCAATATCAAGCTTCTTTATACGATTGTGTTCGGCCTCGGCGCCGCGCTGGCGGGCCTTGCCGGCTTGATGCAGGCGCCCATCCTCACGGTGCAAATCGGCATGGGCGAAAACATTCTCATTGCGGCGTTCGTCGTCGTCACCATTGGCGGGATCGGCTCGATCCGCGGCGCCTTTGTGGCTTCGCTGCTTGTGGGACTTGCCGATACGATCGGCCGGACCTTCATGCCAGACATCCTGCATGCGTTTTTAAGCGAAAGCGCGGCATCAAGCCTTGGCCGGGCGCTGTCGTCGATGATGATCTATCTGGTGATGGCGCTTGTTCTGATCGTGCGCCCCGAAGGCCTTTTTCCGGCGACCAGCAAATGAGTCCTTCCGCTGAGACTTGCATTGCTAAAAGGCGGTACGCAGGCTTGGTTGATCCTCGGGTCGCCATCAATGTCGGTTTGGTTGTCGTGCTTGTCCTGGTACCGGTTTATTCGGCTACGACTGGCGACACCTTTGCGCTGACGTTATTCACGCGCGTGGTCATTCTGGCGCTGGCGGCGCTGAGCCTCAATCTGATCATGGGCTTCGGCGGCATGGTCAGCTTCGGCCACGCCGCCTATCTTGGCATCGGCGGCTATGTCGTCGGCATCCTTGCCAAGGAAGGCATCGGGTCGGGCTTTGTACAGTGGCCGGTCGCCGTCGCGGCATCTGCGCTCTACGCCCTTGTGGTGGGTGTGCTCAGTCTGCGCACGCGGGGCGTCTATTTCATCATGATCACGCTCGCCTTTGCCCAGATGATCTATTACGTCGCGATCGGGCTTGACCGGTACGGCGGCGATGACGGTCTCACCCTTTATCATCGCAGCCGGTTTGGCGGGCTCGTCGATCTCAATAACAAGACGATGTTTTATTATCTTTGCCTCGTCTTGCTGTTGGCGAGCATCTATTTGGTTTGGCGCATCGTCAATTCGCGTTTCGGCATGGTGATCCAAGGAGCGCGATCGAACGACAGGCGGATGCGCGCCATCGGTTTTCCCACGTTCCGCTACAGGCTGGTCTGTTTCGTCATCGCGGGGGCGATGTGCGGGCTCGCCGGGGCGCTCCTTGCCAACCACACCGATTTTATCAGTCCGGCAATGATGCATTGGACGCGCTCCGGCGATTTGATCGTGATGGCGGTCCTCGGCGGGATGCAGGCCATGTTCGGTCCCTTGATTGGCGCAGTGACGTTTCTGCTGCTCGAAGAAGGGCTATCCCGAGGCACCGAGTTCCCGAACTTGATCCTCGGTCCGGTGCTGCTTCTGGTCGCGATCTCGATCCGCGGCGGCATCGATGGCTTGATCGGCGGAGTGCGCCGTGGCTAAGGCACTGCTCGAGACCGAAGGCTTGACCAAGCGCTTCGGCGGCGTGATCGCGGCAGACGGAATTTCGCTTGCCCTTTTGCCCGGCGAATTGCACGCGATCATTGGGCCGAACGGCGCCGGCAAATCGACGCTGATCGGCCAATTGAGCGGCGAGATCGTTCCCGATAGCGGCTACATTCATTTTGACGGCCGCGACATTACCGCGCTGCCGGTTTATCGGCGCAGCCGACTTGGTCTCGCGCGCTCGCTCCAGGTTACGACGTTATTTCCGGATTTCACGGCGATCGACAATGTCGCGCTTTCGGTGCAGGCGCATGCCGGACACTCGTTCCGTTTCTGGCGTGACGTGCGGCAGGAGGCCGATTTGCGAGAGCCGGCGCGCGCAGCGCTTGTCCGTGTCGGGCTCGGCGAACGCGCCACAGCCTTGGTCGCCGACCTGAGCCACGGTGAGCGTCGTCAGCTCGAAATTGCAATGGCGCTCGCGACGCGGCCACGCATGCTGCTACTCGACGAGCCGATGGCCGGCATGGGTTCCGACGAATCCGCGCGCCTGGTCGAAACCTTGCGGACGCTCAAGGGCGATATCACCGTGATGCTGATCGAACACGACATCGACGCGGTGTTCGCTTTGGCGGATCGCATCAGCGTTCTGGTCTACGGCCGGATCATCGCCTGCGGCGAGCCGGCCGCGATACGGGCCGATGCTGCGGTGCGCGAAGCTTATGTCGGCGAAGGATAAACCCATGGCGGATACTTCGCTCCTTGAACTGCGCGATGTGGAGACGAGCTACGGGTTAAGCCGCGTGCTGTTCGGCCTGTCGTTTAGGATTGCGCCTGGCGAAATGGTATCGCTCTTGGGCCGCAACGGCATGGGAAAGACCACGACGGTCAGGTCGATCATGGGGCTGACGCCCGCCGCCGCCGGTTCGATTCGCTTCGATGGCGAGGAAATCCGTGAACTTCAGGCCTACCGCATCGCCAAGCGCGGCATTGGACTGGTGCCTGAGGGGCGACAGGTATTCCCGAATCTGACGACTAAAGAGAATCTCGTCGCCACCGCAGCAAATAACGGCCGCGCCGCCGAGCCGTGGACGCTCGAAAGAGTGCTAGCACTGTTCCCGCGGCTTGCCGAACGCGCCGCCAGCATGGCCAGCTTACTTTCGGGCGGCGAACAGCAGATGCTTGCGATCGGCCGTGCGCTAATGACCAATCCGCGGTTGCTCATTCTTGACGAAGCGACCGAGGGCTTGGCGCCTCGCGTCCGCGATGAAATTTGGCATTCTTTGGAGAGGCTGCGCGGCGGCGGTCAGTCGGTCCTCGTTATCGACAAGAACATCAAGGCGCTGACCCGCATTGCCGACAGACACTACATCATCGAGCGCGGACGCGTGGTGTGGACCGGAAGCTCGCGAGAGCTGGCGGACGCGTCCGATATTCAGCACCGCTATTTGGGAATTTGAGCGGGGGCGTTTACTGAGCTAGAACCGCAATCGATTCAAGTTGAATCGATTGCGGCTCTAGATGTTTGATGGGGCATGATCTTTTCGGAAAACCGGTTTCCACCCCGGATCAAGTCCGGGGCAGGCTTTTTCGGGATCGCGCCCTAGTGGCCCGCGTCCAGGCTTGCGAGCCGCCGCGACGCCGTCGTCGAGCCAAGATCGACGGCGCGCTGATACCATTCGCGGGCCTTGGCGATGTTGGGTGTGGCGCCAATTGGGCCGAGGCGCTGAAGGACACGCGGATCGTATGTCGTAGCAAGCGCAAATGCGCCCTCAGAACTGCCGCCGTCCGCGGCGCGCCGCAGAAGGAGGCGCGCAGAAGCGAGGTCGCCGTCATTGAGGAAGTCTTTACCCCGCTTAACAAGGGTTGCGATTTCGGCCTCGTCGAGATGCTGCGTGGGACGATCGTCCTGCTGCGGCGTCGTCCCGTCGCGCGTTGCCTCTTGCAGGGAAGCGGCCGCAATCGCCGGCTCCGTTGGCTCCGAACCGGCCGCTGCCGCAATGGCCGGCCGGGTTGGCTCGAGAGTTTTCGTCGCTGCGACCGGTGGTGCCGTGCTTACAGTTGCGAGGCCGTCCACTGGCTGAGATGCAATAACCGGCGGCTCGATACGGGCGAGATTGACGCGCCCATTTGAGTTTTCCGGTAACGATGCGCTCGGCGTCGTCGCCTCGGGCCGCGTCGTTTGCGTAGTCTTCTTCATTGAGGGAAAGGTCACGAGCCCCCACGCAACGGCGGCAGCGAGAGCGGTAACGGTGCAAAGCCGGAGCAGGATCGGCCACACGGCTGACGCGCCCTCGCGCGAAGGTTCGGGAATAATGTCGGGATTGAGAGCGAGCTGACGCTGCAGGTCCAGCATGGCGCGGTCGCCGCTGAACTCCAATCTTAATCTGGCGACCTTTCTTCTTGCCCGTACGGGCGGATTGATGACCGGTGACGGCAATCGTTCGGCAACCGGGATCATCCGCTGGCGGGCCGAATCTCGGCTCCAGTCCTGAGCCTCGTCTCGTGCCCAAGGCGGCGCGTACTCCAACACGGCATTGAGGTCTTCAGTTTGCTTCATCGGAGTACTCACGATCGCCTCCCGTGCTTTCAAGCTCCGACCGTTACGACGCAACTTTCACTTTCCTCCGATCGTTAGAGTACTGGTGCTGTCGCCCCTCCCATTTAGCGAATTCCTGGAACAGCCGATCCCGTGCGCTTGACGCGATGGACGGGTCGGAAGCATTGGGATTGGCAGACGCCATGGCGACCGTGGCGGCGTTTAGACGTTCGCCGAGCGAACCGAGATTTGTTTTATCTGGTATCGGTCGCGCGCCAGCGCGCTCGTCAGGAGTGGTGAATTGTAAGGAAATCAGTGCCGTCGACAGAACCACAGCCAATACGCCAATTACCCGAAATGGCCGGTGCGGCCGCCGCAAGCCTCCCTCCATAAATACCCCCGGAGCGGCGGGACCTACTCGAAACGCAACGTACAATTGCGCGGCAGACCCGCAACGTCTAACAACACCCCCTTTGCCGCGCTTGCGAAGCGGACGAACTTTATTGCGACAGCCGTCCCGCGCGAACTAATAGTTGACCGTCGGCAACCATTCGGGCGGCGATATGATCGCGATTGGATGATTCTAAGGCGTAATTGCCTTTCTTCGGATTCTCAACGCAGAGTGTTCCCTGAGACGCAGCGTTCCATCAGAACAGAGGATACCGTCGCCCCGCGCGCCGGCCTTCGGCCGCGATCCATTCCAAAATCGCGATGTCGACGTCTTCGAACTCCGCAGGCAAGTCGTGCGAGACTGCATTTAGCGTCATCACGCGGATCGGCGAGCGGGCTATGACCGCGGCAATTGTCGACAAATCCGGACGAAATTCGAGAGAGAACAACACGACACGTTACTCCGGCATTGGTCGCGCGTTGACACTGGCCCGCGTAGGGCTCTACCCGATAAGGGTGTTAGTTGCTCTCGTGGAGCGCGAAAATTCAGGGTAAACCCCTAGGGGATTTTCCTTAAGGGTCGGTCGAATTTTCAGAGCAAATTCACTTGAGCGCGTGGGTAGTTAATTAATTGGCGCTGAGCTGGGGGATGCGCTCCGATGATCCGGAGCTCGGCGCGCGTGCGCTTCGATTGCGGTCACACTAATTGTTCCCGGACAAGCCAGAAAGCTGTCGGCCGCTTGGCCATGCCCGCCGACAGCTTGTTCAGATATCGGATTTGCAAAATTGCGGCAGGCGTGTCGAAAGGCCTGCCTCCGTCCCTTTAAGCCTGACCTTTCAGATGCTTGTTACACTCGCTGTAGTAGCCGCCGCCTCTTTGAATCCACTTTAGACCGCCGTTTCCGTTGCTTGCTTTGTTCGCGTTGTATTGGTCAAGACAAGTATGCATGCGGGCCTTGCCGGCAGACTCGTTTGAATATTTGGACGAGACGGAGTTCGGAAAGAGCGCGTTGCCGATTGTCGCGGTAGCGGGCGCAGTGCTTGGCGCAGGCGTCGGCGCGGCCGTAGCGGTAGCCCCGCATTGCGCTTTGCGGAAGTCGTTCCATTTCATGCCATTGAGCGTTCCGGCATCCTTGGCGGCTTTGTACTTGGCGCTGCATTCCTGCATCGTAAGGGCTTGGGCCGAACCGCCTTGCAGTACGGCGGCTCCGAGAAAGACGCCCGCAAAAATCGCTGCATAACGTGTAAGCATGGCAGTGGTTCCTCGTGCTGCGTGATCGTTCACCTGGATCTTAAAGCCTTAGTCCCAGAGCCTGGGTCTTAGAGCCAGGTCTCATATAAATTCGTAACACCATTTACGGTAGCTCCGCCGATGCCGGCAACCGGTCATTGCATCCCTCACGCGCGGCGGCCCGCTACTGCATTGTAGATCAGCAGCACAACAATCGCACCGATGATCGCAACGATCATGCTGTAGATATTGAGGCCGGTGACGCCGGATGCCCCGAACAGGTCAAACAAAAATCCGCCGACGAGCGCGCCGACAATTCCAAGCGCGATGTCAAGCCAGAAACCTTTGCCCTGCCTATCGACGATTTTGCTGCCGATGAACCCCGCGATGAGGCCCAATATAATCCAACTGAGAATGCCCATTTCCGTGCTCCTTCTAAGAGAAGTACGATTGCGAACAACTCATGATGGCAGGACGGTTGTTCGCTTTGCGGTCACGCGACCAGTTTGGAGTGACCCATTCGTGCAATGCTACCAAACCCTGCGCTTCAGAAGGACTGTGAAAAAATCCTTCTAATCAAATAGGTGAGGACGCGGCCTTCGCTTTGATCCAAGTCAAATATATGCGAAAAGCCAATGGGTCGTGGGCGTTTTGCTCGCGCGGGGCTGCGCATGCCGCGCCTTCAAGGGATGTCAGACATGCGATTTGCCGGTGCACGTCGCTGCCGCCGATATTCAACCGCACTGGCCTGCGTTTTGCTCTGGCTGGCGGCGAGATGCTGATTGCGCCTCGTCGCAGGCATCCGACACCATAACACCATAGTTGCGTCAATTTGTTGTCTGCGTGATCCACTCGAATAGCTTCCGGGGATCTGGATCGGGGGCTAGGGGATGGAATACAAGCAATTCGTCATTCAAGCTTTTGAAGAAACGCCCGGGAAATGGCGGGCAAAAATCGGTCGAAGCGACGGGAAGCCTCTAACCTTGAATGGGCAAAGAGCGGCGCACCGATTCATCAATGGCTTTTCGGCAACAACCGCGGCCAATGCGCTTCTCCTGGCGATGGAGGCGATAGACCGGGGAACCATCGCGACGGCTGAAAAGACCCCGATTGAAAAGTTCTGGCGACGCGCCAGCACCATCGAGCTTGCTTAGTCGAAGCGAGAACGTCACTTTGACCGATCCTGCGGGCGTGCGGCGGCTGCTGTGCGTGCCGACCGCTATCTTTTGCCCGCAGTCTGTTGCCTCGTATCTCCGGTCAAAAGCCGCCGTTCGCCGCGGACCGGCGGCGTCGCAAGTTCGAGAATCCGATGCCGCTTTTTCTTATCCGCTGATGCTCGGCGCGTCCGGCAATCGCTTTACGCTTTCGGAAATGATCTTGCTCAGTTGCATGACGTGCTGGCTCAAGGCCGCGTATTCCAGTATGTCGCGATGAATGCGATCGCCGTCGGCATGCAGTTTTTCACGTAAGTCTTGCAATTCCTCAATCAGCGAATCGATTTCGCGGGTCGAAGTACCCGAAACTCGGCGAAGCAACGCCGCAAGACCATTGGCGGTCATTTCACCGTTCGCGTCGCCTTGACGCAATGCCCCTCCGTTATGCGCAAGCTTGCGGATGTTTCCGTCCAACTCGACGCTTGCCGCTTTCAGATCGTCGGCCGACTGGACCGGCTGAACAAAATTCATGACACCACCCCTTTGTATTCATCCGTCCCACTGAACGGCTGCAATCGCGATGGCCGCATGAAATTGTGACCACTTCACGGCTCGAATGATTTTTCATTCGTGGAACGGACTTAAACACGATTTTCGATCCACGCAGCTCGCGGCATCATTTTGCCAATCTGCTGCCGTGACGGCGTCTGAATCGAAATTTTAGATGTCGCCGGCTGTGGTGGGCAATCTGAAGCTTGATCGAGAGTTTCGGATAGCCGGTAAGCGTTGCGTACTATGGTTGAACTAAGTGGCGGGGAGGAGTTCTCGGCGGCGCTTGTCAACGCGATTCTGCTTGCTTTGTGGGTCGCACTGCCGGCGCTGCTTCTGAGTTATCTCCGGCAATCGGTGCTTGCGCGGCGGTTGCGACCCGATTTCACGTTGCGGAAATCCGAAGCGAGCGAGTTGAGCCGCGCCCTCTCGGTTTATGAGGGCGTTCGGCGTCGGCTCGACGAAATGCAGGGTGGCCTAGAGGTCCAAAACAGTGGTTGGTGGATCGCGCTGGGCCGCCAAACCGACGCGCTCCATCAGGGCGAAGAATTCGATGACCTCAAGGCGCATGCGCAGCATTTGCGCGCTATGATCTCGCGTCTCAGGAGACAGCCGCTTTTGCGGCTGCGGTCATGGGTTCACGGCAAAAGCGCGCAGTTTGCCTTGGGTCACGCAGTTGCGGTTTATATGGCATGCTTTGCACTTTTATTGCTGCTGGCGTTTCATATTGCGGATCAGCCGGTGTGGGCGCGCGAGCTGAACGCGCGCGCGAACGATGCCTTGGTTTGGTATCCGTTTGACCCGAGGCTGTTTTACGCAAACGGCATTGCGACCGGATTTACCGCAATGGCAATGCCGATACTTTATTGGGTACGGCGTTTGAACTTGGACCGGGAGCATAGTGTGGAGTTTTGTTTGTTCCGGGACCTGGCGGACCGCGGACCATCGGAATCCATCTATGAATCCGAGGCCGCTCCCGATGGGGATGGCTCGCAGGAGAAGGATGAGGATAAGGCCGATGCCAAGGGTGATGCTGAGGCCAAGGCCGAGGACGGCAATCGGGGAGATGGAGATTGGATTGGAATTCTTGGGTTATCGGAGTTGACTACCGTCGAAGAGGTCAAGGAAGCTTATAAGGTTCTGATCAAGCAGAATCATCCCGATCGGGTGCAAGGAATGTCGCCCGCGTTTAGGAAGCTGGCGGAAACGGAGACAAAGAAGATCAATGCCGCCTATCGTGAAGCATTGAACGCAACGCTTTTAAAGACAAAGCTGAAAGAGCAGATGGTCGACGCCTAGAGATTTGCAGGTACAAGGCAAGTCAACCGGCTGCTTGCGCCGGAATTTTCATGGGCGCTATTGTGACGGCCGTGGCCCGCTATCGCGAGGGGGGTCAATCGGCGGGACGGGTTCGTGATTACAATTGCTGAAATCGTCGCTGCGCACCGCGGCGGCGCCGTCACCCCGGCGCAATCGATTCGGCGATGCTACGAACGTATCCGCGCGTTTGCGGATCCAGGCACATTCATCAGCCTTCGCGACGAGGAAGCCGCCGTTGCGGAGGCGGAAGAGCTGTCTGTTGAGAGATCGAGCGCGCCACTCCTAGGTGTGCCGGTGGCGGTAAAAGACAATATCGATGTCGCGGGGTTGCCGACGACTGCCGCATGCCCGGCATTTTCATACTCCCCCGCCGTCGATGCTGCGGTCGTCGCCAAGCTCAAGGCGGCTGGGGCGATCGTCATTGGCAAGACAAATCTCGATCAGTTCGCCACTGGACTTGTCGGTACGCGCACGCCCTATCCCGTGCCGCGCAATCCGTTACGGAGTGAGCTCATTCCGGGAGGGTCGAGCTCGGGCTCGGCGGTCGCCGTCGGGAGCGGTATCGTGCCGGTTGCGCTCGGTACCGATACCGCGGGATCGGGCAGGGTACCGGCGATGTGCAACAACATTGTCGGACTCAAGCCAAGCCTGGGACTGGTGTCCACGCGAGGCGTCGTGCCGGCCTGCCGTTCGCTCGATTGCGTATCGATTTTCGCGCTCACCGTCGAGGATGCGTGGCGCGTGCTTGGCGCGATCGCCGGCTACGATACCGCCGATGTCTATTCGCGAGTCCGTTCAGTCGGCGCACTTGAGCGACTGCCGTCGGGCCGCCGACTTGGCGCGCCACGCGCCGCACAGCGGCTTTTTTTCGACGATGAGCGCGCCGCGGCGCACTTTGACCAAGCGCTGGCACGGTTAGCCGAGCTGGGACACGCGATCACCGAGGTCGATATGGCGCCGTTTTACGAGACGGCGCGGCTCCTGTACGAGGGGCCTTGGCTTGCCGAGCGCTACATCGCGGCGCGGCGGATCATCGAAAACAATCCTGCCGCGCTTCATCCAATCACGCGCCAGATCATCGCGTCCGGCGCCGCGTTGCGGGCAACCGAGGTATTCGAAGCGTTTTATCGCCTCGAAGCGCTACGAAAACTGGCGGCGGAAACGTTCGCACACATCGATGCGCTGGTCTGTCCGACAGCACCGACCGTTTATACGGTCGAACAAGTGCTTGCGGATCCGATCGCGCTTAACTCACGCCTTGGCACATATACCAACTTTGTCAATTTGCTCGATCTGTGCGGTGTGGCGGTCCCCGCCGCGTTGTCCGCCGACGCGACGCCTTTCGGCATTACCATTCTCGCGCCGGCAGGCGCCGACGCATTGGCCGCTTCGATTGCGAGGCAATTTCAAGTGGACACGGGCTTATGCCCCGGCGCATTTATGAAAACTGCGTTGCGAGCCGACACGGTCGGTGACTGAACGAATGTGCAACATTCATTGCCAGCCTGCCCGCTAAATGTGCAGTTGGGACACAAGCGGTTTCAATTTTCCGGTGTTGAGGTGGCACAATCCTTGCTGAATTTTTTGGGAATAGCACAGGAGATTTGCCCATGATTCGCCGGCGAGACCTCATTCTCGGCGCCGGGGCGGCTGTCATCGCCGCGCCCGCCGTGGTCAAGGCGAGCGAGCCCACGGTCATCAAGATGGGCGCGCTCAAACTGATCCATTCCATTGCGCCGTATTTCTACGAGAAATTCACGCCGCCGGGCTATGAAGTCCAGGTTATTCCATTTGAGAGCCCGGCCGACGGCAAGAACGCGGTTGTCACGAAGTCAGTCGATTTCGGCATGTTCGGCATCGCCGCTGCAACGCTCGGCGCGGCCGCCGGCGAGCCCATCGTTGTAATTGCCAGCGCGTGCAACAAGGGCATGGCGGTGATCGCTGCGAAAGATTCCGGCATCAATTCCATCAAGGATCTCAAGGGTAAGCGGGTCGGAATTTGGCCCGGCTCGACGCAGGAAGTGTTCATCCTCGAGCGGCTGCATATGGAAGGCATGTCCGTCGCGGACATCACGCCGGTGCGCGTATTCTTCAGCGATATGCATCTGGCGCTCGCTCACGGCGACATCGACGCTTATGTCGGGGCCGAACCCGGTCCGAGCGTGAGTTTGTCGAGCGGCGTCGGTAAGCTCGTCGAATATCCGTACAGTACGGCAATGGGTTCGCTGAACATGGTGTTCGGCGCGCATCGCGACACCGTTAAGACAAATCCGCAGCTAACCGCCATTATTCTCGACATCCACCGTCAAGCGTCCGAATACGCCATGAAAAATCCGGACGAGATGGTGAAGATGGCGGTCGCCAAACTCGGTCAGAAGCAAGACGCCGTCGCTTATTCCGTTCCGAATGTCGAGCTCACTTGGCGTTTTGGGCCAACCGAAATCAAAGAGGCGGAGACCTACGCCGAGCACATGCTTGCGCTTAAGCAGATCAAGCGGCTGCCTGAGTTCGCGACCTTTTTCGATACTCATTTCGTGGAGGCCATGGAGAAGAAAGTGTGAGCGCGTCGCTCGACGCGATATCTACGGTATCATTGACGTCACCGCCCGCGGAGCAGGCGGCGCTTGCGCGCCGTGTATCGTTACGCGGGCGGCTTCGTGACCCGTTGCTTGCCATTATTTTTCCTATCGTCGTTCTGGTCGTCTGGCACTTCGCCACCTATGGCCGAAAATACAGCCTCATTCCGCCCCCGATCGAGGTGGCGCGCTCGCTCTACGATCTGGCCTTCGGCGGCATTTACGACGACGCCTATAGCCGGACATTGCACGTTCACTTACTGGCGTCGCTGAGCCGCGTCTACGGCGGCTTTGCCATCGCAGCATCGCTTGCACTGCCGCTTGGTTTGATGATCGGCCGCATATCGATCATGCGGCGGTTGTTCGATCCTACCTTGCAGGTTTTGCGGCCTATTCCGGTGACCGCGTGGTTGCCGTTGTCGATGATTATTTTCGGTCTCGGCCCACGCTCGGCTTTTTTCCTCGTTTGTCTGGGCGCGTTCTATCCGATTCTGATCAATACGATTTTCGGGGTGCGCTCGGTCGATCAGCGCCTGTTCGAGGCGGCAAGCATGCTTGGGTGTCAAAGCGCGGCGCAATTCTACAGAGTTGTGCTCCCGGCGAGCCTGCCCGCCATTTTCACCGGGCTTCGGCTCGGCCTTGGTTTTGCCTGGGTGGTCATCGTGGTCGGCGAAATGACCGGCGTGCCGACCGGTCTCGGCGCGATCATCATGGAGGCGCGCCAGCTTTCACGCACGGAGATCGTGATTTGCGGAATGGTGGTTATCGGCGTCGCTGGTTTCATCTCGGACCGGCTGGTGCTGTTGCTCGGCAAACGATTGCTGCGATGGAGTCCGAATTTTGCCTGATAGAGTTGATCCGCTTCTCGAATTACGCGGAGTGAGCAAAGAGTTCGAATTGGCAGGCCGGCGAATAGAGGCGCTGCGCGAAACTCACTTACGCGTGGACAAGGGCGAGTTCGTCTGCCTCATCGGGGCATCGGGCTGCGGCAAATCGACCTTGCTGCGCATCGTGGCGGGTTTCGAGTCCCCGACGCGCGGGCAAGCCTTCATGTCAGGAGCGCCGATTGGCGGACCGGGCCCCGAGCGCGGCATGGTCTTTCAGGATTACGGGCTGTTCCCATGGCTGACCGTGCGCGGCAATATCGGGTTTGGGCCGATCTCCCGCAAAAGACCTGCCGACGAAGTGAAACAGACGATCGACCGCTTCATCGCGCTCGTCGGGCTGCAACGATTTGCCGATGCTTATCCACACCAGCTCTCTGGCGGGATGAAGCAGAGGGTTGCAATTGCGAGGGTGCTTGCCAACGACGCGAAAGCTGTCTTGATGGACGAACCATTCGGCGCGCTCGACGCGATGACCCGCGAACACCTCCAGGACGAGCTGTTGGAGATCTGGGAACGCACCGGTTTGACCGTTTTGTTCGTAACCCATTCGATCGAAGAAGCCATTTTCCTCGCCGACCGAATTGTCGTCATGTCACCGGGTCCGGGGCGAATTGAAAGCGAAGTCACCGTGCCTTTGCCGCGGCCCAGAGACGTCGTGACGCCGGAGTTCAATGCCATACGTCGCGAACTGTCGCTGAAGCTGCACAGTCATCACGCCCGAAAGGCCGCTTGACGGACGGTTCCCCAATCGCGTTTGGATTGCGCATGAACCAGGTAGTCTGGCGGGGCATGACGTGCGCTGAATTGGACGCGGCCTACAACAATAGCGCCGCGGTCCACAACAGCGCCGAAAAGATCGCCGAATGGACGAGTCGCAGTGCCGAGACCCGCGCGCGGCCGGGCGCGCTGCTCGATGTCGTGTACGGGCCGCGGTCAAATAACCGGATCGATATTTTCCCTTGCGGAGGCGCGCATGCGCCGTTGTTTGTTTTCATCCATGGCGGCTACTGGCAACGGAATTCGAAAGAGATTTTCGCCTGTATGGCCGAGGGGCCTTTGGCAAAAGGATTCGATGTCGCGCTCATCGGTTACACTTTGGCCCCGCAGGCGACGCTAACCGAGATTGTCGGCGAGATACGCGGGGCGGTAAAATGGTTGCGCGCGGAAGGTGCGCGCTTTGGGGTAGGGGAAGGGAAAATCCTGTTATCTGGCTGGTCTGCCGGGGGACACTTGACGGTGATGGCGCTCGATGAAGCCGACGCGGGCCTTGCGATCAGCGGCATCTATGATCTTGAGCCCTGCCGGCTCAACTATCTGAACGAAAAGCTTAACCTGACTTTGGAGGAACAGAACGCTTTAAGTCCGCTCCGGCAGGTTTCGTCGTCGTCGTCGCGCCCATTGACCCTCGCGTGGGGTACGCGCGAACTGCCTGAATTGCAGCAGCAATCCGACGCGTATGACGCAGCGCGGAAGGCCGCGAATCTACCTTCCGAACGATTGCCCCTCACCGGGCACGATCATTTTTCAATCCTTGAAGAGCTTGCGAATCCGGATGGAAGGCTCGTCGCGGCGTGCCAATTGCTATGTGGTGAATAGTGTTCGCTCTACTTTCAGCGTGTCATGAGGACAAACGCAACCGCCAGTGCGCCATTTCAATAGTCGAACGCTTGGCGGCAGGTGTGCGTCAGCCATTCGGCTGCTTGATATTTTCCGATATTTTGCGCGGATTTCGCGCGAAAAAATCGGTCGCCGACGCTTTTTAGCGCGCCTGAACCGGTCGGGGAGAAGAACCCCCGGCACCTGCACCAGATCGCATCGTCGGAATCGTATCGTCGGTCCGATCAAACTCATGCGTGCTGTCTAACGCCGCACGGCGCACGACGCCCCTTTGAATCTTGGCGATCATAAGGCGGCTCCGTGCGTCAAAGACTCGCTTTTAGTTCACGCCCGGAACGCGGAAGCTTTTTCTTTGTCACGGGTTTGTGTCATACTGGCTTTAGCTGCAAAAGCCGCCGTTGACTCATATGCTCATGACAAGAGAGCTCGACCCGCTCAAACTGTCGTCGCCGCACATCTTCCTCTTGCGGATGCTGGTTTTTGTCGCTCTTTGTGGCGCAATCGTCTTCGTGCTGCACAAGCAGATCGAACTCGCCTTCATGGCGAATCCTGCCTTGAACGGCTTGATCATTCTGGTCCTTGCCGTCGGCATCGCATTGGCGCTCCGGCAAGTGCTAAGGCTCTATCCCGAAATTGCCTGGGTCAACGGTTTCCGTCTTTCGGATCCGAATCTTGCGGCCGAACGCCAGCCGGTGCTGCTGGCGCCGATGGCGGCGATTCTGGGCAGTCGCGTGGGACAAATGGGGATCTCCGCGCAGATGTTGCGCGGGATTCTCGATTCGATTGCAACTCGGCTCGATGAAGCGCGCGACATATCGCGCTATATGACCGGTCTGCTCGTCTTTCTCGGCCTCCTCGGTACGTTCTGGGGCCTGATCGAGACTGTCGGCTCAGTCGGCGGCGTTATTCAGGGGTTGAAGGCGACCGGCGACGCCGCGTCGATGTTCGATTCGCTTCGCGAGGGCCTTGCTGCACCGCTGAGCGGTATGGGTATTTCGTTCTCGTCCTCCTTGTTCGGGCTCGCGGGCTCGCTGGTGCTCGGTTTTCTCGATCTGCAGTCAAGCCAGGCGCAAAACCGATTCTACACCGAATTGGAGGATTGGCTCTCCACTACGGTTTATGACCACGGCGCCGAGGCCGTGGTTGCTCCCAGGGGCGGCGAGATTGGCAACGCTATTGAACGCTTGCGAACTGCGGTCCATGAGGCGGGTGGCAGCAAGGCTTCTGCCGCTGCCATGTCGGATCTGGCCGAAGCGGTTCAGGGCCTGGTGTACCAAATGCGCATCGAGCAGCAGACGATCCGGGATTGGGTCGATAGCCAGGCCGAGCAACAGCGCGATATCAAACGATTACTGGAAATGATCGTGCGCGAAAACGCGGGCGAATGAATCCAATATTTTCCACGGGAACCACTCGTTCGCGGCAAGGGCTGAAGCGGAAACGGCCATGTTCTTAGCGGCCAGGTCCTTAGCGGCCAGGTCCTTAGCGGCCAGGCCTTCATCGTCAACTCCTACGACGGCAATAGGTCGATAATGGCGATTGCGCGGATACGTCGCGGCGAAAGCGGCATGAACTACTGGCCGGGCTTTGTCGATGCTCTATCGACGTTGATCCTCAGTATTATCTTCCTGCTTAGTGTTTTCGTGGTCGTCCAGTTCTATTTGCAGCAGGAGGTGCAGGGCAAGAATACGGCGCTGCTTCGCCTGAGTGCTCAAATCGCTCAGCTCACCGACCTGCTATCGATGGAAAAGGCCGGCAAGGCCAATCTCGAAAAGCAGCTTGGCACCATACAGGCAACGCTCGCCAGTACTCAGAACGAACGCGATAAATACAAAGGCCTCTATGAAAGCGCTGCCGCCAATGCGGCGGCCGCGCAAGGGAAGGTCAGCGAGCTGTCGGGCGAGCTCGCAAGCGAGAAGGATCTTTCGACGAAGGCGCAAGCCGAAGTCGAAACGCTTAATCAGCAGATCGCCGCGCTGCGCCAGCAGCTCGTCGCGCTGAATTCTGCGCTCGACGTCGCTACCAAAAAGGAGACTCAATCCGAGCAACGCATCACTGAACTTGGCCAGCGGTTGAACGTAGCGTTAGCGCAGCACGTTCAAGAGCTATCGAGCTACCGTTCCGACTTTTTCGGCAAGCTGCGCGAGGTCCTTGGTAACCGGCCGGACTTTCGCATAGAAGGCGACCGCTTCGTCCTGCAATCGGAAATATTCTTCGATACCGGCAAGGCTGATCTCAAGCCGGAGGGCAGGGACGAACTCGACAAAGTCGCGAGCGCCGTGGTTGGGTTGGAAGGGCAGATCCCGAGAGACATTCCTTGGGTGCTTCGCGTCGACGGTCATACCGATGTGCGGCCGATCGTCGGACAGTTCAAATCGAACTGGGATTTATCGGCAGCGCGCGCAATTTCGGTCGTGCAATATTTGATTGTGAAGGGCGCCAAGCCGTCCCGCCTCGTCGCGGCCGGCTTTGGCGAATTCCAGCCTATCGACCCGGGTACGACCGAGGACGCCTATCGGCGCAATCGCCGCATTGAGTTCAAACTAACGGAACGGTGAAGCTTCGCGACGCGGCGTGTCCGTTTAATGTCGTCGCCGCGTGTCTGCGTCTTGGCGCCAGAGCAAATGTAGCCGCGGCCGCAAAAGCGCGGTGGCCGCCGGGTTGAGTTCCCGCGTGTTCGGTCTACTGCGGAGGCTTATTTGGCGGCTTTCTAGTTGCTTTCCGCGTGAGTATGCAACCGCAGACGACGAGCACGATCACGGCGACAAAGAAAATCCCTAGTTCAAGTTTGTCTAACATGTCGCCGTCCGTCGCCTAGAGGGCGATTGCGGCTATCTCGTAAGACAGCCATGTGACCGTCTGTGCGGACCCGACTTTATTGCTCTCCCCAGGATCCGCCCCTAATTGCGGACCCACCGCGCGGCAAAGTAAAGGACGATTTCGATCCGCATGAAAACTCCTCAACAAATGTTAGCAACGCTGAGCAGGCAAAGATATTCCCATGCGATAGTGGCCCCGGCGAGGGCCGTGATCTCTGCGACGTCGTAGGCCGGACATACCTCAACCAGATCCATGCCGATGAATTGCAGCCCGCGTAGTTGCCGGATGATCGCCTGCACTTGCCAACTCGCGAGCCCGCCAATTTCAGGAGTGCCCGTGCCCGGTGCGAACGCAGGGTCGAGAGCGTCGATGTCGAAACTCATGTAAACCGGGGCATCGCCAATCACTTGGCGGATCTGTCCTGCAATTGCATCTGGACCCTGCTCATGCACGTTTTGGGCTGTCAGTACCGTGACGCCTTGAGCGAGCGTCCAGTCGTGCACTCCGCGCTCGACCGGCGATCGAATACCAATCTGAACCATGCGGCGGGACTCTATCAGACCCTCCAGGATCGCGTGATAGAAGACCGAGCCGTGAGCATAGGCCTGGCCGAAGTTTTCGGGCCAAGTGTCCACGTGGGCGTCGAAATGGATCAATGCCGGCGGGCCGCGTCGCTTCGCCAGCGCGCGAAGGAGCGGCAGGGTGATGCCGTGGTCGCCGCCGAACGCAACGAGGTGCTCGATAGAGGCCGCCTGCCGTTCGATTTCCGCTAAGCTCTTGGCGATGTCGCCCAAGGCGATACTAAAATTACCGATATCGGCTAGGGACGAAGCGATCGGACTGACCCAGTGCAATGGATGGTCGCCGTCCACCAGCATTCGGCTCGCCTGCCGAATCGCAGACGGCCCAAACCGGGATCCGGCCCGATTTGTCGCGCCAAGGTCGAGGGGAATGCCGGCGACGCAGATTGGCGAGGCGGGATCGTCGCGATCAATCCCGAGAAATGTCGGCTGTAAAGCGAAAGTCGCGATCCCGGTCATCATTACGCGGAGTTGGAAGGCGTGAACAGAAACACTGCTGCGGCGACAACGCAGGTCCAATCGCCACGGGGCGCACCCTTGGCGGCCGCCGCAATCGAAAGCGTATCGACGATAAGGTTGCTCATTCCATAGACCCGTTTGCGTTCGTCCCAAGCGGCATCCGGGTTGAAATCGATGCCGAGCGTAGAGGCAAGCATAGTTGCCGCAAGATCTTCGACATATTCGCCGGTTTCCTCTTCAGACATGCCAAATCCGTGATGTTCCGAGATGTACCCATAGTGCGCGACATCTGTCGGTCTGGCGAGACCAATCCCTGCCATGATGCACCGTCCCGGTTCGTTCGTCTCAGCCCGCGCCATCACGCAGAATGTTATCTCTCCGGGACTTAATGCTCCGATCCCGGAAGCTCGTGGGATCAGTTCGCACTGCGGCGGCAAAATCGAAGAAACGGAAACAAGATTTTGTTGTTCAATATCCGCATCCCGTAACGCATATTCGAAGGCCGTGAGCTGATGCCGGTGCGTACCTACGCCGCGGGTCAGAAACACGCGCCTGGGAATTGGAAACATAGGTCGTTCGATCCCAATTTTTTGCTGCTCGTCAGCCGTGCCACGGCGGCACAATCGTTGTCGGTGTAAAATAAGCATGACAAGATGTAAGGTCGCCGGCCGACCTCACTCGACCGATAGGCGCTGCCCGAGATGGCGTTCGAACCACTCCCCAGCATACTCGATCACCGTCTCAAGCGCCCCGGATTCGGGGAATAAGTGGCTCGCCCCGGGCACGATCTTCAATGCTTTCGGTCCAGCAAGCCGCGCTAGAGCCCGCTCATTGAGTTCGATAACGCCGAAGTCGGCGCCGCCGACAATCAAGAGGGTAGGTGCAAGCACACTATCGAGCGCCTCGCCGGCAAGGTCGGGCCGCCCACCGCGCGAGACAACCGCACCGATGCGCAGAGGGAGAGCTGCCGCAGCAACCAGCGCCGCAGCGGCTCCCGTGCTTGCGCCAAACAGCCCGAGTGGAAATGTTGCGATTGCCGGCTTTCCGTCGAGCCAGCGGACGGCATCGACGAGCCGGCCGGCCAAAAGCCGGATGTCGAATACGTTGGCGCGCCGCCCTTCCTCTTCGGGAGTCAAGAGATCAAATAACAAAGTCGCAAACCCTCGATCGTTCAATGCGTTCGCGACGAACATGTTGCGGGGACTCAAGTGACTTGAACCACTACCGTGGGCAAAGGCGACAAGCGCATAAGACTTCTCCGGAATCTGTAGAATTCCGGGTAGATTTCGCGGCGGAATAAGAACACTGTGGGCTTCTTGAGCATTTTCCGCGTCGAGTCGAGAAAATGCGTCTCCGTTGACCCTGCTCATAGTGCAAGCCGAGATCGTGACGACACGCGACTTAACTCTCCTCGGGTTCATTCCAATTTGGGCCGCCTTCGCGTATTTCCGTCTGCTCGAATTCCGTGACGGTGATTACACCCGGCACCGGCTCCTCGATCACGTCAACGATCACGGTTTCGGCTGCGGGAGCCTTTGGTGGTCTTACGGGAACCCTCTTCCGCGAAGCTTTCTTTGCCCCTTTACGTTTTGGTCTCGTTAGCTTGGCAGCAGCTCGTTTCGTTGCCTTGCTGCGCAAAGAAGATTTGCGTGTCTTGCCCCGAGCCGACACCCGCTTTTTCCCTTGTATCTTGGTTCGCTTCTTCCGCTTGGCCATAATCGGTCCTCCCAAATAGCTTATCTCTAGCGAAGGTGATGCTGTTCTACTCCTGCACGCGAAGGCTGTGCTTTCCCAGAAGCTTCACCGTCGTCGCTTGCGGACCTTTTTCCCCCAACTCTTCGACGAAAGTCACACGTGATCCGATCTGCAAACGAGACGCTGCGCCGCCGAGCACGCTGTTGCGATGAAAGTACACTTCTTGCCCGTCACTCTTTTCCAGGAAGCCAAACTCGCCGGACGGATCGATCCGCACAACGGTCGCCGTGGGAGGACTTTGGTGCTGTTTGATCTGACCCTGCACGCGGCGGACCTGATCCTGAAGTCGCCGACGAGCATGCTTGAAGGCGTCGTCAATTGCAAATGTAAGGTCGGAGTGCCGCTCGTCCGCGGGCGGGGTTCTTGTGACGTTGACCTCCCGCCCATTGGGAAGGACAAGGCGTATATGAACTTCGTATAGGCCGCCTTTGTGGTGATGTTGACCGGGTGCTTTGACGACAACACGGCACGCGGTTATCCGGCCCCAGCGCCGCTCAAGTTCGGTCAGGTGCGCGTCGATGGCGTCCCTCGTCGACGGTGTCGAGGCTAATCCTTCGAATACGATCTCAGGCGGCGTCTGCATATAATCGCTCCATTTGTTTAAAATATACCGCCGCCCGTCTTGCAGTTGTTGATACATATCAACGCCTTTGGCGCTGGTCGGCGGTCAGTGCGGATGACAAGTTCTGCAGCAGGAGTCATGCGGCCTTCCGGCTCGACGATGAGAAACGGAGCCTCTGGTGCTATCGTAAACAGTCCGCTCCGGCCCGCAATGATCGGCGCCGACGCGATTTATAACGCTATTAAATGCTCGCATCCTCGCTCACTGGACTGAAATAAGCCTGCCACTGCGGGTGAGCAAACCGTCATGCCTTATCGCTCGCTCGCATCTTGTTCGGCGCTCCTTTTATACCTATCTCCGATCCATTCTCTCAAGTTAGACCGAGCGGATCATGAAGCACCCCGTCGAGGGCAAGCCGGGACGCTATTGGCACATCGTCGCGGATGGTCGAATTCAATGCGACGTCTGCCCGCGCTATTGCAAGCTGCAAGAGGGTCAGCGGGGCCTCTGTTTCGTCCGCGTACGGCAAAACGACCAAGTAGTGCTCACGACTTATGGCCGCTCATCGGGCTTTTGCATCGACCCAATTGAAAAAAAGCCCCTCAATCACTTCTTGCCGGGCACGCCGGTTCTTTCTTTTGGCACTGCCGGCTGCAACTTGACGTGTAAATTCTGCCAGAATTGGGATATCTCGAAGGCTCGAGATTTTGATCGCGTTCAAGATTTTGCCTCGCCCGAGGCGATCGCGGACGAAGCGGTGAGGAGTGGCTGTCGATCCGTTGCTTTCACCTATAACGATCCCGTCATCTTCCTCGAATATGCAGTCGATGTAGCGCAAGCCTGCCGCGCGCGAGGCGTCAAGACGGTTGCCGTAAGCGCAGGTTATATATCTCCGGAGCCGCGGATCGAATTCTTTCAGTCTATGGATGCCGCCAACATCGACCTCAAGGGTTTTTCTGAGCGCTTTTACAAAAACCTTTGCTCAGGCAAACTTGGCGCGGTGCTTGAGACGCTCGAATATCTCAAACACGAGACTGACGTGTGGCTGGAAATTACGACATTGCTGATTCCGGGCGAGAATGACTCTGTTGGTGAAATTGAAGCCGAAAGCGCCTGGGTGAGGGATCAGCTTGGCGCGGATGTGCCATTGCATTTCACGGCCTTCCATCCGGACTGGAAGCTGATGGACAATCGACCAACACCGCCCCAGACGCTGCGCGCGGCGCGACGGATCGCCGTGACCGAAGGCCTTCGATACGTCTACACCGGAAATATTCACGATCCCAACGGCCAGGCCACCATCTGTCACGCTTGCGGCGCACTCGTGATCGGCCGTGATGGTTACGAGATCACGGCATGGCATCTCACTGCAGATGGGCAGTGCACCGCGTGCGGTGCAAATTGCCAGGGCGTCTTTGAACCCGTGGCAGGCCAGTGGGGACCACGCCGGCAGCCGGCGAGGCTCAGAGCCCCGAACAGGTTCCGCAACAAATCTGATTTGAATCAAAGTGACGAGGCTTGAAACGCGCTAGGCAGGCGCCGGCGGGAGGTACTGGCCGTGCCCGTGCAAAACGCAGAAGTCGCGGCGATGTTCGATCAGGCCACTGAGCTCCTCGAAATCGGAGGCGAAAGCCAGTTTCGAGTCCGAGCCTATCGTCGCGCGGCGCGCGTGATTGAAGGCCTGCCGCAAAGCGTAAAAAGCCTGCTGTCAGCGGGACGCGATTTGTCGGAATTACCCGGCATCGGCAAGGATTTAGCCGGCAAGATCGCCGAGATCGTCAATACGGGTCGTTTCAAACTGCTCGACGCGTTAAAGAAAAAGCTGCCCGGCGAGCTGGGTGAAATCGCCACTCTGCCCGGACTTGGGCCAAAGCGCGTAAAACTGCTTCACGATCTGCTGAAGGTGAGTACGCTCGATGATCTGCGTCGGGCAGTCAAGGCCGGAAAACTCCACAATGTGCATGGGTTCGGCCCGATAATTGAAAAGAAACTCTCAGCGGCGCTCGAAAAGCCGGTGGCGGAGAAGCGCTTCAAACTCTCCGTCGCCGAAGCCGAAGCCGAAGCATTGGCGGGCTTTTTGCGCCGCGATTCCCGCGTAGCCGTGGCCGGCAGCTACCGCCGGCGTCGCGATACTGTGGGCGACCTCGATGTCGTCGTGACGGCGCGCAGCGGCGTCGCGGTAGGCGACAGGATAGTCGCTTACGAGAACGTTGCCGAAGTGCTCGCGCATGGGCCAACACGCACGACCGTAGTGCTGCGCTCGGGCATCCAGGTTGATGTTCGCGCGGTGCCGGAACACAGCTATGGCGCGGCGCTCCTGTATTTCACCGGTTCCAAGGCGCACAACATTGCGCTGCGTGCGATCGCCGTTCGTCGCGGCTGGAAACTGAATGAATACGGCCTGTTTTCCGGCAAGCGGCGCATTGCCGGAGAGACCGAGGAGGGCATCTATCAGAAACTCGGTCTTACCTATATTCCGCCAGAGCTGCGCGAGGATCGCGGCGAAATTGCCCTTGCGCAGGCGCAGAAGCTTCCCTCGCTGGTGAGCCGCAACGATATTCTCGGCGATTTGCACGTCCATTCCGACTGGACGGACGGTACGGCGCCGATTGAAGCGATGGCGGAAGCGGCACGGGCCCAAGGCTATGAATATATGGCTCTCACCGATCACAGCCGCCGCGTCGCCATGGCACATGGGCTCGATCCTGCGCGGCTCAGCCGGCAGGGCGGTGAGATAGACCGGTGGAACAAAAAATTCGGCGGCTTCACGATTCTCAAAGGCATCGAAGTTGACATCCTCAAGGATGGCAGCCTCGACCTTCCGGATTCTAGTTTGGCCAAGCTCGACATCGTCGTGGCTTCAATCCACTCGTTTTTCGACCTTTCGCGCGATACGCAGACAGAACGAATGATTAAGGCGATGAAAAATCCTTACGTTTCTATCATCGGCCATCCAACCGGGCGCTTGATCGGCGAGCGTGAGCCGTACGACATCGATATGGAACGCGTCATTGCGGCGGCACGCTCATTGGGTTGCCATCTGGAGATCAACGCCCAGCCCGACCGTCTGGACCTGAACGACGTACATATCCAGGCGGCAAAACAAGCCGGCGTCAAATTTGCGATCTCCACGGATGCGCATTCGGTTGACGCATTTGCCTGCATGCGGTTCGGCATCGACCAGGGGCGACGCGGTTGGCTTGCCGCCGGAGACGTGATCAACACGAGGCCGCTCGCCGAACTTCGAAAAATGTTGCGCCACTAAAGGTCAAAAAAACTTGATCGAACTTGCAGAGGAAGCACATGACCAAACCACGCTCAAAATCCGCTGCCGCGTCCCCCGCGGCGACGCGCAGCGATTTGGCTCGGCTTGTCGGCGACGCTGACGAAGAGACGGTGCTTGATATCCTCGCATTGCATCCCACGATCGCCGAGGTCGAAGAGGCGGTTTTATGGGCTGCTGGGGAGGGCGATGCGCTTGCCAAGGCCGGCCATCGCCTGAGCGCCAATGCTTCGGAAATTCTCAACATTCTGACCGCCGATGAGGAGGAAGAGCCCTAACGGTGCGGTAGCAGAGCCCCAAGCCTAGTACAAACATGATTACGCTTGAAGATTGCATCGAATTTTGCGGATTGACCGAAGAGGAGGTGCTCGCAATTGCCGAGCATGAGCATCTTTCGGAAATCGCTGCAACCGCGCTCGCTCAATATCTCTTGTCACAGGAACACGGGAGCGAAAGAGTTCGGGACATGATTGTCGACGACATCCGGGAAGCTCAGCTTACCAGCGGCAATAAAGAGAAAGTTTTAATTCTATTGCACGTCCTTCATCATTTTTTGAAGACGCATCCCGAAGCTACGCCACCTGACCATCCTTGGAGCAGCCGGTTTTAGAGTCGTCCTTGGGCTCCATACCGATCATCGCGCCGTGGTATGGCGGCTATGGAAAAATCCCATCTTGTCATCATACGCAAAAAGTTCAGCGTAGCGCCCCCAGGCTGTTGCAACATTCAAAGTCTTGTTTGCATCCCGCCGCGTCAAGTGATCTTCGAGCTCGATTTCGAATCTCGCGCGTGGCGCGCGATGGTCGGTTCGCTCGCTGAGAACTCTGCAAATATGGGCAATCAGTGGTACAAACCGCAGCAAATGTTCTTTGAACAATAATTTTCGTTGCTCGGTATCGCTGGTTGCAAAAATGCGGCCCGGGGCCGTGAGCTTTAGAGCTCCATTTTTCAGTTCGGCGAATTCTAACATGTGAAGCGCCTCGGCGATGGGGAACAAATCATCGACTTCCAACACCAGAGAAGTAGCCAGCGTGCCTAGATCCGCCTGGCCGCCATAAGGGGCGGCGATCAACTTTTCGACGAGGCCGCTTATCCGGTTGACGGAGGCTTGCGGCAGTGGTTGACCGAGGCCGCCATGAACCTGTTTGAGAGCCCCGATTGAGGCGATCGTTCGCGCGGTGAGCACCGAGTAGATTTCCTCCACGACACAATGGAATTCGTCTTCGAGGCGGTTGCGCGGATGTTGCAGTGGGATTGGAATTTCGGCGGCGATGCGTCCTGGATTGGACGACAGTAACAGCACCCTATCGCACATGAGAACGGCTTCCTCAACGTTGTGCGTCACGAGGAGCACCGATTTGGTCGGAAGCTGGCGTTCGATCCATAGATCAAGGAAGTCTGTCCGCAAGGTTTCGGCAGTGAGTACGTCAAGCGCCGAGAACGGTTCGTCCATCAATAGTACTTCCGGTTGGGTCACGATCGCTCTGGCAAAACCGACTCGTTGGCGCATCCCGCCGGAAAGCTCGCGCGGATAAGCGGATTGAAATCCGTCGAGTCCAATCAAATCGATCGCGGCCTCCGCGCGTCGCCGGCTCTCAGCACGCGGCAGCCCCAATGCGTCGAGACCGGCCTCGACATTTTCAAGAACCGTCAACCACGGGAATAGAGCGAATGTCTGGAATACAACCGCAATTCCCTCTGCAGGCCCGGTGAGGGGCTTGTCTCGGTAGCTGACGAAGCCACTCGTCGGCTTGATGAGGCCTCCGGCGATGCGCAACAGGGTCGATTTACCCGAGCCCGATCGGCCAAGAAGTCCGAGGATTTCGCCGTTACGCAGAGACATATCGATATTTTCGAGGACGGACAGCGACTCGCCAGAAGGTCTTTTGAAGACCATACAGATTTGGCGCAGGTCGAGGATTACGCCTTTCGCCGGGTCCGGCATTTTGCCTCTCAGTCAAGCCGCGTCCGCTCTTCAGCGAAAGCGTATAGCGGTCGCCAGAGCAAGCGGTTCATAGCGACGACCATCACCGACATCACGGCAATGCCAAGGGCGATTCGCGGGTAATCGCCGGCTTCCGTCTGTTGCGCGATATAGGCGCCCAATCCGCCGCCACTTAGCTTGGTCGACCCCCAACTCACCGCCTCTGAGACGATGCTGGCGTTCCATGCGCCACCCGATGCTGTAATGGCCCCGGTAACGTAATAGGGGAAAATCCCGGGAAGGATCACGTCGCGCCACCAATGCCACCCAGGTATTCGAAAGCTCGCGGCCGCCTCCCTAAAGTCGCTTGGAAACGCGGTGGCGCCGGCGATCACGTTAAAAAGTATGTACCACTGCGTTCCCAGAATCATCAGGGGGCTGAGCCAGATTGCCGGCGAAAGATCGAACCGCACGACGAGGTACACGGCGATCGGAAACAGCAAATTTGCCGGAAAAGCGGCCAGGAATTGCGCCAGCGGCTGAACCTTTTCGGCTAGGCTTGGCCGCAGGCCAACTGCCACGCCGATCGGCACCCAGATCAGTGTTGCGATGGCAATGAGGATTGTCACCCGGAGTAAGGTGAGGCCGCCGTTACGAACCGCATCGGCGACGTCGGACCACGAAAGAGCGGCTTCGGCATGCTGCCACAGGCTCCAGGCCAGATAGCCAATTGCCGCGATGACGGAGGCGTACCAGACGAGACCGACGATCGGGAATGCGGGCGACTCGCGGTCAATGCGGATGTAAGAGAGGAAAGCGAGCCGAGCGCGTACCACGGTTTGTATTACCGCCCCGATGGGCCGCCAGGACGCGCGCAGAAGGTTCGTCTGCCGAAGCAGGTCAAGAATCCAACTTCTCGGCACGGCTTGAGCGGCCGTCTGCTCGTATCGAAATTTATCCGCCCACGCGACCAGAGGTCGGAACAGCAATTGATCGTAGATCAGAATTGTCGCGGTCATTGCAAGAATTGCCCACCCTACAGCGTGGAGGTTACGCTCCTGGATCGCACGGGCGACGTAGGATCCGATACCGGGCAGGGCGATCTGAAGATCGCCGACTGAAATCGCTTCCGAGGCCACCACGAAAAACCATCCGCCCGACATCGACATCATCGTATTCCAGATCAGCCCAGGCATGGCGAATGGCACCTCGACACGCCAGAAACGTTGCCAGGGCGAGAATCTGAAGCTGTGACTAGCCTCGGCCAGGTCGTGCGGAATGGTGCGGAGCGCTTGAAAGAAGCTGAAGGCCATATTCCATGCTTGGCTGGTGAAAATCGCAAAGATTGCGGCGAGCTCAGGTCCCAAAACGCTGCCGGGAAAGAGTGAAACGAAGAAAACAACGGTAAATGAGAGATAACCGAGAACCGGAACGGATTGGAGTACATCGAGAAGGGGAATCAGCACCATCTCGGCCTTCCGGCTCTTGGCAGCCAAAGTCGCGTAGGTGAAAGTGAAAATCAGGGACGCGACGATCGCCGCCAACATGCGTATGGTGGTTCTCAGGGCGTAGGCAGGTAACGCGGTGGCAGACAGCGAGATTTCCGGCTGCTGAGCGGCGGTAAACGGCCCCAGCATCTGCCGCGCACCGGATCCCAGGAGGAGGATAAGCGCGAGCAGCAGTGCCAGGGCAACAAGATCCCGCCAATTCGGCGATCTCTGTTGCCAGGCGCGGCCCGTCAGAATTTCCGCGTGATGTTCCACGATTTCTGCGCTACTGGAGCTTACTGCGGGGATTTCATCGAAGTTTCGGACGACGAGGCGATTGAGATAACCAAGCGGCTTTCGGCTGGTGCGTCAAAGGCAAGAGACCGCCGCGCGACTGGGCCGGTGCCTATCGCGATTTAAGTCAAGCTCTCGCGATCAGGCGCATGCTGTCGGGAAAAGCCGGCCGTATCGTCACTGGTTGACATGTGTCAAAGACGCGCCTGATCTCGTCTCAATAATAGATTCGCGTCAGGTTTTCGAGATAGTTACCCCGGGCATTCTCATGGCGCATAAACTAGTCTTGTTCCGTTCGGCTGGGCGGGAAAGGATCGTGGCGCCAGGCAGCTTGCCGGTTCTGTTCGCATGACCCTCGGCGCGCGGTCAAAAGGCGTCCATTGATCGAACAAGAAAAAAAGTACTGACATGAATGTTGACGCGCAGCGGAAAACCACGAGTGCTAGCGAACTCGCGCCCAGCCTGATTGCGGTCGTGACGGATCTGGTCCGCGATCTTCATGGACCCGGCGCCCCTTTGACGGTTACGCTGCCCAGCAGGCTTGATCGCGATCTGGGCATCGACAGCCTCGGCCGAACCGAGTTGATCCTACGCATCGAACGGGTCTTTCGGACGCGTCTGCCCGCCAGCGTGATGGGCGAAGCGGACACGGTACGAGATCTGCTTGCTGCTCTGGAGCAAGCCGCGGGCGAGCGGGGAACGCAGGACAGGCGGCTCCTCATCGCAAAGACCTACGGCGGTGCGGTTGGGGTTGTCGCCGCGACCGAGGCGAAGACGCTGGTTGAGGCTCTCGAGTGGCACGTTGCGCGTAATCCCGATCGGACGCATGTGACCATCCTGCAGGATGAGAACGCCGTCCTAGACACGATGACCTATGGCGAGCTGGCCAAGGCCGCAAAAGCGGTTGCGTTTGGGTTGATTGCGCACGACGTCGTGCCGGGCGATCGGGTCGCTCTTATGTTACCAACGGGCACCGAATTTTTCGCGGCTTTCTTCGGCATATTGTATGCGGGGGCGGTGCCGGTACCGATCTATCCACCAATGCAACTGTCCCAGCTTGAGGACTATTTGCGCCGACAAGCCAAGATCCTGTGCAATGCCGCCCCGCGCGTGCTCATTACAGTCCCGGAGGCGCTGCGGCTCGGCGCGTTATTGCGTGGGCTCGTGCCCTCGTTAAGCGCTCTCACGAGCGTCAATGACCTTCATGCGCAGTCTATCGAGGTTTCTTTGCCGCAGCACGATGATCCAACCGCTCCGGCATTGATCCAATACACGTCAGGGAGCACCGGCGATCCGAAAGGCGTCGTGCTCAGTCATGCAAATATATTGGCCAATATCCGCGCGATCCTCAAAACGATCGATGCTACCTGGGAGGACGTGCTCTTTAGCTGGCTGCCGCTTTATCACGACATGGGATTGATCGGTGGATGGCTTGGTCCGCTTTATGCCGGCGCCAATTGCTATATCATGTCTCCACTGAGCTTTCTCGCTCATCCGCAAAGCTGGCTGTGGGCAAGTCAGCGTTGCCAAGCGACTATTTCGGCCGCGCCGAACTTCGCGTTCGAATTGTGTCTTAGGCAAATCGATGACGCCGACCTCGCGGGGCTGGATTTGAGCTCGCTCCGATATGTCGCCAACGGCGCGGAGCCCGTTAGCGTCCAGACGCTGCGTCGGTTCATCGAGCGGTTCAGCCGGTATGGGTTTCGCTCCGGCGCGATGGCCCCTGTCTATGGGCTTGCGGAGTGCGCAGTCGCGCTCGCACTGCCGCCGCCGGGACGTGAGCCGGTCATCGATCGCGTCAACCGCGATGCATTGAGCCGCCGCGGCATTGCCGAACCCGCAAGCGACGATGACCCCAACGCAATCGAAATCGTTGCTTGCGGGCCGCCTATGGCCGGCCATGAAATTCGTATCGTTGACGATTCCGGGCGGGAAACCGAGGAACGACGAGAAGGGCGGCTCGAATTTCGCGGTCCGTCGGCGACTTCAGGTTACTTCCGCAACGACTCCAAGACTCGGGAACTATTCCACGGTGACTGGCTCGACAGTGGCGATCGCGCGTACATGGCCAATGGAGAAGTATTCATTACTGGCCGCATCAAAGACATTATCATACGAGCCGGCCAGCATGTTTATCCGCAGGAACTCGAAGAAGCGGTCGGAGAGATCGCGGGAGTGATCAAGGGCGCAGTGGCCGCATTCGGCGCGATCGATCCCGACTCGGGAACGGAGCGGATCGTTGTCTTGGCTGAAACTGGACAAACCGATGCCGGCGAATGTGAAAAGCTCAGAGCCCGCGCGCGCGACGTCATCACGAGCATTGTCGGTTCGCCGCCTGACGACATTGTGTTGGTCGAGCCTGGGACTGTTCCGAGGACTTCCAGCGGCAAAATTCGCCGCGCAGCCGCGAAAGAGCACTATCTGGCGCAACAGCTCAGTCTTCCCAAGCGAGCGGTGCGGTTGCAGATCATGCGTCTGTGGCTTGCCGGCACAGGAGGGCGGCTGACGCGGCTGGCCCGATCCGTGCGCGATCATTGTTATGCCGCCTGGTGGTGGACCGTACTGACCGTTTGCGTCGCTGTCGGAGCGGCGGCGACCGTAGCGCTGCCGCAGCTGACGTGGCGCTGGACGGCGGTGCGCGCGGTGGCGCGAATGTCGCTTCTTCTGATGGGAATTCCGGTCTCGGTCAGGGGCATCGAACGGCTGCCGAGGCAGCGCGCGGTCGCTGTCTTTAACCACAGCAGCTATGCCGACGCCATAGTGCTTGCCGCCATATTGCCCGGCGAGCCCGCCTATTTGGTGAAGAAGGAACTGTCCAGCGACTTTTTCGCCGGGCCTCTTCTACGCAGACTGGGAGTGCTGTTTATCGACCGTTATGACCTGACCGGCGGCATCGCCGATACCGCCGCCGCAATCGCTGTCTCCCGCGAGGGCCGTCTCTTAGTGGTATTTCCCGAGGGCACATTCACGCGCCAAGCGGGACTTCTGGAGTTTTTCACCGGGGCCTTCAAGATCGCCAGCGAAGCCAGCCTGCCGGTTTATCCAGGCGTCTTGCGCGGGACGCGATCGATCCTGCGAAGCGACCAATGGTTTCCGCGCTGGGGTCGCGTCGACGTTGAAATCCTGGATCCTTTCACGCCCGGCGGCACGGATTTCGAACGGGTATTGCACCTTCGCGATGTCGTTCGGCAGGCGATACTGGCGCGCTGCGGAGAACCGGATCTGCGGGAATTGGTGAAGCCAGCACCGATCAAACGATAGAATCCACCCGCCGCCGGGCATGCGCCGGGCCGGCCCTTGACGAGCAACGTGGATACCGCCTTGATGACGCGCGACGCGAAAAGGAGTCTCCGGGGGCGCGATGCAGCGCATCATTGTCGCTACTGACGGTTCAGCGGGTGCAAACCGGGCTATCGACACGGCCGCCAGGATCGCGAAGGCCACCGGGTACGAGCTCATCATCTTGACGATCGGCGGAAATATCTCGGGCGCCGAACTAAGACAACTTGCGAGCGCCGAAGGCGATCTAAGCAAGACGCTGGAGGAGGCCACGGACCAAATCCTCGACCAGGCGCGCAAGCGCGCGCTTCGCGGCGGTGTCTCCGCGGTCAAGACGCTGTCCGGCTGGGGCGACGCGGCCGAGGCCATCATCGATGCCGTGCAACGCGAAAAGGCCGATATCCTGGTCGTCGGCAGGCGTGGACGCAGCCGTTTATCAGGACTTCTGCTCGGCAGCGTCTCGCAGAAATTGGCGAGTCTGGCGCCTTGTAAGGTGATGATCGTCCCGTAACCCCATAAAGTTTAACCATGCGCATCTCGCAGCCGAACGGCTTGGCGGCACACCGGAAGCAGTTATTGGTCCGGTTTTGGCTATCGGCTTCCCAATTTTGGCGCCAGGAAAAAGCCCGCGCCATAGGTCTCACAGTTTTCCTCGTTGGGCTTTTGCTCCTCCAGTTATTGGTGCAGCTTTTGCTCAATCTATGGAATCGCAATTTCTTCGACGCTCTGGGACGCAAAGACGCGCACACGCTTTGGGTGCAGGCGCAACTATTTCTTCCCCTCGCGGCAACGAGTATTTTTCTCGCCGCGACGTCGGTATGGGGACGCATGACGGCGCAACGAAGCTGGCGCGAATTTTTGACCCGGCACGTTGTCGCACAATGGCTCGAAAAAAATCGGTTTCGCCACCTCAATAATTTGAGCAAAGGCTCGGAAAATCCGGAATATCGCATCGCGGTTGACATCCGTATTGCGACTGACGCGCCGATTGATTTTGCCATGGCGCTTCTGTCATCGGTCCTAACCTCGATTACGTTTTTCACAGTGCTATGGACGATCGGGGGCAGTATCAATTTCATGCTGTTCGGCGCAAACATTACCATTCCCGGTTATCTGGTGTTCGGCGTCGTCATTTATTCCGGAGTGGTATCGGGTCTTATGGTCCTGTTTGGCCGCTATCTGACCGGCGTGAGCGAACGTCTGAACCAGACCGAAGCCGAGTTTCGTGCCGTGGTCGACGCCTTTCGCGAAGAAAACGCCCATGCGGAAAATGCCTCCCAAAACGACAGGCGACAGACGTTGCAGCTCAAGCTGCAGGCGGTGCTACTCTGGTGGCGAGAATATTGTTGGCAGCTGGTCCACACCACGCTCGTTTCGCACGGAAACTCTCTTTTCGCGCCGGTCGTGGCCTGGATCCTTTGCGTGCCAAAATATTTGAGCGGAGCCATGTCATTAGGCGAGCTTACGCAAGCAGCGGCCGCGTTCGTCGTCGTCCAAGGCGCCTTTAACTGGCTGGTCGATAATTATCAGCGCTTTGCCGACTGGCGGTCCTCAGCCCACCGCGTCGCAACGCTGCTTCTGGCCCTTGACGAGCTTGAGAATAAGGAGCGGACCGAAGGCCTCGCGCGAAACTAGTCCACGGATTCGATCCGCGCCTGGGCAGCGAGGCGATAAACGTCGGCGGGATGGCACAGTTCTGTGCCTGCATTCAGAAGTGCCGCAGCTCCGGCAGCCACGCCGAGACGGAACGCCTCGGCGACGCTCGCGCCGTCGGCAAGGCTTGCCACGAGCGCCCCGAGAAAGCTGTCGCCGGCCCCGACCGCGCTGACCGGTTTGATTGGCAGCGGGTGCGCCCGCAACGCTTCTTCCCGAGTGACGACGAGGGCGCCGATGTGGCCGAGCGACAAAGCGACGATTTCGACCTTTCCCCGTTCGATCAAGGCGCGGGCCTTGGTCAGCCACGCGTCTTCGGTGGCCAATTCCGCACCGACAAGCTCGCTCATTTCTCGCAAATTAGGTTTGATCAGGAAAAGACCTTGCTCGATGGCGGCTGCGAGCGGCGCGCCGGATGTGTCGAGCAGGAATTTGGCTCCGAGATGTCGCGCCACCGCCGCGGCCTGCGCGTAAAAGTCATCCGGAACGCCCGGAGGCAGACTGCCGCTTCCCACCACGAATTTCGGTGCGGGTGTGCTGGCCGCCAGTACGGAAAGGCATTCCTTCCACTCCGCTTCGCTCAACGGCTGGCCAGGCAGGACGAAACGGTATTGTGATCCCGTTGTCAGTTCCGAAACGTAAAAATCTTGCCGTGTCTCGGCGTGCGCTTCGACGACGCGGTTGGCAATTCCCTCGTTGTCGATGAGACGGCGCAGAGTTTGCCCGGTCAAATCACCCACGGGAAAAATCGCTTCGACATCTCCACCGAATCTTTTAGCGACCCGCGCGACGTTGATACCGCCGCCGCCCGGGTCGCGCCGCTGTGCCGTGCAACGCAGCTTGACTGTCGGAACGACCCGATCGATCGCGGTGGACAGATCGATGGCGGGATTCGGAGTAAGCGTGATGATGCGTGCCATGGGGATCGGTTGAAGGTCCCGACTTTAAGTTTGTTGAAGGGCGAGCGACCGTAGACCGACAAATGCCGGATCTTCATGCAGAATGAGATACGTTGGGATCCGTTCGAGATAAGTGGTAAGCCGGCCCTTCGCCTCGAAACGGGACCGGAACTGCGATGCCGGCAGATATTCTCGTAAATGCGGGGCGATACCGCCGGCGATGTAGACGCCGCCTTGCGCTCCGAAGCCGAGCGCAAGATTGCCAGCCACCAAGCCGAGCAATGCGCAAAAAGTTTCAACCGCGCTGCGGCTAATTGCGCAATCGCCGGTGGCCGCAGCTTGCGTGATCTCGGCTGCGCTCAATTCCGGCACGGTCTGCGATTCGAGCGAGGCGATCGCATGATAGAGGTTTTCCAGGCCGCTGCCGGATAAAGCGCGCTCCGCCGATACATGGCCAAACCGCTGGCGCAACTTATCGATGATCGCATCCTCGCGCGCGGAACCGCTCGGCAACGTGGCGTGCCCGCCTTCGCTTCGCACGACGAGGTCGCCGTGTTCGGTCCGTAGATAGGCGGCGACCCCGAGGCCAGTCCCCGGACCGAGGACAACCTTGGGCGCGGCAGGATCCGGCTCCCGGCCGCCGATCTTGCGAAGATCCTCGCCGGCCAAGTGCGGCAATGACCATGCAACGGCCTCGAAATCGTTGACGATAGCAATTTTGGAGAAACCGAAGCGGTAACGCAGTTCGTCGGCGGAGACGATCCATGGGTTGTTGGTCAGTGCGCAACGCTCATGTTCGACAACGCCCGCGATTCCAAAAAGGGCTTGGCGGATTGGGCGACGGTCGTCGCGCCTCGCCATGAATGCGTCGAGCGCGTCGGCAAAATGCGGGTATTCGGCGACTTTCAAATGCTCGATGCCGCCGAGAACGCCGTCCTGCAAAACGGCAAAGCGGGCATTGGTGCCTCCGATATCCCCGAGTATGACACCTGCCGACTTGCCGCGTTTCGCCACGCCGGCCTCCGCTGCTTTAAGTTCTCGTTCGCGACGTCTCGATCAGAGTGCGATACCAATCGAAGGACGCCTTCGGAATGCGCCGCTGGGTTGGATAGTCGGTATAGACCAATCCGAACCGCACGCCATAGCCTGCATCCCACTCGAAATTGTCGAGCAAGGACCAGATGAAATAACCGCGAATATCGGCTCCGCGAGAAACCGCGGAATTCAACGCATCGATATAGGCATGCAGGTAATCGATACGGTCGCTGTCGATCACCGCGCCGTTTTCATCCGGTTTGTCATAGCCGCCGAAACCGTTTTCGAGCACATAGACGGGCAAGGCATAGCGTCCATAAACATACAGCAAGGTGTCTGTGAATGAAGCGGGCGCGATAGGCCAGCCATTGGGCGTGAGTGGAATCCCGGCCGGCTTTTCTCCTACCACAAAGCCCAAGACCTCCTTGGGCGCGGCTTTCACATAGACCGGGCTGTAGTGATTGATACCGATCCAGTCGAGGGGCTTGCAAATGTGAGCAAGATCGTCCGCCCGCAGATGCGGCGCGATTGCCGCCTGCATGCATTCGGGATAGCTGCCGAGATATTGCGGGTCGGGAAACGCTTTATTCCAATAGGCATCGCATCGTTCAGCAGCTTCGGCATCGGCGGCTGTCGCGGGTAAACAGGGCTGGCAATTGTGTATGCAACCGATCGAGCCTTCTGTCACACGCGCGCGTAAAACGCCGACCGCCGCGCCATGAGCGAGATTGATGTGGTGGATCGACCGGTGGAGCAGGTCGGCACTGGAAGTTGCCGGCTTGCCGCCGAATCCGAGGCCGAACAAAGTGAAAATCGAAGGCTCATTGAAGGTCGCGAAACGCTTGACCCGATCGCCATAACGCGCCGCGACCAATGCCGCATAGTCGGCAAACCACTTGACCGCCTCGCGGTTCGACCAGCCGCCAAGTTCGTCGAGCGCGTGGGGAAGATCCCAATGGTAGAGGCAGAGCCAGGGTTCGATGCCGGCGGCAAGAATTGCATCGATCAGGCGGTCGTAAAATGTCAGGCCCGATTCGTTCGGCGTGCCTCGTCCGAGGGGGAGAACGCGCGGCCACGCGACGGAAAATCGATAGGCTTGGACGCCCAGCTGCCGCATCAAGGCAATGTCGTCGGGATAGCGATGGTAGTGATCGCAAGCTGGATCGCCGGCTTCCCGATTGGCAACTTTGCCCTTTTGGCAGTAGACATCCCAAACGCTTAAGCCGCGCCCGTCTTGCCGCGTTGCCCCTTCGATCTGAAAGCTCGATGTCGACACGCCCCATATGAAATCGTGCCGCAATGCCGCAACTTTGGGGTACCCGGCCCGAAGAACCCATTCGCGTTCTGCGGAAATCGCTGGTGTTCGATCTGGCGGCACTGGTCTTCCTTTCCCCCTGCATTACTAGCTTAAGTCGACTAAGCGGATGGCGGCTTATTGAGGCATGTCAACACGTCTCGGCAAGTTTCGCGCGATATGTTTTCCCGGTTGCATTTAAATTCACGATGACGGCACGACGGACCAGATGGGGCGGACTCGCCGGCGGCAAATTAAAGCCAGCCGGATATTTTCATGCTGCCGAACACGACGGCGTGTTTTGGCTCGTCGACCCGGACGGCGGCCGATTTCTGTCGAAGGGAGTGAATTCTGTGCGGCTGGATCAGGATCGAATCCGAACCGGCGAGCGTTTTCCCTATGCGGAGGCCTGCACGCACCTCTATCGCAACGCGGATGAATGGCGCGGTGCCGCCGCGGGTCGGCTGGCGCAATGGGGTTTCAATACTCTCGGCGCCTGGTCGGATGAATCCGTCGCGCGCGCCGGTAACGCGCCGCTTGCCGTGACGCCCATCCTTGATCTCGGCATGTCCCACCTATGGCGGGACGATACAGCGCCGAGCGTGCCGATCAAGCAGGAATTCCCAGATATTTTCCATTCGGATTTCGAACGCCATGTTTGCGACAGGGCGTGCGAGCTTTGCCAACCGCGATGCCGGGAGCAAAATATTCTCGGCTGGTTCATCGATAATGAATTGTCGTGGGGCCCGGATTGGCGCGGCTCCAGTGAACTACTGACGCTGTTCCTCAATCTCGGCGTCGGCTGCGCAGGACGCTCCGCCGCGCGCGCATGGCTGCACCAGCGATATCCCGACTTTGCGCGGTTCAACGCTATTTGGCGTACTCCGGCTCATTCCTGGGACCTGTTCGAACAGTTGGCCCAGGTTGCCCCGCCTTACCGGCGCAAGCCGGCTTACGAGCGCAAGTCCGACGACGAAGAGGCGGCCAATCGCGCGGATTTCAATCGAGCCGCATTCGCAGGCGACTGCGATGCCTTCGCGGCCCTGGTCGCGGAACGCTATTTTGCGATGACCGCGCGAGCGATCAAAGTCGTAGACACCAACCATCTCGTGCTCGGCTGCCGCTTTGCCTACCTTCCACCGCCGGGCGTCGTCGAAGCGGCTGCACGCCATAACGACATCGTGTCGTTCAATTGCTACGATCGCGATCCGAGCCCATTGATCGCGGCTTACGCTACCGCCGGAAAGCCCAGCCTGATCGGCGAATTTTCCTTTCGTGCCGCCGACTCCGGCCTGCCCAATACCGATGGCGCTGGACCGCTCGTTGCCAATCAAGCCGAGCGAGCGGAAGGATTTCGGCGTTACGCCGCAGCGGCCCTACGGCACCCCCGCGTAGTCGGCTACCACTGGTTCGAGCACGCCGATCAGCCCGCCGAAGGCCGGTTCGACGGCGAAAATTCCAATTTCGGAATCGTAACGATCGACGACCGAGTCTACTGCGAGTTGGCGGAGGCGATGACTTCGCTGAACAGCTCGGCCGAGGATATTCATGCCGCCGCGGCCTGCGCGATGGCGTAAGCGACGCAAAGAGAAAGCGCCTATGGCCAACCGGACCAAGATCGTCTTTCTGGGCGCCACCAGCATGTCGTTCGGTTTGAACATGCTGCGCGATATTTTTAGCAGCGATGAATTGCAAGGCTCTACGCTCACGCTTGTCGGCCGCAATCCGCAGACGCTGTCGAAAATCACCGAACTTGCCAATTTATTGAACGCGAAATCCTGTGCAGGCCTGCTCGTCGAGCAGACCACCGACCGCCGCGCCGCCCTCGACGGTGCGGGCTTCGTCGTCAACGCTACGGCAATCGACCGCAATCGCCTTTGGAAAATCGACTTCGACGTGCCGCGGAAATACGGCATCCGGCACACGCTTGGCGAAAACGGCGGTCCGGGCGGATTGTTCTTCACCTTGCGCACTCTGCCGCTGGTGTTCGATTTCGTCCGTGAAATGCAGCAGCATTGCCCGAACGCGTTGTTCGTCAATTTTTCCAATCCCGAAAGCCGCATCATCCTCGCGCTTGGAAAATACAGCCCGATCCGGGCGCTCGGCTTATGCCACGGCATTTTCATGAGCCAAGGCGATCTGGCCCGCATCATGGGACTGCCCTACGAGCAGGTCGAAGCCTGGGGTGCTGGTATCAATCACTTCCAGTGCCTGCTCGCCATTCGCGATCGCGCGACCGGCGATGATCTCTATCCGTTGCTGCGCAGCCGGGAAGCGCATTACGACCCCGGCTTTGCTCCTTTGAGCCGGCGGCTCCTACGCGCGTTTGGCTATTGGATGACTTGCAGCGATGAGCATTTCGGCGAATACCTGCCCTACGGTTGGGAGGGCGGCGAAAAAGGCTACGATTTCGCCGCCGACGAACGTGCGCGGGCCGATTTCGCCGCCGCGCTCGATCGCGTGCTTGGTGGGGCGCCGCTCCCACGCGATTGGTTGACCCCGTCCGGCGAGCGAGGCGCCGCAGCGATTGGCGCTATAGTTCACAACAAAAAGCGCGTGATAGAATCCGGCATCGTCTTTAACCGCGGCGTCATTCCGAACCTGCCGCCGGATGCGGCGGTCGAGGTACCCATCGTCGCGGATGCGCTTGGCGTTCATCCGGTTTCGCTCGGACCGCTGCCCGACCCAATTGCCAAGCTGCTGACAATCCAGGTCAACGTTCAGCAACTCGCCGTCGAGGCGGCCGTGCGTGGCTCGAAGGAAATGGCATTGCAGGCCTTGTTGATCGATCCAGTGGTCAATTCTGCGTCGGCTGCGGTCAAGTTGCTGGATGAATTGTGGGAAGTGAATAGGCCCTATATTCGGCCTTGCATCTAGCATGCGCCAGCCGATGTCCGAGCCTTGCGGCCCGATACCATTATGCGCATTACAGTCACGTTATTGCGCCGATCAAAAGGTCAACACGGCCATTGCCCCATGTCGGAAGTAGAATGCGCGAGTAGCCGCTGCGAGGGGTTTTCTTTCTCATCGAGCAGTACAGTGTCGGCGCGCCTGATTCGACGGTCGCGCTTGCTTGAGCGATGACGTAGTTCAGCGGTTCGGCGAGCTTCAGCTCGTCGGCGAATTGCCCCGTCGGACTGGTTCCGAGCTTGGCAATAACGTTTTTGCCCAAGTGGTTGAAACGAAAGCGCTGGGGCGCAGAAAACACATCGATGAGGAGGAGGTGAGCCGACAGCTTCTCAAGCGAAGAGGGGTTCACGTCGTCCGAAAACGGCATCGCGTTCTCCGCGCGAATCAATGTCTTCCAATATCGGAGGACGGTGGCCAGTCGGGCTGGCAGCTTGCGGGGGAGCGGAAACGGTTGCGCGGTCACGATCATGACGTGGATTTCCAACGAGGCAATGTTCCGCGACGGATATCACGAGTCAACGAGTCGTGACCGCCGAGTTTCGCTCAATCGATGCGATTTTATCGAATCCGTCGTCAGGGTGAATACCGCCGCGGCGGCAGCCAACATCGCAACGAGCGGATGGCCTTGGAGGACGATGGCGGAAGGGGTGAGATTCGAACTCACGAGGGGGCGTGAACCCCCCGCCGGTTTTCAAGACCGGTGCCTTAAACCACTCGGCCACCCTTCCGACGTTGTGCATCAACTACTTAGCAATAGCAGCCGATGCGTGAAAGAACCGTTTGCTAGCCAATTTGTTCATACCCCCTTCCTAGGACAACGCGCCCTTGGAGATGGATGCAATAACAGACGCTGCCGACGACATGCACGGGGACGCCCTGGTCGAGCAGCAGCGTCTCGTGTGTGCCCCCAGAGATCGTGAAACCGCAGCCCGGGAAACCCGAGGGCTCTAGCGCGGTAGACAAACTCCTTTGTGACGGCACGCGGATGTCGGGGCTTGGTAAGGCGCCTGGGCTAGGAAACATAAAAGCACCGGTTGCTAGCTTTACAAGGGACAGATCAACGCTCGCCGTATCGGGCACGCCCGCTACGATCCTTCCCGGATGTTGGAAGATTTGCGGGCTCAACTCGATGCGGTCGCATGCGCTGCGAGTGCGCCAGCTTGTGAGCCCCTGGCTCGCACTAAGCTTGGCCCATTGTCAGGTCCAACACGCGCGCCGTCCATTCCGGCAAACTAATTTAAGGTCGAGATTCTACGAATGGCACAGCTGTCGCGACGCGCGCATAAGTGCACTGACGAAATAGATGTTCTTGGCGCTCTCGCTGTTCTCGGGGAGTGCGAGTGCCGAATGTAGTAGAGTTTGCCCGTTCATGTGTTGCCGCCAGTTGGATGAACATCTCTCTTGGACTGCATCTCGGAAAGTGACGATAAGGTCTCCTTTCTCGTCAGGCTTCGCCATTTCCGAGAATACTTCGGCGACAGCGACGGCCGCCGCGAGAAACGGTTCGCACTCCAGGCTGTCTGTATTTGTGCAGGCGTCCTGTGCATCGGAGAGTTTGGTATGGTGCCCTTTCCACGCTTTCCACTTCCAATCAGCCACAGCGCCCGAGCATACCAGCGCTATCAATAGGGCAGCTACCAATGGGGGAATAGCCTTTTTCATGTGAGCCTCGCAGGAATGATGGGGCCTCGCCTCAGTCTAGGTCCTTCTCAATAGCCCCGGCAACTTCGCAGCGCTCGGTCTTAAGCGACGTAGCGAGTGACGATCGCAAACCGACCCCAGACTGCGGCGGGATTATTTGATCATAGCGGCATGTTGGCTGAAACTCAGCCACGAGCTATGGGGCTCGCCCGCGCCGCTTCCTGCGAATACTTGAGTGCACGAGAGCTTTCGCCTTTCAGCTCCCTCACTCGCAAAAAAAGCCCCGACAGGTGTGACGTGTCGGGGCAAGGTTCGCCTGTCAGAGGAACGTGTCAACAGTGAAAATCCTATGCTCGCGCTATCTGCGCGCCTGTGACCGACAACACTAAATTGCTGTTTCGCCTTGTCAGTCTGCCGCCACAAAAAGAACCCCAAGCAAATGGGCTTGGGGTGCGCTTGGGATGTTGCCTCAAACGTTAGGCTTCTGAGCCGAGCGGTTAGGGGTGTCGGGGGATGGGGTGACCGCCCAGTTGGCCTAAGCACATCCCAAGCAATAACAATCCGCTGGCCAAATTAAATTACGTAAACTTCCGTAGTCCTGTGGATAGGCTCGGACACCGGGAAGTGGCGAGGGAGGGTGTTGAGGTAGATCAATGCTCGGCCAGATGGATTTTTGCAACTCTCATTCTCACTTTAAGGAGGACATTGACAATGATCAGGTTGACCACAGCATTGCTGACGCTGGGAATTGGCATGGCAATCGCAACAACGGCATTCGCTCAGGGCTGGTGGGTTGGTTGTAACCCCGATGCGCCAATGTGTCGGGTTCAAACCGGGTCTGACGATGTCCGCAACCCATGGCCACCTGCAAATGTTGCGCCGACACAGCACAGAAGCATGTACATGTACGTGCCACCGCACAGCAGTAGCGCGCACATGCACAAAAAAGCTCCTCTAAAGACAGGTGGATATTAGAGACGCGCCTGTAAGCCTTCCCGAGTTTGTTGCGGCAGGCACGGCACCCGTTCGAGCTGCAACACGAGCTGCAGCGCGCACGGCCTCATTGATGTCGCCGCCCGAAGCGTCTCTAGCTGCGAAGGGCAGTTTCAAAAGATAAAGGGACCGGCACTATGGCCGGTCCCTTTAATCGCTCGCTCAGCCTTTGGTGACAACGGGCGGCGGGGCTTTGCCCTTACCCATGCCGATGTCCTGAGCGCAGCAGGAGAACGACCGTGGACCGCGCCGATCTTTCAAGCGTTGCTGAGCCGCATTTTACAGTGGCGAAAGCAGCTAGGGGAGGGCACGCGTTAACGCAGGGCTCGATAACAATAAACCGCCCCGCTAACAAC
>DASPTX010000098.1:0-4401 GCA_035623195.1 Xanthobacteraceae bacterium | reverse complement strand
GGCACGGTCACAAGTCCTTTGCCGGCGAGCGCCGCGTTGTTCAATTCAATTGGCTCACGTCGCAAGGCAATCGGCAAATCGCCATGCTGAGACACCATACCTCGGCCTCATTCAAGCGCTTGCTGCGCATGGCGAGGGCCGGCAGCGGACGTCGGTCTGATCATTTTTAAACGGAGATGTTTTTTTGGCGCTATCTCCAGCGGATCTTAGGGGCCAAGGTCCCCGGAACCGGGATCTTTGGAATCGGGACTTCCGGAAAATTCTCCTGATAAAACTGTCGGCTGTCGGCGACGTCGTCCACACAATTCCGGTCTTGAATAAATTGCGGCGGCGTTATCCGGCCGCGCGTTTAGATTGGCTGATCAATCCGGCAATCGCCGCGCTGCTGCGGCACCATCCGGCCATCACCGACATTATTGAGTTCGCGCGCGAGGAGTGGTCCGAGCCCTGGCGTTTCGCGCCCTATGCAAGCTACGCTCAATTGGCGTCCCGGCTGCGGCAAGCGCGTTACGACCTCGTGGTCGATATGCACGGCCAATTCCGCACCGCGATATTGACGCTTGCCACCGGAGCTCCGGTGCGAATCGGATTCGACCGGCCGCGCGCCCGCGTGTGGGACGCAACGCCGCGAAAATTCCCGCACCAGGCGCGCAAACACGCCTGGCAAGGAGCCCGCGAAGGAAGCTGGCTCGCTTATACGCACCACATTCCGGTGCCCACGCTCGATCGCCATGCCGTCGATCGTTATTTGGAGGTTGGACCGATTCTCGGCCTTGACGAAGATCCGGCCGACTTTTCCTTTCCGATTCCGCAATCCGCCAGTTCGGGGATTGAATCGCTGCTGCGCCGACACGGCGCCGGCGACGGCGCTATCGTCACGCTCGCGCCCGGCACGGTTTGGGAAACCAAGCACTGGGGGAGCGACAAGTTCGCCGAAGTTGCGCGCCATTTCATGCGCAACAGTTTCATGGGTAAGAATTTCGCTGCGGTTTTGATCGGCTCGCATCGCGAACGTGCCGTTTGCGAAGAGGTCGCCCGGCTGGCTCCGGGCGCGGTCAACCTCGCTGGCATGACAACCCTCGACGAGCTTGCGGCGCTGATTCGTCGCTCAACGATGGTCGTGACGAACGATTCGGGGCCGATGCATCTCGCCGTCGCGCTCGACCGTCCGGTCGTGAGCATATTCGGTCCGACCGATCCGGTGTGGATCGGCCCATACCGGCGCACCGATGCAGTGCTGCAAGCCGCTCTGCCGTGTTCGCCCTGTTACCTGCGGCGACTCGAGCGCTGCCGCCACGATCACGCCTGCATGGAGAAAGTCTCCCCGCTTGCAGTCATCGCGCGGGCGGAAAATATTGTATTCGCCAACGCCAACGTTCCGAACACGGTGCGCGCAAGCGCGCCCTAGCTGCCAAAGGATAAAGTTCGTCGCCTATCGAGGCGTCCCTTCCGCTGTGGGCTAATCGGCCGTCACGCAGATGGCGTAGACTGAGGCGGCACCGCCGCCTCCATTGCTCTTGAAGCTCACCCGCCAGGCGTTGCTGCCCTCGGCGCTGGAGGAATCCGCGGTGTCGGCGGCGCTCGGCATCGCATAGCCGCCGCTGACCGCCCGCTTACCGGCGGGACAGGTCGCGACAATGACGACTCTGCCGTTGCGAGGCAAGATCCCATGATTGGTAACAACCTCATAGCCGCTAACGGCGGCCGGCGCGGCCGGCTTGCTCATGGTTTGGTAGTGGTTGAAGGACACGCCGGCGACGAGCGGTCCGACCCACCAAGGCTTCCTGAAAAATCCGATCAAGCCGTCCCCACTGCTCAGGTGTACGACAGCGGCAGACTCCCGGCGAGATGAGCGCCTGCGCGTCGGCACTATGCACGCTGGAAAGTTAGCGAAGGATTATGGGAGAAAGCGCGGGCAATACGGTTGGGTATTCATCAGGCTCACAAGTGGTAAACCAGCCGCGATCGGCTACTATGATTCGGGGTCTTGAGCGGCACAGACGGAAAAATTTATGACCGAGAGTCAATTTCGCTTCGACGACGGAGCTGCCTACGAACGGATGATGGGAACGTGGAGCCGGATCGCCGGTGAGACATTTATCGATTGGCTGGCGCCCTCTTCGGGCCTGAAATGGATCGATGTCGGCTGCGGCAACGGCGCCTTCAGCGAACTCCTGGTCGAACGGTGCGCACCGGCCGCGGTGCAGGGAATTGATCCATCCGAGGCCCAGCTCGCTTTTGCCCGTACGCGGCCTGCGGCGCGTTTGGCTAAATTCGGCCGCGGCGACGCCATGGCGCTTCCATTCCCGGATGACGCATTCGACGCAGCCACTATGGCGCTCGTGATTTTCTTCGTTCCCGATCCACCCAAGGGTGTCGCCGAGATGGTGCGGGTCGTACGCCCGGGCGGCCTGGCCGCGGCCTATGCCTGGGACATGCTGGGCGGCGGATTTCCGTTGGAGCCAATCAGGATTGAGATGCGGGCAATGGGAATAATGCCTCTTAACCCGCCGAGCACCGACGCATCTCGGATCGAGACGATGCGCCAATTGTGGAACGGCGCGGGCCTCGAAGCCGTCGAAACGCGAGAAATCCCGGTGCAACGCACATTCGCCGACTTCGAGGACTTTTGGACCACCAGCCTGGCGGCGTCGAGCATCGCTCCGACGATCGCGGCAATGGCGCTCAAAGACGCCGAACAGCTCAAAAACCGCGTGCGGGCGCGCGTGCCGGCGGATGCCATGGGGCGCATCACCGCTGGCGCGCGCGCCAATGCGATCAAAGGCCGAGTGCCGGGGTGAAGTACGCCTTCCTCGCCGCGCTATATCCGCAGGCCACTGATACTACGACGAAGCAACCGCCAGCCTGTAACAGCTCCGCATGATATGGACCGTTTCGCCGCCCGCTATGCCACAATGCGAAGCGTTCCTCTCGGTGTACAGCCGCAATTTCACCAACCACTGCGCACAATTTGGCCATGACGCTCGGTTTGCATGGAGGTCTCGCAGCGGGGGACCAATCGTAAGCTCTCTGGATGGTCGTCCTGCGCAAGCGTGGCCCCGGACGGCGTCGGGGGATGGGGTGTCCGGGGCCACTAGCGCTTGCCGGGTGGTTGGGGACCATGGACCGGGGCGCCAACTTAATTAATCAGCAGGCGCGGCGAGTGTATTTGATCAAGATCAAATAGGCGGCGGGGTCATATTGCCGTCGCCACAGCCGCGAATTTGCCGTAGCTTTTCATAAAAGTCCGCAAAAACACGCATTAATCTTTAATAGCGATCCTTAATGGCGTCGCGCGCGACCGGATCGGTGGGATCGTCGCGGCCACCCTCATTTCAGAACTCGACGTCAAGTTCCTCAAGCTCGTCGGGTTCGAGCTTTGCCGCTGCGATCCATTCGTTCATATAGGGATGGCTCATCATGGTGCGGCAATAGCCAGAGGCAGGCTCGTCGAGCGAAACGTCATAGGTCATGAAACGCGAACAGACCGGTGCGTACATGGCGTCCGCGGCGCAGGCCTTTTTTCCAAACAGATAGGGTCCCCCATAAGCGCCAAGACATTCGTGCCAAATAGTGACGATGCGATCGATGTCGGCACGGGCGCCGGCCCACGATTTGAAGCCGGCAAAGTGCGCCTTGATATTCATCGGCAGCGCCGAACGAAGATTGCTGAAGCCGGAATGCATTTCGCCGCAGATCGAGCGGCAATGCGCGCGCTGCGCGCGATCGGAAGGAAACAGCCGCACGCCAGGATTGATCTCATGCAGATATTCGGCGATCGCCAACGTATCCCAGATTTTTAAGCCGTCATGAATGAGACACGGCACCAGAAAGGACGGTGACAACAGCAGCAATTCCGCCCGGGTCGAAGGGTCGTCGGCAGAGACCTGCTGCTCCTCGAAATCGAGCCCGGCCATTTTGCAAAGCAACCAGCCGCGCAGGGACCATGAGCCGTAATTCTTGCTCGCAATGCTGAGAATGGCCTTGGCCATGCCGTCCTCCAAATTGTGGAATGACAGGTCCGATCAAATGCTTATGAGCGAGGCCCAGCCATACCTCGCGGCGGCGGCAGCAAGCCTAAAGCGTGCCTGCGTTTCGCTGTGCAGGATGTTCAAATTTTTGTCGCAGTGCAACAAAAAATCAACTAGCCTGTACTCGGAAACGGGAGTCGCGGTCAGCCGCTGCGAGGGCGGCACGCGTCGCCTGCGGGCATGGGATGCTGTATCTCGCCTACCAGATGCAGTCCGACATCATGGTGCCGGTCCGGACTTTGGCCGGTACATGGGCAGGCACTTTGGCCGGCATGGCGGCCAATTCGGCCAATTCGGCCGCTTCGCCGCCGCTAAGCGGCCATCCGGCGATACCTAATCTCTCCGCGGCTTACGAACTTATCGCGCGCGC
>DASPTX010000097.1:0-19545 GCA_035623195.1 Xanthobacteraceae bacterium | reverse complement strand
CTATGCCGAGCAGATCATGACGAACGAAATTCGAGACTTCCTCTCACGCAAGGAAGGAACGCCGCTGCCGGCAATCAATCTCGACGTGCGTATCGTCTACAATCCGAACATAACGACGGCATGGTTCACCACCGTCATGGGAATCATCAACAGCGTGACGATGCTTGCGATCATATTGGCGGGAGCGGCAATCGTACGGGAACGCGAGCACGGCACAATGGATCACCTGTTGGTCATGCCGGTCACACCGTTCGAGATCGCCATGTCGAAGATATGGGCCAATGGCTTGGTGATTACGGTGGCAGCCGGTCTTTCGCTTTACGGCGTCGTTCGCGGGTTGCTTGGAATTCCAATTGCAGGTTCGATTCCGCTGTTCATGATCGGTGTCGCGATTTATTTGTTTTTTGCATGCGCGATCGGAATATTCTTGGCTACGATCGCTCGTTCGATGCCGCAGCTCGGCTTGCTGTTTATGTTGGTATACATGCCCATGAACTTGCTTTCCGGCAGTAACACGCCGCTCGAAAGCATGCCGCCCTGGCTTGCTACCGTGATGCAAGCCTCGCCCTCCACACATTTCGTCGCATTCGCACAGTCGATCCTTTATCGCGGCGCCGGTATCGACGTGGTCTGGCCGCAGTTCGTTATTGTTGGTGCGGTCGGTGGGTTGTTCCTTGCTTTTGCCGTGTTACGCTTTCGAAAAAGCACGGCCCAAGTCGCATGACGCGCAACGGTTGCTGAGCTGTTGGATGTAATCCGTTTTAACTTTATGCGCTCGGTCGAGTGTGCGGCCGACTAACCATTCGAGGAAAGGCCAAGATCACGTGCGCGCAATGATGCTGGAACGGCCAGGCGAGGCGCTCAAGCTTGTGGAACGGCCGGATCCCGAGCCGGCTGACGGTGAGGTGAGGATTCGCGTCGCCGCTTGCGGCGTGTGCCGCACCGACCTTCACGTCGTCGACGGCGAACTGCCAAATCCGAAGCTTCCCATCGTTCCCGGCCACGAAATCGTCGGACGGATCGACCTGGTCGGCGGCCGCCTCGACGCGCTTGAGATGGGCCAGCGTGTCGGTGTCCCCTGGCTTGGCCAGACCTGCGGACATTGCCGGTATTGCCGCGAAGGGCGGGAAAACCTCTGCGATCGGCCGCTGTTCACTGGCTATACGCGTGACGGCGGTTATGCCACGCATGTCGTTGCCGATGCGCGGTACGTATTTCCGCTACCCGACGACTGCGACGACGTCGCGATGGCGCCACTTTTGTGCGCCGGTTTGATCGGATGGCGTTCGCTGCAAATGGCCGGAGACGGCAGGAATATCGGATTCTACGGTTTCGGCGCTGCCGCCCACATCATCACGCAAGTCGCACGCTGGCAGGGCCGCGAGGTATTCGCATTCACCAGAGCAGGCGACGTCGCTGCGCAAGGCTTTGCCAAGAAACTTGGCGCATGTTGGGTGGGAAGCTCCGATGACGCGCCTCCCGTGCAGCTCGACTGCGCCATCATTTACGCGCCCGTCGGAGCGCTCGTCCCCGCAGCGCTGCGCGCGGTTCGCAAAGGCGGGCGGGTCGTCTGCGCCGGAATTCACATGAGCGATATTCCGAGCTTTCCTTACGACATTCTTTGGCAGGAGCGAGAAGTTAGATCGGTAGCCAATCTTACCCGCCGAGACGGCGAAGAATTCTTTAGGATCGTGCCGAAAGCCGCAATCAAGACGCAAACCGTTCCTTACCCGCTCGCTCGCGCCAACGATGCGCTCGCCGATTTGCGCAGCGGCCGGCTACAAGGCGCCGCCGTGCTGGTGCCGTGATACGAGCCGTCATTTCATTGCAGCACATGCCTTGGCCAAGGTTTGCTCAGGCGATCCCGAGGCGTCGATGCGTGGCCAAGTCACCGCGCCGATTGCAAGCTCTTCTTGCTTGAGCACGACCGCGGTATCGGCATCGGAAGCATCCCGCTCGCGCGCGCCAATCCGGTCCAGGCGCGTTTTCAAGTCGGCGACGAGAAACAAGCCGCGAAAATCCACGCCAGCGGCCACAGCCGCGGCTTCAATGGCAGTGCGCTCCTCAGGCTTGGCAAAGACCGCATCGACGATCGCCGAATGACCGGCTATTGCGACACGCGCGGCCTTGTCTGTGACGGTTCGGTAGATCCTTTCTGAGATTTCGGGGCGATAAGCGTCTGCCGGCAATTGCTCATTCTCCGTCCGGCCATAAAAGGCCTTGCGTTCAACGTCCGAGCGAAACACCAATGCACCTGGTGCCGGCGCAAGGGACGGCGCGAGCGCTCGCGCCAGCAACGATTTCCCGGTTCCCGAGAGCCCACCGATGGAAACGATTGTCGGCTTCGCAGGCATCAGCAGTCCGAGCGCAAGATCAAAATAACGCCTCGCTAGTGACGCGATGTCGTTTTTTGTCACGTCGAGGCGCGATGCAGTTGCCATTGCCCGTATCGCCGCACGCAGCGACATGAAGAAAGGCAAGGCGGCGATGCCGTCGTAATCGGCGTCGCGACGCGACGCCGCGTAGTAACCGTTCAAGATTTGGTTCGCGGCGCGCGTGCGGCCGGTTTCGACCAGATCCATCAACATAAACGCCAAATCGTAAAGCAGATCGCCTGAGGCAATCACGGGATCGAATTCCAACGCGTCGAACGCCACCGGCTCGCCATCGACAATCGCAATATTACCGAGGTGAAGGTCGCCGTGACCGCGGCGGACCAGTCCTTGGTTGCCTCGTTCGACGAGCAGCGGCCGCAAACGCGCAAGCGCCGACAACGATTCGCGTTCCAGATCGGACACTTTTCGATCCGAGAACAGCTCGCGATGTTTTCTGAAAATAAGCGTGTTATTGCGGACGAACTGTTCGAGCGCAACGATCCACGGACCCGCTTCCACCGGTTCCGCCCGTTCGTGCATCGCGGCAATCGCGACAGCGAGCTTGCCGATGAGCGCGTCGTCAAGCTCGTCGCGTTCCGCGAGGCGATCGAGGGTTCTATTCTCGTCGAAGCGGGTCATCTCCACCGCCCATTCGATCGGTCCGCCGCGACCGTCCAAGGCGAGCGAGCCGTCGCTTTCGCGCGTGATGGGCACGATACGGCGATAGAGCTGCGGAGCAAATTTGCGGTTGACTTCGAGCTCGGCCTCGCATGCGGTTTTACGCTTGTCGAGGGTCGAATAATCGAGAAATGGATAGCGCACTGCGCGTTTGATCTTTAGGGCGCGATCGCCCGCGAGAAAAACCACTGCGGCATGGGTTTGGTAGCGCCGAATCCCGCGGTTCCTCAGGCTGTCGCCGTAAGTCGCCGGGTCGCTCAGCAGGTCGAAAACGGCCTGCTGCGTATCTGTGGATGGCGAAGGATCGGCCATTTCTAGCGATAGCCACTGGCTACCATGCGCAGGGCGTTCTGGCTATCGGAATGCGGCCGCGCCGTGGCTTGCTGACCGAGACTGCGCCGACGACATGTCAGATTTTTTGCCCCCGGCTCCCAATCCGGCCTGGAACCAAAGACACGCGGATGCGTTCTGCGTCGAGGCATAGCAGGTCGAGGACCGCTCGTGAGGGGGATTTCACGTCGGCTTAACGGTTTGATGCGGGGGGGCGGTTCCGGGGCCACCGGTGGTTGCCTGCCGACGCCGAGGAGCGGCGGCGCGCCGGATCGCAGCCTAAAAGCCCATTGGCCCGTTCGTAAATCGCCGCGCTGGGGCGGGACCTATGTCAGCGTCTCGCCGTCAGGCTGTGGAGAAGTCCATGCAAATTTCTGAAAAAGTTGATCCGACCGGCGCCGCCAACCCCGCTCATCCTGGTTCGGCCGAAGAAGGGCATTTTGCGCAAGGCCGTGGCGACGCCAACGGACGAACCGCTCTCGATGCCGATGCCAATGGGCTGACGGAATTTCTACACGCGCTTCAGGCCATGCGCGTCGGTGATTTCTCAGTACGCATGGCCGGCGACCGCGTTGGGCTTCTTGGCAAGATCGCCGACACGTTCAATGAAATCGCGGCCACTAACCAGCGGATGGCGCGACAGCTCGAAAGCGTCGGGCAAGTAGTCGGCCGGGAAGGGCGCACGCGCCAGCGGGTGCGCTTTGGCCTGTCTGACGGCGCCTGGGGCGAAATGGAAGCCAGCGTCAACGCGCTGATCGATGATCTGCTGTGGCCGACAACCGAAGTCACCCGAGCGATTGCAGCCGTCGCCCAGGGCGACCTACTGCAGACTGTACCGCTCAATGTCGACGGTCGGCCGCTCAAGGGGGAGTTCCTGCGCTCCGCCGAAATCGTCAACACGATGATCGAGCAACTTAACGTCTTCACCTCAGAAGTGACGCGCGTGGCGCGAGAGGTCGGTACTGAAGGAAAGCTCGGTGGTCAGGCGCAGGTCGGCGGCGTAGCCGGCGTGTGGAAGGATCTCACCGAAAGCGTGAATTCGATGGCGTCGAATCTCACCGCCCAAGTTCGCAACATCGCAGAAGTGACGATCGCTGTGGCGAATGGCGACTTGTCAAAAAAGATTACCGTCGACGTGCGCGGCGAAATCCTGCAGCTCAAGGAAGCCATCAACACGATGGTCGATCAACTGCGCTCTTTCGCCTCGGAAGTCACGCGCGTAGCGCGCGAAGTCGGCACGGACGGAAAGCTCGGCGGACAGGCCATCGTGCCGGGTGTCGCCGGCACTTGGAAGGATCTGACCGACTCGGTCAACGCCATGTGCGGCAACCTGACGGATCAGGTCCGCAACATTGCGCATGTGACGACCGCGGTTGCGCGCGGTGACCTGTCGCGGAAGATCACGGTCGATGTCCGCGGCGAAATTCTCGAACTGAAAGATACCATCAACACGATGGTTGATCAGCTCAACGCTTTTGCTTCCGAAGTCACGCGCGTGGCGCGCGAGGTCGGAACGGAAGGCAAGCTTGGTGGTCAGGCGCAAGTACCGGGCGTCGCCGGGACATGGAAAGATTTGACCGATAGCGTCAACTTTATGGCCTCGAACCTGACGGCACAGGTCCGCAACATCGCAGACGTCGCCACCGCAATCGCCGGCGGCGATCTATCGAAAAAAATCACAGTGAACGTCAGCGGCGAAATCCTGCAGCTGAAGGAAACCATCAATACGATGGTGGACCAGCTCAATGCGTTCGCCGGCGAAGTGACGCGCGTGGCGCGCGAAGTTGGTACCGACGGACGGCTGGGCGGCCAGGCTAATGTGCTCGGTGTCGCCGGAACATGGAAAGACTTGACCGATTCGGTCAATTCCATGGCCTCGAATCTGACCGCGCAGGTGCGCAATATCGCGGAAGTATCCACCGCCATAGCCAACGGCGACTTGTCGAAAAAGATTACCGTCGACGTGCGCGGCGAGATTCTCGAATTGAAGGATACGATCAACACGATGGTCGATCAGCTCAACGCGTTCGCCGGCGAAGTGACGCGCGTGGCACGCGAGGTTGGCACCGAAGGCAAGCTCGGAGGTCAGGCTTTAGTGCGTGGCGTCGCGGGGACGTGGAAAGATCTGACCGATAGCGTCAATTCGATGGCATCGAACCTCACGGGCCAGGTGCGCAACATCGCCGAAGTCGCAACTGCCGTGGCACGCGGTGACTTGTCACGCAAAATTACCGTCGACGTGCGCGGCGAGATCCTGGAACTGAAAGACACGCTGAACACCATGGTCGATCAGCTCAATGCCTTCGCCGCGGAGGTCACGCGCGTGGCGCGCGAGGTCGGAACAGAAGGCAAACTCGGCGGTCAGGCGCAGGTGCCCGGCGTAGCAGGCACTTGGAAGGATCTGACCGATAGCGTCAACTCCATGGCCGGCAATTTGACAGCACAGGTCCGCAACATCGCCGAGGTGGCCACCGCCATCGCCGGCGGCGACTTGTCCCGCAAGATTACCGTCGACGTGCGCGGCGAAATCCTTCAGTTGAAGGAGACGCTGAACACGATGGTCGATCAGCTCAATCGGTTCGCCGGCGAAGTGACGCGCGTGGCGCGAGAAGTCGGTACCGAAGGACGGCTGGGCGGCCAAGCCAACGTGCCAGGCGTCGCCGGCACATGGAAAGACCTGACCGACAGCGTCAATTCCATGGCCGGCAACCTCACGGCGCAGGTGCGTAACATCGCCGAAGTGACGACAGCGGTTGCGCGCGGCGACCTATCGCGGAAGATCACGGTCGATGTCAAAGGCGAAATTCTCGAATTGAAAAACACCATCAACACGATGGTGGACCAGCTCAATGCCTTCGCCTCTGAAGTGACGCGCGTTGCGCGTGAAGTCGGCACCGAAGGCAAGCTCGGCGGCCAGGCGCAAGTGCCCGGTGTCGCCGGGACTTGGAAGGATTTGACCGACAATGTGAATTTCATGGCCTCGAACTTGACTGCGCAAGTGCGCAACATCGCCGAAGTCGCCACCGCGATCGCCGGCGGCGATTTGTCAAAAAAGATCACAGTCGACGTGCGCGGCGAAATCTTGCTGCTCAAAGACACGCTCAACACGATGGTCGAACAGCTGCGATCGTTCGCGGCGGAAGTGACGCGGGTGGCGCGCGAAGTCGGCACCGATGGTCGTCTAGGCGGCCAGGCAGTGGTGCCAGGCGTAGCGGGCACCTGGAAGGATCTAACCGATAATGTAAACCTTTTGGCCGCCAATCTGACCACGCAGGTTCGCAACATTGCCGAGGTGACGACTGCCGTCGCGCGCGGCGATCTCTCGCGTAAGATCACCGTCGACGTGAAAGGGGAAATCCTCGAACTGAAAAACACCATCAACACAATGGTGGACCAGCTCAACGGCTTTGCATCCGAGGTAACGCGCGTGGCGCGAGAGGTCGGCACTGAGGGCCTGCTGGGCGGCCAGGCGCAAGTGCCGGGTGTCGCCGGGACCTGGAAAGACTTGACCGATACCGTCAACGTCATGGCGGCGAACCTTACCGAACAGGTGCGCGGTATCGTGAAAGTCGTGACTGCAGTCGCCAACGGCGAGCTCAAGCAGAGCCTTACGGTGAAGTCGAAAGGCGAGGTGGCGGCGCTCGCCGAAACCATCAACAATATGACCGACACGCTGGCTACGTTTGCCGACCAGGTGACGACCGTCGCGCGCGAAGTCGGCGTCGAAGGCCGGCTGGGCGGTCAAGCTAACGTGCCCGGCGCTGCCGGCACGTGGAAGGATTTGACCGGCAACGTCAACCTCCTGGCCGCGAACCTTACGACGCAAGTGCGCGCCATCGCTGAGGTGGCGACCGCTGTGACCAAGGGCGACTTGACTCGGTCGATTCAAGTGGACGCGCGCGGTGAAGTGGCGGAGCTGAAGGACAATATCAATACAATGATCGACAATTTGCGGCTGACCACTGACCGCAATACTGAGCAAGATTGGCTAAAGACGAATCTCGCCAAATTCACCAATATGCTGCAAGGTCAGCGCGATCTCACGACGGTCGGCCGGTTGTTGCTGACGGAGCTGACCCCGCTTGTCAATGCCCATCAGGGCGTCATCTATCAGTTTGGGGGCGATGAGGAGCAGAGCGGCTTAAATTTGCTCGCGACCTATGCCGATGACGGCGCCAACGGTCATCCGCAAACGCTCCGGTTGGGCGAAGGCTTGATCGGTCAATGCGCGCTCGATAAGCGCCGTATGCTGTTGACCGAAATGCTGGAAAGTTCGACGCCCATTTCTTCGGCGCTGCTGAAGCTGGCGCCGCGCAACAATATCGTGCTTCCGGTGCTGTTCGAGAACCAGGTCAAGGCGGTAATCGAACTGGCGTCGATCCACGAATTCACTGCATTGCAGACCATGTTTCTGGAGCAGCTCACCACCTCGATTGGGATCGTGCTCAATTCGATCGAGGCAACCATGCAAACCGAAGACTTGCTCAAGCAGTCGCAACAGCTCGCTGCCGAATTGCAGGCCCAGCAGAAGGAGCTCCAGCAGACCAACGACCAGCTTGAACAGAAGGCGCAGCAGCTTGCGGAGCGCAATGTCGACGTCGAGCGTAAAAATCAGGAAATAGAACAAGCGCGCCGAGCGCTCGAGGAAAAAGCGACCGAGCTTGCGCTGACATCGAAGTACAAGTCAGAGTTCCTCGCCAACATGTCGCATGAGTTGCGCACGCCGCTCAATTCGATTCTAATCCTCGGTCAACAGCTCACCGACAATCCGGAAGGCAATCTCACGTCAAAGCAAGTCGAGTTTGCGCGCACAATCCATGGCGCGGGCACCGACTTGCTCAACCTCATTAGCGACATTCTGGATCTATCGAAGATCGAGTCCGGCACCGTGACGGTGGACGCCGAGGAAGTGTTCTTCTCAAATTTGCTTGACATGGTGGCCCGTCCGTTCCGCCACGAAGCCGAGACACGACGGCTGTCATTCGAGGTCCATATCGATCCTAATCTCGGCCGCAGTATCACGACGGACACCAAACGGCTTCAGCAGGTTCTCAAGAACCTAATGTCGAATGCTTTCAAATTCACGGCAGAAGGCGGAGTTCGTCTTAATGTCGCGGTGGCGGTTGGCGGCTGGACTGTCGATCATCCGGTATTGAGTCAGGCGCCGACCGTGGTGTCGTTCGAAGTGACCGACACGGGCATCGGTATTCCGGTGGAGAAGCAGAAGATCATCTTCGAGGCCTTTCAGCAGGCCGACGCATCGACCAGCCGCAAGTACGGCGGGACCGGTCTCGGCCTTGCTATCAGCCGCGAACTGGCAAATCTGCTCGGCGGCGAAATCCACTTGCAGAGCGCCCCGGACGCCGGTTCGACGTTCACCCTCTTTCTGCCGATCAAATATGTCGGTCCGAATGCGGCGACCCGCGGCGGCACGGCGATCGTCGCCTCAGCGGTTTCGGGTCAGGCCTCGGCAATCAACGTCGCAGCCGAGCGCGTGATCGAGCCGATCCCGGACGATCGGCTGGATATCCAGGCGGGCGACGCGATTCTTCTCATCGTCGAGGATGACCCGCATTATGCGCGGATTTTGGTGGACCTCGCCCGCGACAAGGGCTTCAAAGCGCTGCTCGCGATGCGGGGCGACGACGCACTTAGCCTCGCCAAGCAATATCAACCGACGGCTGTTTCGCTCGATGTATTCCTGCCCGATATGCTCGGCTGGAACGTTCTAAGCCAGCTTAAGCAAAATCCCCTCACGCGGCATATTCCCGTGCAGATAGTTTCGCTTGACGAGGATCGCCAGCACGGTCTGGCGCGCGGTGCTTTTGCCTTCGTCAACAAGCCGACCTCCCGCGAGGGTATCGAAGAGGCATTGTCCCGCATAAAGAAGTTCGCCGAGCCACGGCGGAAACGGCTGCTGATCGTCGAGGACAATCAAGCCGAGCAGACGAGCATCAGGGAGCTGCTCGATCACGACGATATCGAAATCGTCAATGCCGCCACCGGAGGCGAGGCCCTCGCTACGCTTGAGGGTAGCTCATGCGATTGCGTGGTGCTCGATCTTCGGCTTCCGGACATGTCGGGTTTCGAGGTACTCGAGCGCATGCGAGCTGATCCCTCGCTTGCCGACGTTCCGGTCGTTGTTTTCACGGGGCGGGAATTGACCGCCGATGAAGATGCTCAACTCCACACCATGGCGCGGAGCATCGTCGTCAAGGGCGTGGAATCGCCCGAGCGTCTTCTTAACGAAACCGCGCTGTTCTTGCATCGCGTCATTACCGATCTACCACCCTCAAAGCAGCAGATGTTGGAGCGGCTAAATTCGTCAGATGATGATCTGATAGGCCGTACCGTACTTCTGGTCGATGACGATCCACGCAACATATTCGCGCTTTCGAGCGTGCTGGAGCGTCGCGGGATGAACGTGCTGATCGCGACCACCGGCGCGGAGGCGATAGCCTTGATCGAAGATACGCCGTCTCTCGCGATCGTGTTAATGGACATCATGATGCCCGAAATGGACGGCTATCAGACGATCGAAAAAATTCGTGAAAATCGGGCCTATCGCCGCTTGCCGATCGTCGCCTTGACTGCCAAGGCGATGAAGGGAGATCGCGAGAAATGCCTGCAGGCTGGGGCCTCGGATTATCTGGCCAAGCCGGTCAACACCGAGCAACTTCTCGCCGCGCTGCGAATGTGGCTGCATCGATAAGGCGATGCCCATGACCGACAAAATCAACGTCCTCCTTGTCGACGATCAGCCTGACAAGCTTCTTTCTTACGAGGTAATCCTTGGAGAGCTTGGGGAGAATCTCGTCAAGGCCGCGTCCGCTCGGGAGGCGCTGCAATTTTTGCTCAAGAACGATGTTGCCGTCGTTTTGATCGACGTATGCATGCCGGAACTGGATGGTTTTCAGTTGGCGGCGATGATCCGCGAACATCCGCGATTTCGGAAGACGGCGATCATTTTCATCTCGGCTATTCATCTCACCGACGTCGACCGGCTGCGCGGATATGAAATGGGAGCGGTCGACTACGTGCCAGTGCCCGTAGTGCCGGCAGTGTTGCGCGCCAAGGTGCGGATTTTCGCCGAGTTGTTCCGCAAAACCCGCGAGTTGGAGCAGCTGAATTCGAAACTCGAACGTCGCGTTGCCGAGCGTACCGCCGAGCTCGAAGCCTCGAACATGCAGCTTCTGCAAAGCGAACAGGACCGCAGCATCGCGCTCGCCGCTGGCCAAATGGGATCGTGGGGCTGGGATCTGGTGACCAAGGAATGGCGGTGGGACGAAGGCCAGCATCGCATTTTTGGGGTCGATCCGCGTAATTTCGAAATCACGGTCGAGAACATTCGCGCCTTGGTCCATCCCGAGGATTGGATGTTGCTCAGTGAGGTCGCGCGGGAAATGTCGGAGGGCGCGCGAACGCAACAAATCGAATTTCGAGTTTTGCGGCCCAATGGCGAGATCCGCTGGTGCATCGGCACGGCGGCTGCGAGCGTCGACGACGCCGGCAAGGTCGCGCGCATCAACGGCGTCACCATCGACATTACCGATCGTAAGGAGGCCGACGAGCGGCAAGCCTTGTTAGCCCGCGAGGTCGATCATCGTGCACGCAACACGCTCGCGGTTATTCAATCGATTATCAGGCTTACTCGCGCGGAAAGCGTCGAGAACTATGTGCAGGCCATCGAAGGACGCATCAAAGCGCTCGCGCGCGCTCATACCCTTCTTTCGGATTCGCGGTGGCGGGGCGCCGACCTTGCGATTCTCGTTGCGGAGGAGCTCGCGCCCTACCGCGCCGGCGACAAAATCCGATGCCGCGGGCCGACCGTCTCTCTGCAACCGGCAACGGCTCAGGGCCTGGCGCTCGCGCTGCATGAGTTGGCCACCAATGCGGCAAAGTATGGCGCGCTGTCGTCGCCGGTCGGCAAGGTCGAGCTAGAATGGAAATTGGAAAGCGACGCACTGACGTTACGTTGGGTCGAAATCGGCGGTCCGCGGATTGCCGAGCCCTCGTCTCACAGCTTTGGCTTAAAAGTTATCGCCGCCAGTATTGAACGGCAACTCGAGGGCGAGGTTGCGTTCGATTGGAATCCCGCGGGCCTGCATTGTCGGTTGACTATACCGCGCAGTGAGATGCCGAAATTGCGCACCTTTAGTGCCCTGCTTGTTACCGATGGCGGCAAGAGTCCGATGGTCGGAAGCGCGGGCAACAGCAAGCCGCGCGTATTGTTGGTCGAAGATGAGGCTCTGGTTGCCCTGATGATCCAGGAGACTTTGACTGAGCTCGACTACCAGGTGATTGGTCCCCTTAACACTGCGTCGGAGGCTTTGGCGGCCGCCCGTGCGAACCATTTCGACGCCGCGGTACTCGACATCAATCTCGGCGATGGTCTCGTTTACACGGTTGCGGAGATATTGAGCGTACGCGGCGTGCCTTTCGTCTTCGTGACTGGTTACGATGCCGACAGCGTGGATCCGCGCTTCAGCGATGTTCCGATTTTACAAAAACCAATAGAACGAGACGTATTGCAGAGAGTGTTCATGTCAGGCCTTTTACATCGCGCCGCAGTCGCTTGAATTGAAGCGAGGCCGTATCAAACACAACAATGAAAAAACCGGCCGTTTCACGGAAAGTAGTTAGACATTTTCGTGTGGAACTTCGAAATTATTGGGCGGAACCGCCCGCACACGCTAACGCGATGGTTGCAATATTATTTTGTTCCAGCAAGCACCATCAAATCTACAATTAGAAAGGAACAAACGCCGGACAAGAATATTGTTGTTAAGCGGAAATTGTTCCGTAAAGGAGAACAACGATGGGTAGCGAAAAACAGGGCGGTCAACAGCAACAGGGCGGCCAGCAGGGTGGTCAGCAAAAGCCCGGTCAGCAAAACCAGACACCGGGACGTCAGGGTGGCCAGCAAGGCGGCGGCGGCCAACAAGGCGGCCAGCACGGCGGTCAACAAAACCGCTAACCTTTCAATCCGACAATGAAAAAGGAATCCCCTGGCTCTTACCGGGGGATTTTTTTCGGATACGGCAGAGCGATTACAAAATCTGTCGCCCACCGAAATCCGCGGAAAAACAGTGGCAAGGCGTTCAGCGACGCCATTGCTATTTTTCGCTTGAGGCCGCGCTAATTCCCTGTTCTGTTGCGCCGGTAAAATCGGGGGAATAAGGGAAAATGACGAAGACAGAGAACAGACGCTCACGAGCAAAGAATATTCACTTCGCGCATAAAGCCATCAAACAACAGCTGATCATTGCCGGAAAAGTGCTGGTCGCCGAAGGCCAGGATGACTTCACCCGTGGGCACATTTCGTTCCGCCTGCCTGACGATCCGAGTCTGTTTTTCATGAAGGCGCACAGCATCGGTCTCGACGAGATTACGATGCAGAATATCCTTACCATCGATCTCGAGGGCAACGTCGTCGCCGGCGCCGGGCGCCGCCATAGCGAGGTCTATATCCATTCCGAGATTTTCAAGGCGCGGGCGGACGTCAATTGCGTGATCCATACGCACCCGACCCATTCGATTGCGCTCTCTACAACCGGCAGGCCGCTCAAATGCTACAGCCAGCCCGGCGCACTGTTCCATGAAGTGCTGGGTACATATACGGACACCATCAATCTCATTCGCTCGCCTGCGATGGGAAGAGGTGTGGCGCGCGCTCTCGGTCGCGGTCGCGGCGTGCTCTTGAAGAATCACGGAGTTGTCGTAACCGGAGCCACTATCGACGAAGCCGTCATCGGCACGATCATGCTGGAAAACGGCGCTATGATCCAACTGCTGGCCGAAGCGGCCGGTGATCCAGCGCCGGAATTTCCGCGCGCCGATATCGAAAAGCTGAAAGCCGACATCAGCCAGCCGGAACAGTTCAAGATCAATTTCGATTATCTGGCGCGCCGCGTTAGGCGCCGCGGCTGAACGTGCCATCCAATCGTGATTGCGGTCAGCAATCATGGTAAGAAGCCAAGCCGGAAACGACCCGCAGGAGCGACCATGCCACGGATGAAGGGCGCCGAACTCATCACGGAATACTTGATTGCCAATGGCATTCCTTACGTGTTCGGCATTTGCGGTCACGGTAATGTGGGCATGCTTGACCCGCTTTACGCGGCGCGCGACCGCATCAAACTCGTTTCCCCGCGCCACGAGCAAGTCGCCGCCCACATGGCCGACGCGTATTTTCGGGTGCGTCACGAGCCGGTTGCGACCTTGACCTCGTGCGGTCCCGGCTCCTGCAACATTATTATGCCGCTTGCCTGCGCGCTTACGGATTCGTCGGCGGTGCTCGCCATCACCGCAAACGTGCCGACATCGCAATTCAACCGCAGTCCATTCCAGGAAATCAACCGGCACTATCAGGCCGATTTCGTCAATATCGTTCGTCCCGTCGTCAAACGCAGCTTTCAACCGACGCGCGTCGATATGTTGCCGCTCGCTTTGCGCCAGGCGATGTCGGCGATGCTGTCGGGACGCCCGGGGCCGGTGAATGTGGACGTGCCGTTCAATGTCTTTCAAGAAGAGGACGAGGTGGAGCTCCCGCCGCCAGCGCCCGCGCTGAACACGCAGCGAGGAGGCGCCTCGCCCGAGGAAGTCTCGCGCGCGCTCGAAATGATCATGGCAGCGCAGCGACCGGTGATCTTCATCGGTCACGGCGTCACGCTTTCGGAAGCCAGCCGCGAGCTGACCGCCTTCGCAAGGACGCTCGGCATTCCGGTGATTTCATCCCCGAACGGAATGGGCTGCATCGATATGACGGATCCTTTATCGCTCGGGTTCATTGGGCGAAACGGCGCATTCCCGGCCAACGAGGCCGGTCGTCGCGCCGATCTCGTCATCGCGATCGGTGCGCGTTTCGACGATCGTTCGGCCTCGTCCTGGATGCCCGGCTATTCGTGGAATTTTCCGAGCACGAAGCTGATCCAAGTTGACGTCGATGCGGCCGAACTCGGTCGCAATTATCCGCCCGATCTCGGCGTTATTGCCGACGCGCGAACCTTCTTGCGCCAGCTTTTTGCCGAAGGCGAGCGTCGGGCGGTCAAACCGGCAACCGCGCAGTGGCTTGCGGCCATCGCCAAATGGCGTGCGGAATGGGACGAGTTTGTGCGGCCGAATTTCGAAGCGCACGCCGCACCGATGCGGCCCGAACGCGTCGTCGCCGACTGTCAGGCGGTTATTCCGCCGGACGGCATCATTTGCTGCGACGTTGGCGTGAGCCACAACTGGTATATGCAATTCTGGAACGCGCACCGGCCGCAAACCATGCTCAATTCTTGGGGCTTTTCCGGCATGGGTTTCGGCGCGGCCGGGGCGCTCGGCGCAAAGCTCGCGGCGCCGGATCGGCCGGTGGTCGCGGTTACCGGCGACGGCTGCTTCACCATGGTCCCGCATGTGCTCTGTACTGCGGTGGAATATGACATTCCGGTGGTTTGGGTCATCTGGAACAATTTCGGCTGGGTTTCGATCCGCGATATTCAGCTTGGTATGTTCGGCGGCCGCGAACACGGCACCATGTTCCACCAGGGCGCCAACAAGAAACCTTACAATCCGGACTTCGCGGCTTGGGCCAAGGCAAGCGGCGTCGATGCGCTTACGGTGACCAGGTCTGAGGATTTCCGCGGCGCGCTCGAACACGCCATCAAGGCCAACAAGCCCTTCCTCCTCGACGTGCATGTCGATGCTGAAGTGCGCCCGCCGTCGACCGGGGCTTGGGAGTTGCCGCCGACCCCGCACAAGGAACCGGTGTTTGGACAGCGATTTATCCCCGACGCCGCGCCGGTGAAATGACGACGAACTGACGGCCGGTCTGCACATTGACTTGGAATTGATGTCGGACGCGGATATCCGCGCTGCGGCGTAAGCCGTAATGCAGTTCGCTCTGCGCATTGTTGCGGTTGTTATTGCCGCGTGAAACGTACATGAGGGCGATTTGTGACGTTTGACAGCAACCACGATCCCGAGCAGGCGCAGAACGCTTCGGCGGCCGCGCTTGCCGCCCTGGTCCGCTTCGTGCTTGGCAGGCAGCTCGCTAATCGCGAGCTGCGAACGCGCGAAATTGGCGTTGCCGAGGGCGTGCCGGCCCTTGGGCTCGATGGCTTGAGTTCGACGGCTTACGGCCCGGAAGCGGCGCTGACGATCCTCGGAGCCGCCGGCGCGGCGGGATTGGCCGACCTCGGCCCGCTGATGCTCGCCATCCTCGTTTTACTCGGCATTCTGTTCGTGTCCTACTGGCAAACGATCGAGGCCTATCCGAAGAGCGGGGGCGCCTACACCGTCTCGCAAGCCAATCTCGGCGTGAACGCAAGCCTGCTCGCTGCCGCAGCGCTGATGATCGATTATGTGCTCAACGTCGCGGTTGGAATTTCCGCGGGCGTTGCCGCGCTGGTCTCGGCGGCGCCCTCGCTGCATCCCTATACGCTCTCGCTTTGCCTCGGCATTCTCGTCCTTCTAACGCTCGTCAATTTGCGTGGCACGATGGACGCCGGACGGCTGTTTGCAGTGCCGACTTATCTCTTCGTTGCCTGCTTTGGTCTTGTCATTGCTATTGGCGGCTGTGCCGCGATCGCGAGCGGAGGTCATCCCCAGGCGATCGTGGCGCCGCCGACGCCGCCAAAGCCGGTCGAAGCCGTCGGTTTGTGGTTATTGCTGCGTGCTTTCGCGTCGGGTTGTACCGCTATGACGGGCGTCGAAGCCGTCAGTAACGGCGTAAGCGCGTTTCGCCAACCGCAAGTGCGCAATGCGCGCCTGACATTGAGCATCATTGTTGCGACCTTGGGCATTCTGCTCGCCGGCATCGCTTATCTGGCGATGAGCTATGGCGTGTTGGCCATGGATCAGACGGAGCCCGGCTATCAGAGCGTGCTCTCGCAGCTTGTAGGGGCCGTTGCTGGACACGGTGTGTTCTATTACGTCGCCATCGCAAGCGCGCTTGTAATCCTTTGTTTGTCGGCCAACACAAGTTTTGTCGGTTTTCCGCAATTGTGCCGGACCGTGGCTCAGGATGGCTTCTTGCCGCGGCCGTTTGCGGCTGTCGGTCGCCGGCTAGTGTATTCGGTTGGCATTCTCTATCTGACCCTGACAGCGGGCGTGCTGTTGATTGTGTTCGACGGCATCACCGACCGTCTGATCCCGTTATTCGCTATCGGCGCGTTCGCGACATTCACGATGTCGCAAGCGGGCATGGTCGCGCATTGGCGGCACGTGACGGGAAGGCGCCAGGACAGTCGGCAGAACGGTCAACGCCGGCGCGCGAACCTCAAACTCATCATCAACGCGGTCGGCGCTGCCGCGACACTCACCGCCTTGGCGGTTATTGTCATTGCCAAGTTCACTGAAGGCGGCTGGATCACGATCATTGCCATTCCCTGCGTGATCCTTCTGCTCAAGGCAATCAAAGGATACTACGACCGCGTCGATGCAGCTTTGCACGGCGACGAGCAATTGCGGTTTCGTCCCAGTAAGCCACCGTTCGTTCTCGTCATGACCAAAGAATGGGATCGGCTGACCGACAAGGCGCTTTCTCTCGCGATGGAAATTTCTCCGGATGTTATCGCGGTGCACCTGGCGGCGCTCGAAGGCGCCGACATTACCGAGCAGGAAAGAAAATTGCGCGAGCAGTGGGCCAAGGACGTCGAGGATTCCGCCGTCGCGGCCAATGCCGCCCACCCGCCGCGGCTCGTGTTCCTGAGCGCTCCGTTTCGACGTATTCATGCGCCGCTTTTGAAACTCATCAGCGATCTGGAAAGTAAAGACCCGGAACGCACTATCGCGGTTATGATACCGGAATTGGTCAAACGACACTGGTGGGAATATTTTCTGAGCAATCAGCGCGCGCGACGATTGCGAAACGCCGTTCTCGAATATGGCGGCCCGCGGGTTGTGGTGATCGCCGTCCCTTGGCATTTGACTCCGCCCAAGCTTGCGGAAGCCTTGACCGAGGAGGAGCTGGCGGAGCCGATGCGCATCAGGAACGTATTTGGTTTTCGGCGCCGAGATCGCAGTCCCACCAAAGCGCTTTGAGCTTGCGCGATAAGGGATTCGTGATAGCGCATACGCGCCGCTAGAGAGGCCGGCAAGCCGTTTTGCAGGCGATTTCCTGAGACAAACAGTCTCCAAATATTTCGCCGAATTAATCTGGTCTCCAGGTCGCCGTAAGCCTGCTTCCCTAATTGTCCTGGCACGAGCCGGCCTGGCCGAGAGCCGGGGGCAGCGTCAATGGAGATTAATCAATGACCGAATTCAATACGCGTCGCGAAAGGCCTGCGCCTCTCACAGCCCGCCGCATTGCGCTTCTTGCGTCCGTCGCCGGCGTCAGCGCGGCACTCTTGTTTTCCGGGCCAAGCGGCCTTTGGCAATCCGCGTTCGGCGCTGCGGCAAATGCCGATTCGTCGCTACAGGAGCCGATTGCGCATCCTGCCGGATTTGCCGATCTTGTCGCCAAGGTAAAGCCCGCCGTGATCTCGGTGCGCGTCAAGATCCCCGGTTCGGCCGAGCAGATGTCGATGAATGAGAACGGCGAAGAACAAGAGCAAATTCCAATTCAACCGGGTTCGCCGCTCGATAGATTTTTCCGGCAATTTGGTGAGCAATTCGGCGGTGACCCCCCCGAGCGTCGTCAGACCATTGTCGGCGAAGGGTCAGGCTTCTTTATCTCGGCCGATGGCTATGCCGTAACGAACAATCACGTTGTCGATCATGCGAAATCGGTCCAAGTGACGACCGACGATGGCACCGTCTACACGGCCAAAGTCGTCGGAACCGATCCGAAGACTGATCTTGCTGTGATCAAGGTCGACGGTAAGAGCGATTTTCCTTACGTCAAATTCGCCGAGCATCCGCCGAAAGTGGGCGACTGGGTCATCGCAGTCGGCAACCCGTTCGGTCTCGGCGGTACGGTAACGGCCGGGATCGTTTCGGCCCGCGGTCGCGATATCGGCGCCGGACCCTACGACGACTATGTCCAAATCGACGCGCCAATCAACAAAGGCAATTCCGGCGGTCCGGCGTTCGACGTCAACGGCAACGTTATCGGCGTCAATACCGCGATCTTCTCGCCATCGGGCGGCTCGGTTGGGATCGGCTTCGACATTCCGGCCGATACCGCGAAAATGGTGGTGTCGCAGCTTGAGAAGGACGGACACGTGACGCGCGGCTGGCTGGGCGTGCAGATCCAGCCTGTTACCGCGGGCATTGCCGACAGCCTCGGCTTGAAAAAGGTGCAAGGCGCAATGGTCGATGAGCCGCAAAGCGGCAGCCCTGCTGCCAAGGCGGGCATTGAACCCGGAGACATCATCACCGCCGTCAATGGCGCGCCGGTGAAGGATGCCCGGGATCTGGCTCGCACGATCGGCACGACAGCGCCGGGTACCTCGGTGAAGCTCGATATCATCCGCAAAAGCGAGCCCAGGACGGTTTCGCTTACCGTAGGACAGATGCCAAACGGTGAAAAGCTGGCGAATGCCGAATCGGGCAGCGAACGGCCGACAGGCGGCGTACCGCACCTGGGTCTGCAGGTAGCGCCCGCGAACGAAGTCGCAGGCGCCGGCAGCCAGGGAGTCGTTGTCACGGCGGTCGATCCGAACGGCGCAGCAGCCGAGCAAGGGTTCCAGACCGGTACCGTTATCCTGGATGTCGGCGGCAAAGCCGTGGCGAATGCCGGTGATGTGCGCGACGCGCTAACCCAGGCCAAGGACCAAGGCAAGCACGACGTGCTGATGCGGGTGAAGATGGGCAATGCGATCCGGTTCGTGGCAATGCCTTTGGGTAATGCGTGAGGCAGCGACGGTTCGGAGATGTGGGGACGGGAGCAATCGCCCGTCCCCTCTTTTCTTGACCAAGCGACGCGATCGCTTCGCCGTAAGGCGGCTAATCTTTTTTGGACTGAAACCGCCACTCAGTATCGGTTTCGTTGGCCGAACGGAGAAAATGTCGGGGAGTCGAACGGCTGGTTCGCGTAGCCAAACGCCAGCGTATCCTCGCGCTGCCGGCGTTGCTGCCGCAGTCGGGCCAATGCGATGCGCTTTCGTTCTCGCGCCAGTTTGACACGCGCAAGCTTCTTGACATCCTCACGCGTTTGCTCGGGTTTTTGCGCTTGCTCGGGTTTCTCTTGCTCGGCAATCGCCGGGCGGGGCGGCGTAACCGTCGCTTCGGCCCT
>DASPTX010000096.1:0-24521 GCA_035623195.1 Xanthobacteraceae bacterium | reverse complement strand
TTTTATGCGATCGGGATCGAGCTGGATCGGGAGCGATAGCGTGCGATCGAACTCACCGAATGCCCGCTCTCGGCGATGAATGCTGACCCCTTCAGGGTAGGTGACGACTTTTTTGCCGGCAACGCGGATTGTGTTTTCTTTAGCCTGGATCTGAAGGCTGTCTTTGTCGACTCCCGGCAGCTCGATGATCGCGAGGATATCGTCGCCCTGCTGAAACACGTTGATGGGCGGAAACGGGCCTTGGCTGGTTGTCTGATCCTGCAGCCAATCGCTCTCCAAACGTCCCTCAAGGGCCCTTTGTAGATTGAATAGTGCGTCGAATGGATCGGTAAACGCGGTAATCATCTTCGCACCCCACGCTTACAGTTGGCGGGCGACGATCAATGAACTCGAGCTCAGTCGCCCAGGATCGCAAATCGATTTGGGTATGCTTCTGGCACTTTCAAGAGGTGAGTGCCAAAATTAATTGTCTTCAGAATGACCCATTAAGCCATTGTGCTATTGTAGTTTTTTAGCTCGCATTTCCCGCAAGGTTGATCTCGCACCGTGTTGACAAGGACAGTCTGGGTCGGAAATTAGGAGCGTCACGGACGCAACGAGACGGTCGAACCGGCCGTCCGATACAGGTTTCAAGGAGACAACGATGTTGAAATTCTATTACAGCGGAGCGCCGAACCCTACCAAAGTCGCGCTGTTGCTGGAAGAGACTGGCATACCCTACGACCCCATTCCGATCGACACTCGCAAAGGCGAGCAGCACAAACCAGAATTTCTCGCCATCAATCCGAATGCCAAGTTGCCGGCAATCATCGATGGCGACGTCACGGTGTTCGATTCGAGCGCCATCCTGCTCTATCTCGCCGAGAAGACCGGTAAATTCCTTCCGGCCAAGAGCGACAAGGCGCGTGGCGAGCTGTTGTCGTGGATGTTCTTCATCTCCTCAGGTGTTGGCCCCTATTTTGGCCAGTCGGTGCATTTCCGCAATTATGCGCCCGAGAAGATTCCTTACGCGATCAATCGCTACGCCTTCGAAGCACAACGCCATGCAGGCATTCTCAATGCGCGGCTTGCTAAGCGGAAATACATGCTCGGCGACACCTATACGATCGTCGACATGAATGTGTGGGGCTGGGCGCGGCTCATTCCGATGGTGTTTGGCGACGGCGCCTGGGACAAGCTTCCACATTTGAAGCAGCTGGTCGACGAGATTAGCGCGCGACCAGCGGCGCAAAAGGCGCTAGCACTCAAAGATCGACACAAGTTCAAGACCGAGATGGACGCCGAGGCGATGCAGGCTATGTTCCCGCATCTGAATGTGAGGGTCGCATAGGAAGAGAGGCGTGGCCGATCGGCACATTCGGTCCAACTATGACAAGGTAAAGCGGTTACGCGGTGGTATGGCCGGCGCACCGCCACCTTGCTATCCCAACGATGCAAGTCCGTTCCGTCGTAATAGGCGCTGCGTCAGCGGAAAGTGAAGAGAAGACGCCATGAATAGCTCGCCCATTGCTGTTGTGACCGGCGCTAATCGCGGCATCGGCCTCGAATTTTGCCGCCAACTCGCCAGTCGAGGAGTTCAGGTCGTTTTGACGGCGCGGAAAACCAAAGCTGGCGAAGCTGCGGTAAAGAAGCACGGACAGTGATTTTCCAATGCTAAGCGGCGCGTTGCAGTGCGCTTGCCGGGTCCATCACCACGGCTGGCGGATGGTGGCGTTGTAAACCCGGCTCCCAACCAGATGCCCGTCGACTCCGACTTGCCTATTTAGGAACGCCGGATACCGCGACGCGCTCGCGTAGTTTGTAACGCCTAAGGGGCTTGCTAATCGAAGGCACCTAGGACGCGCCCGGTAAATGTCAGGCATCAGCCTTGACGGCTCGCTCTTGGAACCTCTTTGGAACCTTTTCGGAGGCCGCTTGTGCTATAGCCGGCAGCGGACACGAAACCTGTTCAAGATTTCAATCGCTTACCTGGTACAGCTGGGTGGACTCGAACCACCGACCTCCTGATCCACAGTCAGGCGCTCTAACCAACTGAGCTACAGCTGCACGGCCTCTAGCGTCGGCAGGCGCGCCGAAACCTAGGAGTAACGCGCAAATTTGGCAAGTTCGCCGCCGTCGCCAGCCCGAAAAAAGCAAAAGCCCGGGCCTTGCCCGGGCTTTTCCCTCGCCGTTGTAACGGGGCGACAGTTATCGGCTGGATCGATCAGGCGACCTTGCTGAAAGCCTTGTTCATGCCGCTCTTGATCGGCTCGGCGGTCTCGGTCGCAACCTTTTGCGCAAGCGCGCCAAGTTCCTTGCCCTGCTCGGTGAACGCCTCGAATTGCTTGCGGGCATGGGCGCTCGACAGCTCGATCACTTCCGACAGGCTCTTGGCGGTGATTAGTTCGCCGGCAAAATCGAATGCGGCATTGGTATTCATGCGGGCCGCCTCGATGACCTTCAGGCCATAATCCGACGCGCCCTTGGTCGCGGTCGAATAGGTGGTCTCCAGCACGTCGGTCGCCTCTTCGGCGGCGGCCTTCATCTTCTCGTAGGTGTCCTTGCACTGCGCGACGCCGCGCTCGGCGAATTCGCGAAATGCGGCCGGCATCTCGACTTTCGGGATTTCGAACTTCGGCATCTCGAATTTCGGCATTTCGAACGGATTGGCTGTGGGCTTGCTTGTCTTCACTTTGGGGGGAGTGGTTGCGGCTTCCGCCATGACACGATCCTTGATTTCGCTCTTTGCTCTTGGGGCTGTCTCACTCACGGAGCAGTCTTTTGTTTTTTCGGCCGCGCCGCCCGTTGCGCGTGGCACGAGAATTTTATCGGTCCCGCAGCCGAACGCCGTTGACTCACTCAATTCTAAGGCCTGGGACTTGCCCACGTTAGATAGCAACTTTTTTGGTGCATTGCAATAGAAATTATTGCAATGCACAAATAAATTTAAGATATTGTTTTTGCTTGCTTTCTAAGCCGCTTAACCGCTCTGACCCGCCGCCTTAGCAGAATCACGGCTTGGGCTTGGCGGCATCGATCACGATCTTCGCCGCGCTTTGTCCGAGGTCTCGTACCTGGGTCGAGAGCGCCTGCATTTGCCGGCTCAAATATTCGGACTGCAGCCCTAATACTTCCGCCGCGTCCTTGGCGTTCATGAGCTTCTGGGCAAAATCGAATGTCGCGGCGAAGTTCTGCTCGGCATAGGCGATGGACTTGTGAGCGATCTCGCTGGCGCCGCTTTGTGCTGCTTGCGCCTGGCCCTGAAACTGACCGACCGCTTTGTTGGCTGCCTCGACGAAGCCCTCGAAGGCCGCTCTGGCCTGCGTCACGCTCTTTTCGGCAAAGGCGCGCATCTCCGGGGGGATGGTGAATGGCTCGAACGGATCCTTGGCCATGACATGCTCTCCTTGGCACTCATTATCCTAAGGCGGATCGATCTCGCAATGGTGGCGATCCCATAAATGCCGTGCGAAACTGGAACTATTAAGGTTATCCAGGCTTCGCATTAGGTGCCGCATCCGGCGGCATGGACGCCGCAAGCGCCGCGGATTATTAAGGATTCCTTTACCGGACGAGTTCCATCACGCATGTCGACCGTGGAGAGCGAGCTCGCATTGTTGCGCCATCCGCGTCTTGCGGCACTTGCGACAAGCACCTGGCCGGCTTGGCTATGGAGCGCCGACGGCTCGCGAATTCTGTGGGCGAACGCGGTTGGCGCCGCAATTTTCGGAGCGAAAACGTCGAACTCCTGCGCGCGGCGGCATTTTTACGTCACGGACATTCCGGCCGCGCAGATTATTCGTCTCGCCGCGACACTGCCGCCGGGCGGGCAGGAGCGTCTTGAACGCCTGCGTGGTTTTGGCGGCGGCTTCGGCCGCGCGCTGACTTGCGCCTGTTCGCGCATCGTCGCCGGCGACGGCAAAGGCGCGGTGCTCGTTGCCGCGGCCGAGCGTGCCGGACCCGTGTTCACGCTGGCGGAGCGCGTGCGGCGGCTCTTCAGCGACAGCAGCAATGCCATGGCCGCTTTTGCCCCGGATGGCGGGCTTCTCTACGCCAATCCGGCGGCGCAGCGCCTGTTTGCCGGAACGACAAATTTATCGGCGCTTGGCGCCGGAACGCACATCGCTGGCGCGCGCGAAGGCGCAGGCGCAGCGGGAAGCGTGCGCGTTGATGGCCGCTCCTTCGATGCCGTTGTGACCCGCCTCGGTCACGAGGCCTCTTGCGTTCTTCTCGTCGCTTTAAAGCCATCCGCCGGAGGCGCCCCGGCGGAGAGTTCCGCCGAACGGACTTCGGTCGAACAGGCTATGACAAGCGACGTGCCGCCGCCCGAGCCGATCCTGTCGCGCGCAGATGCCGACGCCGCCGCGGTTTTCATGAGTCTCGGCGAGAGGAAGCCGGCGATCACGCGGGCCGAACCGCTGGCGGAACGCCGTCACCCGCTGCGTTTCGTCTGGCACCTCGATGCGGACGGCCGCTTCGCGATCGCGTCGGACGAATTCGTCCAGCTCGTCGGGCCGCGAAACGCGCTGGTCGGCGGTGTTTGGAGCGAAGTCGCCGCCGCGCTGCGGCTCGACCCGGACGACCGGGTGGAACGTGCCCTGGCAAGCCGCGAAACCTGGAGCGGCATCGCCGTTTCATGGCCGGTGGACGATGCCGATACGCGCTTGCCGATCGAGCTTTCCGGACTCCCCGTTTTCGGTCGCGACCGCACTTTCCTCGGCTATCGCGGTTTCGGCGTCTGTCGCGACGTCGAACGTATCAATGAATTGGTGCGGACGCGGCGCGAAGGGCAAAACGAATCCGCGTCCTCGGCCGAGCCGCTCGAACCTAGAGACATCCCTGCAGTCCCGAGGATCGCGGCAGGCGGCGAAAAAACGGACAAGCATGAAGCGGCGAAGCCGGACGAAGCCGCGGCGGCGCCGGAGAGCCGTGCGCCCAGCGAAGGCTCCACCTCCGCCGAAAACCTCGTCGCTGAAAATTCGGCCAATGTCGTGCCGTTTCGCCCGGCATCGCCGGCCGAGCCAAAGAGCCAGCCAAGCCTCAGTCCGGTCGAGCGCAAGGCGTTTCGCGAACTCGCGCAAGAATTGACGTCGCGGTTGCGCGGCTCGCGTTTACAGGCGCCCGGCGACAGCGCGCTGCAAGGGGCGGCGCAAGAGGCCGCTGAAGAATTGCCCGTCGCGAGCGAGGCGACCGCAGCCGCCGATACGAACCTCGAACTGGCTCTGCTCGACCGCATTCCGCTCGGCGTTCTCGTCTATCGCGACGCCACGCTGATCTACGTCAATCGGCATTTCCTGGAATGGAGCGGCTATACCGGTGTCGCGGCAATCGAGGCGGCTGGCGGGCTACACATGCTCTTCGCGGAGCCGGGCGCCGGCGGCGCCGTTGCCGAAGCGGGCGGCGCGCAGTCGCTCGCGATCAAAACCGGCCGCGGCGATAGCGTGCCGGTCGAAGGCCGCATGTTCACCGTGTCCTGGAACGGCTCGTCCGCGATCGCCCTTATCCTGGCCAACGATCAAATCGAGGCCGCCAATCGCACCGCCGCGCACGCGCTGCGCGCGGCCGAGACCGAAATCGGCGAGCTCAGGTCGATCCTGGACGCGACAGGCGACGGAGTCATGACGCTCGATTCGGAAGGCAAGGTCGTCACCGCCAACGCGCGCGCGGCTTCCCTGCTCGCCAAACCGGTGGACCAGCTTGCCGGCGGCAGTTTCGTCACTTTGTTCGCGCCGGACAACGAACCGGCCATTCTCGAATGTTTTGAACACGTCCTTGCAGGCAGCCAGCCGCCCGGCGGCGAGATCGAGGTTGCGGCCCGGCTCGGCGAAGACCGCATCGTCCCGCTGACGCTGACATTGACGCGCACCGATGATCATCGCGCCTGCGCCTTGCTCCGCGACGCCACCGCGCGCAAGGACGCCGAGGAAGAATTGCGCAACGCCAAGCGCGAGTCGCCGCGCGCGGCATCGGCCACGGGAGAATTTCTCGCCAAGATCAGCCACGAAATCCGCACGCCGCTCAACGCCATGATGGGCCTCGCCGAAGCGATAATGGCGGAGCGTTTCGGCCCGATCGGCAACGAATGCTATCGCGAATACATCAAGGACATCCACGCCGCCGGCTCGCATCTGGCTGCGACGATCAACGACCTGCTCGATCTGTCGAAACTCGAGACCGGCCAGACCGAGCTGACATTCGCCGATGTCAGTCTCAACGATCTCACGCAGCAATGCGCCGGCATCATGCAGCCGCAGGCCAATAGCGCGCGGATCATCATCCGCACCGCGCTCACGGCCGGACTGCCGCACGTCCTCGCCGACGAACGATCGCTGCGGCAAATCTTGTTCAACCTGCTCTCGAATTCGATCAGGCTTACCGGCCCCGGCGGTCAGATCATCGTATCGACCGCATTCTCCGATGACGGCGAGGTGATTTTGCGCGTGGGCGACACCGGCGTCGGGATGAGCGAAAAGGACATCGAGGCGGCGGCCGGGCGGTTCGGCGATATCGCGACATCGACAAGCGCAGGATCCGGCGGAGCCGGTTTCGGACTGCCCTTGGCCAAGGCACTCGCCCAAGCCAATCACGCCAATTTCAACATCAAGAGCGCGCCCGACGCCGGAACGCTGATCGAAATCGCGTTTCCGCCGGGCCGTATCGCGGCAGGCCGCAGGTGATCGAACCGCGCTGCCGGTCCAGCGCCGTCGAGTTTTTGCCGAGATTGACGACGATTCTCGATGCGATGAGCGCGAGGCGAATGATCGAAATCATCGCGTGGCTCGTTTCTGCGAGCCTCGCAATTTTTCCAGCGGCGGCTCTTGCCGCCGACGTGGATTTACTTTTGGTTTTGGCCGCCGACGTTTCGCGCAGCATCGACGCCGCGAAATTTCAGTTGCAACGCGACGGCTATGCCGCCGCCATGTCCGATCCCCGCGTGCTTGAAAGTATCCGCGCCGGACGCCTCGGCCGTATCGGATTGAGCTTCGTCGAATGGTCGGGCGTCGGTGCGCAACGCATCGTCATCGATTGGACGGAGATCGGCGATGCCGCTTCGGCGAAGGATTTCGGCGATCGCTTGGCCGAAGCGCCGCGATCGTTCGCCGATCGCACGTCGATCAGCGGCGCTATCGCATTCGCGATGGCGCAGCTTGCGCGGGCGCCATTCGGCGCGCCGCGGCGCGCTATCGATATTTCCGGGGACGGCACCAACAATGCCGGCCCGGATGTGCCGTCAATGCGCGACGAAGCCGTGGCGAAGGGAATAACCGTAAACGGACTCGCAATCCTCAGCGAAAGTCCCTTGGCCTGGAATCCGGAGCACACCAATCCACCCGGCGGCCTAGATAACTATTATCGGGACAATGTCATTGGCGGTCCCAATGCCTTCGTTATGGTTGCCAAAGACTTTAACTCTTTTGGTCAGGCGATCATCAGCAAGATCATTGCCGAGGTGGCGCAGGTCCGCGAACCGAAGACTGCCGAACCGAAAACTCGGGCAGCCGCACGGTAGGCATAGCCGCGCCGCAATGAGGCCGAATTTTGTTGTTGGTCGCAAAGGCTGAAACGGACGGGCGCGGCCGGAAGCCACGAAAGCGACACAGATGCCCAGCATGGTTGCAGGCCGTCTGTTGACCGGTATATTCGACCGACCTCACGCCAATTGGAAACGCGTCCCGTGACCGCGGCCCCCGGCTTGAAACGCCTTGCGATAGCCGTTGCCACCCTGATCGCGGTGGTGTTCGTCACGCTGATCGCCCTGTCATTTCTCATACCGGCCGCTTCGGTCCGCGATGCGGTGAGGTCGGAAATCAAGGCCGTGACCGGCCTCGACCCGGTGCTGGGCGACGACATTTCGCTGTCGCTGTTTCCATCTGGCACCGTGCGCTTCCGCAACGTGCTCCTGGGCGACGACCTCAACGGCGAACCCGCCCTCACAGCGGCAGAATTGACCGCACGGCTGCGATACTTTCCGTTGCTGGCCGGCCATATCGAGATCGCCGACGTCACCCTTATTCGCCCGACCATCAAGGTGACCTTATTGGCGACGGGCGGCTCCAATTGGTCCGGACTGATTTCGACGCTCGCCCACGCGCTTGAGCCTGCCGACCGGACCGCGTCATTTTCGGAAATCGGCATTGTGGACGGCACAGTCATCGTCCACGACGCCGGTAAAGACGTGACCGAGCGGCTCGAAGACGCCGAATTTCAGGTCGCGTGGCCGTCGATTTCACGCACTTTCGGCGCCAGTGGCCATTTCACCTGGCACGGCGAGCCGGTGGAGGCGAGCCTTACGCTTTCCGATTTCCTCGCAGCGCTCACCGGCGACAGTTCGGGCCTCAAGGTGAGGTTATCGAGCGCGCCGCTGACGCTCGCGTTCGACGGGACGACGAGCGATGATCCGACGATCAAAATCCAAGGCTTGCTTGGCGTGGAGTCGCCATCGTTGCGCGAAGCCATGCGCTGGGCCGGCAACGACAAGCTGCCGTTCGGCGGCTTTGGCCGGTTTGCTTTGCGGGCACAAAGCGACATCGGCGGCGGAATGGCGTCGTTATCCAACGTCAATGTCGAGCTCGACGGCAATAGCGCTGAGGGCGCACTTGCGCTTTCGACGGATAGCCGTCGCCTGGTGCAAGGCACGCTGGCAGCCGATGCGCTCGATCTGACGCCTTATGTTTCCGGCATACAATTGCTGGCGCGGAACGAGCGCAATTGGAATCAGCTTCCCATCGCGCTGGGTGGTTTCAGCGACTTCAATCTCGATCTTCGGCTATCGGCCGCCTCCATCAAGATATCGACCGCCCAATTGGGGCGGACCGCCGTCGCTGCGACGATGCACGACAACAAACTCGGTCTCACGATCGGGGAATCGCAAGCCTTCGGCGGGGTCGCCAAAGGAACGCTCGGGCTTGCCGGTGCCGACGGCGGCGTCGCCGTCACTTCGCACATGCAATTCACCGATGTCGATCTGGACAACTGCCTCGGCCAAGTTTTCGGCCTGCACAAAATCGAGGGCCGCGGCACCTTGACCGTCAATCTCGACGGCACCGGCGATTCCGTCCTGGCGGTAACCCGCGCGCTCAACGGCACGGCGACGCTGAACGCGAGCAACGGCGCGTTTACCGGCATCAATATCGAGCAATTGCTGCGCCGGCTCGAACGCCGTCCGCTCTCCGGCAACGGCGACTTCCGCAGCGGCCGGACGCCGTTCGATCAACTTGCGGTCAACCTCAGAGTAAACCGAGGCGTCGTGTCCGTGGACGATATGCGTATTGTCGGCCCGTCGGTGCGGCTAACCGTCGGCGGCCAAGCCTCGGTGCCGACGCGCGATCTCGATCTTAAAGGCGTGGCGACGCTCGTCTCCAGCGCAAGTGCCGATGAGTTCGATTTGCCGTTTGTCGTTCAGGGGCCTTGGGACGATCCGATCATGCTGCCCGATGCGCAGAGCCTGATCCGCCGCTCTGGCGCGGCCGCGCCGCTCCTTGATGCGGCGAAAACCTATAATGCCAGCGATGCCGTGCGTTCCGTGATCGACCAGTTGCTGGCGCCGCCGCCCGCGGCGCCGGCAGCGGCGCCCAATCCGCCGCAATCTTCGCGATAGCGCCATCGTCGCATTTGTTGCGGCCTTGCGAGCGTCCGCTACGCCTCGCGGGGCGCCGGCGCGCCGCGCGCCGCATTGAGCTTGGTGAGGATCGAAGCCGCGATGACGGCGATGCCGACCACGGCGACGATGATCGTGCAAACGGCGTTCATTTCCGGGCTGACGCCAAGCCGAACCTCCGAATAGATGCGGATCGGCAATGTCGTCGCGCCGGGTCCGGTCGTAAAGCTCGCAATCACTAGATCGTCGAGAGAAAGCGCGAAGGCCAGCATCCAGCTTGCCACGATCGCGGGAAAAATCAGCGGCAGCGTCACCAAGACAAATGTTTTCGCCGGTGACGCACCGAGATCCATCGCCGCCTCCTCTAGGCCGATGTCGAAATCGACCAGCCGGGACTGCACGATCACCGCGACGAAACAGGTCGCCATGGTGGTATGCGCGATGACGACGGTCCAAAAGCCGCGATCGACCGAAACCGCGACGAACAAAAGAAGCATGGACAAGCCGGTAATGACCTCGGGCATCACCAGCGGCGCATAGATCATGGCGGCAAATAGCAGCCGCCCGCGAAAACGGCCGAAACGAACCAGCGCCACCGCCGCGAGCGTTCCCAAAAGCGTCGCGATCGCCGCCGAAACAAGCGCGATGCGAAAGCTGATCGAGGCCGCCTGCAGGAGCGCCGCGTCGTGCGCGAGCGCCGCATACCAGCGCATCGACCAGCCGCCCCACACCGCGACCAGCCGCGATGCATTGAATGAATAAACGATCAGAACGGCGATCGGCAAATAAAGAAAGGCGATGCCGACAATCAGTGTTACGAAATTGAACGCGGACAATTTTCGCATGTCAGTCCCGTTCCACGCCGCGCATTGTCTGATGCTGGAAGACGACGATCGGAGTGACCAAGAGGCACACCAGAACGACGGCGACCGCCGACGCCGTGGGCCAATCCTTGTTGGCGAAAAATTCGGTCCAGATAGCCTGGCCGATCATCGCCGTCTGCGAACCGCCGAGCAGATCGGGAATGACGAATTCGCCGACGATGGGGATGAAACACAACAGCGCGCCGGCGACTACGCCCGGCGCCGACAAGGGCAAGGTGACGAGCCAGAACGTTTTCCATCGCGGGCAGCCGAGATCGGCCGCGGCTTCAAGAAGCGATTCGTCCAACTTCTCTAGCGCCGCGTAGAGCGGCAAAACCATAAACGGCAGGTAGGAATAGACGATGCCGATATAGACGGCCGTGTTGGTGGAAAGCCAGGCCGGCGGCTCGCGGACGATGTGGAGCGCCAATAACAGCTGATTGAGCGGTCCGTCGTGCTGCAGGATATTCATCCAGGCGTAAATCCGGATGAGCAGCGATGTCCAAAACGGCAAGATGACCAGGACCACCAGAATGCTCTGCAATCGCCGCGGCGTGCGGGTCATGGCATAGGCGATGGGATAGCCGATGACGAGCAGCAACAGCGTGGAGAACGCGGCGATCTGCAGGCTCTTCATATAGGACAGCACATAGAGCGGGTCGGAACCGAGGAAGACGAAATTGTCGAACGAAAGGCCGGCTAAGAACGATCGCACGCCTTGCCAGCCGGCGGAGAGGTCGAACACCGGCGTGTAGGGCGGCTGCGCGATCGCGCTTTGCGACAAGCTCATTTTGAGCACGATGAAAAACGGCATCAGAAAGAAGGCGACGAGCCAGGCATAGGGAATCCAGACGACGAGTCCGGCCAGACGAGATTGTTGTGGCTGTTGCTTCATCCGCGTCGCCCACCGATCATCGCGTCAGCACGATTGCCGCTTCCGGCGCAAAACTGAGCCAGACTTTGTCGCCCCGGCCGATACCGCCCCCGCCGAGCGGTCCGGTATTGGCGACAGCCGCCTGCAGCGCCACGCCAGTCTCGGTGTGCAGCTTGTAGACCGAAAGATCCCCCAGATAGCCGATATCGACCACCGTCGCGGCGAGGGTGTTGTCCAGCCCAGGCTCGCGGTCGAGACCCGCCTCGCGTGGTAAGAGGCGAATTTTCTCCGGCCGCACCGCCACCCAAACGGCCGCTTGCGGCGCGGCGTCGATCTTCGCGCCGACGCGTAGCCGGCCCAAAACGGTGCCCTCGACCGTGCCTTCGCGATCGCCGATGCGACCCTCGAAAAGATTGGCCGTGCCGATGAAATCCGCCACCCAGCGCGAGTTCGGCTGCTCGTAAATCTCGGCAGGCGGCGCCACTTGCATCAGCCGGCCCCGATCCATCACCGCGATCCGGTCCGCCACCGTCATTGCTTCACTCTGATCGTGGGTGACGATGACGAACGTCAATCCGAGCTTTCGCTGCAAATCCATCAGCTCGAATTGAGTCTCGCCGCGCAGTTTCTTGTCGAGCGCAGCCATCGGCTCGTCGAGCAGGAGCACGCGCGGACGCTTGACCAGCGAGCGCGCCAGCGCGACGCGCTGCCGCTGACCGCCGGAAAGCTCATGCGGCTTGCGGCGTCCGAAGGTCTCGAGTTTCACCAGCGCCAGCATGTCCGCGACGCGGGCGGCGATCTCGGCCCTCGGCAGGCCCTCTTGCTTTAGACCGAAGGCGACGTTGGCTTCGACGGTGAGGTGGGGAAACAGCGCATAGCTTTGGAACATCATGTTGACCGGCCGCCGATGCGGCGGCACCGGCGCAAGATCGACGCCGTCGAGCAAGATGCGGCCGACGCTGGGCTGCTCGAAGCCCGCGATCAAGCGAAGAAGCGTGGTCTTGCCGCAACCCGAAGGACCAAGCAGCGCGAAAAATTCGCCCTGATAGACGTCAAGCGAAAGCTGATCGACCGCGACGAACGTTCTGAAACGCTTGCTGACGCTTTCGATCCGCAGCAGCGGCGCCAGCCTGCGATCGGTCCAAGGCGCAAAGCCCCGTTTCGCAAATCCTCGATTGGATTCCACGTTCTGCATCGACACCCCGATAGGCCCGGTCCGGCGCGCCGGCACGCTAATGCATTTTGACGATTTTCGGAAACGCGACCTCCGCCCGTGACACAGAATACAGAAGACGGTGCGGCAGTGCGGCGGCCGATCACAGGTGCGGACCGCTCGACGCCGCCGACGTCATGAACCGGTCGAGCAACGCCGTCTGCGCCGGAGAAAACCGCAAACCCAATTTCGAGCGACGCCACAGCACGTCCTCCGCGGTCCGCGCCCATTCCTTCCGCATTAGGTAGTGAACTTCCGCCGCGGTGAGATCGGCGCCAAAGCGCGTACCGAGATCGTCGATTCCGGCCGCTTTGTCGAGCACGCGCTCCACACGGGTTCCATAGGCGCGCACCAGACGCCGCGTATGCTCCCCCGTCAGAAACGGCCAAGTACGCTGGGTGCGCTCGATCAGCGTTTCGAGGCCGTCAAAAACAAAATCGCCGCCCGGCAAATGGCTTTGCGCCGTCCACGGCCGCAATCGCGGGAAAAAATGCCGCAACCGCCCCAGCACCTCTTCGGCAAGGCGCCGGTATGTGGTGATCTTTCCGCCATAGACGGTCAGAAGCGGCGCCTCGCCATGACGCTCGTCGACGACCAGCGCATAGTCGCGGCCGAGATCCTGCGCCTTGCGCGCCCCGTCGTCGTAAAGCGAACGCACGCCCGCGAACGCCCATACCATGTCGGCGGCGCCGATCTCGGTTCGAAAATAGTCGTTGACCGCCTGGCAGAGGTAGTCGATTTCTTCGCCGGTCGGGAACGCGGTCGATGGATCGCCGGTGAAGGCTTGGTCGGTCGTGCCGATCAGCGTGAAATCGCCTTCGAATGGAATGGCAAAGACGACCCGCCCGTCGGCAACCTGCAAGATGTAGGCGCGATCATGCTCGTACAGGCGGCGCACGACGATGTGGCTGCCCTTGTCGAGCCGCAGCCGGCCTTGCGGCTGTTGCCGCAGCGCGGCCTCGGCGAATAATTCGTTCCATGCTCCTGTCGCGTTGATCAGAATCCGGGCGGTAACGACATCGCGCTGGCCGCGGGCATTGAGCACGAGCCGCCACTCGTCGCCTCGGTCGGCTCGCACGCAACGGGTGCGCGTGCGGATCACCGCTCCGCGTTCGGCGGCGTCCACTGCGTTGAGCACGACAAGCCGCGCGTCGTCGACAAAGCAATCGGAATATTCGAACGCATGATGAAAGCGCGCCTTGAGCGGCAGCCCTGCTTGGTCGGTCACCAGATCGAGCTCGCGGGTCGCCGACAATATTTTACGCCAGCCGATCCAATCGTAGAGCAAAAGCCCGAGCCGCAGCAGGCTGGCCGAGCGCCGTACCTCGTTGATCGGCAGGACGAAGCGGATCGGCGCGATCAGGTGCGGCGCCGTGCGCAGCAGCACCTCGCGCTCGCGCAGCGCCTCGCGCACGAGCCGAAATTCGCCATGTTCGAGATAACGCAAGCCGCCGTGGATGAGCTTGGAGGAAGCCGACGAGGCGCCGGATGCAAGGTCGTTCTGCTCGATCAGAACGACGCGCAGTCCGCGGCCGGCGGCGTCGCGGCCGATGCCGGCGCCATTGATGCCGCCGCCGATCACGGCAAGATCGAAATCAGCCACCGAATCTCCCCTTCAACAGGACATCAAATCTGCACCGCGGCCTTGCGTCGAGGCCGGGATCGGCGATGATACGGGGAGAGGATAGCAGGCATGGACTTTCGCGAGCGTCATGTCATCGTGACCGGCGGCGCCGGCGCGTTTGGAACCGCGGTCGTCGCCGCGCTGATCGAGGCGGGCGCCATTTGTCACGTGCCCTGCCTCAACGAGGCCGATGCCGCGCGCTTCCGATTTCGCGGCCACAAGCAGGTTGTGGTGACCGTCACCGGATCTTTGGCCGGCGAGGCGGCAATCGACCGCTTTTACCAGACGGTCACGCCGCTATGGGCGTCGATCCACATCGCCGGCGGTTTTGCCGCCGCGCCACTGCGCGAGACCACCGAAGCCGCCATCCGCCAGCAGCTCGACATGAACCTGTTGAGCTGCATGCTGTGCTGCCGCGCAGCCATCCGCGGCATGAGGGATGGCGGCCGAATCGTCAATGTCGCCGCGCGCGCCGGGCTCGAATGGCGTTCCGGCGCCGGCATGACGGCTTACACGGTCAGTAAAGCTGCCGTCGCGGCGCTCACGGTCGCGCTGGCGGAAGAAGTCGTCAAAGACGGCATTCTGGTCAATGCCATCGCCCCTTCCATCATGGATACGCCCGCCAATCGGGACGCCATGCCGAAAGCCGATTACGCGCTGTGGCCGAAAGTCGAAGAAGTGGCGGCGACGGTCGTCTTTCTCGCCTCGCCGGAGAACCGCGTCACCCGTGGCGCGGTCGTGCCGGTCTATGGCAAGTCGTAATCGGCTGCGCATTGTCGGCAGCTAAGGCTTGTACTCATAAAATTCGGACTACCTATGTCCGCTTAACTCCTGAATGCAGACATTCGGCAGTGCGAATGATATGTCCCTTTGTGCCAGCAGCGACAATTTCATATTTCAATTTCAGCCTCGTGAGGCAAACCCCGCTGCGAGGGCTGCACAGGCCGGGCGACGGCCATGCGCAACCAATTGCGACGGTCGCTCCATGTCGGCTTTTCCCGAAAGCCGACCGTCAGCCGCCGCAAGCCACCGCGCTGCTTTGGGCGAATCACAGACACGACGGCCGACCCAGAATCGTCGAAAAGTGGAAACGGTGACTGCAGCATTTGCGCGAGATGACGCTTCGCTAGGCTTAAACTGTTAGCCGTTGTGCGTCGTATAGGCGACCGTTTGGCACACTCTCTTCGTTGATCTCGATATGGAAGACTTCGGACAACCCCGCCCTTCCAGACGACGTCAGTCGGAGTGCACGGCTGCCTGACACGCGTTTGAGCCATCCGAGCTCCAATAGACGATGCAGAATCCCAGCGCCGACGAGTCCCTTGAGGTGATAACGACGTTCGGTCCAGTCGAGACAAGGCTGGCAGAAAATCCGCCGAGTCCGCGGCCTCAGGTCAGCGCCGAAGGCGGAAAGGAAACGCCCGCCCGAAGACGTGACCTCACCGCCTTCATCGGTGAGTACGATGTGCCCCATGGCCACAAGTGCATCGGTAACGGCGACGCCTAACTGGCCAGCCAGGTGATCGTAGCAACTTCGGGCAAAGCGGAGTGCATCCTCCTGTGCTGAGCGCGGCTGATGGCGGGGCGGCACCTCGATGGCAGCAACGACCTTGATGCTCTCCAGCATTGTCGCGACCAGTGGTGACGCGATCCGGTAATAGCTGAATCGGCGCTTGCGGGTGACAGTTAAAAGCCGCGCGGCAACCAGCTTGCTCAGGTGGCCGCTCGCCGTCGAACGAGAGACATTGGCGCAGTAAGCAAGCTCGGTGGCCGTCAGCGACTGGCCGCCCATAAGGGCGGCAAGCATCGTCGCTCGCGCGGTGTCGCCCACTAGAGCGGCTACTTCCACCAGATTTGCAGCCGCGACCATCCTTAATCCTATCGCCGATACAGGAAGCTTATCAATCGAAGACAGTTCGACATGGGCCGAACTGTTCCCGCGAGACAAGTACGAACTCTGCAGCAAGAATGCGCTGCGACTTGGAGGCTAGAACGAAGCGCACCGCTATACGTGTCGAGCGATCGCGACTTATCTCGAACGACGCCGCGAGGGTCCGATCTATCCAGTGATTGTGGCTGGCGAAACCGTTTGTGCATCGGGATTGCCTCCGCTCGATCCCGAGACCAGCGCGAAAGCCTGAGCAGGGAATATGATCTTCCAGGAGTTAAACGTAATGTTGATCCGCACCTTTTATTTCGAGCAAGCAAGTATCATTGCTGCCGTGGTTTGCGGTCTGATCGTCGCCGGCCTCCTGAAGGGGATAATCGGGATCGGCATGCCAGTCGTCGCGCTGCCGCTGCTGTCGATGTTTATCGACATCAAATCAGCGGCCATGCTACTGAGCATGCCTTTAATCTTCAGCAACTTGCCGCAGGCGCTGGAGGGCGGAAAGACTGGACGGTGTCTCATGCAATTGATGCCGGTTATTCTCGGCATGATTCCCGGCCTCTTCCTTGGAGTTCGAGTCCTGTTGGCGCTCGATGCGAACGTTGCAAAGATTATCGCAGGCCTGGTGCTTATGGGTGTCGGCGGCGTCACGCTGCTCGCGCCGAAGCTGCGGCTTCAGTCTCGCTTGGTTTTACCAACCGGGATTACGTTCGGATTTTTCGGCGGAATTCTGGGAGGCATCGCTGCGATGCCGGGACCGCTCGTTTTCATATTTCTGCTTGCAAAGGGGCTGCGCGGAAAGGCATTCACAAAGGAAGCATCGCTGTATCTCGTCGTTTCCGCCGGCTTGCTGGCACTTCTCCTGACGGCCAGCCGCCAGTTCAGTTGGCTTGACGTTTCAGTCTCGGCGGCTGCGATGTTGCCAGTCGTGCTCGGCATGTACGTCGGACAACATATGCGCGATAAAATTGCACCTGAGACATTCAAGAAGCTGGTGTTGATCGCGGTCATTGCCGCAGGCGCCCAGTTGCTGCGACATGGTTTCTTCAGTTGACGGCTTGCCGGTGCCGCTGCGGTTGGTTCGTCAGGTGCCGCCGCAGCGTCGGGGCGAAGCTCAACCAACTCCTTCGCTAAGGATTGCATCCGCTCGGCATCACCACCGCTAAACCTATAGTCTATTCGCACTTCCGACCTTCCGCATCCGAGCACTTGAAGCCCTTGTGCGAGCGCTGCGGCTAAGGCTCGTGCGTCTGGATCGTTCTCCGTCAGAACCATCAGCACTCCAACGCGCGGCATCGGTCCAACCCGCTGCGCGCGGCGACCGGCCACGCGGTGGCGGCGCCGCCAACAAGTGTGATGAATTCCCGTCGCCGCTCGTTTATGAGTTCACGCCCTAATATCCCGGCCACAGGCCGGGCGTGGCCAATTCGAGCAGATGTCCGTCGGGATCGCGGAAATAGATGCTCTCGCCGCCGCGCGGCCATTTCGTGCGGCCTTCGATCGCCACGCCTGCATCCTTCAAGCGCTCCTCCCAGCGCTCGCGATCGTGCGCGCCAATCGAGAAAGCGACGTGCACCGGCCCGCTTCCGTCATGCGGCGGAATGGTGCCGCCGGGCAGATGAACCGTTTCCAGCGAATGGCCGCGCAGAAACAAGAGCAGTACGCCGCGATGGCCGACGTCGTAAGCGCAAAGCCGCTGGTCGCGGTAAATGCTGTTCAGTCCCAGCACCTGTTCGTAAAACGGACACGCGCGCTCGAAAGCCTCCACGTAGAGCGCGGTTTCCAGGACGCCGAGGAGAGAGGGCATTTTGATGTTGGCCTCCTGCGGCGGTGCGGAGCCGGCGGCATCGAACCAAGGCAGGCGCCTGACGGCTATCCCGTAATCGGAACGATTTCCCGCTCCGGCGCCATCACGAGCCTGGTCACCGCGCTCGCGGCGACCACGGCGCGCTGTTGCGCATAGGCTTCGTGATTACGCTCGATGTAGTCGAGATCGTAGAGATAGTTCACCATCAGCCCGTAGGACTGCCGCAGCGCCCGATTCGACGTGTCGGCCAGCCAATCGAGGCGTTCGAGCCGCGCGCCATTGCCGAGATGGAACCGCGCGACCGAGTCCGCCGGCAAGCCGCGGCCGTTGCGGGCGCGCAAATAGTACCAGGCGGCGGCGCGCAGGAACGGCTCTCTTAAGTTCTCCGCGATCTCGGGCGAACGCCACCAGCCTTCCCGGTCGAGCGCCAACAGCGCTTGACGATCGTGGTCGTCGAGCGCGGCGGAGCCGCGATTGGCGCGTTCGCGATTGAGCCAATCGGCGAAGTTCGGCGCCGGCGACAGCGTCACGAAGCTGGCGATCCTCGGAACTTCGCGTGAAACCTCCTCGACCACCTGCTTGATGAGAAAATGTCCGAACGTCACGCCGGCGAGGCCGCGCTGGCAGTTCGTGATCGAGTAGAACACGGCGGTCGTCGCGCGCTGCGGCTCGACCGGATCGCGCTTGTCGGACAGGATCGGGGCAATCGCGCCGGGGATGGCGCGGGTCAACGCCACTTCGACGAAGATCAAGGGCTCATCGACCAAGGCCGGATGAAAAAACGCGTAGCAGCGGCGATCCGGCGGATCGATGCGCCGGCGCAAATCGGCCCAGTCCCGGATCTCGTGAACGGCCTCATAGCGGATGATCTTTTCCAGGATCGCCGCCGATGTCGACCAGTCGATGCGGCGCAGCACGAGAAATCCGCGATTGAACCAGGATGAGAACAAGTGAACGAAGTCGTTATCGACGACGCCGAGATCGTCGCGATGATCCATGGCGTCGAGAAGTTGTTCGCGCATGCGTACCAAAGCCGCGGTGCCGCCCGGCGCGAGATTGAGCCGACGAAACAATTCAAGCCGCCGCGGCTCGCTGGCGGCGTGGAGCTCGCCGGCCGTCTCGTCGGACGGCGCTTGGCGCCACGCCGCGATGGCGCGGTCGATCGCCGGCCGATCGTGTCCGAAAGTGGTGGCGAGCGCTTCGAAGAAGGCGATGCGAGGACCAGTGGTCAATTCGGCGTAGCCGGCCAGAATTTCCTGCGCCAGCGCGACGCCGGATGCCTCGCCGCGGCCGGAGAGCAATTCCTCGCATTGTTCGACGAGCTCGGCGGAGCGCTCGTGCGCGGGCTCGCGGCGTTCGCGCTTGATCAATGCGCGGCTGCGGTCTGCGATGCTTTGCAGCATCTCGCTGAAGAAGGCGGTGTTCACTGCTTCATCCCATCCGGCAACACTTAACTAATAACCCATCGGGCCGATAACAAGCGCGCGTAAGGTTAAAGAGATATAGACAAACGGCCTCCCGTTGGGCCATTTAGGCGCCCGCGCGGCATCCGGCCGCGCGAAGTGGGAGTGGCTTATGCCGGGGCCATTGGCTGGATTGCGCGTACTGGAACTTGCCCGCATCTTGGCTGGGCCATGGGCGGGACAAATCCTTGCCGACCTGGGCGCCGACGTCATTAAAGTGGAACGCGAGGGCACCGGCGACGATACGCGCGCCTGGGGCCCGCCATTCGTGCCCGCCGCAGCCGGCGGCCATCTCGACGCGGCCTATTTTCACTGCGCCAATCGCGGCAAGCGCTCCATCGAGGTGGATTTCAACAGCGCCGACGGCCAGCGCATCGTCAAGAAGCTCGCCGCGCGCTCCGATGTGCTCATCGAAAATTTCAAAGTCGGCGGCCTCGTTAAGTTTGGTCTCGACTATAAAAGCCTGGCGCCGGACAATCCGCGCCTGATCTATTGCTCGGTCACCGGCTTCGGCCAGACCGGGCCTTCGGCCGGGCGTGCGGGTTACGATCTCATGGCCCAAGGAATCGGCGGCATCATGGGCATGACCGGCGCGCCCGACGGTCCGCCGATGCGGGTCGGTGTGCCGGTTGGCGACATCTTCTCGGGCGTCTATGCGACAATCGGCATCCTTGCGGCGCTGGCGCGGCGGGAGAAGACCGGCCGCGGCGGCTATGTCGACGCCGCGCTGGTCGATTCCATCGTCGGCACGCTCGCCTTCCAGGCGCTGAACTATCTCGTGTCCAGCGAAATCCCCAAGCGTATCGGCAATTCGCATCCGAACCTGGTGCCGTACCAGGAATTTCCGGTTGCCGACGGCCGCATCATCATCGCGACCGGCAACGACGCCCAATACGTCAAGCTTTGCGGCATTCTCGGTGCGCCCGAACTCGCCGAAGCGGAGACCTATAAAGACAACAAGGGACGGGTCACCCACCGCGCCGAACTCGTCGGCAAGCTGTGCGTCCTGACCGCGCGCATGAAGCGCGAAGAGCTTCTGGAGAAGCTCGAAGCCGCCGGAATACCGGCGGGACCGATCAACGACCTGCAACAGGTCTTTACCGATCCCCAGGTCGTTCATCGCGGCATGCGGCTCGAACTCAAAAGCGCGATGGCCAAAGGCGGCGTCATCCCCGGCGTGCGAACGCCGATCGTTCTCGACGGCGAGCCGATGGCTTCCGAGCGGCCCTCGCCCCGATTGGGCGAACATACCGCCGAAGTTTTACGCGAAATCGGCGAGGGGTGAGCGTCACCCTCGCGCCTAGGGCATGATCCCGAAAAAGCCTGCCGCGGACGCGATCCGGGGTGGAAACCGGTTTTCCGAAAAGATCGTGCCCCATCAAACATCCAGGGCGCGTTGCGCCGCGTCGCGCTTGATCAGCCGGCGGCTTGCTGGCGCGGCGGCGCCTGCTCGGCCCGGCGCGCGCCGGCTAAGGCGCGCTCTAGCGCGGCAAGATCGTAGGGCTTCTGTAGCACCTGGAAACCGCGCCGCACCGCATCCTGCCCGCTCGAACTATAGCCCGTCGTCAACAGCATCGGGATGTCCGGAAATTGCCGACGCACGCGGTCCGCAAGCTCAAGCCCGTTCATGCCGCCCGGCATCAATATGTCCGAAAAGACGATGTCGATATGGGAGTCCTTGGCGAGCGCGTCCAGGCCCGCCTGCGCGCTCGAAGCGAGGCATACCTTGTAACCAAGCTGTTCGAAATAGATGCGGCCGACCTCGGCAACCTCGGCATTGTCTTCGACGAGAAGCACCGTGCCGGCCGGCGGCGCCGCGCGGGCGGTCTTGCTGTCCTTATGCGGCTGCGCCGGCTGCTCCGTGCTCTGCGGCAAAAATAGCGTGACGGCGGTTCCTCGGCGAGCGGACGTTGTGATCGAAGCGGCGCCGCCCGACTGCCGCGCAAAGCCATAGACTTGACTCAAGCCGAGGCCGGTTCCCTTTCCGACTTCCTTGGTCGTGAAGAACGGCTCGAAGACCCGCGGCAGGACCTCGGGTGGAATTCCGCTGCCCGTATCGGCGACCCGGATGGCGACAAATTCACCGCTCAGTCCCTCCTCCAAGCGACGGCCATGCATTGAAACGGGCTTGGCGGCGATCGTCAGCGTCCCGCCGGACGGCATCGCATCGCGGGCATTGAAGGCAAGATTGAGCAGCGCGAGTTCGAATTCGTTCGGGTCGACTTTCACGGCGCAAGGCTGCTGCGAAATGCTGACGCGTATTTCGATGTCGCCGCGCAGTGAGCGACTGAGCATGTCCTTGAGCTCGGGCAGCCATTCGGCGAGATCGATCACGCTCGGCTGCAGCATTTGGCGGCGCGAGAATGCAAGGAGTTGGCGCGTTAAGCTTTCGCCGCGCCGCGTCGCATTGACGATCGTGTCGAGCAGATGAGTTTCGGTACTGCCGGTTACGTAACGGCGCAAGCGCTGCACCGTGCCGCTCACGATCATCAAGAGATTGTTGAAATCGTGGGCGACGCCGCCCGTCAATTGGCCGATTGCTTCCAGGCGCTGCGCCTGCCGCAGCGCGTCTTCGGCCAGTTCGCGACGCTCTGCCTCTTCGTGCAGCCGGCGCGTGCGCCGCAGCGCCACCCAAAGCGTCACAAAGAGCAGAAGCGTCGCCGGCAATCCGAAGATCAGATGCGACGCCATCAACGACAGCCACTGGCCGCGAAGCGCGCTCCTTTCGATGCTCGCGATCGCAAAGACCGGATAGTCCGGCAATTTGCGGAAGCCTACACGCCGATCGACGTGATCGACCTCTCCGAAATCGACCGAGAACAAGCCGTGCGTGACGCCATTGTCGATGGCCATGCGTAGCGGGCTCTTCGGACTGAGTTGCTGGGAGTAAAGCGCGCCGGCGGGATAGCGCGCCAGCAACAGGCCATCGCTGCGCACCAGGCCATAGGAATTGCCGGGCGCCTGTTCGATCATCGCGTAGAACTCGTCGAAGTAGCGCGGCCGCACGGCGACCGCGATCACGCCCCGGAACGCGCCGTCGGCCGACGCGAGCCGCCGGGACACTTCGAAAATTTCGGTCGCCCCGTCGGCGGTGCGCCGCAGTCCGCCGATGTAAGTTCCGCCGTCGTCTTCCGCCTGGGCCTTGAAATAATTGCGTTCCGCGACGTTTTTGTTTTTCCAGTCGGGTTCCGGCGCGCTCGACGCGAGAACCTCGCCGTCGCGATCGATCAAGTCAATCGATTGCACCGGCGGCATGACGTCGGCGATGCGCCGCAAGCGCACGGCGAGAGCCGATTGCTCGGCGATAATTTGCCGATCGGACATGCCGCGCACGACTTCGTGGACTTCGGGGAAGATCCGATCGACGGTGCCGAAAACTTTCAGCGCTTGTTCCTGCAGGGCGTCCAGCGAACGGTCGATGCGTTCGTCGGCGACGGAATAAACGTCGTCATAGTCGTTGTAAGAAACGTAGGCGAACAGCGCCGCCGGAACCACCAGCGACGCAACCATGAGAATCTGCAGCAGACGGATTGCCGATTCCCGTTCTGTGCGCATCGATGTCCAAATGTCGCGGTCTTACCTCGCCAAGGCTGGCCCATGCCGAGCAGCCGCAGACCACAGTCGAACTATCGCATAATCTCAAGGCGCGAGCGAGGCGGCGAAGCGACGCTAGATTTCAATTTCGTGACAGCGGCGTGAACGCAATGCTCTTGACGGCACCAATTCGCCCTAATTCGCCGTCAATCGCCGGCCTAGAGCGCAATCGTTTCAAACTAAACCGATCGCGGCCCTAGATGTTTGACGGGGCATGATCTTTTCGGAAAACCGGCTTCCGCTTTTCCGGATCATGCCCTAAATCGCCTAAACGACGGCGGTGGGAGCCAAGGCCTCGATATCGGTGACGACGTCGATCACGACGGGCCGTTCCGCGGCAAGCGCCCGAGCCAGGGCCGCCGGCAGGGCCGAGGCATCTTCCACCCGGATGCCGAGCGCGCCCATGTCCTCCGCAATGCGGGCAAAATTGACTTTGTTGAAAGTCCATAATTCGCGCGCCTGTGCGGTCTGCTGGCCGCCATAGACGCGGTCGAAGCCGCGTTTAGATTGATTGCCGCCGCCATTATTGTTGACCACGGTGACCGCATTGATCTTCCAGCGCACCGCCGTCTCGACCTCGGCGAGGTGATACCAAAACCCGGCATCCCCCGTGAACGTGACGACCGGCCAGTCCGGGCATGCGCACTTTGCGCCCAGCCCGGCCGGGAAGGCCCAGCCGAGATGGCCGGCGCTGCGCATATAGCTCTGCCGCGGCGAGGACAGATCGAACATGCCGCCCATCCACATTCCAGCATGGCCGGTATCGACCACGACGATGGCGTCGTCCGGCATGAGCCGCGTGAGTTCGTGACACAGCCGCTCGGGACGCATCGGCACTGCATTGGAAGACAATGCCGGCTGATATTTCTCCCGCCACGCGCGGCAGATCGCCTGCACTTGCCCGATCCAGGCCTTGCGTTTGGCGACGCTTGCCCGGTCCGCCTGCGCGAGTATCCGGGCCAGCGCGACTTTGGCATCGCCGTTGACGGCCGCCGCCAGCGGATAGTTGCGGCCGAGTGCTTCCGGCTCGATGTCGATCTGAATCGCCGGCGTGCCGATTTTCGGCACGGCCCAAAAATGGGTCGTCATGCCGCCGGTCTCGGTGCCGATGAAACAAACGAGATCGGCGGCGTTCACGACGCGGTTTGCGCTCTCGCGCGAATAGGTGCCGACTACGCCGACCGACAGCGGATGATTGCCGGGGATCGAATCTTTGCCGTTGAGCGAGGTGGCGACCGGTATCTGCAGCGCCTCGGCGAGCGCGACAAGCTCGGCCGCCGCGCCGGAGGCGCGCACGCCGCCGCCGGCAACGATCACCGGACGTTCCGCCATTTGCAGAATGTTCAGCGCGGCGCCCAGGCTCGCCGCGTCCGGCTCCGGACGAAAAGCCGGAACGCGGGCGAATTGCGGCTCGCAAAGCGGCTCAAGCTCGGCTTCCTCGGCATCAATTTGTCCTTCATTGCCGCGAAATTGTAGATGGACCGGCCCCGGACAGCCGGTCACCGCGGTGCGGAACGCCTGGCGGAGCATATCTGGAAAGCGCGCAACGTCATCGACCGTGGCGTTGAACTTCGTCACCGGCTCGAACGCCGGCATATCGTCGATTTCCTGATAGACC
>DASPTX010000095.1:0-62158 GCA_035623195.1 Xanthobacteraceae bacterium | reverse complement strand
TATTTGAGGGTTACGAACATTCAGGCGTTCGATGATAACGAGAAGCTCTGGAAGGATATGTCGCTGTTCTCTCTGGTCGCTTATCTGTGGACCGAGCAACATGATTGGCAGATCAGTCGCGAAAATCTTAGTAACAGCAATATGCCCTTTCAAACCTTTCAATTTCTCTCGAAGAGCGACGATAAAAGGCAATGTACCAAAATCGACCTAAGTGCAATACAAGCGATGTTGCGAGGAGCGCATAATGTCTTTGCCGAGTTCAAACCAGTCGGTCTTCCATTCGACTATATGTGCTTGCCGCCGAACTCGTCCATTTTCATTGTAGCGGAGCACATAGTAATCAGCAGCCCATATTGCACAATCGACTTTACAGTCCAACAAATACCGGCGCTGCAATTAAACCGAAAGCCGGGGACAATCGATATTACGAGGCTATTTGGAGCGGGCGATGGGATTCGAACCCACGACCCCAACCTTGGCAAGGTTGTACTCTTGGGCGATCGCCCGCGTGCTGCCCTACCAAGGCGACCGCTAGGGGCAGAACATAACTCGAACTTGTTGCTACCATTTCGCTACCCAAGCCGACAGCACGGGCCAGTATTGATCGGAACAGGTCAGCGCGTTTGAACGCGATTCCAAATGCCGGCGCAAACCGCCACGTGTTCGGGTATGGCGACTGCAAACGAGACCCAACCAACTATGTGAGCAAGCGCCCGCCCGAGATCCGGGAGCGAGTCGGATTCGCCGATTGGAGCTGCAATGACCTGCCTCGCACCATGCGGACAGGCATGGGCGAATTGAGCATCCCGACGCGGTCGCTGAGTTGTGCTCCGGGCATCCATGTATAGGTTCGTCCGCCACCGAGCGAGTAAAACTCTTTATCAGTCATTTGCTTTCCTCTTTCATTGCTCGTTCCAACACATCCAACAGGTCTTTGAGCGCCATGACCAGATATTCCGACTGCCGCCGCGTCCGATAGCCCATGCCGATGCGTCCCCTGTCCCATGGTCACTTTATCGACGAGCAGCAGGCGGGGAAAAATCGTGCCGCACTTGAGGGGTTCAACAATCTCGACCATGGCCACAGGTCATGACATCGCCCTCCGTCGAGCCTCGGACCTGGCGAATATGACCTCGCAGGTATAGTCGTTGGGGATTTTTTTCACGCGCCGGTAGACCGGAAACCAGCGTTGATAGCGATCGGACCAGACGCGTTCGCCGGTATCGACGATGTAGCCGTCAGCGATCATCTGACTCATGTACTCGTCAATCGCCGCGCACATTTCATCAACGGTGGGCATCACGCGGACTCCAATTGTTTGAGGTGCTCGGCCTGCTCTGCCGGCGAGCCGAGGATGTCGCAGCCGAGAAAGCGCCGGCCGCATGCGTGCGCTGCGGCCATCACGCTGAAACTGCCAGCGACCGGATCGACGACGACCTGGCCGGGCTCAGTGATGGCTTCGATCACGGCTTGCTGTAGCCCTTGGGGCTTCTGGTGTGCGTGGATTTTGTCGGTGATCTTCTCAAGCCATACGTCAGGAATCGTCGGCTGCGTTTTCCACCTCACCGCAAGCTTGGCGGCTCGAGCGCCGATCGGCGGCTTCTGAAAGAACACCGCGCGTTCGCAACGGCGCCTGGTGCGGTAGCCCATGCCGATTGCGCCCTTATCCCAAATCACGTCACAGACTGGCGTGAGGTTCGGGAAAAACTTGAGCGACGCTCCAGTGACATGGATGTACATGTCGCACCACAGCATCACGTAGCCGCTTGGCATAAGGATGCGTTCGATCTGCGCGCCCATGGCGACGATTTCTTCGTTGCCTTGCTGCGGATACTTGGCGCGGCCTTTCTGCCTGGCGCCTTCATTGCCGTATTTAAGATGGTCGAGATTGTGCCGGTATTGCGGATCAAAGATCACGAGCGGAATGCACGCACTCATTGTCGATCGCAAGAGCGAGAGCCCGTCCACCTTGTTGTAGGCGTCGAGCGGGTACTGGGAGATCAAGGGCGGGTGCGCGACTAGCCCTCGATTGGAGTGAAGAAGGTCGGCAGTTCGCTCGTAGTGCGCCTTCAAGTTTGCCGTCAGGGGCATACCATTGAGGGGTTCAAGGGTTTCGACCACGGCACAGCCTATGCAGCCTGTTGCTGGTCGAGGAACCGTTCGAGCTCGGCGCCGCGAACGATCGTGCGCGTGCCGATTTTTATCGTCTTGATACGACCTTGCCGTATCAGCTGATAAAGCAGCGCTCTTGATATTCGGAGATACTGGGCAGCCTCACCGATGGTGAAGCATGGCTGGCCTGGTTCGAAATCGACACGCACGAGTGACTCCTATTTGGGTCACCCGTTTCCTTCTCAGGCCGTGGTGTGATTTGTGATCTTCGTACGTGAGCAGCAAACGCCTGCAAAGGTTCTGAGATTGCGGCGGATGGTAAATTTGGATCGACGGAGGCGCTCGCTGTTCGGCGCTCGCGAATCAGGCAGTTGCTAGGGCAAGGCGCTTCAGTGCGGCAGCCAAATGCAGAGCCGATCAAAACTTGCGGAAAAGCAGAACCGGATATTGAAAGTCTGTTGAAAGTGAATATTTGCGAAAACCGTAACTTATTGAAATTACTGGCGCTCCCTAGGGGACTCGAACCCCTGTTTTCGCCGTGAGAGGGCGACGTCCTGGGCCGCTAGACGAAGGGAGCGGGCGCTTTTCGAAATAGCCGCGATAATGGAGCCGCGCAAGCAGGTTCGGGGCGCGCTTGGCATCAGGGCATGATCCGGAAAAAGGCTGCCGCGGACGCGACCCGGGGCGGAAGCATAAGATCATGCCTCATCAGATACCTAGACCCCGCAATCGTTTCAGTTTGAAACGATTGCGGCTCTAAGGCTCGCCGACAAAGCGCAGGCGTCCTGTCGGCTTGAGGGTCTTGATGTCGAAAGTCAGCAATTCGCTCGCGCCGTCGGTCTCGACCAGAATCGCAAGCCGGCCTGCCGAGGCGGAGGTCGAGACTATGCGGGCGCCCTTGGGCAGTGCGACGACACCCTCGCCTCCGGCGGCGGCGCCGCCGCCGCTTTGACTGAAAATGCGATAGCCGATGACGGTGACCACTGCGGCGATGGCGAAGATCGTCGTGAGGGCCGAAATCACCATCATGACACGCGCGCGGGCGACCAGTTGCGCCGAAGCCGATTCGGCGTCTTCGCCGGCGGTTGATAGATTGGGCCGCCGTGTATCGGACAAGTTCATGACCCTCCTCACGCCAACGCGGACAACCGTGCTCGTGGCTCCGGAAGAGGCCGGCGAAAGGCTCGACCGCCTGCTTGCCCGCCACGTTGCCGCTCTGTCGCGCTCGCGTCTCAAGGCGCTGATCGAGGCCGGCTCGGTCGAAGTCGACGGACGCACGATCCGCGATCCAAGCCACAGGGTCAATTCCGGCGGCGAAATCAAGCTCGACATCCCGCCGGCCCGTCCGGCGCTTCCTGGGCCGGAGCCTATTACGCTCAATGTCGTCTACGAAGATAAGGACATTATCGTCATCGACAAGCCGCCCAATATGGTCGTTCATCCCGCGGCCGGCCATTGGAGCGGCACGCTGGTCAACGCGCTGATCGCTCATTGCGGCGACAGCCTCTCCGGCATCGGCGGCGAGCGCCGTCCCGGCATCGTGCACCGCCTCGACAAGGATACGAGCGGGGTCATGATCGTGGCTAAGAACGATCGCGCCCACCGGGCGCTCGCGGCGCAATTCGCTGATCACGGCAGAAGCGGCGGGGCGTTCGAGCGCGGCTATCTCGCTTTCGTGTGGGGCGCGCCCGAACGTCCGCACGGAACGATCGAACGGGCGATCGACCGCGATCCGCGCACCCGCGACCGCATGGCGGTGCGCGAGGGCGGCCGCGCGGCAACGACGCAGTGGGAGGTGCTCGAACGCTATGGCGGCATGCCCCAAGAATCCCAAGGTTCCGGCTCATCGGGCAAGGGACCTGCGAAACGAGCGCGCAAACGGGCCGGCGCGCCGGTGGCGAGCCTTCTGGCCTGCAGGCTGCAAACCGGCCGGACCCATCAGATTCGGGTCCATTTGGCCTCGATCGGCCATCCTTTGATGGGGGACCCGGTCTATGGGGCGGGATTCCGCACCAAATCGGCGCTTTTGCCACCGAAAGCGAAAGAGGCGCTGGCCGGCCTTGGCAGACAGGCCCTGCATGCCCATATTTTGCGCGTAATGCACCCGTCGAGCGGCGAAATCCTTGAGTTCCGGTCGGAACTGCCGCGTGACCTTGCCCGTTTGCATGATGCGCTGGCCGGAAATTGGGCCGGCAGTGGCGATGAACAGCCCCGCGATAGTTAGAAATTCACCTATTTCGCGGGTTTTCAGCGTCATTTGAGCGAAATCAATGCAGCATCGCGCCGAAGTGATGCCTGTTTGACTTCCGCTCGGCTGATTCGACCGTGTATGTTGCGGGTGCGAGATGATGGAACTGGTGCCGTCGGCTCCAAGAGCGTCGGCGCCAGCCGCCCGCCGCGCCGCGGGGGCACGAATATGGAGGGCGCTACCATGGCCCAGACCGCTGCACTGCCCGTTTTGTCAGGAGAAACGGGCCTTACCCGGTACCTCGAAGAGATCAGGCGGTTCCCGATGCTGGAGCCGCAGGAAGAATTCATGCTGGCCAAGCGCTGGCGCGAGCATGGCGACCGCGATGCGGCGCATCGGCTCGTTACCAGCCATTTGCGTCTCGTCGCCAAGATCGCCATGGGCTACCGCGGCTACGGTCTACCCATTTCGGAAGTGATTTCGGAAGGCAATGTCGGGCTGATGCAGGCGGTTAAGCGCTTCGAGCCCGACAAGGGCTTCCGGCTGGCGACCTACGCGATGTGGTGGATCAAAGCAGCGATCCAGGAATACATTTTGCGTTCGTGGTCGCTCGTGAAGATGGGGACCACCGCCAACCAGAAGAAGCTGTTCTTCAATCTGCGCAAGGCGAAGAGCCGCATTTCCGCGCTCGACGAAGGCGATATGCGGCCCGATCAGGTCAAGCTCATCGCCAAGCGGCTCGGCGTCACCGAGCAGGACGTGATCGACATGAACCGCCGGCTCGGCGGCGACGCCTCGCTCAATGCGCCGATCCGCGAGGACGGCGATTCCGGCGAATGGATGGATTGGCTGGTCGACGACAGCGCCAGCCAAGAAAGCCGGCTTGCCGAATCCGAGCAATCGGAGAACCGGCACAAGGCGCTCGGTCAAGCGCTTACCGTGCTCAACGATCGCGAGCGCCGGATTTTCGAGGCGCGGCGGCTTGCCGACGAACCGATTACGCTGGAAGAACTGGCGGACGAGTTCGGCGTCTCGCGCGAGCGCGTGCGCCAGATCGAAGTGCGGGCGTTCGAGAAAGTCCAAAAAGCGGTGAAAAGCAACATCGCCCACCTCGAGAACTCGACGGCAGAGGTCGCCGCGGCGCGCTGAGCGGCGCGGCGGCGCGGGGTCCCTCGCCATGCCCGGGCCCCGGTCCCCGACTTGATGGGGCCGGGCATCGCATTTTGGTGTGGGATTTAAGCGCCGTCCCCCCACGCTCTCTCCCCGACCCATCGGAAAGCAAGAATCATCAGCCCCGCGAGCGCGGCGATGCCGGCGACCACGAGGAAAAATTCCGGTTTTGCCATCTGGCTCCAGAAGCTGCCGATATAGCCTGCGAGAAACCCGCCGGTGAAACTTGCCGCAAGCCAGATGCCCATCATCATCGAGAGCATGCGCGCGGGCGCGACCTTGGTGACGAAGGAAAGGCCGACCGGGGAGAGATAAAGCTCACCGAGCGTGAGCACGAGGAAATAAGCGAAAAGCCACAGCCAGCTCGCTTTCCCGCCGCCGGTATAAAGCGCCGCCGCCACCAGGATCAGGTAGGCCGCGCAAAGGCCGAAGCAGCCCAACGCCATTTTTTTGATGGTCGGCGGCTCGGCGCCGCGCTCGGCTTGGCGCGCCCAGAGCGCGACGACGAAGGGCGTAAACGCAAAGATCATGAACGGATTGAAGGCGAGGAACCACGTCGTCGGGATCTGCGCCGAAAAGCCGAACAAATCGATGCTGCGATCGGTATTCGCGTCCGCCCACAAGACGATCGTGTTGCCCATTTGCTCGTACGCGGCCCAGAACAGCGTGTTCGGCACGAACAAGGCGAGAAGCCCGAACACGGCGCGTCGCTCTTCGCGATCGAGCGGCTTGCGCGCACGGTGCGCGGCAATCGCCTGGTGCAATTCGTCCGCCGGCAAGAGCGGCAACGCGTAAAGATAAATCGAAAGCCCGATCACCATGCCGACGCCGGCGGCGGCAAAGCCGTAATGCCAGCCGGCCTTCTCGCCGAGCGTGCCGCAGACCAGCGGCGCGAGAAACGCGCCGAGATTGATGCCGACATAGAAGATGGAAAAAGCGCGGTCGCGGCGTGCATCGCCAGGCGCATAGAGACCGCCAACCTGGGTGGAAATGTTCGGTTTGAAACAGCCGCTGCCGAGAATGAGCGCGAGCAGCGCGAGTAGAAAAAGCTGTTCGACCGCCATCATGAAATGGCCGATCGCCATCAGGACCGCGCCGACGACGACGGTGCGGCGCTGGCCGAGCACGCGGTCGGCGAGAAGCCCGCCGAAAATCGGCGTGAAATAGACGAGCCCGGTATAAAGGCCCCAGATCTGCGAAGATAAAGGCTGCACGTCGAGCGGGCCGAATACGCTTTCGAGCGCGCGCGTCAGCGCATCAAGACCGACCACGCTGCCCGAACGATCGGCGAGCAATAGATATTTCGTCATGTAGAGGACGAGCAGCGAGCGCATGCCGTAATAGGAGAAGCGCTCCCACATTTCCGTGGTGAAGAGAAACGTGAGCCCGCGCGGATGGCCGAACAGCTCAGCGCGGGCTGCCCGAAATGTTTGAGCGCGATCAATCAAGACGACTGTCCGTTGGCGCATTAAGATAACCTCTCCCCGCACGCGAGGGAGCGGCTGGATTGCGGAGCTGAGCCTAACGGCTAAGCCCCCTCACCCCAACCCTCTCCCCGCAGGCAGGAGGAAAGAAAAAGGAGCACTGCATGGCCGCCGCCTATCCCGAAGAAGCAAAAAACTTTCGCCTCCTCGGTCACGATCCGACGGCTGCCTGGGGCGGCGGCAGCCTCGTGCAGATCCATAAGGGCCATGCCTATGTCGGCGCGGTCGGCGGATCGAGCTTCAACGGCCCCGAAGGTTTCACCGTGCACGACGTGCGCGATCCGCGAAAGCCGAAGAAAGTCGGCGAATTTCGCGCGCCGCCCGGGGTGCATTGCCACAAGCTGCGCGTCGTCGGCGAAGATCTTCTCTACGTGAATTCGGAACGGCTCGCCGGCGATAAGGGCAAGAACGCCCGCGCCGGCTTCTTCATCTTTGACGTCTCGACGCCGTCGGCGCCGAAGCCGGTCGGCTTTTACGATATGCCCGGCTCCGGGCCGCATCGCTTCGGCGTCGATTTGCAGCGTCGCCTTGCCTTTATGCCGAACGACGCGCCTGGCTGGGACAAGCGCGTGATCTGGACGCTCGACATCCGCGATCCGCTGCGCCCGGAAGTCGTCAGCATCTGGGGCCTGCCGTGGATGAAGACCGGAAGCAACGAGGTCGGCAACGATCCGCATCCGCACGAGCAGGCGTGTACGTTGCACGGCCCGCCGATGATTCGCGGCAACCGCATGTATTGCGCGTGGTGGGGCGGCGGCATGTCGATCATCGACTGCACCGATCTCTCCCATATGAAGCTTATCAGCCACATCAAATGGTCGCCGCCGTTTCCCGGCTCGACCCATACCTGCTGGCCGATCGGCGACCGGCCTTATCTCGTCGTCACCGACGAGGCGCGCGCCAAGGAAAAATATTGGGATGCGCAATTCATGTGGGTCGTTGATGCGCGCGAGGAGAAAAATCCGCTCCCGGTCGCGACCTTCATGCCAGAGCGCGAGAAATATTTCGACCGACCCGGCCGGTTCGGCGCGCATAATATTCTGGAGAGCCTTCCGGCCGAGGGACCGTGGAAGGACATCGTATTTCTTACCTATTTTAACGCCGGGCTGCGCGCGGTCGATGTCAGTGACCCGCTCCATCCGAAGGAAGTGGGCTGTTACGTGCCTGAGACGCCGGCCGGCGCGCCTGGCATCCAGTCAAACGATATCGGCGCCGACGATGACGGCCGCCTCTATCTCATCGACCGCTGGGGCCAGGGCATGCACATTCTGGAATATATGGGGTGAAATTTTCGGCCGTCATGCCGGAAACCACCCGATGGCCGTCGCCCGGAATCCATAACCACAATCGGTGCAGAACGCTCACAAACTGTGATTATGGATTCCGGGTCGCGGGCTTAGAGCCCGCGCCCCGGGATGACAGGCGCCTTGCTCTGGCCATTTGACGAGGCATGATCTTTTCGGAAAACCGGTTTCCACTTTTCCGGATCATGCCCTAGCGCCGCGGCGCGAAGCCGAAGGCGAACTCGAAACGCTTGGCGTAAGCAGGCCACACTTGCGGATTGACGATGCGCGCCACTGGCTCGCCGTCGAGCGCGGCGAGCACCTGTTCGGCGGCGATCTTGCCCATATTGGCGCGGGCTTCGCGGGTGACGCCAGCCGTATGCGCAGTGGCGATGACATTGTCGAATTTCAGCAACGGATGATCGGCCGGCGGCGGCTCCTTGTCCCACACGTCGAGGCCTGCGCCGGCGATTGTCTTCTCGCGCAGCGCCCGTTCCAACGTCTTTTCGTCATGGATGAAGCCGCGCGCAGTGGTGATGAAGTAAGCGGTCGGCTTCATCAGCGCATATTCGCGGGCGCCGATCATCCGGCGCGTCTCGTCGGTGAGCGGGCAATTGATTGAGACGAAATCGGCGTCGCGCAAGAGTTCGTCGAGCTCAACCTTGCGCGCGCCGCGCCGGCGTGTCTCTTCCGCATCGACGTAAGGATCGTAGGCGATCACCTGCATGCGCAGAAGACCACTGCACAATTCGGCGACACGCCGGCCGACATTGCCGACGCCGATGATACCGATCGTCTTGCCGAACGCTTCGCGCCCGGTGAAGTCGGCGCGGTTTTGCAGCGTGCCAGCGCGCAGCGCGCGATCGCAGTCGACCGCGCGCTTGACCAGCATGAGCATCATGCCGAGCACATGTTCGGCGACCGATTCCCCGTTACCGCCGGCCTGATTCACCACGAGAATGCCGCGCTCGGTGCAGGCCTTGACGTCGACGGTGTCGTAGCCAGCGCCGTTGGTGGAGACGACGAGCAGGTTCGGCGTCCTTTGCAGCAATTCGGCGCCCGTGTGGAAATGCCGCGCCAACTCGTCGCGCGTCGAACTCGTCTGATAGGCGTGCGCGGCGGAAAGCACCGATGCCGCAAGATCGGGCGGGCCGTCGTGCTCCAATCGATCGAGCCGCACGTCTTCGCGCCGGCCGACGATGTCGAGATAGCCGGCCGGCACGTGCGGATTTACGAGGAACACTCGCTTGCTGTTGACGCCGTTCATGTTTCAACCCCAACACCCTATTCAGTTCGCGCGCGGCACGGCCAGCGCCGCGAGCATCGCAATATCGTCGCTGTCTTCGAGTGTCCAGATTGTGTCGATCAGAGCCGCGACATCGTTGCGCGGGATGACGGCGGCCGCCGCGTCGCGCAATTTCTCCTCAAGATCCTTATCCGTCATGGGATTGGCGTCGCTGCCGCGCGCCGCGCGCTGATCGAGCCTATGCGTCCTACCGGAGGCGGTGACGATCTCGACCGCAGCGGCGACGGTGGGAAAGCTTTCGTCGCGTATCACTTCGACCTTGCCGCGCAGCGCGACGACTTTTGGGTCGTTGACGCAAGGCTGCGAGAACTGGGCGACGCCGGCCTTGCCGGTGACGAGAGCGGCGGCAACTGCGTGCTGCACGCTGACCTGCGACTGGCCGCTCGTCGAAATGTTCGGCCGGTCGGTGCGCGCGGCAAGAAGCGGATTGCCGAACACCGTGACCTTTTCCACGACGGAATCGGGATGTGCGCGCCGCCAGTCGAGCACGCAATCGAGCACCGGATGAACGACGAAGCCGCACGGATAGGGCTTGTACGCGGTCTTCACGATTTCCCAACTCTCGCCGAGCCCTTCGGTGAGACAATCAAGCCGTGGCGTTTCCGCAAGCGCGTGGAAATAGCCCTGCGCGCCGGTCAACGGCTCGGTCGGCCCGGTGAAATTCTTCGCCGCCAAGAGCGCCGACCACAATCCGTTGCGCGCGGCATTGCCGACGCCGACGCTTTTTGCCGGTGTGCCGAGGCATTCGCACAGGCCGGCCGCTTGCGTCGCCGCAATGCTGAACGCCCACACTATTTGTTCGGGTTTGAGCGCCAGGACTTTACCGGCGCCGGCGGCGGCGCCGAACACGCCGCAGGTCGCGGTAATGTGCCAGCCGCGATGATAATGGCTCGGCGACATAGCAAGCCCGATTCGGCATTCGACTTCCTGGCCGAGCACGAAAGCGAGGATGGCGTCGCGGCCATTGACGCGCTGAAGCTCACCGAGCGCCAGGAGAACCGGCGCCAGCGGCGTGGTCGGGTGGATCACCGTCGGCACATGGGTGTCGCAGAAATCGAGCACATTGGCGCTCGCGGCATTAAGAAACGCCGCACCGAGCGGATCGATCCGTTCGTTCCGGCCGATCACCGTCGCCTGCCGTCCGCCGGAGAAGACCGCAAGCGATTGCAGCGCGGTTTCGATCGTCGGCTCGCGGCAGCCGGTCAATGCGACGGCAAAGAAATTCATCAGCGAGCGCTTGGCGGCGTGAACGACAGGCGGCTGCAGCGCCTCCCATCGCGCCCCGGCCACGAATTGCGCCAGCCGTTCGGTAACCCCCGGATCGTGCGTCATCTTAATCCTCGCAAAAGGCCCGGAGCATCCGCCGCCGCGGGCGAAAGCGCAAGCATGGCCGCACCGGCAAAGCCTTCGCGCCGTGCGACGGTGGCAAAGACATTACTCGCCCGTCCCATCATCGTGTGTCATGATGCACGACATAACGAATAAAACGGCCGCGGGGGAACCGACGGCCCGATCGAGGGAGGACTAAAGTGCGCCGACGTGACGTTCTTCGCGGCACCGCATTTTTGGCCGGCGCGCTGACGATCGGCCGCTTCGCGCAAGCACCGGCCTTTGCGCAAGCGCAAACCACGCTCAAGGCATCCGATGTCCATCCTCCCGGCTATCCCACCGTCGTCGCGGCGGAAAATCTCGGCAAGAAACTCAAACAGGCGACCGATGGGCGGCTCGGCGTGCAGATGTATGCGTCGATGCAGCTCGGCGGCGAGAAGGAGGCCATCGAACAGGCGCAGGTCGGCGCGCTGCAATTGGCCCGCGTCAGCGTCGGCGCCATCGGCCCGGTCATCGACGATCTCAACGTATTCAATCTGCCGTTCTTGTTCCGCAACACCGCGCATATGCAGAAGGTGATCGACGGACCGATCGGCAATGAGCTTCTCGACAAGGTGACCGCCAACGACAAAGCCGGGCTGGTCGGGATGTGCTGGATGGATGCTGGCGCGCGCAGCTTCTATAACACCAAGCATCCGATCAAAAGCATCGCCGACCTCAAGGGTCTTAAAGTGCGCGTCATCGGCAACCCGATGTTCGTCGATATGGCCAACGCGCTCGGCGCCAACGGCGTCGCCATGGGCTACGACCAGGTCTTCAGCGCGCTGCAGACCGGCGTCATCGACGGCGCCGAGAACAATCCGCCGAGCTTCGTCTTCGACAATCATTATCAGGTAGCGAAGAACTATACGCTGACCGAACACCTGATCGTGCCGGAAGTCCTTGTGTTCTCGCGCAAGACCTGGGACACCCTGTCGAAGGACGATCAGGCGCTCATCCAGAAATTCGCACGCGAGGCGCAGGCCGAGGAGCGCGTGCTGTGGGCGGCTTACGAGCAACAAGCGATGGACAAGGCGCGCGCGGGCGGCGTGCAGATCGTCGAGACGATCGACAAGCAACCGTTCCAGGATGCGGTGAAGCCGGTGTGGGATAAATACGGCCCGCGCTTTGCCGAATTGATCAAGCGCATTCAAGCGGCCGACTGAGAGCGTGCGGACGATGAAGCGCGCGATCCGCAGGCTTATGGACACGCTCTATGCCGCCTGCGTCGCTATTGCCGGCACCGCTTTGGTGCTGATTTCCGCGGTCATTCCCTGGGCGGTCTATACCCGCTACGTGCTCAACCGCGCCGCGTCCTGGCCCGAGCCAATGGCGGTGCTGATGATGATCGTGCTGACATTCTTTGGCGCGGCGGCCTGCTACCGCGCCGGCTTGCACATGCGAGTGTCCTTCTTCGTCTCGCTTTTGCCGCCGCGCCTGCAGCAGGCGATGGCATTTATCGTTGAACTGCTGATGGCTTTGGTCGCTCTGTTCATGATCGATTGGGGCGCAAAGCTCGTCGCGGCGACCTGGCAGAACTCCATCGCCGACTTTCCCTCGCTGTCGGTCGGCGCGACCTATCTGCCGATCCCGCTCGGCGGCGCGATCCTGTTTTTCTTCGTCATCGAGCGGCTCCTGCTCGGCCCGCCGGCCGCGGAGCGCGACGCGGCCGCCTTCGATTAGGTGAGACACAAAAGCACGATGGACATCTTCATCCTGCTCGCCACAATGTTCGCCTGCTTCGTGATCGGCATGCCGATCGCCTATTCGCTTGCACTGGCGGCGATCGCGGGCGCCCTTTGGATGGGGATACCGCTCGAAGCAGTGATGCTGAAGATTTCCGACGGCGTCAGCAAAGTGGCGATGCTCACCATTCCGTTCTTCGTTCTGGCTGGCGCGATCATGGCCGAAGGCGGCATGGCGAAACGTCTTGTCGCGTTCGCCGACGTGCTGGTCGGTTTCACCCGGGTGCGCGGCGGTCTTTCGGTGGTCAATGTGGTCGCCACGACGTTTCTCAGTGGCATTTCCGGCTCCGCCGTCGCCGATACGTCCGCGATCGGCTCGGTGATGATCCCGCAGATGGAGCGGAGCGGCTTTCCGCGCGTCTTCGCCACCAACGTGACGATCTCGGCTTCGGTGCAGGCTTTGCTGGTGCCGCCGAGCCACAATGCGGTGATCTATTCGCTCGCGACCGGCGGCACGATCTCGATCATCAGCCTGTTCATGGCCGGCGTCGTGCCGGGGCTCTTGCTCGGCCTATCGCTCGTCGTGCTTTGCCTCGTCATCGCCTATCGCGACGGCCATCCGCGCGGCAGCGCCGTGCCGCTGCGCGAAGCGGCGATAATTTCGGTCGATGCGCTGTGGGGCCTGATCACGCTCGTGATCATTCTCGGCGGCATTCTCGCCGGCGTCTTCACCGCGATCGAGGCCGGCGCGGTGGCCTGCGTCTGGGCCTTCCTTGTCACCATGTTCGTCTATCGCGACTATCGCTGGCGCGACCTGCCCGCTTTGGTGCACCGGACCATGCGCACAGTGGCGATGGTGCTCACGCTGATCGCCTGCGCTTCCAGCGTCGGCTACGTCATGGCGCTCACGCAAATGCCGGCCAAGATCACGGCGTTTTTTCTCGCAATTTCCAGCAACAAATACGTGATCCTGATGCTGGTGAATCTGTTGTTGCTGGCGCTTGGCTGCCTGGTCGACATGGCGCCGTCGATTTTAATCTCGACGCCGATACTCCTTCCGGTGATGCTCAAGCTCGGCGTCGATCCGGTTCATTTTGGCATGATCATGCTGCTCAACCTCGGCATCGGGCTGTGCCATCCGCCGGTCGGCGCGATCCTGTTCGTCGGCTGCGCGGTCGGCGACGTCACGATTGAGCAGGTATTGCGGCGCATCTGGCCGTTCTACGGCGTGATGTTCGCCGTGTTGATGCTCGTGACCTACCTGCCGCAGATTTCGCTGTGGCTACCGCGCCTGCTCGGGCTGTGACGCGCCGCCGCCCTACTCCGCCGGCGCGGGCGCCGCACTCGCGTCGGCCTCCATCACCGGACGAGCGAAGTAGAGGAAGATCAGGAACAGCGCGGCGATGAAACACGGCACCGCGGCGGCGAAGAAAATCCCGCCGACTTTGATACCGAGCCCTACCAGGATGCCGGTAAGAACCGGGCCGAAGACCTGGCCGACGCGGCCGAGGCCCATGGCCCAGCCGATACCGGTCGAGCGGATCGAGGTTGGGTACATGCCGGCGGCGACCGCGATCAATCCCGTTCCGGTGCCGCCGACAAAGAACCCGGCGAGGAACGACGCCGTGCCCAACGTCGCGACCGACGACGTGGCCTGGCCGAACCAGGCGAGCGCGAGCCCGCCGATGATCGCGCAGGGAATGAGCACGCGGAACGCGCCACCGCGATGCACCGCCCATCCCGAGAAGGCGCTGGCGATAGCGCTGCCGAGATTGTTGAGGCCGATGATCAGGGCCGCGGCCGAAAGTGAGAAGCCGACCGAATTGAGCACCGCCGGCGTCCAGAACGTGACGGTAACGAGCACCATGAAAATCGTGAAGAACGGCACCCAAAGCAGCAGCGTCGGAACCGCGCGGCCTTCCATGAACAGATGCTTGACCGGGACGCCCTCGCGCGCCGGATCGGGCGGCGCGACAAGCTCCACGCCGGGAGGCGGCACGTCGCCCGGCATGATGCGTTCGAGCGTGCGGCGCACTTCGTCCTGGCGGATATTGCGCGCAAGCAGGAAGCGGATCGATTCCGGCAACCAGATCGCCAGCACCACGGCGATGATCAGCGGCACCACCGCGCCGATGTAGAACACCGATTGCCAGCCGAAGGTGGGAATGGCCCAAGCGCTGGTCAGCGAGCCAATGAGCCCGCCGCCGGGAAACGACGCAAACAGCACGGTCACGAATACGTCGCGCAGCCGCTTCGGCGCCAGCTCCGCGCCCATCGCCAAAAACGCCGGCGTCACGCCGCCAAGGCCGAGACCGGTACAGAAGCGATAGAAGAGCAATTCGTTGAGCGAGGTCGATTGCGAGGTCAGATAGCTGAAGATCGCGAATATGATGACGGCGATGATCATGAACCATTTGCGGCCGAAAATATCAGCGAGCGGCCCAAACGAGAGCGCGCCGACCGCGGCGCCGAGCAACCCGGCGGAGCCGACCTGGCCGAATTGCGGCATCGGCAGATGAATCACTGCGGCGATCGCGGGCGCGGTATAACCGATCGCCTGGGTGTCGAAGCCGTCGAGCGCCGCCACCAGCATGCACAGGATCAACACGCCGATCTGAAAACCGGTCACCGGATGCCGGTCGATCAGTTCAATGACGTCAACTTTGGTCGCGGCCATGGTGCTTCCCCCCACGCGGCGTCGCGCCGCGCTGTTTCGCATTCTTGGTTCGACGATTAAGGCGGATGCGCCATTTTTTGCAAGGGCGGTTTTCAGTAGTCAGGCAGCCGCAAAAGTCAGGCAGCCGCAAAGCCGAGCGCTTTGCTCGCCAGCGCCGCGCCTTCTACCATGGCGCGCAATTTCGCCCAGGCGATCTGCGGATGCGAGCGGCCGCCGAAGCCGCAATCGGCGCCAGCGATCAAGTTCTCCTTGCCGACCCGGCGCGCATAGCCCTGCAGCCGCTGCGAAACAAGCTCCGGATGCTCCACCACGTCGGTCGAATGCGTGACGACGCCGGGAATGAGAATTTTGCCCGGCGGCAATTTGACCTTGTCCCACACGGCGACTTCATGCTCGTGACGTGTATTGGCACCTTCGATTAGAAAGGCCTGCGCGTCGACGCCGAGCACGAGGTCGACGATGTTTTTTAATTCGAGATCGTAAGCGTGCGGGCCGTGCCAGCTTCCCCAGCACAGGTGATAACGCACGCGGTCCTCCGGAAGATTGCGCGGCGCGTGATTGAGCGCTTCGATCCGCATGGCGCTGCGCGCGCGGAACGCCGCAAGCCCCATGGCGATGCCGATGCGGTCCCATAGCGCCGGCAGCCAGGCGTCGTCGATCTGCAGAATGAGGCCGGCGTCGACGATCGCCTCGTATTCGGTCCGCATCGCCTCGGCCAAGGCGAACACATAGTCCTCGTCGTTCTTGTAGTAGCGGTTGCGGCGATAAACTTCGAGGCTTGCCGGTGCGGTCGAGGTCAAGAACACGTTCTCGGTGCCGGCGGCGGCGATTGTGACGTCGATTTCTTTTTCCAGCTCCGCCTGGCCGATATAGGTCACCGGACCGGTGCAGGCCTGCACCGGGCGCTTCTTGGCGATTTGCGCGCCCGGCGTATAGAACAACGTGCCGCGCTCGCTGGCATATTTGTAGAAATCGGCGAATTCTTCGCGATCCTTGCCGCGTTCGATGAGCGGCTTTTCGTCGCCGGCGTCAATGTCGGTAAAGCCACTGAAGCGATTTTGCATGTAGCGGAGCCAGTCGCCACCTTTGGCATATTCGCCCTCGTTGACGATATCGATGCCGATCTCGCGCTGGCGCGCGACGATCGCCGCAACGTCGTCGGCGAGATGCGTCTGGTCGCCGGTCGCTATGCCGTGATCGAGCGACAAGAAAGGGAGACTGCCGACATGGGTCGTCAGAATCCTCGTGGCGCTGCGCTGCATCGCGCGCGCTTATTCCGCGGCCAAGACCGCGCTGTCGCGCCCGGCCCGCACCAGCCGGCCGGGCATGGCGCCGGTATGTTCGCCGCGTTCGAAGATCGGCGCGCCGGCAACGAGCGTCGTTTCGTAGCCTTCGACGCGCTGCACGAAGCGCCGGCCGCCGGCCGGCATGTCGTGAACGAGTTCGGGCTTCTGCACTTTAAGATTGGCGTAATTGATCACGTTGATGTCCGCGCGCAGACCCGGCACGAGCCGGCCGCGATCGGTCAGTCCGAAATAGTCGGAGGTTTCGCTGGTTTGCCGCTTGATCAGCATTTCAAGCGGCAGGCGCGGTCCGCGGCTGCGGTCGCGGCCCCAATGCATCAGCATGAAGGTCGGCACGCCAGCATCGACGATCGAGGTGCAATGCGCGCCGCCGTCGCTCAAGCCGAGGAGGCAGGCCGGATCGTTGAGCATTTCGAAAATCGGCGCGTGATCGCCGGAGACATAATTCACTACCGGGAAGTATAGATACTGCGCTTCGCCGCCGGTGATGTAGTCGTAAGCGACTTCGTCGGGCGTGCGGCCCTCGCGCGCCGCGATATTGGCGACGCTCTTCTCCGGAACCGGCTCGTAATCCGGCGGATCGCTCATGACATAGAACCGGTCCCACTTGCTGATCACGGCTTGGCGGAATTGCGCGAGCTTGGCGACGTCGGCGTCCGACGGTGCTTCGGCGAGAATCTTTCGCCGCATTTCCGGATCGCGCAACCGCCGGCGTTGCTCGGCAATCGGCAGATTTTCGATCGTCTTGTAGGTCGGCCGCACCGCGAACGGATTGACTGCGGTGCCGACGCCCATCATCACCCCGATCGGCCGGCCGGCGACCTGCGCGGTAAACGGCAAGCCTTCGGCGCGCGCCGCATGCGTCGCCTTAAGCAGACGGCGCCAGCGCTGCGGATCCTCGTAGCGGTCGGTGAGCAAAAACCAGATCGGGCGGCCGGTCTGGCGCGCGAATTTGGTCATCCAGGCGAGTTCATAGTCCTCATCGTCGAAATCGCTGTTCATGCCGAACGCGCCCATGCCGACCGCGCCGAGCGCGGAACCGATGCCGACGAGCTCCTCGGCATCGGCATCGCGCGAGGGCACGAGATCGCCGTCGGGCGTCTTGTGCGAATCGGTGCGCGAAGTGGTGAAGCCGAACGCGCCGCATTGCAGTGCTTCGATGGTGAGCCGGCGCATCTCGGCGATATCCTCCGGCGTTGCCGGCTCGCGCCGCACCGCGCGGTCGCCCATGACATAGACGCGCAGCGGCAGATGGGCGGCCTGCGCCGCGATATCGATCGCGCGCGGCCGCCGCTCCAGTGCATCCATGAATTGCGGAAAGGTCTCCCACTCCCAGGTCAAGCCGGCGGCAAGCACCGGATTGGGAATCTCTTCGACGCCCTCCATTAAATCCATCAGCGCGTTGCGATGGTGCTTCTTCACCGGCGCGAAACCGACGCCGCAATTGCCGAACATCACCGTCGTCACGCCGTGCCAGCATGACGGCGCAAGGAGCGGGTCCCACATCGCCTGGCCGTCGTAATGGGTGTGCACGTCGACCCAGCCCGGCGTGACCAGAAGCCCGTCGGCGTCGATGTCGCGCTTGGCGGGACCTTGTTTGCCGCCGACCGCGGCGATGCGGCAGCCCGCGATGGCGACGTCGCCGGTGAACGCCGTCCTGCCGGTGCCGTCGATAATCCTGCCGCTGCGAATGACGATGTCGTGCATCGATGCCGCTCCTCGTTTCTCGATCCCGAATTTTGCGCGTTCGCCGATTTTGCGCGTTTCTTGGTTTGGCGGGTTTCTTGTCGGCATGATGCCCCGGCCTCAAAGGGCGCGCAACGCGCTTGCCGTAATAGCTGATCCTTGCGGCACGATGGACAAGGCGCGCAAAGAGCCGGCATATAAAGTGGTTTTCGCCGTTTCCATCAGTCCTTTGGCAGTTCGCGCGTGACACCCCCACCCCCAATCCGGCTCGGCGTCGATATCGGCGGCACATTTACCGACGTCGCGCTGGAAATCGGCGACCGGCGCATCACGGCCAAGGGCCTGACCACCGCGCGCGCCCCCGAAGCCGGCGTGCTTACGATCGTGCACGCGACCATTGCCGAAGCCGGTATCGAGCCGGCCAACGTCCAATCGATCATTCACGGCACGACGCTCGCCACCAACGCGCTGATCGAACGCAAAGGCGCCAAGACCGCGCTTCTGACCACCGAAGGCTTCCGCGACGTGCTGGAAATCCGGCACGAGAACCGCTTCGAGCAATACGACATCAATATCGACTTGCCGCCGCCGCTCGTTCCCCGCCGTCTGCGCCTGCCGATCCGCGAGCGCATCGATGCGCAGGGCAACGTGCTCGTGCCGCTCGATGACGCAAGCGTCACGCGCGCGCTCGATACGCTTGCCGGCCGGGACGTCGAAGCCGTCGCAGTCGGATTTTTGCATAGCTTCACCAATCCCGATCACGAGCGCCGGATCGGCGACGCCGTGGCCCGGCGTTTTTCCAAAATCGCAGTGAGCCTTTCCTCGGATGTATCGCCGGAGATGCGCGAATACGAACGCTTCTCCACGGCTTGCGCCAACGCCTATCTGCAGCCCTTGATCGGCAGCTATCTGGCGAAACTCGCGCGCGAGCTCGCGCAAGCCGGCTTTCGCTGTCCGATGCTACTGATGACCTCGGGCGGCGGCATCACCACGACCGAGACCGCGATTCGTTTTCCGGTGAGGCTCGTGGAATCCGGGCCGGCCGGCGGTGCCATCTTCGCCGCCTGCATCGCCCGCCAGCACGGCCTCGACCAGGTCGTCTCCTTCGACATGGGCGGCACGACCGCAAAGATCTGCTTCATCGACAAGGCGCGGCCGCAGACCGCGCGCGCTTTCGAGGTGGCGCGCATCTATCGCTTCGTCAAAGGCAGCGGCCTGCCGCTACGCATCCCAGTGATCGAAATGGTCGAGATCGGCGCCGGCGGCGGATCGATCGCGGCGGTCGATGCGCTCGGACGTATCGCGGTCGGCCCGCAAAGCGCCGGCTCCGAACCGGGTCCCGTTTGCTACGGCCGCGGCGGCAGCGTGCCGACCGTCACCGATGCCGATCTTGCGCTCGGCCGAATCGATCCGGCGACGTTCTCCGGCGGCAAGATGCCGCTCGATACCGCCGCCGCCAAAACGGCGATCGCCGAACGGATCGGCGGCAAACTTAATCTTGCCGTCGAACACGCCGCGCTCGGCATCAGCGAAGTGGTGGATGAGAACATGGCGAACGCGGCGCGCGTTCATGCAATCGAAAGCGGCAAGGACTTGCGCCCGCGCACTTTGATCGCATTCGGCGGCGCGGCGCCGCTCCATGCCGCGCGCGTGGCGGAAAAACTCGGCATCGGCCGCGTGCTCGTTCCGGCCAATGCCGGCGTCGGCTCGGCCGTGGGCCTGTTGCGCGCGCCGGTCGCTTACGAGATCGTGCGCGGCCGCCTGATGCGGCTTTCGCGTTTCGATCCCGCGGCGGTCAACCGTTTGCTGGCGGAGATGCGTTATGAAGCGGAAACCGTCGTGCGGCAAGGCGCGCCGGATGCGACGCTGACCGAGCAACGTTCCGCCTTCATGCGCTATCGGGGCCAGGGCCACGAGATCGCTGTCGCGCTGCCGGTGCGGGAATTCACCGCCGCCGACCGCGCGACCATCGCCGCCCTGTTCGAAGACGCCTACCGGCGGCTCTACAGCCGGCCCATTCCCGGCGTCGAAATTGAAATTTTAAGCTGGGTGATTGCGCTCGCCGCGCCGGCCCAAGGCGAACTCGCCGTTGCCAGGCCTGCACCGCCGAGCGAACCGAAGCCACGGGCGCGGCGCGTGGCCTTCGATCCGCAGGCCGGCGCATTCGCTGAGGTGCCGATCTATTGGCGCGCGGACCTTTCGCCGGGCGCGCGCATCGAAGGTCCGGCGGTGATCGCGGAGGACGATACGTCGACCGTGGTCGGCGCCTTATTCGACGCGCAGATCGATCAGTTCGGCTATATTGCGCTCACTCGCCGCGAGGATTGATCCATGGTCGCCCGCCCGAACGCCGCGCTCGCGCAAATCCATACGCAGATCATGTGGAACCGCCTGATCGCGGTCGTCGAGGAACAGGCGCAAACCATGCTGCGCACCGCGTTCTCCACCTCGGTGCGCGAGGCCGGCGACCTTTCGGCGGGCGTATTCGACCGTCACGGCCGCATGCTTGCGCAAGCGGTGACCGGCACGCCGGGCCACGTCAATTCGATGGCGAACGGGGTGCGGTATTTCCTCGATGTCTATCCGCTCGCGAGCATGAAGCCGGGCGACCACTACATCACCAACGATCCGTGGCTCACGTCTGGTCATCTGCATGACATCACGGTCGTGACGCCGACCTTTTATCGCGGCCAAGCGGTCGGTCTTTTCGCCAACACGATTCACGTCGTCGATATCGGCGGCCTCGGCATGGGGCCCGACGGACGGCAGGTTTTCGAGGAGGGCCTGTCGATCCCGATCATGCCGCTCGCTCGCGAAGGATGCATGAACGAGGATTTGCTGCGGCTCGTGCGCGCCAATGTCCGCGAGCCGCTTCAGGTCGAGGGCGACATTTATGCCTGCGCGGCCTGCAACGACGAAGGCGGCCGGCGCCTGATCGAGATGATGGAGGAGTTCGAAATCGCCAATCTCGATCGCCTCGGCGACACGATCATGGACGCTTCGCGCGAGGCGACCCTCGCGCGCATTCGCGCCTTGCCGAAGGGCACCTATCGCAACAGCCTGACGATGGACGGTTATGATAAGCCGCTCCTGCTCAACGCCGCGCTGACCATTTCCGGCGATGGCATCCATGTCGACTTCGACGGCACGTCCCCTGCGTCCGGATACGGCATCAACGTCGTCCTCAATTATTGCCTCGCCTACACCGCCTTCGGCGTGAAGTGCCTGGTGGCGCCAGAAGTGCCGAACAATGCCGGCTCGCTCGCGCCGATTACGGTCAGCGCGCCGGAAGGCTGCGTGCTCAATGCCAAGCGGCCATGGCCGGTGGCAGCGCGCCACACGGTCGGTCAAATGTTGCCGGATGTAGTCGCCGGCTGTTTGCATCAGGCGATCCGCGGCGGCGTACCGGCGGAAGGCGCGTCGTCGCTCTGGAATCCACAAATCTTCGGCGGCGGCTCGCTGGTCGACGAGGTCGAAGATGGCACCGACGCTAACACGCTGCCGGAATTCTCGACCGTGATCTTCCATTGCGGCGGCGCCGGCGCCCGGCCGCAAAAGGACGGGTTGAGCGCAACGTCCTTTCCATCCGGCGTGCGCACGATCCCGGTGGAAGCGACCGAAAGCGTGGCCCCGGTCGTGTTCTATCGTCGCGAATTTCGCGAAAGTTCCGGCGGGTCCGGCCAATTCCGCGGCGGCCTCGGTCAAGTCATTGAAATCGGCGGCGCCGGCGCCAATCCGGTCGCGCTCCTCTGCAATTTCGAGCGGGTGCGCCATCCCGCGCGTGGCCGCAACGGCGGCCAAGCGGGAGCAGCCGGCGTCGTCACGTTGCGATCCGGCCGGCCGATCCGGCCCAAGGGACGCCAGACCGTGCCGCCGCGCGATGCCATTCAACTGCAACTGCCGGGCGGCGGCGGCTTCGGCGATCCGCGGGCGCGCGATCCGCAACGCGTGCGCGATGACGTGCTCGACGGCTTGATTACGGCGGAGGAAGCGCGCCGCGACTATGGCGTCGTAATCGGCGCGAACGGCGAGATCGATCAGGCGGAAACGGAACGCATCAGAGCGTCCTAACGCGGCGATTGTGCTAGTCTGCGTCAAGGAGGCGGCGATGCCTATCAAACTCATCGGCATGATCGGCGTGACACCGCCCAAGAGCGCGGCCACTCTGCACGTCATCGAGGGCGGGCTGTCGCCGCATTACGTGACCGAAGCCGCGCGGGCCCACGAGGCGGCCGGCTTCGATCTCGTGCTGGTCGGCTACTCGTCGTCGTCTGCCGAAGGCTTTCTGGTCGCGCTGCACGCGGCGGAGCGCACCGAGCGGCTCGGCTATCTGATCGCGCATCGCCCCGGCTTTGTTGCGCCGACGCTGATGGCGCGCAAAATCGCTACTTTCGATCATCTGAGCGGCGGCCGGCTCGCGGTCCACATCATCACCGGCAAGACCGACGACGAACAGGAGGGCGACGGCGATTTCACGCCGAAAGCCGAGCGCTATCGCCGCGCCGCCGAATATCTCGAATTGATGAAGCTGACATGGTCGAACGAGCGTCCGTTCGACTTCGCCGGCGAATTCTACCGCGTCAAGGGCGCGCATTCGGACGTGCGCCCGCTGCAAAAGCCGCATCCGCCTCTCTTCTTCGGCGGCGCCTCCGACGGCGCGCTCGCAATGGGCGCGCGGCTCTGCGACGTTTACGCGATCTATGCAGAGCCGCTCGCTTCGACGCGCGAGCGTATCGGGCAATTTCGTGCGCAGGCGGCGGCGTTCGGCCGCGCGCCGGGCTTTAATGTTTCGGTGCGCCCGGTCATTGCGGGAAGCGAAGGTGCCGCCTGGGACAAGGCAAACACCATTCTCGGGGCGATGACAGGATCCAAAGGCTGGAGCCGCCAGGAGGCGATGAGCGGCCCCGTCGACAATGCCGGACGCCGGCTGATGGGCTTTGCGCTCGAACGCGACGTCCACGACGAGCGGCTCTGGATGCCGATCGCGCGAGTGACGGGCGCGCTTGGCAACACATCTTGCCTTGTCGGCACGCCGGAACAGGTCGCGCGTGCGATCCTGGAATATTACAAGCTCGGCGTCGGTTCGGTTTTGATCCGCGGCTTCGATCCGTTCAACGACACGGTCGAGTTCGGCCGCGAGCTCATTCCGCGCGTCAAGGCGGGCGCGATCGACATCGATCGTATGCAAAGAGCCGGATGAACTAAACTGGGGCATGATCTTTTCAGAAAACCGGTTTCCACTTTTCTGGATCATGCCCTACGCCGAGATCGCGAGCCGCACGGCCGCGGCGGCGTCCTGCAATACCATGTCGGAGCCTTTTTCGCCGATCATGACGGCGGCCGCATTGGTATTGCCGGAGACGAGCGCCGGCATGATCGAGGCGTCGATGACGCGCAGCCGTTCGACGCCGCGCACCCGCAACCGCTCGTCGACCACGGCCGCCGGATCGGACCCCATGCGGCAGGTCGACGTTGGGTGATAGACCGTCGTTCCGGTCTCGCGAGCGAAAGCAAGAAGATCGGCGTCGCCAACGCAACTGTCGCCGGGCGCGAACTCGTCGGCGATATAATGGCGCATCGCCGGCTCGTTCATGATGCGGCGCATCAGCTTCATGCCCGCGACGACGGTGTCGCAATCGCCGCGGGCGGAGAGATAGCGTGGCTGAATCGCAGGCGGAATGCTCGGATCGGGCGACCTGACGCGGACAAAGCCACGGCTCTCCGGCCGCAATTGGCACACCGACGCCATGAATCCCGGGAAATCGTGCAACGCCGCGCCGGCGCTGTCGGCGCTGAAAATAAGGAAATGAATTTGGACGTCGGGCGTTGCCAGTTCGGAGCGGGTGCGCAAGAACGCGCCAGCATAACCGGCGCCGATGGTCAGTAGCCCTTTGCGCGACATGATATAGCGCAGTCCCGCGCCGTAGCGGTGACGCCAATGATTGATCACGTCGTTCATCGTGATCGGCTCGGTGCAGCGGTATTGCATGCGGATCTGCAGATGGTCTTGGAGGTCGGCGCCGACGCCCGGCATGTCGGCGAGTACGTCCACGCCGAAGTCGCGCAGCAAATTCGCCGGACCGAGCCCGGAAAGCTGCAAAAGTTGCGGCGAGTTAAAAGCGCCGCCGGCGACGATGATTTCGCCGTCGGCAAAAGCCGTGCGCGCCGTATCGTCCTTACGGTAGCGGACGCCGATCGCGCGCCGTCCGGCAAACAATATCCGCTCGGTCAAGGCGTCCGACACGACCGCCAGATTGGGCCGGCCGCGCGCCTGACGCAGATAGCCGACCGCCGTCGACCAGCGCCGGCCGTTCTTCGTCGTGAGCTGGAAATAGCCGGCGCCTTCCTGCGTCTTGCCGTTGAAGTCGTCGTTGCGCGGAAAGCCGGCGCGCTGCACCGCCGCGATGAACGCTTCGCACAATGGATGCGGCTCGCAGACATCGGACACCGCAAGCGGCCCGCCGGCGCCGTGGAAGTCGTCGGCGCCGCGCGCCTGATCTTCCGCGCGTTTAAAATAGGGCAACACATCGGCGAAGGCCCAGCCGGCATTGCCGAGCTGCCGCCAGTGATCGTAGTCCTCGTGCTGGCCGCGGACGTAAAGAAGCCCGTTGATCGAGCTCGACCCACCCAAAACCTTGCCGCGCGGCTGAATGATCCGGCGGTTGTTCAGCTCGGGTTCCGGCTCCGTCTTATAGAGCCAGTTGACCTTGGCATTGTCGAACAGCTTGCCGTAGCCGAGCGGGATGTGAATCCAAATGTGCCGGTCGTGCCCGCCCGCCTCGAGGAGCAGAACCCGGTAGCGGCCCGATTCCGTCAGCCGATTGGCTAGCACGCAACCCGCCGATCCGGCGCCGACGATGATGTAATCGAAGCGCGCTTTGTCCGGTAGCCCCGTCATTGACCGCTCCTGTCTTGTCCATTCTCATCGCCGGAATTGCTGAGTATAAATTTCTTTCGGCACCCCGCGAAAGCCGGGCTGCGGATGAGGCGAAGAGCAAGGAGACGGGCGTGAATAAGTTCGGTATCGGCCAACCTGTGCCACGGGTCGAAGATCCGCGATTCATCACCGGCCGTGGTCGCTATGTCGACGATTACGAGCTGCCGCGGCAGTGTCATGGCGTCGTGGTCATGTCTCCGCACGCTCACGCCCGCATCAAGCGGATCGATACCGCGAAGGCCAAGGCCGCGCCGGGCGTGCTCGCCGTCCTTACCGGGGCGGATGTCGCAGCCGACAAGCTCGGCGGCTTCGCACCGCCGATGCCCGAGGACATGGGCGGCCCGAAGGGTTTCCGCACGCTGCGGGCCATCCTCGAAGCCGGCAAAGTGCGTGCGGTCGGCGATCGGGTTGCCTTCGTCGTCGCCGAAACTCCTACCCAGGCGCGCGATGCCGCCGAACTGATCGAGATCGACTACGAGCCACTGCCGGCTGTCGTCGCCGTCGAAGACGCGGTCAAGCCCGGTGCGCCCGCGGTGTGGGACGAGGCGCCGAACAACATCGCCTTCACGCTGATGATGGGCAACAAGGAGGCGACCGATGCCGCCTTCGCCAAGCCCGCGCATATCGTTTCGCTGAAGCTTCAAAATACCCGCGTCACGGCGAACTCTATCGAGCCGCGCGCGGCCATCGGGCAATATCATCCCGATAGCGATAGCTACACGCTTTATTCGACCTCGCAGAACCCGCACGGAACGCGCTCGGCTGTCGCCGGCCAAGTCCTCAAAATTCCCGAGACCAAGCTGCGCGTCATTTCACCCGATGTCGGCGGCGGCTTCGGCATGAAGTTCGGCGGCTATCCCGAAGATGCGCTGGTAGTATGGGCGTCACGCCGCGTCGGCGGCCGTCCGGTCAGATGGGTTTCGACGCGCTCGGAAGGTCTACTGGGCGACACCCAGGGCCGCGACCAGATCGTCACCGGAGAGCTTGCACTTGACGATCGCGGCAAAATACTAGGCTTGCGGGTCAACGCGCTGCATGCGATGGGCTCGCACGTCTTCGGCGCGGCGGTGGTGGTGCCGCTCTATGCGTTGCGCCTGGCGCCGGGCGTTTATCGGATTCCTGCGGTTCACGCCGTCGGCAGGGCGGTGTTCACCAACACCGTTCCGCTTGCGCCCTATCGCGGCGCGGGAAGGCCGGAGGCGACTTTCCTGATCGAGCAGCTGCTCGACCGCGCCGCACGCGTCGTCGGCGTCGACGCCGTGGAGATCAGGCGGCGGAATTTCATTCCAGCTTCGGCCATGCCGCACAAGGTGCAAACCGGCATCACCTACGACAGCGGCGATTTCGTCCACGTGATGGACGAGTGCCTCAAGCTCGCCGACTGGGACGGATTTAACAAACGCGCCACCGCGTCGAAAAAGAACGGTAAGCTGCGTGGCCGCGGCATCGGCTATTTCCTGGAAGAAGCCGCCGTGTTCAACGATCGCATGGTGCTGCGCTTCGATCCGAGCGGCATGCTCACGATTCTCGCCGGCACGCATTCGCACGGCCAGGGTCATCAGACCGTTTACGCGCAGATGGCGAGCGAATGGCTCGGCGTGCCGTTCGAGAATATCCGCTTCGTGCAGGGCGACACCGACGCGGTGCCGATGGGGCGCGGGACCTATGGCTCGCGCAGCATGCATATCGGCGGCAACGCGCTCAAACGCGCCTCCGACAGCATCATCGACAAGGCAAAGCCGATGGCCGCGACGATGCTCGAAGCCGCGCCCGGCGACCTCGAATTCAAGGACGGCTCGTTCCGCATTGTCGGCACCGACCGCGCCTTGCCGCTCACCGAAGTCGCCAAAGCGTTCTACCGTCCGGTGATGCTGCCGCCGCAATTCGACGTCGGCCTTGAAGCGTCCGGCACTTTCGCCGCCGAGCCGCCGAACTACCCGAACGGGTGCCATGTCTGCGAGGTTGAAATCGATCCGGATACCGGCGCGGTGACGCTCGAGCGCTACGCGGCGGTCGACGATGTCGGCAAGATCATGAATCAACTGCTCTGCGAGGGGCAAATCCACGGCGGCGTGGCGCAGGGCGCGGGCCAGGCGCTGATGGAAGCGATCGTCTTCGATGCCGCGGGTCAGCTCGTCACCGGCAGCTTCCAGGATTACGCCATGCCGCGCGCGATGGATTTGCCCAATTTGACGTCCGAACTGACCGAGGTTCCGGCCAAGACCAATCCGCTCGGCGTCAAGGGCGCGGGCGAAGCCGGCGCGACCGGAGCGCCGCCCGCGATCATCGGCGCCATTCTCGATGCGTTAAAGCCGCTCGGCGTCGAGCACATCGACATGCCGGCGACGCCGAGCCGCGTCTGGGCGGCGATCAAGGCGCAAAAAACCTGATCGGTAAGCCTCTGTGCAACAGGCCGCACTCAATCGCGCCGCGTTGAAACGATTGCGGCTCTAAGTCAGCGCATGCGTTCGGGCATGATCGCCTGGCGGCCGAGCTGCTGCCAGGCCATAGGCGCACCGGCCTTTTTCGCGGCCTCCGCCGGCGGCAACGAAACATCCCACCGCATGGCGATGAAGCGCTGCCCGCTTACTCCATCCGACGCCTTAGAGCACAGCCACACGAGCGGCGTCACCATGACGTCGGGTGGAATGAGCTGGGAGCGATCGGGCGCCATCGACCGCGGCACGAGCCGCGTGTCGGCCGCGCCGCCCGGCACGAGCACGTTGGCGGTCACGCCCGTGCCTTCAAGCTCCTGCGCCAGCGCGGTGAGAATGGCCTCGTTGGCGGCTTTAGAGCCGCCGTAGGGTTGCATGAGGCTTCGCCACATCGTGTCGAGGCTGGTCGTGACATTGATGATCCGTCCCCAGCGCTGCGCCAACAGCGTCGGCAATACCGCGCGCGTCATGAGAAACGCGCCGACCACGTTGACATCGATGACGCGGCGAAACTCCTCCGGCGTCGTTTCCCACAATTTTCCCGCCGGCCGATCCTCGCCGCGCAAAAGGCCGGTGCTGATGCCGGCATTGTTGATCAGGATATCGAGGCGTCCGAATCGATCGATCGTCGCGCGCAGAATGTTGGCGCCGCTCTCGTCGCGCGCGATGTCGGCACCGATGCCGAGAAATCGTTCGCCGGCGCCGCGATCCTCCGCGGCGCCCTGAGTATCCTCAATCGCGGGAGCGTCGAGCTCGACCGCGGCAACGCGCGCCCCGGCATCGAGGAGCCCGAGCGTCATGGCCCGGCCAAGGCCGCGCCCGGCTCCGGTGACGATCGCGACTTTTCCGTCGAGAATTTTGCGCCCGGTGGCGACCATGATGTTTCCCCAGCGACCCTTTAGCTCCATTGCGTGACGCAATTATAAGGGATTTCGCGGCGGCCAAGGGATAACAGGTGGCTGCAAAAGAGCCGCCAAGGGGCCGCCCAAGCCAGGTTGCGCGGCGCCGCCATGGCGCCTATATTTAAGCCGCTTTTCCAGTCATCGTTGATGACGTCAGTGGCTTCGCCCGGACGGGCGGGCGGAGCACAGAGGAAATTCATCCAAGGAGCCTACCCCATGGCAACCGCACCTTTGATGCCCAAAGCGACTGCCGTGTGGCTGGTCGAGAACACATCGCTGTCGTTTGACCAGATCGCGCAGCTTTGCAATCTGCATCCGCTTGAAGTCAAGGCGATCGCCGACGGCGACGCGGCGCAAGGCATCAAGGGGCTCGATCCCATCCTCACCGGCCAATTGACCCGCGAGGAGATCCATGCCGCGGAGGCCGATCCAAATCGCCGGCTGCACATCGCCGATCCGAAAGTCCGCCTGCCGGAGGCGAAGCCGAAGAAAGGGCCGCGCTACACCCCGGTTTCACGCCGCCAGGACCGCCCCAACGCCATCCTTTGGCTCGTCCGCAATCATCCCGAGCTCAAGGACAGCCAGATCATGCGGCTCGTCGGCACGACCAAGTCGACCATCCAGGCGATCCGCGATCGCACGCACTGGAACTCCGCCAACTTGACGCCGCTCGATCCGGTGACGCTCGGGCTTTGCTCGCAGATCGATCTCGACCTCGAAGTGCAGAAGGCGGCGAAGGAGAAGCCAGTTCCGGTGGAGTCGCAGGGCGCGACGCTGTTGCCCGCTTCGGTCACCACCGCTCCGAAGGAAGAGCCTGAGCCGGCCACCGCGAAGAAGCCGGCCGAGGAGCTCAACGTCGAGGCGGTCTTCGCCAAGCTCAAACAGCTCGGCGGCGGCAAGAGCGAGTAATTTCGGCCCAGACCAAAACGAACTACCCCCGATCGTTGCGCAGCACGACGCAGGCGCCGCCCGCGGCAATCAACTTCTTGCAGAAGTTTTCCAGATAAGCGCGATCATCGTCGGCGATGCGGATGTTGTAGCGCATGGCGATGCCGAGACCGATGCCGCGGCTGCGTATCACGATTGGCTCGCGATCGCCGATCAGCGCGGCATATTGCTTCTGTATCGTCCGGTAGGTCGCCCAGGCCCTACTCTCCGACCAATTGGCGGTGAGTTGCATGCCCCAGCGCGGCACGTAGGCGGCGATGCGTTGCGCTTCGTCCTTCGACGCGAGAATCAGATTGGCGAGTCGCGTGCACGGCACGCCCTGCGGGATCGTCGTGTCCGAGGTTTTCGGCGGCGTGGCGGACGCCCATTCGTCCGCCGTCCAGCCGGTGACGATCGCGACGTAGTTGCGCGTCTCCTGCGGCAACGGCCGGCGGCTCGCGAGCCAGGCGCCGACGCGGCCGGGACCGGCATTATAAGCAGCCGCGGCGAGACCGAGATTGCCGAATTTCTGCTTTAGGTCGCGCAGATATTGCGCGGAATTTTTCAGCGCCTCAATCGGGTCGAACGGATCGATAAGGCCGCGATAATCCGCCGTCGCCGGCATGAATTGTGCGATGCCCTCGGCGCCTTTTCTGCTCACCGCGCGCGCATTGAAGCGGCTTTCCTGCCAGATCACGCGGGCGAAAAACTCGACCGGCAGCTCGTTCTCGGCGGCGTTTTGTTCGACCGCGCGGCAGATATCGTCGGCGGTCGGCGGATGCGGCGCGGCGGGACTTGGCGTAGCCGGGCTTGGCGGCGCCGGATTTTCCGCTGCCGAAGGCGCATTTGGCGGAGACGCACTTGGCGGAGGCGAACTTGGCGGAGGCGCACTTGGCGGCTGCGCGTGAGCGACGCCCGTCCACAGCGCGACAGCGATCAAAACGAGGACTCTGTCGACAGCCATGCCCATTAACACGCCAAGTGAGGGCTAGGTTTAAACTGTCCCCGCCCCCTTGCGTTTAAGCGCCGCCCCGATCTCATCCAAAATTGCCGGATCGTCGATGGTAGCGGGCATTTGCCAAGTTTCGCCGTCGGCGATCTTTTTCATCGTGCCGCGCAGGATTTTTCCCGAGCGCGTTTTCGGCAGCCGCCCCACCGCGATGGCCACTTTGAACGCCGCGACCGGCCCTATCTTGTCGCGAATGAGCGCGATGCATTCCTTCTCGATCTCGGCGGGCGGGCGGTTGACGCCGGATTTGAGCACGATGAAGCCGCACGGCACTTCGCCCTTGAGCGCGTCCTTAACGCCGAGCACCGCGCACTCGGCGACGTCGGGATGCGACGCCAGCACTTCCTCCATGCCGCCGGTGGAGAGCCGGTGGCCGGCGACATTGATGATGTCGTCGGTGCGGCCCATGACGAAGATGTAGCCGTCCTCGTCCTTAAATCCGGCGTCCGCCGTTTTGTAATAGCCGGGAAATTCGTCGAGATAGCTTTCGCGCATGCGCTCGTCGGCTTGCCACAGCGTCGGCAGGCAAGCGGGCGGCAGCGGCAGCTTGACCACGATCGATCCCATCTTGCCGGCGGGGAGCTCATGACAGCTCTCGTCGACGATGCGGACATCGTAGCCGGGCATCGCGACCGTCGGCGAGCCGTGCTTGACCGGCAGCATGCCCAAGCCCACCGGATTGGCGGCAATCGCCCAGCCGGTTTCGGTTTGCCACCAATGATCGATAACCGGCACCTTAAGAAGGTTCTCGGCCCATACGATGGTGTCGGGATCGGCGCGCTCGCCGGCGAGGAATAAAGTGCGGAATTTTTTCAAGTCGTATTGCGCGAACAGCTTGCCTCGCGGATCTTCCTTCTTGATGGCGCGGAACGCGGTCGGTGCGGTAAACATCGCCGCGCAGCCATGCTCGGCGATCACGCGCCAGAATGCGCCGGCGTCCGGCGTGCCGACCGGTTTGCCCTCGTAGAGGATCGAGGTGCAGCCATGAAACAGCGGCGCGTAAACGATGTAGGAGTGCCCGACCACCCAGCCGACGTCGGAGGCCGCCCAGTACACTTCGCCGGGCTCGACGCCGTAGAGATTTTTCATCGACCATTTCAGCGCGACCATGTGGCCGCCATTGTCGCGCACTACGCCTTTGGGCCGTCCGGTCGTGCCGGAGGTGTAAAGAATGTAGAGCGGGTCGGTCGCTTCGACCGGAACGCAGTCGAATGCCGAGCGGGCATGAACGAGCGCGTGGTCGCGCATTTGCGCCCAGTCGCGGTCGCGGCCCGCGACGAGCGCCGCTTGCATCTGCGGCCGTTGCAGGATGAGGCAGGCTTCGGGCTTATGCGCGGCGAGCGCGATGGCTTCGTCGAGCAGCGGCTTGTAAGCCACGGTGCGTCCGGGCTCGATGCCGCAGCTTGCCGAAAGGATCGCCTTGGGCTTGCAGTCCTCGATGCGGGTGGCGAGTTCGCGGGCGGCAAAGCCGCCGAACACCACGGAATGAACGGCGCCGATGCGCGCGCAGGCGAGCATGGCGATTGCCGCCTCCGGCACCATCGGCATGTAAAGAATGACGCGGTCCCCCTTCCCGACGCCGAGGTCGCGCAGCATGCCGCCAAGCACCTGCGTTTCGGTCTGGAGCCGATGATAGGTGATGGCGCGCTTCTCTCCCGCAAGCGGGGAGTCGTAAATGATGGCCGGCTGCTCGCCGCGCCCGGCATTGACGTGACGATCGACCGCATTAAAGCAGGTGTTGCAGACGCCGCCGACGAACCAGCGGCCATAAATGCCGGCGTTGGGATCGAACACGGACTTCGGCTGTTCGATCCAATCGATAGCCTTCGCTGCCTCGCCCCAAAAGCCAAATGGATCGCGTTGCCAGCGCCCGTATACTTCATGGTAGCGGCTTGAGCGGGCCTCCATGGCGGTGTCTCCGTAACTGTCGTTTAGGTCGACTATATCGCCGCCCGCGGGGCACGAACAGCGCGCGACATATCGTCAAAACCCGTCGCTTCTCGTGCCGATTCCTATTCGCTCGCTGCGATCTTTTCGCTAGGCTAGGCCATGACCTGGAAAAAGCCGGCCCCGGATTTGATCCGGGGTGGAAACCGGTTTTCCGAAAAGATCATGCCGCATCAAAAATAGCCGGAAACCGGCTGCATAGCGGGAATAAAAATGGCGAGTCCCTACGACACCGATCTCGACCGAAACGCGGCGAATTTCCAGCCGCTGACGCCGCTGTCGTTACTGGCGCGCGCCGCCGCGGTCCATCCGGACCAGGTCGCCGTCATCCATGGCCGTCGCTCGTGGAATTATCGGGACTTCTATGCGCGGACGCGCCGGCTTGCTTCCGCGCTCGCCAAACGCCGCATCAAGCGCGGCGACACGGTCGCCGTCATGCTCCCCAATACGCCGGCCATGCTCGAAGCGCATTATGGTGTCGCCATGGCCGGCGCCGTGCTCAACACCATCAACACCCGGCTCGACGCCGCGATCATTGCCTTCACTCTCGAACACGGCGAAGCCAAGGTGCTCATCACCGATCGCGAATATTCCAAAGCGGTGAAGGACGCCCTTGCGATCTGCAAAGTCAGGCCGTTCGTGATCGATTACGACGATCCGGAATTCACCGGCGCGGGGGACCGTCTTGGCACGATCGAATACGAGGATTTGTTGCGCGAAGGCGATCCCGATTTCGCCTGGCTGATGCCGCACGACGAATGGGACGCCATTTCACTCAATTACACGTCGGGCACGACCGGCGATCCCAAGGGCGTCGTCTATCACCATCGCGGCGCTTATCTGCTCGCAATAGCCAACGTGATTACCTGCGGCATGGGCAAGCATCCGGTCTATTTGTGGACGCTGCCGATGTTTCATTGCAACGGCTGGTGCTTCACATGGACTCTCTCGGTCGTTGCCGGCACGCATGTGTGCCTGCGCGCGGTGCGCGCGGCCGCGATGTATGACGCGATCGTTGCGCATAAGGTCACGCATCTGTGCGGCGCCCCGATCGTGATGTCGACGCTGCTCAACGTGGCGCCGCACGAGAAAAGGCCTCTGCCGCATGTCGTGCAATTCGCCACGGCCGCGGCGCCGCCGCCGGAGGCCGTGTTGGCGGCGATGAAGGCGGCTGGGTTCAACGTCACGCATCTTTACGGCTTGACGGAGACCTATGGGCCAGCTGCGATCAACGACTGGCACCGCGAATGGGATGGGCTTGCCGCTTCCGACCAGGCGTCCAGGAAAGCCCGCCAGGGTGTCGCCTATCCGGTGCTCGAAGCGCTCGATGTGCTCGATCCGGAAACCATGCGGGCGGTGCCGCGCGACGGCGAGACGCTGGGCGAGGTGATGTTTCGCGGCAACGTGGTGATGAAGGGCTATCTCAAAAACAGATCGGCCACGGACAAAGCGTTCGCCGGCGGCTGGTTTCATTCCGGCGATCTCGGGGTGATGCATCCCGACGGCTACATCCAGCTCAAGGATCGCTCCAAGGACATCATCATTTCGGGCGGCGAAAACATTTCTTCGATCGAGGTCGAAGACGCGCTCTACAAGCACCCGGCCGTTCAGGTCGTCGCCGTGGTCGCCAAACCAGACGAGAAATGGGGCGAAACGCCGTGCGCGTTCGTCGAGCTAAAACCCGGCGCCAATGCCAGCGCCGACGACCTCATCGCCTGGTGCAGAAAGCATCTCGCGGCTTACAAATGTCCGCGCCAAATCGTATTCGCCGAAATCCCCAAAACGAGCACCGGCAAGCTGCAAAAGTTCAAACTGCGCGACATGGTGAAAGCGACGACGTAGTTGCGCCCACCTCGGGCGGCGCAGACGCCAGCACGCTCCCCAGCGGCACAAGCCCGCGACTAAGCCAATCGGGCGTCTTTGGAGCTTACTAATTTACTAATGGACCAGCGCTTCTTGCCGTAGCCGCGCGATTTCGTCCTTGACGTGCAACTTCTTCCGCTTCAGTTCCGCTATTTGGAGATCGTCGATGGAGGGGTGGGTAAGGGCTTCCGAGATTTCTTGTTCGAGTGATTGATGCCGTTTTTCGAGTTCGGCAAGATGCGATTCAATCGCCATGTGGCATGTCTCCTTGCCTCCGATCCCATGACCGGATCATCCTACGCCCTAACGATTAGTACAAAGCATACTCCCTTTTTGCGCTTCCGAAAATCCCCGCTCGAAATGACGTTTCGCGGCCTTGTGGGCGATAGGCCAAAACGCGATAATCGATAGTGACTTAGATGCAATCTCCGGCGGTCAGCCGGCTGGGAATCCGCGCCCATAGGACTGGACCGCGCGACCAAGGCGGCGATGACGGAAGAGGAAGAACGCGAGCTTCGGGCGCAACTTGCGCGCCTGCAGCAGGAGCATCGCGACCTCGATGCCGCGATTGCTGCGCTGCAAGATTCGCCCGGATCCGATCTCATCCAGGTCCAGCGTCTCAAAAAGCGTAAATTACAATTGCGCGACCGCATCACTTTTATTGAAGACCAATTGACGCCCGACATCATCGCGTAACGGCAATATCCGGTTGGTTGAGAACGCTTCAATACCGCTCGCCATTCGCCAAAGATTCTCAAAGGCAGGCCTGATCGGCTTGGAAAAGCGCCAAATTCCAAATGGTAAGACCCTGCGACAGATTGTCGCGATACTTACTTAGAGCGCGATCGTTTCAGCGCCTCTCGATGTTTGGTGGGGCATGATCTTTTCGGAAAACCGGCTTCCACCCGGATCGGTGTCCGGGGCAGCTTTTTCCGGATCATGGCCTAGCCGACCCGTGCGCCCGCAGTGCAGATGCCCGGCTGGTCGCGCTCTCTTGACGCAATTTTGATTGGCGACGATCTCACCGTCGCTCGCGCCGTCGCGATTGGCGGCGAATCGGAGAAGTGTCCACGGCGCTGCCCAGAAGCTTAAGCGCGCAATCGCTCCTAGTCGCGATCGGTTGGCAAAAGATGGCCGCATTCAGGCTGGGCCATTCAGTCTGCATTCACTAAAAAATGGGATGTTTAGTCAACGTGGTACAATTTTAAATGGTGAGCAAAACTGCCACGTCGAGGTGAATCATGAGGAAGATTTTGACTGCTCTTATTGCCGCCGCGACCCTTGCGGTGGCCGCAGTGGCGAGTTCCGCCCCGGCGGAAGCGTGGTGGCGCGGCGGTTGGGGCTGGGGTTGGGGACTTGGCGGTTTCGCCGCCGGCGCGATTGTCGGCAGCGCATTGGCCGCCCCGTATTACTACGGCCCGTACGGCTACTATGGCTACGGCCCCTATCCCTATGCACCACCGTCTTGTGTGTGGCGGCGGGTGTGGAACGGCTATGCCTGGGTTCGGGCCTGCGTTTGAGGCACACGCCTGAGCACACGTGGCCCTGCCGTGCTAAATTTGGCTGAGGCGTATCCTTGCGGGAAACGCCTCCACCGCAAGTCGGCTGATGAAACGTCAGCAAATTAAACTTCGGCAACCAAAGTTCGGCAACCAAACTTCCGCCAAATAGTCGCCTTTCAGTCTCGGAGGGTGTGACGCAAAAGTCGGGGTTTTTCGGGGACTTCCGCCCATCCACAGTCGAGATCGGCGCCCGACCGATCACATGAGGGAATCACATGCACAAGTCGCTTGTGGCACTTGCCGCGGCTACGGCCCTTGGCCTCGCCGTGGCGGCCGCGCCGGCACCGGCAAATGCGGGTTGCTACGGCTGCGCCGTGGGTGCCGGCATTCTCGGCGGCGTCGCGGCGGGCGCCATCATCGGCAGCGCTATCGCCAATAGCCCGCCGCCGCCTCCGCCGCCGGGCTATTACCCGCCGCCGGCCGCTTATTATCCGCCGCCGCCCGGGCCCTATGCTCAGCTCGGACCCGGTTGCTATTGGGGCAAACGGCAGGTGTGGGTCGAAGGATTGGGCTATCGCTGGCGGACCGTGCAGATTTGTCCGTAGCAAGCCTGCCGCCGATCGCTCGGTAGCGCATCAATTCGGCCGGTCGGCTTGAACACGAGCCGGCCGGCTCTTTTTTGCCGGACTTTCTTTTCGCCAAGTGAGGCGTTTGCCAAGTTTTTTGTTGTCGAGTTTTCTGTTGCTATGTGAGCGTGAAACTTTAGAGCGCCCGCCAAGTTGGCAGCCCGATTCCCCGGTGCGACAATGCCGGTAGAGACGACGACAAACGTGCCCCTGTCCTTGCAACTGCGTTCGCGCGCGCTTGCGATTTCGCGGGCACTTTTGCCGCACGGCTGGCGTAAAAAATCGCGCACACGATCGGCCTCGCGCACGATGATCGTTTTTGCTTGGACCACGGTCATTGCATTGTGCCTCTATGGCGGCTTGGCGGCGATGATCTATCTTGCCCAGCGCTCGCTGATGTATTTCCCAGACCGGGCGCGCATGACGCCGGCCGAAGCCGGCCTGCCCGAGGCCGAGGAGGTGCAGCTTACGGCTTCCGACGGCGCGCAGATCGGCGCCTGGCACGTGCCGCCGCGCGACGGCAAACCCGCCATCGTTTATTTCCACGGCAACGGCGGTTCATTGCGCTTCCGCGTCCCGCGCTTTCGCAAACTCATCGACGATGGAATTGGACTCATCGCGCTGGAATATCGCGGTTATGGCGGCTTCGCCGGCAGCCCCAGCGAGCAAGGCCTGATTGCCGATGGACAAGCCGCCTATCGCTTCGCAGCCGCGCACTATCCGACGCAACAACTGGTTCTTTGGGGAGAGTCGCTCGGTTCAGCCGTCGCTATCGCGGTGGCGGCGGAGCAGCCGGTGGGCCGCGTCATTTTGGAAGCGCCTTTCACCTCCGCGGTAGAGCTTGGCGCCGAGCATTATTGGTATCTGCCGGTTCGGCTTCTCATGAAGGATCAGTTCCGCTCGGATATCCGCATCGGCAAAGTCACCGCTCCGCTGATCATCATGCACGGCGTCCACGATCAGATCGTCCCTTACGCAATGGGCGAAAGCCTGTTCGATCTTGCCAACAAGCCGAAACACTTCGTGCGGTTCCTCGACGGCGGCCATGAAGATCTCGACGCCAATGGCGCACTCGACGCCGTCGCCCGCTTTCTCGCTGGCGATCTGGATTAATTGCGTTTCCTTTCAAGCGGCCGATATCACTGCGGAACTGTCATCAGTTCGAGCACATGGCCGTTCGGATCGCGAAAGTAGACGCCGCGGCCGCCGCCCCAGCGATTGAGCTTGCCGTCGTCGAGGCTCCACGGCGCGCTGCCAAACGCGATATCGGCCTTTTTGACGCGGCGCAGAATGGCATCGAATTCGCGATCGTTGACATGGAAAGCCAGATGATGGCTTTCGAAATTCGAGTCGTCGTCGAAGAGAAGCGTCAACTCCTTGTTCACGCGAACTGGCGCGAAATGGCCGGTGCGACCGCGCTTGAGACCGAAAATCTTGGCAAAGAATGCGGCAGCGGCGACTTTGTCTTGCGCCGGGACGATGGTGTGGTTGAGCCTAATGGTCATAGCGGCTCCCTGCGATTTCAACGCCTAAAAGGTCGGATAGCTCTGGCCGATTCTGCCGCCGACGCGGGCAAAGCCGTCCTTGGCCGGCTGATATTTGTCGTTGATGTTGAGCGCCTTCGCATAGGACCCCGCCGCCTTGTCCTTTTGTCCGAGACGTTCATAGGCAAGTCCGCGGCTGGTCCAGGCTCTCAAGTTCAGCGGATCCGATTGCACGGCGCCGTCGAGATCCTGGGCGGCCGATTTGTTATCCCCGATCGCCAAGTAACTGAGCGCACGCGCGACATAGGCATCGACATTCTGGTTTGCGATACCGAGCGCCGTCGAGAAGTCGTCGATGGCTAGCGCATGTTGGCGCTCGCTCTGATAGAGCAGGCCCCGATTGTAATAGGCCTCGGCATTATCGGACCGCAACGCGATCGCCTTGTTGAAGTCGTCAAGAGCCTGGTTCTTGCGGCCTTGCTCGCGATTGACGATGCCGCGTCCCAGATAAGCGGGCGCGTAGGAGGCGTCGATCGCCAGCGCTTTGTTGTCATCGGCAAGTGCAAGTTCGAGTCTGCCGGTCTTGCGATAAATGAGCGCGCGATTGGCATAAGCCTGCGCGTAATTGGGATCGAGGCCGATGGCCTTGTTGAAATCGGCGAGCGCCTGCTCGGTGCGGCCCGCCTCGCCATAGACCGTGCCGCGCATATTATAGGCTTGCGGATCATTCGGATGCGCCTCGATGATCTCGCTGAGCGAGGTCAGATTGGCTTGCGAAGAATCGCGAAGCGGCGCCTCTTGGTTCGTCGCGGTCGGCTTGCTGAGCGTCGTGCAGCCGGCGAGCGCAAGGAGCATGACGGCCAGGGTAAATCGCCCGGCTAGGCCTTTCCGCTTTGCTTTAGCCGCGTGATCCTTCATGGGGAGGCAAAGATAACAGCCCGCCCCGACAAATACCGCCCCATCCCGCATATTTCCGGATAGCGAATTTCCGGTTTCCGGGTGGCCGGGCGCGACAACGCCGGGGCCGATCGACCCTGATGAGATCAGAACCGATAAGGCTCCGGTGCGGCGATTAAATGTCCTTTGAGGCTCAACCGAAGCGGGGAGCGCGGGGCGGGCCAGATCTGGCGGCGCCGGGGCCCGTCGTGGGCTTTGGCTTCATGGGGAGGAGTCCCTCGCGCTGTAACCGCTTACGCGCCAGTTTGCGGGCCCGGCGGATCGCTTCCGCCTTCTCCCTCGCCTTTCTTTCCGATGGCTTTTCGTAGTGACCGCGCAGCTTCATCTCGCGGAAAATACCCTCGCGCTGCATCTTTTTCTTGAGCGCCTTGAGGGCCTGGTCGACATTGTTGTCACGAACGAGAACCTGCACGCGTGCTCCTTTTTGCATTCGGTTCTGGATTGGACGATGGCTTAGGCGCCTCGAGCGCCGCACCACCTTGGCGCGGCGTGTAGCAGAACGGCGGCGAAAAGTCCACCGCCGCCTATTCCTCGAACACGCGGGTGACGTGACCCATTTTGCGGCCGGGACGCACCCCCGTCTTGCCGTACAGATGCACCGCGACGCCGGGAACGGTGAGGTAGCGCCGATAATCCTCGACCTCGCGGCCGATCAGATTCGTCATCTCGATACGGCCGCGGCGAACCGGCTTGGCCAAGGGCCAGCCGGCCACCGCTCTGATGTGCTGCTCGAACTGCGATACCGAGGCGCCGTCGAGTGTCCAATGACCTGAATTATGCACCCGCGGCGCGATCTCATTGACCAATAGCGCGCCGTCGCGCAGCAAAAACATCTCCACGGCCATCACGCCGACATAGCCGAATTTTTCCGCGATCGCTTCGGCGATGCGCCGCGCTTGCGCCGCCCCGGCCTCCGAAATCGCCGCCGGCACCCGCGACCATTTCAAGATGTGATCGCGATGTTCGTTCTCGGTCACGTCGAAACATTCGACCGCGCCATCATGACCACGCGCCGCGACAACGGAGACTTCGCGCTCGAACGGCACGAAGGCTTCCAGAATACAGGCCTGTCCGCCGACTTCGCGCCATGCCGCGTCGGGATCGGTCCCGTTTTTGATCGCGACTTGCCCCTTGCCGTCGTAGCCGAAGCGCCGCGTCTTGAGCACCGCCGGCCGGCCAATGTGTTCGATCGCCGCCTTAAGGCCGGCGGGCGATGGGACATCGGCGAAGGCGGCGGTGCGGATGCCGAGCCCTGCGACAAAATTTTTCTCGGCGAGCCGGTCCTGCGTCGTCGCCAGGATAGCCGGGTCCGGCAAAACCGGAACGCGCGCGGCGAGAAACGTCGCCGTGTCGGCGGGAACGTTTTCGAATTCGTAAGTGACGACATCGACGTCGGCGGCGAAGCGATCGAGCGCTTGCGTGTCGGCATAATCCGCGCAGGTGACGCGATGGACGACGTCGAAAGCGGGAGAATCGGGGCTCGGCGAGAAGACGTGGCATTTGAAACCCAGCCGCGCCGCCGCCAGCGCGAGCATGCGGCCGAGCTGGCCGCCGCCGAGGATGCCGATCGTCGCGCCGGGTTCGAGCACGGGCCTGCTTGCGGTCACGCGCTATCCTTCGGCGCGTCGGCAACCGCCTCGGTCTGCCGCGCGCGCCAGGCCTCGAGCCGGTGCGCCAGCGCCGCATCGCTCAACGCCAAGACGCTCGCGGCAAGGAGCGCCGCATTGATCGCGCCCGCCTGGCCGATCGCGAGCGTGCCGACCGGCACGCCCGGCGGCATTTGCACGATCGAATAAAGCGAGTCCTGGCCGGACAGCGTCTTGGACTCCACCGGTACGCCGAACACCGGAAGGCTGGTCAGCGAAGCGGTCATTCCCGGCAAGTGAGCGGCGCCGCCCGCGCCCGCGATGATGACCTTAAACCCTTGCGCCTTGGCGCCCTTGGCGAAGGCATAAAGCCGCTCGGGCGTGCGATGCGCGGAGACAATGCGCGTTTCATAGCCGACTTCGAGCGCATCGAGCGTCTCGGCGGCATGTTTCATGGTCTGCCAGTCGGACTGGCTGCCCATGATAATGGCTACGGATTTTGCTCCCGGAGGCGCCACGGCGAACGCTATTCCTGCGCGAAGGAAGCGGCGGATTATAGGCCCGCGCGTTGGACTAGCAAGGCGGCTGATCTAATCTAGCCGAGATAGGCGAAGCGACGCCCGGCTTTGGTTAACCCCCGATATCCGGAAACGCCGCGCGCCAAGCCGGCGAACGGCGGCAATTCGGAGCGATACGCCCATGGAAATGAGCCAATATCACTACCTGCCGCTGGCGCCGAGCTTCTTTGCGATTCTGGTCGTCGTCTTCTTCGGCGTCCTGATCCTGCAATCGCTGCGCAACGCCTATGTCAGCCTTGGCGTCAGCTCCGGCACCGCGCTGTTTCTGCTGTTTGCCTCGCTGGTCGGCAGCGTCTTCAACATTCCGATCGCGGAGCTCAAGCCGGAGCCGGTCGTCTCCGATCGCATCGTCGATTTCTTCGGCATGCAATATGCGGTGCCTGTGGTGACGGATTGGCGTGGCACCGTGGTCGCCGTCAATGTCGGCGGCGCGGTCATTCCCACGCTGCTATCGTTCTATCTGCTCGCGACGCGGCATTTGTGGCTCAAGGGCGCGATAGCAATCGCGATCGTTGCGCTGGTGTTGCACTGGCTCGCAGATCCGGTTCCCGGACTTGGCATCGCGGTGCCGGTCTTCCTGCCGGTTGTCGTTACCGCGGCGGTGGCGCTTCTGCTCTCGCGCGAAGAGGCCGCGCCGCTGGCATACATTGCCGGAGGGCTCGGCACCTTGATCGGGGCCGATCTCACCAATCTCGACAAAGTGAGCGGACTTGGCGCGCCGGTAGCGTCGATCGGCGGCGCGGGAACGTTCGACGGAATTTTTCTCACCGGCATCCTCGCCGTCATCCTGGCGAACCTTTTCCCGCCGCGCCGGCTGCGCGAACCGCAGCCCTGGGCCACGTGACTGGGCCACGTGACTGGCCTTGCGCATTCAGCGTGCTGATATCGCGTCGTAATCGGCGTCGCGATTACGCGCCGCCGCTTGCCAAGTCTTTCGAAAAAGTGCGCAATGCCGGCCCCGCGGCTTTTCCAACTTTCACGACAGAGCCATGGACCGTCCGGCGATCGCGCAGTTTCACGCCCATATCTATTACGATCCCGCGACCAGCAGGCCTCGCGCCGAACGGCTGCGCGAGCGCGTCGCCGCCGCTTTTCCGCAAGCCCGGCTCGGACGATGGCACGACGAACTCGTCGGACCGCATCCGCAATCGATGTTTCAAATCGCCTTTCCCGCCGAGATGTTCAGCGCCTTCGTGCCGTGGCTGATGCTCAATCGCGACGGCCTTGTCGTGCTGGTGCATCCGGAGACCGGCGACGATTTGATCGATCACACCGCGCACGCCGCGTGGTTGGGCGCTGTATTGCCGCTGCGGCTTGAAGTGTTCGAAAAAAATGACGCGGGATAGCGGCGTATGACGTCGGCTGGGGAATCGCGGCGATCAAGCGTGGCGGTTGTCGGGCTCGGCAGCATCGGCGGTGTTGCCGCGGGCGTGCTGGCCGCGGCCGGCCGCCACGATGTTTTCGCCTGTGCGCGCCGGCCGATCGCGCGGCTTACGTTCGAGTGGCAAGAGGGCTCGGTCGAACTTTCCCTTCCAGTCTTGACTGATCCCGCGCAAGCCAAACCCGCCGATTGGGTGCTGCTCTGCACCAAGGCCTACCAGACCGCGGCGGCCGGACCGTGGCTGTCGCGCCTCTGTACGCCCGCGACGCGGCTCGCCGTGATGCAGAACGGCATCGATCACCTCGCGCGCGCGGCTCCGTTTGCGCAAGGCGCAACCATCGTGCCGGTGCTCGTTTATTACAACGGCGAGCGGCTTGCGCCCGACCGCGTGAAGCTTCGCCGTGCCGGGAACTTCGACGCGATCGTCGCGGACAACGACGCGGGCCGCGCTTTCGCGGCGCTGTTCCAAGGCACGCCACTTCGCATCGTGCTCAGCGAGGATTTCGTCACGGTTGCCTGGCGCAAGCTCCTGATCAACGCGGTCGCCAATCCGATCACCGCGCTGACATTGCAGCGGCAGGCGGTGTTGCGGCGGTCGGATTTGCAGGACTTGTGCCGCGCGATCCTCGGCGAAGCCGTGGCGGTCGCGTGCGCCGACGGCGCGCGGCTTGCCGACGATGAAATCGCGCTCACGATCGCGACGCTTGGCAATTTTTCCGGCGAGCTCGGCACCTCGATGTATTTCGACCGGCTCGCCGGACGCCCGCTCGAAGCGGACGCGCTGACCGGAGCGATCGTCGCCGCCGGAAAGCGCCATGGCATCGCCACGCCGATTAATGGGGCGCTGCTCGCGCTGTTGCGCGCCATCAACGACGGATAGGGCACACTTTCGCGTTTGCACCCGAAGCTGCATCGGGCCATGATGCGGCTCATGCCAAGAGACGATTCGCGAGACAATTCGAGAGACTATTCGCGCGACTTCGGCAAAACGCGGCGCGTGCCCGATGCGCGCAGCGCCGCCGAGAAGGCGTTCAAGGCGGTGACGACCAAGCCGGTCGAAGGCCCAGCGAAGGCGCCTACCTCGCTGCCCGGCGCGAAGGAAACGGTGACGCTGCGGATCGACCGCGACGTGCTCGACGTCTTCCAGGCGGACGGACCCGGCTGGCAGGACCGCATCAACGCCGCGCTGCGCAAGGCGGCGGGGAAGTAAGGGGCGGTAAGTTCTTTCGAAAAACTCGGATCTTCCTGGGTAGCCTAAGAGGCACTCTCGAACGTTTGAGCGAGCCTGGCGCGGGCAATCTCGGCCTCGCCTGCAACGGAGACGGTCTAATCTTGGGGCGCACACCGCTTGTCGAGCGGCGCGGCGGGCGTTTCGTCATGCGTGAACAAGACGATATCAGCCGCCTCCTAGGCCGCGCCTACGGGGTTGATTTTGACTCCAAGCGGATCATGGGCGGACTAGCCACGGTGGCAGCGGCGCTCAATGCCAATGATCTTCCCCTTGCCTGCATCGCGGCGGTGCATTTGCGGATTCCCGATCTGCCGGATGAAGCCGCACGCGACGCCATGGAGGCGGAGGACGGCCTCGTCAAATATGCGCGCGACGAAGACGGCGGCTCGGATTGGGATCCAGCGCTGCATCCGCGCACGGGCACGCCGCCGAATCCCGGCTGGTTCGCGCCAACTGACGGATCGGGGGAAGAATCACCTCGGACACGCACCGCTCAAAATGAGAATCCCACTCAGCGCGCTCTGATGTCTCGCCAGCTACGGACGACGATTGGGTCAGGCTACCTCCCGGCGAATATATCGACGACTTGCACGATTTCTTGGAGTAGCTCGCAAACGCCAAGCCGGAAGATGAACCGACGATACGCGCTGAGATTAAGAGATATTTCTACGATGTCGGCGATACGTTCGGGGGCAACACACTCAATCGCGTCTTCAGCGACGTGCTCGAAGCCGGCAACGACAAGCAATACCGATAGGCCCTTCTCGACAGCATCGACGCATATGCGAAAACCGATCCTGCGGAAATGGGTCTCATTCACGGCAGCATACCTGGCCTGCTTGCCTTTCCCGATAGCCTAGTCGAGGAGATCGAGGAACTCTTTCCACAGCTGTCGGAGGCACCGGCGGTCGCGGCCGACTTGAACCCATGGGAAATGGGCTGGGCCAAACGAGGAGACTATCTCAGTGAAAAACTAGGCGCCAATCTGCCGCGCACCCTCAAGACGATCGATATTTTTGACAACGGCGTCGCGACCAGCATCAAAACCATCGATCTGAATGCGGCAACGTACCAAGACGCCACGCGCCTGACGAATCGGCTTAACAACTACGCTGACAATTTGAAGGTTATCAACTTGGAGACATTGACATTGCTGCAAAACACATAGCAAGTCGAACTCTGAGCATTGCGATACCAAGAAACAGCATGACATCAATTCAGCGAGCTGCTTTTGAAGTAGCACGAAGACGCGCCGAAGAACTTGGCATCGACCTCATCGTTACCGAATTCTAGGTTGCCCAATCATGTTTCTTAGCTGCACGTTAAAAAACGGTATCGTTTATTTGCCCACGGCGGCAAAGACGGAGGCAGGGTCTTACCTGAGCGGCGAGCCTGTGGCTGTCGTGCCAGTCGCAAACACGGAGGCCTTACGGCGCGCACTCCAGGATGTGATGGATAGGGGAAACGCCATCGTGCCTACGCCAAAACGCGAGGCCTTTCCGCCGCCTGTCTTACCGAAATACGCAGGCGCGAAGAGCTGGTCGGCGTTCATGCGTGGCGCATCGGAGTGGAAGATCGATGAGAGAGACGGCATCTACGAGATCGTTCCCTATCGCAAAGATCCCGATGGGGGCCCTGGTTGGGTTCCCGATCGCAAGGGCCGGGTCGATTTTCCTGCCGGAACCAAGCGAGATGACGTCATCGATCGCATGATCGCGATCGTGCAAGACGCGGCAGGGAAGTAGAGGCTCGCGAACCTCACGCTGCGTCTCGCCGGTAACACCTTAGTGCTCCTCGTCGTCGTCCTCATCTTCGAGTGCGTCTTCCTCGGCGTCTTCGAGGGCCTTCGGGTCGATCAGTTCCGCGGCCTCCTTGTCGCTTTCCCATTGATGCGCGTGCTCCTCGCGCTCCTCGGCCTCCTCGATGGCGCCGACCATGAAATTGGGGAGATCGTCGATGGCCTCGCCGATCTCGGAAGCGGGAATACCTTCTTTGCTCGCGGCGGCGAGACACTGACTGGCGAGCGTTTTGGCCCGCGCTTCAGTGTCGGCGCCGGCGTCTTCGGCATGGACGTGATCGGAGACCCATTCGTCGACGAAGGCGAGCGCGCGTTCGCTCATTTCCTGCTCCTGTTTTGCGCTAAGGCGAAATGACGTGATCGAGCCAATTTTTTAAGACCACAAAGCAAAACTACTTCTTCATCAGCGCGTCGCGTTCCTTGGTCAGCCGATCCAGTTCCTCCTGCTGCGTCGCGATGCGGTCCGCGTTGCGCGCTTCGTCCTCGGCGCCCGAGACCGCGGCGGCCTGCTCGATCAGCTGACGGATGTTGTCGCGTACGATAGCGATGCGCCGTTCGAGTTCCGCAAGCGACGGAGAGCTGTCCGCACTCATCATGTTTCCCTCAAATGCCCTGCTCTTGATCGAGCAAGCCTAGCGCCGATCGGCCGGCTTGTCCCGCGGTAACCGCGCCACGGGCAAGCCAGCCCACATCGTTCAGAGCGCTTTGTTGCTTTCCTTCACCTTTTCGGCGTCGATATAGACGTTCGCGCCCAAGTCCAGGAATTTTTTGGACATCGAGGCCATTCCGGCCTCGATTTCCTTCTGGGCCTCCGTCTCGGCTCCGGCGATAGCGCGCTTTTGCGGATCGTTCAACGTCGCCGCATAGTCGCGCACGTCCTGGGTAATCTTCATCGAGCAGAATTTCGGGCCGCACATGGAGCAGAAATGCGCCACTTTGTGCGCCTCCTTGGGCAGCGTCTCGTCGTGGTATTCGCGCGCGGTGTCGGGATCGAGCGAGAGATTGAACTGATCGACCCAGCGGAACTCGAAGCGCGCGCGGGACAGCGCATCGTCGCGCAATTGCGCGGCGGGATGGCCCTTGGCGAGATCGGCGGCGTGCGCGGCGATCTTGTAGGCGATGACGCCATCCTTGACGTCGTTGCGGTCGGGCAGCCCGAGATGCTCCTTCGGAGTGACGTAACAGAGCATGGCGGTGCCGAACCAGCCGATCATCGCCGCGCCGATGGCGCTCGTGATGTGGTCATAAGCCGGCGCGATGTCGGTGACGAGCGGCCCGAGCGTGTAGAACGGCGCCTCGCCGCACTCCTTGAGCTGCTTGTCGACATTGATCTTGATCTTGTGCAGCGGCACGTGGCCGGGCCCTTCGATCATCACCTGGCAGCCTTTGGCCCAGGCGATCTTGGTCAATTCGCCGAGCGTCTCGAGCTCGGCGAATTGCGCGCGGTCGTTGGCGTCGCGGATCGAGCCTGGACGCAAGCCGTCGCCGAGCGAGAACGACACGTCGTATTTGCGTATCAGGTCGCAAATCTCGCCGAACCGCTCGTAGAGGAAGCTCTCCTTGTGGTGCGCCAAGCACCACTTGGCCATGATCGAGCCGCCGCGCGAGACGATGCCGGTGACGCGATCGGCGGTGAGATGGATATAGCCGAGTCGCACGCCGGCATGGATGGTGAAATAATCGACACCCTGCTCGCACTGCTCGATCAGCGTGTCTTTGTAGCACTCCCAGTCGAGCTTGACCGGATCGCCGTTGACCTTTTCCAGCGCCTGATAGATCGGCACGGTTCCGATCGGCACCGGCGAATTGCGGATGATCCATTCGCGCGTGTTGTGGATGTTGCGCCCGGTGGAGAGGTCCATCACCGTGTCGGCGCCCCAGCGGATCGCCCACACCATCTTCTCCACTTCCTCCTCCACCGAAGAGGCGACGGCGGAATTGCCGATATTGGCGTTGATCTTGGTGAGGAAGTTCCGGCCGATGATCATCGGCTCGAGCTCGCCGTGATTGATGTTGGACGGAATGATGGCGCGGCCGCGCGCCACCTCGTCGCGCACGAATTCCGGCGTGACGAAGAGCGGCACCGAAGCGCCGAAGCTTTCGCCGTCCTCGCGCGCGGTTTGCGCGCAGTCGAGCATCTTCCTGCGGCCGAGATTTTCGCGCTCGGCGACGTAGATCATTTCCTTGGTGACGACGCCGGCGCGGGCCCATTCGAGTTGGGTCGTCTGTCCTCCGGTACTCCGCATCGGCCGTAGCGTATTTGGAAAACTCCGCGCCAGATGCTTGCCGGTGACGTTACCGTTATCGACCGGCTTGATCGGGCGGCCGTCATGCTCCTCGACCCCGCCGCGCGCCTTTACCCATTCCACGCGGGTGCGCTTTAGTCCCCTTTCCACGTCGATCGCGGCATCGCTGTCGGTGTAGACACCCGACGGATCGTAGATGCGCACCGGCTCCTCGCCCGCGCTTTCCGAGAGCGCGATCTCGCGCAGCGGCACGCGCAAATCGGGCGCCGCCTCGGGCACCGAATAGATCTTGCGCGAGCCGGCGATCGACCCGGTTGTGACCTTCGGCGTGGCGAGGTCGGATTGGGCGAGGTGCTTGTTCATCGACGCGCTCCTTTACGGTCGTTCCTTGCGGAACGATCCGGCGATGGACGGCGATGGGGCGGGCTTTGGCGAGAAGTTTCCGTCCCTTCGCCGGCATGACCCGGATCAGGTTCAAAGGGTCACCGCGGTTCTCTCGACGGAGAGTGGCGGTCTCTCAGCTCCTCCCGGAGCTCCCCTCGGAACGCTGTTAATCTAAGCTGAAAGGGAGGGGTGTCAACGCAGCCGGACCGGCAAAATGGTAATTTTACGTTCGTACAGCTCTTGCGTGCACATATGATTACCGGCATAAATTCTTCCGCAGAATGTCCCTCTCCCCGGGAGGCGTGTCATGTGGGAATGGGTACGCCAGGCTGTGCGGCGCGCGTGGGACATCGCCGTAGACGCCAAGGCTGATCCGGAGATTTCCTGCGCCTCATTGCTTAAGTTGGAGCGCTATGCGCGCATCGATCTCGGTATCCGCATCATTCTGTCATGGGAGCAGATTAGGGCCCGAAACCGCGTGGTGAACACTTCGATCGACCCTGCAACGCCGGGCGAGCCAGCGCGCCAGCACGGCCCGCATTGCGCGCTTGGTCCGATCCTATACGAGGACGGCAGCCAGGGAATTTTGCTTTATTTCAAATCGTCGTTGTCGGGCGACGAAAAGGACTGTCTCCTAGATTACAAAAAGCGCAATCGGGACTTCCCACACGAAACCACGGGCGACCAGTTCTTCACCGAGGAGCAATTCGAAGTCTATCGCGCGCTCGGCTATCATGTGGTCGATGGTTATTTTCTAATACGGACGAGGTGTCGTGGCTAAGCGACGGACATGGTTCGTGGCCTAATGTCAATGCTGCGAAGGCGGCAGTCCAAGAAGCGCTGACTGGGGACTAAGCCGGGGCTCCAAGCCGAGGACCGGGCCGGCGCGAACACCCGCGCTCAAAAGTTCTTCAACAGCCGCTCGATATAATCGAGTTCTTCCTGCGGCCGGCCGAGGTCGCCGAAGCGCTTGCGTAGCTCCTCGATAATACGGCGCGCGCGCTGCACGTCGATGTCGCCCGGAACCTTCACCGTCGTGTCGTCGCCGTAGTCGTGTCCGCGCAGCGGGCGGCCGAGCGGATCGGTTTCCTGCTGCGAACGCGATTGGCCAAGCCTGCCGGGACGGCCGTTGCCCGGAGCGCGGCCCATTTGCTGCTGCATCGACTGCGCCAGACCCTGCGCGCCTTTTCGCAAGGCATCGAGGGCGCGGCCTTGCGAGTCCACCGCATCATCCGCATCGCCCTGGCCGAGATCTTTCGCCGCGTCGTTCATGGCGTCGCCGGCACGGCCGAGCTGATCCATGTCGTCTTGTCCCTGCCCTTGTCCTTGCGTTTGACCTTGGCCCGGCGCTGGCTGGCCCTGCTGGCCCTCCTGATTCTGGCCGAAGCCGCGGTTCTTGAGATCCTCAAGCAATTTGCCGAGCCGCTCGCGCAGCGCTTCTTGGTTCTGCCGCAGCTCGCCGAAATTATTGCCGTTGGGCTGCGCCTGCTGGCCGGGTTTGCCGTCGCGCGGCGCGCCGCGCTGGCGCTGATCCTGGCCTTGCTTAAAGGTGCGGTCGCGCAAATTCTGCTGCTGGCGGATCATATCGCCTAGATCGTCGAGCGCCGACATCATATCGTCGTCGCCCTCGTTCATGTCCGGCGTCGCCATCTGCAGATTTTCCATCATCTGTTCGAGCTGCTGCAGAAGTTGCCGCGCGGCATCCTTGGCGCCGTTGCGCGCGAGATTCTCGAGCTTATCGAGCATGTTCTGCAGATCGCGGGAGCTAAGAACGCGGCTATCGGGATTGAGCGGACGGGAAAGCTCGCGATTTTTTTTCAGCTGCTCCGCCATGGCTTGCATGAAACGGTCCATGGCCGCGCGCAACTGATCCATCAGCGCCTTGAGCTCCTGGTCGCTGGCGCCGCGATCGAGCGCCTGCTGCAGCGCATTCTCGGCGTTGCGCAGAGCCTCCTGCGCGTCGGCCATATCGCCATCCTCGATGCCGACCGCCATTTGCCACAGCCGTTGCACTACGTCGCGCAGATCGTCGTCGGTTTTGGCGCGCACCAGCGACCAATAGAGCGAGCGCAGCCCGAGATAGACGCCGGCCTCGGGCGTGAATTTTTCCGGCGCAATGGCGAGCGCATCGAGCGCGGTGATGACGCCCGGCCGCGTATTGGCGTCGAGCGCGAGATTACGGCGCTGTTCGATCAAAGCGCGAGCAACGGGCTTGGTGAAAACGCGCTCCGGCAAGCGGAACGTAAAGGGCTCGCTCTTGCCCTCATTGCCGCCTTCGTCATGGGCGACCAGCGTCATGGTCACCTCCGCGCCCGCCCAGGGATGGTCGGTCAGATCTTTGATCGTCTGGCCGATCCCGTTTTTGGTGCGCGCTTGCGGCAGGACCAGCGCGAAGTCGGGCGGGCCATAAAGCGGATGCGGCGGCACGCCCACCTCGCTTGCCTCATCCTTGCGGGCGAAAGTGGCCTGCGCCTCGGTCACCCCGTAATCGTCTTCGAGCCGGTAGGACAACAGCAAGGATCCGCGGACCTGCTGCTCGGGATCCTTGACCAGTTCGATCGTCGGCGGCTTGTCGGGGATAGCGTTGAACGGCCAAACCAGGTCTTCGCCGGCGCCGCGCAGCGCCGCCGTGCCGGTTGCGGTGATCGTAAAGCGGCGCTCCTTCGTGCCGGCCGGCGGGTTGACGGCGTCCTTTGCGGGCATGACGCCGCCCGAACCGGCGATATCGAGATTGACCTTGCCGGTCGAGCGCACGATCAATGTCGAGTTCACCGGCACGCTGATCGGGCCTTCGCTTTGCGTGGAGGCGACCGTCGTCTCGCCGGGATGGATGCCGGGCAGGATGATCGGGGGCCGGCCGGTATAAGCGGGCGGCGTGACCCAGGCATCGACGCGGAAATCCGCCGGCAGCACGACGCCCTGCCAATCGAACGCCGCCGCGATCCGTTTCCAGCGCTCGCCACCGGCGGCGATGAAAGTGGCGATGCAGGCGATCAGGATCAGGCCGCGCAGCGCATAAGGATCGCGCCAGGCGACGCCCGGCGACGGCGTGCCGGCCTTGAGCGCGCGGGCGGACTGCAGGGCGCGCTCAACATGGGCATTCCACAGCGCGAGCGAATGGGGATCGTGCGCGGTGACCGCGAGCCGGTCAGCGATCGCGGTTGCCGGGCGGTGGCTCAACCCGCTGGCGCGATCGATCCGGCGCAGCGCGTCGCGTGCGCCCGGCAAGCGCAGAAAGACGAACGGAAATGCGGCCCAGACGGTCAGCGCCCCGAGCAACGCCAGCACGGCGGCGCGGCCAAGCGGCGGTAGCCACAGCCAAAGGCCCAGCCAGGACAGCGCTAGGAACAACCCGATCGCGGTCGCGAGCGCCGCGAGCGGCGGCCACAGCCGTTCCCAAAAGATGGCCCAGCGCGCGCGCCACGCCGTCGCGGCGAGCCTTAACCGCGCCGCCGGTTCGATCGTGCTCCGCTCGATGGGTTGAGCCACAGGCAGTTCCGTCACAGAGGTTTTCCGGTTAGTCCGTCACGATAACAGAGGCTAACATGAGGGCCGGTTCATGGCACTCAAGATGCCGCTTGCGACGGCGCTTGAGCCGTTCGTGCGCCGCGATAACGCCCAATAAGCAAAATCAGAGCCAAGGCGGAAGGCGGTCGAGCGCGATCAAATCTTCGAGCGTCTGACGCGGCCGGACCACCGCCCATTCCGCTTTACGAACAAGGACTTCGGGGATAAGCGGGCGGCTATTATAGGTACCCGCCTGGGTCGCCCCATACGCGCCAGCGGTCATCAGCGCGAACAACTCGCCGGCCCGTGGCTCGGCAATGGTGCGGTCCAGCGCGAAGAAGTCGCCCGACTCGCAAACCGGCCCGACCACGTCGGCAATGATTCGCCGGCCGCCCGGCTTCGGCTCGCGGATAGGACGAATATCGTGATGGGCGTCGTAGAGCGTCGGGCGGATGAGATCGTTCATTCCGGCATCGACCACGACGAATGTCTTGGCGTCGCCGCGCTTCACATACAGCACCCGCGTGACCAGAATGCCGGCATTGCCGACGATGACCCGGCCCGGTTCTAGAATGAGCTTGCAGCCGAGATTTTGCGTCGCGCGCTTGGCGATCGCGGCGTAGGCGCCGGGATCGGGCGGCGTGTCGTTATCGTCGCGATGGGGAATGCCGAGCCCGCCGCCGATATCGACGTGTGAAATGGTGTGTCCGTCGGCGCGCAGCGTGCCGACAAATTCCGCCAGCAGCGAAAAGGCATCGCGAAACGGTTCAAGCTCCACGATCTGGCTGCCGATATGCATGTCGACGCCGACGGCGCGCACGCCGCTGAGCTTCGCGGCCCGGCGATAGACCTCGCGCGCCCGGCTGATCGGAACGCCGAACTTGTTTTCGGCTTTGCCGGTCGCGATTTTGGCGTGGGTTTTGGGATCGACGTCCGGATTGACGCGGATCGAAACAGCGGCGGTGCAGCCTTTGGCGGCGGCGATCGAGGCGAGCAGCTCAAGCTCGGGCTCGGACTCCACATTGACGCAAAGGATATTTTGCTCGACCGCGAGCGCGAGCTCGCGCGCGGTCTTGCCGACGCCGGAGAACACGATTTTCTCCGGCGGAATTCCGGCCGAGCGCGCGCGCAGAAGCTCGCCTTCGGAGACGACATCGGCCCCGGCGCCAAGCCGGGCAAGCGTCGCGATCACGGCTTGGTTCGAGTTCGACTTAAGCGCAAAGCAGACGAGCGCGTCGACATCGGCAAAGGCGGCGGTGAACACCTTGTAGTGCCGCTCGATGGTCGCGGTCGAATAGCAATAAAACGGCGTGCCGACGGCATCCGCCAGCGCGGCGAGATCGACCGCTTCCGCATGCAGCGTGTCGTCGTGATAGGCGAAGTGATGCATGACACGTGTTTAATACGGCTGCTTCGTAAAGCCGAGGCCTGCTTAGCGCGCCCTCTCGTGCGAGGGGAGAGGGCACAACGCCGATGGCTGCGCCGTACTATTGCAGGATCGGATCGAGGAAGAACGGCCGTTTCTGGCCGACTGTCGCCACGGGATTGCCCTGCGCGTCGAAGCCGGTCTTCTGCGCGGCAGCCTGCTCCGCCGCACCCGGCAGGGGCGAGCCGTCCGGCTGCCTCGCCTGGCTCAGCTGCGCGCTCGGCACCGGCGCAGCCGCGGGCCCGGGCGGCGGCTCGAGCGGCCCGGTGCGGCCGCAGGCGGAAAGCGTAAGCGCAGCAACGCTCAGCGCAACAAGCGCCGGCATGCAAGCGCGTCCGGTCGCCCACGCGATAGGAGGGACCCGGTGCTGGATTCCCGCTCGCGCGGGAATGAGCGGACATCGCGATGCGCAGATCAAATGAGCCCCCGAAGCTTAGCCGGCAAAGCCCACTACACCTTACCGGCGCGGCGATATTGTGTCGGCTAAACCTTGCCGGCAGGTTGCGGCTTGGTTCCAAGCCGATCGAGCCAGCGCTTGGCCTGCACGCGCACGTTTTTGGGCGCGGTGCCGCCGTAAACGGCGCGGCTTTTGACGGAATTGGCGGCCGAAAGAACGCCGAAGACCGCCTTGGTGATGCGCGGCTCGACCGCCTGCATGGCTTTAAGCGACAGCTTGTCGAGCGCAACGTCCTCCTCCGCCGCCTTGGCCACGATGCGGCCGGTGACGTGATGCGCCTCGCGGAACGGCAGCTTTAGCGTGCGCACCAGCCAGTCGGCGAGGTCGGTGGCGGTCGAATAGCCCTCGCCCGCCGCCGCCGCCATCCGTTCGATGTCCGGCTCCATATCGCACACCATGCCGGTCATGGCGGTGAGCGAGAGCGCGAGCGCGCCGATGGCGTCCATCGCGCCTTCCTTGTCCTCTTGCAAATCCTTTTGGTAGGCGAGCGGCAACGCCTTGATCACCATCATCAACGCCACCAGCGCGCCGACGATGCGGCCGGTCTTGGCGCGAACGAGCTCGGCCGCGTCCGGATTGCGCTTCTGCGGCATCATCGAGGAGCCGGTGGTGAACTTGTCGGACAGCCGGACGAGCCCGGTAAGCGGCGAGGACCACACCACGATTTCCTCGGCAAGCCGCGACAGATGCACGGCGGCGATCGCGCAGGCCGACAGCGTCTCGAGCACGAAATCCCGGTCGGCGACGGCGTCGAGGGAGTTCGCCGTCGGACGGACAAAGCCGAGTGCTTTGGCGGTCATGGCGCGGTCGATCGGAAACGACGTGCCGGCGAGCGCGCCCGATCCGAGCGGCGATTCATTGAGCCGCCTGCGCGCATCGGCGAACCGGCCGCGGTCGCGCGCCGCCATTTCGACATAGGCGAGCAAGTGATGCCCGAACGTCACCGGCTGTGCCGGCTGCAGGTGCGTGAAACCCGGCATAACGGTGGCCGCGTGCGTCAGCGCCTTCCGCGCCAGCGCAATCTGATAACCGGCGAGCGCGGCGTCGATCTCATCGATTGCGTCGCGTATCCAGAGCCGGAAATCGGTCGCGACCTGATCGTTACGCGAGCGCGCGGTGTGCAGGCGCCCGGCCGCCGGACCGATCAGCTCGGCGAGCCTATTCTCGACATTCATATGAATGTCTTCGAGCGCGCGTTTGAAGGCGAATTTGCCGGCATCGATCTCTGACAGGATCGTGTCTAGACCGTGAGCGATCCGCTTTGCATCTTGCGCCGCGATGATGCCCTTTTTCGCCAGCATCGCCGCATGCGCCTTGCTGGCGGCGATGTCCTGCCGGTAAAGGCGGCGATCGAAATCGATGGAAGCGTTGATGTCCTCCATGATCGGGTCGGGACCCGAACCGAAGCGTCCGCCCCACATTGCGTTGCTCATGACAAAATGCTCATGAAGCTAAAGCTGAAACCGATATCGTCATGACCGAGCAATCCGTACCGCTCCTACAGAAAATCGGCCGTCTGCGCCTGCTTTCCGGCGTCGCGGCTGTCGCGATCCTGGCCGTCCTAGCGGGGGTATACGGGATTGCGCACTGGCGAAGCAATCCGGCCGACGTCGCCTGTCAAGCTGCGGTTAACGCCGCAAGGCGCATTGCGCCCCTGGCGCATGGCGAAGTGGTGGCGCTCGCGGTGGCGCAAACGCCCTCCCGGCTGCCCGATCTAGCGTTTAAGGACGCGCAGGGCCGCGATGTCGCGCTCGCCGACTGGCGCGGCCAGACCGTTCTTCTCAATCTCTGGGCGACCTGGTGCGTGCCCTGCCGCCGCGAAATGCCGGCGCTCGACGCCTTGCAGGCCATCCTCGGCGGTGCGGATTTTCAAGTCGTCGCCGTTAACATCGACACCCGCGACCCGCAAAAGCCGCTCGCGTTCCTCAAGGAGGTCGGCGTCACGCACCTTGCCTATTATTCCGATCCGAGCGCGCAAGTCTTCGAGGCTCTGAAAACCGCCGGCAAGGCGTTCGGCATGCCAACGACCGTCATGGTCGATCGTTCGGGCTGCGCGATCGGCACCATGGCTGGTCCCGCCGAATGGGCAAGCGACGACGGCGTCAAGCTTGTGCGTGCGGCGATCGCGGGTCCGTAAACCTGGCCGGCGCCGTCCGCATTGCAAGACCCTTAACGGAACAATCTCGCTGTTCCGTATTTGCTCTTCGAAATGACACTGGACCGGGTTGACATCGCCGCCATCGCGCCTATACTTAACCAAATGGTAAAGTTTTCAGGCGCCCCGCTCGACCGTACTTTCGCCGCGCTTTCGGACGCGACGCGACGCGCCCTCGTCATGCGGTTGGCGCAGGAACCGGGTCTGTCGGTGAGCGAACTCGCAGCGCCGTTTTCGATGTCGCTGCCCGCGATCATGAAGCATCTCGACGTGTTGTCGGACGCCGGCCTCGTCGCGCGCACCAAGACCGGCCGCACCGTCGCCTGTCGCCTCGAAGCGGAACCGATGCGCGACGCCTTCGAGTGGCTCAACCGTTATGAGAAATTCTGGTCCGATCGACTTTCAAGCCTCGCCGCATATCTGGAGGATGAATCATGGCAGTCCAAGCAGCCACCAAACCGAGTCTCACGATCAAGCGCCGGTTCAAGGCGCCGCCGGCGAAAGTCTTCGCGGCGTGGACCGATCCGGAAAAGGTGAAGGGTTGGATGGGACCGGGCGAGGTCAAGGTGCTCAAAGTCGAATGCGAGCCGCGGCCCGGCGGCCACTACCGCTGGCTGATGCAGAGCCCCGCCGGCGAAGAGCACGACGTCAGCGGAGTCTATCGCGAATTCGTGCCGAACCAGAAGCTCGTCTTCACCTGGGCCTGGAAAAGTACCCCGGAGCGCGAGTCCTTGGTGACGGTCGAAATCAAACCCGATGGCGAGGGCTCGTTGCTGACGCTCACGCACGAGCAATTCTTCGACGAAGAGGCACGCGACCGTCATCGCAATGGCTGGAACGGCGCCCTCGACAAGCTGGAGAAATTCGTTGCCTAAAGGGTTCATGGGGTCGCCGTTTTGTTACGATCGCCGGGTACCCTACATGGTGTTCTGTGCACCTCACGAATATCGGGAGAAATAGATCGGTTAGGAGTTCTCAATGTCCACACACGGAAAGTTTTATTGGAACGAATTGATGGCGCGCGACGTCGCCAAAGCAAAGAAGTTCTACGGCGACACATTGGGCTGGAGCTTCGACGCGATGCCGATGCCCGGCGGCGGCAGCTATTGGCTCGCCAAGGTGGGCGATGAACCGGTGGGCGGCATATTCGACATCAGCGGCGCCGATTATGCGGGCGTGCCCGAAGGTTGGATGCCTTACATCGCCGTGGACGACGTCGATGCCCGCATCAAAAAGGCCGTTGCCGCCGGTGCCAAGGTGATGAAGCCTGCCTTCGACATCCCCGGCGTGGGCCGCATCGTGATCCTGCAAGAGCCGGGCGGCGCCGGAGTCGGCTGGATGACGCCGGCATCGTGAGGAACAGAACGAAACGAAAAGGAGCGAGCGCGACATGGAACCGCATAAGATCGTTTCTCATGACGAATGGACTGCGGCGCGTAAAGCCTATCTCGTTGAGGAGAAAGCTTTCAGCCGCGCCCGCGACGCGCTGGCCCGCAAACGCCGCGAACTGCCGTGGGAGAGAGTCGACAAGAATTACGTTTTCGACACGACCGACGGCAAGCAATCGCTTGCGGATTTGTTCTGCGGCAAAAGCCAGTCGATCGTCTATCACTTCATGCTCGGCCCCGACTGGGAAGCGGGGTGCCCGAGCTGTTCGCTCCTCGCCGATCATTTCGACGGGGCCATCATCCATCTCGCGCAGCGCGACGTTTCCTTCGTCGTCGTATCGCGCGCGCCGTTGCGGCAAATCGAAGCGTTCAAGCGGCGGATGGGCTGGCGCTTCAAATGGGTGTCGTCGTTCGGCAGCGACTTCAACTATGACTATCAGGTTTCGATCTCGCCGCAGGAAAAAGCCGGCGGCAAGGTGATGTACAATTACGAACTCATCGAGAATTTCCCGAGCGAGGAGCGCCCCGGCGCCAGCGTGTTCTTCAAGAACGCCGCCGGCGAGGTGTTTCACACTTATTCGACCTACGGTCGGGGCCTCGATATCTTGATCGGCGCGTACAATTTTCTCGATCTGGCGCCGAAGGGCCGCGACGAGGAGGGACTGGCCTGGTCGATGGCCTGGGTTCGTCACCACGACCGCTACGAAGGCGCGGTGGTCGATAAGGCCGCGTCCTATCAGCAACCGAAAACTTCGGGTTCGTGCTGCGAGTAGCGGAGGACAGACGACGGAATAATCGGCTGGGAAGTTCCGCAGATCGCGTTGTTTATCGCCGCCGTCTCTCGTCTGTCGTCTGTCGTCCGTTGTCAACCAAGGAGTCGACCATGAAACTTTATGGCTTTCCGCCCTCACCGAATACTTGGCAGGTCCGCGCGCTGGCGGCTCATCTCGGCGTGCCGCTCGAATTCGTTTTTGTCGATCTTCCCAAGGGCGATTCGCACACGCCGGCCTTTCTCGCGCTCAATCCGACCGGCCGCACGCCGACCTTGGTCGACGGCGATTTCAAGCTGTGGGAAACACTGGCGATCATGCAATATATCGCCGGCAAAAAAACGAGTTCGTTGTGGCCGAACGACACTCGCACCTGCGCCGACATTACGCGCTGGCAGAGCTGGACTCTGGCGCATTGGAACCGGGACGCCTGCGTGCCGCTGCTGTTCGAACGCTTCGTCAAGAAAATGCTCAATCTCGGCGAACCCGACCAGGCCGCGATCGCCAAAGGCGCCGACGCCTTCGGCAAGGAAGCCGGCATGCTCGATGCGCATCTGGCGAAGCAAAAATACCTTGTCGGCGATGCGCTCACGATCGCGGACTTTGCCACGGCGTCGCCGCTGTTCTACGCCGAGAAGGCAAACTTGCCGCTGCAGCCCTACCCGCACATCCGCGACTGGTTCGCACGCGTCTCGGCGCTGCCGTGCTGGCGCGAAACCGCCGCGCAAATGCCGGCGGCAGCGTGAACAGGAGTCAGTAATCAGGAGTCAGTAATCAGGAGTCAGTAATCAGGAGTCAGTAATCAGGAGTCAGTATTCAGAGATCAGTGATCGGAAGCGATTCTGATTACTGATCACTGACATCTGATTCCTGATTATCTCGTCGGCACCGGCTTCTCGCCGCGGTAGTCGTAGAAGCCGCGCTGCGTTTTGCGTCCCATCCATCCGGCTTCGACATATTTCACCAGGAGCGGGCATGGACGGTATTTCGAATCCGCCAAGCCCTCGTGCAAAACCTGCATGACCGACAGGCACGTATCGAGCCCGATGAAATCGGCGAGTTCCAGCGGCCCCATCGGATGGTGCGCACCGAGCCGCATCGCGGTATCGATGGCTTCGACATTGCCGACGCCTTCATACAGCGTGTAGATCGCCTCGTTGATCATCGGCAGCAGGATGCGGTTTACGATGAAGGCGGGGAAATCCTCCGCCACCGCGATCCGCTTACCGAGCTTGGAGATGAATTGCTTGGTCGATTCGAAGGTCGCGTCGTCCGTTACGATACCGCGGATAACCTCGACGAGCTCCATCAGCGGCACCGGATTCATGAAATGGATGCCGATGAAGCGTTCCGGCCGATCGGTCGTGGCGGCAAGACGCGTAATCGAGATCGAAGACGTATTGGTGCCGATAATGGTCTCGGGCCTCAGCAACGGACACAGCGAGGCGAAGATCTTGCGCTTGATGTCTTCTTTTTCAGTCGCGGCTTCGATGACGAGATCGCATTCGGCGAGATCGTCAAGCGTTTCGGCTGGCGAAATGCGTTTGATTGCCGCCTGCCGCTGTTCGTCGCTAATGCGCTGCCGGCTGACCTGCCGCGCCAAGTTACCGCTGATGGTGGCCAAGCCTTCCGAGATGCGATCGGCGGCGACATCGTTGAGCAGAACCTGGAAGCCCGACAGCGCGCAGACGTGGGCAATGCCGTTGCCCATCTGACCGGCGCCGATGACGCCGATCTTGCGAAACGGAGCCGCGCCGCCCCTCTCATCGCCAGGCGTCGGCTGCGCACGCGAGCCGCTCCGTTCCTTGGTACGCTCTTTAACCTCGACCATTTCGATTCACCCTACTCAACTCTACGACGATCCCGGCCGAGGCGCCAGTTGCGTCAGCGCTTAACCTTTTCCAGCTCCGCCGCGAGCTCCGGCAGGGCTTGGTAAAGGTCCGCCACCAGGCCGTAATCCGCGACCTGGAAAATCGGCGCTTCCTCGTCCTTGTTGATCGCCACAATCACTTTCGAATCCTTCATCCCGGCGAGATGCTGAATAGCGCCGGAAATGCCGACCGCGATATAGAGGTCGGGGGCCACCACCTTTCCGGTTTGTCCGACCTGCCAATCGTTCGGCGCATAGCCGGCATCGACAGCGGCGCGCGACGCACCGATCGCCGCGCCGAGCTTGTCGGCCACCGGCTCGATATATTTGGTGAAGTTTTCCCGGTTTTGCATGGCCCGGCCGCCGGAAATGATGATCTTGGCCGAGGTCAATTCCGGTCGCTCGGACTTTGAAAGCTCCTCACCGACAAAGCCGGAAGCACCCGGATCCGCTGCGGCGGCGACCGGCTCGACCGCGGCCGAACCGCCCTCGCCTGTCGCCTGGAATGCCGCCGTGCGCACGGTTATCACCCGCTTTTTATCGTGCGAGCGAACCGTCTGGATGGCGTTGCCGGCATAGATCGGGCGTTCGAACGTATCCGGCGCCGCGACTTTGATGATATCCGATATTTGCATCACATCGAGCAAGGCGGCCACGCGCGGCATGATATTTTTGCCCGTGGTGGTGGCCGGCGCCATCAAGGTCTCGTAAGGGCCGGCGAGTGCAACGATCAGCGCGGCGGTCGGCTCGGCCAGCATATGTTCGTAAGCGGGCGCGTCCGCGAGCAGCACTTTGGCGACACCGTCGAGCTTGGCCACGGCCTGTGCGACCGCCTTGCAATGATGACCGGCGACCAAAACGTGCACATCGGCGCCAAGCACCTTGGCGGCGGTCAGCGCCTTGTTGGTCGCGTCCTTGAGCGCGGCGTTGTCGTGCTCGGCAAGTAATAAAGTCGGCATCACAGCGTCCGGTCGGTGCTGGCGGATCGGCTTCTCATTCGTATTCGTCCCAGCGTAGATTCCCGCTTACGCGGGAATGAGCGGAAAAGATTTCAAAACGCATCGCCACTAAACCGCTCCCGCTTCTATGAGTTTCTCGACGAGCTCGGCGACGTTGTTGACCTTGATGCCGGCTTTGCGCGCCGGCGGCTCGGCGGTCTTGATTACTTCCAGCCGCGATTTGGTATCGACGCCGTAATCCGCGGCGGTCTTTCCCTCGATCGGCTTTTTCTTTGCCTTCATGATATTGGGCAGGGACGCATAGCGTGGCTCGTTGAGCCGCAGATCGGTCGTCACGATCGCGGGGATTTTGAGCTTGACCGTCTGCAACCCGCCGTCCACCTCGCGCGTGACCAGAAGCGCCTCGCCGTCGAGCGCGACCTTGGAGGCGAAAGTGCCCTGCGGCCAGCCGAGCAGCGCCGCGAGCATCTGTCCGGTTTGATTGCAGTCGTCGTCGATCGCCTGTTTGCCCATGATGATCAAACCGGGCTTTTCCGCTTCGGCAATGGCTTTGAGGATTTTGGCGACGGCAAGTGGTTCGACCGCGGCGTCGACTTTCACCAGGATGCCGCGATCGGCGCCCATGGCGAGCGCAGTACGGATCGTTTCCGCCGCCTGCGCCGGCCCGATCGAGGCGCAAACGATCTCGGTCGCCTTGCCGGCCTCCTTCAGCCGGATCGCTTCCTCGACGGCGATTTCATCGAACGGGTTCATCGACATTTTGACGTTGCCGAGCTCAACGCCGGAACCGTCCGCCTTGACCCGGATTTTCACGTCCTTGTCGATCGCCCGTTTCACGGGCACTAGAATTTTCATGAGGATCGGCTGCTGCTGTTTTTATTCGTGCGCTCGCGCCCTGCGGATTAGGCGCGCTGCTGCGGTGCAGCAACCTACCGGCCATGGTCGCTCCGGTCAACGCCGCTAGCGGTGTTCTCCGGGCTTCCAGAGCACGTCGGCTGAGCCCTTGCCGTTGGCGTAACGGCTCGCGACGAAAAGGTAGTCGGACAGCCGGTTGACGTATTTCAGCACTTCCGGCGTGACGCTTTCCTGCGGTTTCTCCTTAAGCTCGGCAATCAGCCGTTCGGCGCGACGGCAGACAGTGCGGGCGAGATGCAGATAGGCTGCCGCGGCGCTGCCGCCCGGCAGAACGAACGACCGCAAGGGGGCAAGGTCGGCATTGAGCCGGTCGATTTCGGCCTCGAGCCAGGCGACCTGCTTGTCGGTGACGGTGAGCCGCGCGCCGCCAGGTCCTTTTCCGCGCCCGGGCGTGCACAGATCGGCCCCGACGTCGAACAGATCGTTCTGGATACGCGACAGCGCGGTATCGAGCGCAGCGTCGCCGGTGGTATGCAGCCGTGCGACGCCGATCGCGGCATTGACCTCGTCGAGCGTGCCATAGGCGGCGATCCGCAGATCGAATTTCTTGCGCCGTTCGCCGGTACCGAGCGCGGTCGTGCCGTCGTCGCCGGTGCGCGTGTAGATCTTGTTGAGAACGACCATCGGCGGGCGCGCTCTTCCTCTCTCCGCTATT
>DASPTX010000094.1:0-40348 GCA_035623195.1 Xanthobacteraceae bacterium | reverse complement strand
TAAGCGCGGTGACCGCGGCATTGGCTTCCTTGATGAAGGCCGGCACCGCGGCGACCGGCACGGAAATATCGTGCTTGATCGAGCCGCCGGCAAAGCGCTGCACCTCGCCGAACATTTCGCGCACGCGCCAGAACGCTTTGCCCTGTTCGATGCTCTCGGCGATGGTGGCGTCGAGCACGAGGCCGCGTTCCAGCGCGTCAGCGAGCACTGCCTCGAGCACCTCGCGCAAGCCCTCGCGCCGCTGCGACGATAGTTCCATCAGCACGTACCAGGGATGCAACGAAGCGAGCGGATCACGGCAACCTTGTCCGTAACGCAAGACGAGTTCGATTCCCTCCCGCGTCATGATCTCGAAACTCGTCACATCGCCGCCGGTGCGCTCCTGCGCGATGCCGAGAAGTTCGAGCGCGGCTTCCGCCGACGCAACGCCGGCGAAGGCGGTCTCGACCGAACGCGGCCGCGGCACGAGCCGCAGCACGGCCGCGGTGATGACGCCGAGCGTGCCTTCCGCACCGATGAACAGGTTTTTCAGGTCGTAGCCGGTATTGTCCTTTTTCAGCTTGTTGAGATTGTTGAGAAGCCTCCCGTCGGCCAGCGCGACTTCGATGCCAAGCGCATGCGAGCGCGCAATGCCGTGCGCGATCGCCGTAGTGCCGCCGGCATTGGTCGACAGATTGCCGCCGATGGTGCAGCTGCCTTCCGACGGAAGCAGTTGCGGATAGAGCCGGTCCACTTCGGCGGCAGCCTCGCGCGCACGCTGCAAGGTGACGCCGGCCTCGCAGGTGATGGTGTAAGAGGTCGGATCGACCTCGCGGATGCGATCGAGCCGGTTGAGCGAAAGCACGATCTCGTTGCCGCGCGGAATTTGGCCGCCGACGAGCCCGGTATTGCCGCCTTGCGGCACGATCGGGGTCACCGTCTCGTTGGCGAGCTTAAGAATCGCGCAGACCTCGGCGACCGTCCCCGGCCGCAGCACCATCGGCGAATGTCCCTCGAACAGGTCGCGCATTTCGACGAGATAGGGCGCCTTGAGTTGCGGATCGGTGATGGCATATTTCTCGCCGACGATCGCGGTGAAGCGCGCCAATACGTCGGGACTGATGGCCTTGCCTAGTCCGTTCTTCGGCTTGTCGAGCATGGCGTTCTCTGCGGTTGGTTTTACGAAAAATGACAGCCGGCCGGGCGCGAGGCAAGCGCGGCATTTCGCCAAGATTTGCGGCAACAAGTTGCGCCAATAAGTGCGCCGAGAAGTTGCGCCAAGAACCACGTCAAACCTTAGCGTTAGCGTGGCGCGGCGGCGCGCCGCAAACGGTCGTTGATCGCTTCGCCGAGGCCTTCGCGGGGGATCGGCATCGCCGCGATCGCGCGCGCGCCCGCCGCGTCGAGCGCGCGCAAATGGGAGAAGAGATTCGCCGCCGCTTCGCTCAAATCGCCGCGCGCGGAAAGGTTCAGTACTTTCGCCGCTCGCTCGGCCCCGGCGGCGAGCGAGGGGCCGAAGGCCAGCAGGGCTTCGCCCGGTTCGAGCCGTTTGACATCGAGCCGCAACGGCGTGCGCGGCGCATAGTGCGACGCCAGCATGCCCGGCGCGCGCGGTGCGTCGCTTGCAGCGCCGATATCGGGCGCTTCGCGGAGCTTTTGCTGCAAAACGCGCTCGATCGCTTGCCTCGGCACGCCGCCGGGCCGCAGCAGCACCGGCGCACCGAGGCAAGCCACAATCGTGGATTCGATCCCGAGCTGCGTTGCCCCGCCGTCGACAACGAGATCGATCCGCCCGCCGAGATCGGCGAGCACATGGGCGGCCGTTGTCGGCGAAACATGGCCGGAGCGGTTCGCCGACGGCGCAACGAGCGCTCCCTTAAAGCTGCGGAGAATGTCTTGCGCGACCGGATGCGTGGGCACCCGCACGGCGATGCTGTCGAGGCCGGCGGTGGCGAGCTCCGCGACCGGGCAGTCCGCTGCCTTGGGCAGAACCAGCGTCAGCGGCCCCGGCCAGAACGCCGCCGCAAGCTGTTCCGCCGCAGCGTCGAACCGGGCAAGCTTTCGCGCCGCGGATGGGGCGGAGACATGCGCGATCAGGGGATTGAAAGCGGGCCTTCCTTTCGCGGCATAGAGCCGCGCCACCGCCTGGCCGTTCCCGGCGTCGGCGCCGAGCCCATAGACCGTCTCGGTCGGAAAGGCGACAAGCCCGCCGGCTTTAAGAACGCGCACCGCTTCGGCGATCGCATCGGCGCCCGCCGGCAGCACGCGCGCCGTCAATGGGACCGTCATTGCCACTTCGCTGCCCGGAGCATGATTGAACCCGAACCGATCGCGCCCTAGATAACACGGTCGCAGGCCCGGCATACACGACGGGATACGGAAAAACGGCGACTTGCCGGGGCAAAATCGCGATTGTATAAGCCGCCTGTCAGTCGGAGTGTGGCTCAGCCTGGTAGAGCACCTCGTTCGGGACGAGGGGGTCGCAGGTTCAAATCCTGCCACTCCGACCATTCCCCCTTGTAAAAAACTGCCGCACGCTTTCGACTCTATCTCAGGCCAAAAGACGCTTGCGGTTTAATCGAACAGCTTGGTACGGGGGCGAATTTAATCGAAACAAAGAAGCTCACAGAACAACCGGTTGCGCTACTGCGCGCAAAGTTTGATTTGCAATATCGGATTAAGATTCTGGATGGGAGGTTGGGAGCCGCTCGAGATTGAATCCGCGCCGAGAGGTCTCTTGCCATGATGGTGGTGTAAACAGGACAGCTTGTGTAGAATTATTTAGCTCGCCACGATGGAGGGTCCTTATGTTCAGGATTTACCAGCATAGCAAAAAACCGGATTATCGCCTTATAATTCCCGCAGGATCCACCTTGCCTTCGGAGGCAAAAGAGGAAAATTGGAATGTGGCCAAAACGGTGGAGAAAGTTTCGTTGGAAGCAGAGAAAAACATCAAAAGCCGCGGATATCATCTGTACAAGTCTGTCGCAACTTTCAAGGAAATCGAGGGCACAAAACCGCCTGTGAGTCCCAAGAAAAAGAAACGGCGATGAGTTTGCCATTGCGGTCCGCCATGGTCATTCGCGTCGATTCACAGAGGGGCGCGCGCCGTATTATTGCGCCGGTACACAAACTGAAAGCGTCAGCTGAAAAACTTCACGAAAATCGGTGACAGACGAGGCGACAACAGGTCCTGCCGCTCCGAACGAACTTCCGCCTGTACACGCTACTGAACCGCTGCGCACTCGCACTGGCACGTCCGCGACCATCAGCTACGTAAACAATGGACGCGCGCCGTCGGCCGCCTCTCTCGCTTGCGGCGGCGGCACGCGAGAATGCGGGAGCGCGTCGGTTATTGCGCCGGCGGTTGCGGCGATTTGGGTGGCGGGACGCGCACCTTCGGTGCGGGCGGTGCTATGGCTAAGATTTGCTGACTGATGTCCTGCTCAGCCAACTGCACCGTCGCGATGGCCTGCGCCAATTGGTCTTGTTTGCGGGCGAGCTGTTCTTGATTGTTGGCGAGCAGCTCTACGCTGCGTCTCACGATGGCGAGATCGAGCGCCGAAGGCTTAAGTTGCGTCTGCAATTCCACAGACGTTACTGCGGGGGCGGGCGGGGGTGCGGGTAACAGCCAGGCGAGCGATGGCGCCCAAAACCCGATCGCGCCGCCATAGTACTGCCAAGCAAGCGTGGCTCCGACGCCGATGAGAACGGCGGCGCAAAAGCGGGCAAGGGTGCGAAATAGACGCCGCGTCGTCGATGGTCCGGGGCTGGCGAACCGATCGCTCTTGAACCCCGAGGGGCGACGCGAGCTGCCGCTGACCCAGTGAACGCGATCGGCATCGAGACCGGAACCGTCGACATCGTGCTCGGAATACACATCGCTGAGAGGCGGACTTTCGGAATACATCTGTCCCTCTGGCTTCGCTTGATTGATATCGCATTCGGATGAAGGCATCACGATTTGACGGGACGAGGGCGGCAGCGCAGCAATCTCAGGGACTATTAAAGACGCCTGTGCCGCGCCTTTGCGGCAAGCGGAACATTTCAAAGGCAGACCGCGTACGCGTTGGACGTGCGACGGCAGCCGCGCGCGCCGCTGCGCGGTGCCGACAGTCGCGCGTCACATCGCGTGCGTTATGTCTAATGCCGCAATTTGTAACAGTGCCCGCCTCCGGCAGCCCTGATATGCGCGCGACACGCTCTATGGCTCGTAAATGAGCAATCGGGCTGTCCCGTGGCCGTTGCCCCTCTTGGTTCCGCGCAGTACATGGCGGCGTTTGCGGGGCCTAGAGGATAAAGAACGAAGCCGATCGACAGAAACATCATCGTTGCGATTAGCCGAACTGTTAACTTTGAACGCGACATCTGAACCTCCCACAAGTCCGGGTTCGTTTTCCAGTTACACTGCAAAGCACGACGATCAGGTAGGTCTTATGGCCTCTTGCATTGCTTAGCGAAAACGAATGGTAGCCGCGTTGCCGGGGGGTCATAGTCAAAGCTTGGCGAGCAGCCCTTATACGAAGGTTTAGGATGCTGCGGCCGATGCCGTAGTTTCCGGTAATCAGGGATCCTGCAGCTTTCGGTAAACAGGCGTCACCAGCGTTTGTTTCTCGGTCTCGTTCTCGCCTTCGACCGCCCACACCGACGCGGTGAGTTCCGACGCCAGACACTGCGCCATGTCCTGAACTTCCTGCGCGGCATAGTCTCCGGTGTCGCGTGCCGCATGCTGGACGCCCGCGAACGACACCGGGCCCAGCCGCGAAATGTCGTTAGTGCCGGGAAGCCTTAAAAAGCTATAGGTGCAGTTCGTCGGCTTGAATCTGACGTTTACGCCTGCCTCGGTGACGGCGGTATCGAAGTCGCTTCTCAGCGGATGCTTCATCGCAGCGTTCCATATGATTCATGCTTAATTTGATCAATCTGCCTTGTCCAAATTTTGAATGAGCCAAAGGGTCTTGGCGACTTCCGATGCAACACGCTGCGCCTTGCTGTTGCCTCTGGGTCTCGCGGATCGGACGCTTGCGAGCGAGACGGGATGCGCAGCAGCGTCGGTTGGCGCGTTACGAATCCCCGAAGGTGCATGCGTTTCTCGGACCGACCAAACCGAGGCGGCGAATTCAGACGCGAGACGCTGCGCCATGTCTTGAACTTCTTGCGGCACATAGTCTCCGGTGTTGCGTCCTGCGTGCTGGACGCCCGCGAACGAGACCGGTTCCGAGGCGCGCGATGTCGTCGCCGTCGGCGAGTCTGTGAAAACTATAGGTGCTGTTCGTCGGATTGAAGGTGGCGCTCACGCCCGCTTCGGTGACGACGACGTGAAAGTCGCTTCTGGCTGGATGCTTCATGGCAATATCGCCCTGATTTGAACATCCCCAGCAGGTCCGTATTCTGCCGCCGTTTTCATGGCGGCTGCAAGCCGCATTGCGTACACGCCGGAAGTGCACAAACAGAAAACACAAGTTGAAAAACGTTTACGCGACTCAACGCCAAGGCGACGCGCCGTAAATTCCGTCAGTGGTCGCGGGGCAGGCGCAAGCGAAACCGAATTCACGCCGGAAGGGTGATTTCGCAAACAAGGCCCTCTGGGCGCCAGTCGAAACGTGCCTTGCCCTTCAACTGTTCGACCAGTCGTTCGATGACTCGCGTTCCAAAGCCCTGGCGCGCCGGCGCTTGCACCGCCGGGCCGCCTCTCTCGAACCATTGCAGGGTCAATTGTCCGTCCGCCGCGTGCACCCATTTCAAGTCGATTTGGCCTTCGGCCGTGGAAAGAGAGCCGTACTTGGCCGCGTTCGTCGCCAGCTCGTGCAGCGTCACAGCGACGGCCTGGGCGGTATTGGGCTCCAACAGGACCGGTGGACCATCCAAGCGCACGCGCTCCTTGTTCCTCTCGGCATAAGGCGCAAGCTCCTGGGTCGCGATTCTGGATAGCTCGGCGCCGATCCAGCGCGACTCGATAAATAGCGAGTGAACATTCGCGAGCGCCTGGATGCGTCCTTCGATGGCCCGCTTCAAACCCTCGCAGCTGTCCGCGTGAGAAAGATTGACGGCTGCTTGCACGTTCGCAAGCATGTTTTTACTGCGATGCTCCGCTTCGCGCGCCAGCGTGGCAATCTGCTCCTGGCTGCGCTTCTGCTCGGTAATATCCCGCGCGACCTTGGACGCGCCGACAATTTTGCCTTCGGCATTTTTAACCGGAGAGACCGTCAGCGAAATAGCGATCAGGCCCCCGTTCTTGCGCCGCCGCACGGTCTCGAAATGGTCGATGTGTTCCCCGCGCCTGATGCGGGTTAGGATGTCACGCTCTTCGCTTTGACGCTCCTCCGGAATAACGATTGTGATGGGCTGGCCGATCGCCTCTTCCGCGCGGTAGCCGAACACGCGCTCCGCACCCCTGTTCCAGCTCGTGATGATGCCATCGAGGTTTTTGCTGACGATGGCGTCGTCGCTCGATTCGACAATGGACGCCAGGTAACGCAAGCGCTGTTCGCTTTCGCGCAGCGCAGCTTCCATCTCTTTGCGCTCGGTAACGTCGCGATTGACTTCAAGCACCGTGCCGTCACTGAGCAGCTGCATCCGGCTGTCGACGATGACTTCGCGGCCATCCTTGCAGACGTGGCGTAGCTCGCCGGACCAGTAACCCTCGTTTCGGAGCAGCGAGCGCAGTTCGAAAAATCCGATCGGCCATCTGGTATGCAAAAGGGAGTGGCTAATGCGCCCGACTGCTTCGTCCGCCGCGAATCCGTAAAGGCGTTCGGCTCCGGCATTCCAGAACACGATCGGCCCGTCCAGGTTCCACGCGAACATCGGCTCATAGGACAACATGAGCAGATCGGCCAAGCGTTCGGCGGATTGGCGTTCCATCTGCAATCCGGCTTTGCGCTCCACCCCGAGGTCCAACCAAAACCGCGGGGCGGCTGCCACTATTAATCCCAGCCGCCCCAGCGTGTTGCAAGGAGCGTTTCGGATTAAGAATGACGCGCCTAGAACGCCTCAGGCCGCGCATGGCCGCGAAGGCTAGCGCAAATTCGACGGCGGCGCCGGGGCGGTATCGCTCAAAGCGATGCGAATATCGTTATTGGCGGCGCGGTAGACGATCACGCCGGCGGCCAGAATGGCAAACACCGCCGCCGCGGCAAACCACATCCCACTCGCATCAATCGCCTCGAATTCAAGCTTGCTTGGCAGCTCGGCTTCGTCGTTTTGTTTGTTCTCGTTGTTCATTGAGCCCTCCATTTCAGAAGGCAAAAACTAATTTATGCATTAAGAAAGCCGCCGGCAATCCCCCAAAGGAAGGAGGGCGGTTTGCATCTGCCTACGATGGCAACACTCAAGGATCGGCGTCCTTAACGTTCGCCAAATCCTCATTTATCGAAAAGCTTCATCGCCTCGTCCGCGAGCACGCCGGCGGAGATCGCGATCGGCGCGAACGGCGCTTTCGCGGCGATATCGGCGGTCGGCACCATGATCTGATCGATCTTGGTGGCCAATTGCTGGACCGAGGCCGCAAAGACGAGCCGTCCGACACGGCTCCATAGGATCGCGCCCATGCACATCGCGCACGGCTCGCCGGAGGTGTAAAGCGCACTGCCGCGCAGCGCCGCGCTGCCGCGATCGGCGAGGCAGCGGCGGATCGCAACCATTTCGCCATGGGCGGTCGGGTCGTCGCTGGCTTTTCCGAGATTACGCCCGCGCGCGATCACTTCTCCGTCGCGCACGATCACCGCGCCGAACGGGTAGTCGCCTTGCCGGGCTTCATCCAGCGCCAAGCGCATGAACCGTTCGTCGTCGGCCGGCACGTAGGCGGCGGCAGGCGGTGCGTCGACGCCGAGCATGGCGCTGGATGCAAGCGCAATGACGATGCCTCGGCGGCTGTAAAGCGCTGCGGGCTTGCAATCGCAACAATCGTGACGGCGAATGCCATGAGGAGAATTCATGTGGGGGACTCCAGCCGGCTTACCTCACGGGGACCGAGAACTCACTTCAACAAAAAATTTCTTTCTCATCGCGCGTTTGACATCGTCGAAACCGAGCGCCGGCAAAAGAAAGGCCCCATTGCCGCCGATGACGTGATCCCTGTACCAGTCCTCAAGCGTTCCGGCTTCGTCGCCCTCGAGAATCGGCAACCCGTTGATCGTGACGCCGGCGAGTACCAGCTGATCGCGGACAGCATCGACCGGTGGTCTGCTGTTGCAATTGTCACGGCCATCGCCGGAAACGTCAACGATCGTGCGATTGGCCGGAGCGGGCAGGAACGGGAGCACTTTGTCCCGAACGATCTGTAACCCGCGCGCCATGCACGTAAACTGGTTATCGGCGCGCGGCGCGCGCCTGACCGCCTCGGCGAAGGCCTGCGCGTCGCTGCGGCTGGTGATCAATGTCCATGGAATGGTGAGGGAAGCCTTGTTCGACCATTCCACCAATGCAACGAACATCGCGTGATTTGGCCCGGACAGAATCATCTGCTGAATATCCGGGTCCTCGAAGGTCTCGGCGATTCCCGCCATTTGGAGTGCGTATCGCTTCACATCGATCGATTCGGAGACATCCACGGCGAGGACAAGCGCAGTATCGACCGTTTCGGCGGCGACTTTCGCTTTTGTCTGTGCAAACCCCGGTTGCAACCCCAAGGCCTCCACAGCGAGCACGCTGACAAATATCGAGAACACGATCGCGTGCCGAATGGAGATCTCAGCGAACCGCCCTGTCCCGGTTTTGCGCATCATCGAATCCCTTTGCCGTGTCGAGGCCTTTGACCTGGCGCATCACAGTTCCGTCCAAATTGGTGCCGGTCAGGTTAGCCCCGGCGACATTCGCGCCGGTTAAATCCGCGCGTGTCAAATCACTCGAGGTCAAATTGGCGCCCGAAAGATTCGCATTCCTCAGGATGGCGAAGGTCAAATGCACTCGCTGCAAATCGGCGTCGATCAGATTGGCGTTGGAAAGATTGCAGCCGGAGAGATCGTTCCAGAGAGTGGTCTTCAATTGATCTCTTGCCATTCCCATGCGCACGTGTGCCAGATTGGCGCCATGGAGGTCGACGCCGGTCAAACGAGCCATCACGTGCGCGCCTGAAAGGTTCGCGTTGGCGAAATTTGGAGCTTCGGACGAAGATGGTTCAAGTGCCGAATAGGCGGCGATATCGTATAAGCTTGCGCTGGCCAAATTTGCGCCGGCAAAATTTGTGCTCGTGATCACCGCGTGATCGAGATTTGCTCCCGAAAGATCGGTGCCGGACAAATCGGAGTGCGAAAGGTCGGCGCCATATAAGTTCGCACCGGCAAGTTTCGCACGCTTGAAATCGAGATCGCTCAAGTCGAGGAAGCTGAGATCCTCGTGCGAAAAGTCGGCAGGCTGCCCCGAGGTGGCCTTGACGAGAACTTCGCTCACTTGTTTGACGGTCAGTTTCGCTGCTCCGGCGCTTTGTGTCGAAGCGAACAACGCCGCAATCAGCAATGTGAACAGGATTCGCATCCGTCGCCTGGTCGGTTTCCAAATGCAGATATTGCTACCACGGGACCTGCAGGTCCGCTAAGTGCCATTATCTGTCAATCGATGAGACCGCCGCACGAATTTAGGGCCGCATGTCCTGCGTCTTGAGTTCAGCGTCGGCCGACGAGCCCGCCAACGCCCCCGGCATCGTGCTATATTGGATATTGAGATTGCTCCAGGCGTCCTTTCGCGCCTTCTCGCGGGGCAATCCTTGATCGGCGGGCCTGTGTCATGAGTTTATCGATGAAGAGAGTTTGGTTACTTCGAACGGCCTTTGGGTCCATGGCGGTTTCCACGGCGTTCTCCGGAATGGCGCAGCTGTCCTACGCGCAAACGCCCGCCGCCGACGTCGCCGCTCAAGTGCGCAGCCAGGGCTACGAATGCGACCGGCCAATCACCGCAACTCGGGATGTGAGACTTTCCAGACGAGACTCGGCGGTCTGGATTCTAAGATGCAGTAACGGCGCTTACAGGGTAAGGCTCGATCCTGACATGGCGGCACGAATTACCAGGCTGAAAAGAAAATTGTAGTTTCGAGGCTCAATCGGGTATTTGCGCCGGATTGATCGGTGGTGGCGGCAAAGCCGGCTGTCGCGGCGGCGGCGATGATGCGGGCGCTGCAGAGGTTTTTGATTCCGCGATCGGCGCGGCGGCCTTGGGTTCGCTTTCCCCTGCGGCGGCCGCCGCTCCTTCCGAGCCGCTTTGCGCGGGCGCGCCGATCGGAGCCGGTTTTGCCGGCGCCGGCGCAGCCATGCGGTTACCGCCTACGATGGCGAGAACTTCGCGTATCACGCGGGCATGGAGTTCCGGCGACTTGTCGATGTTGAGATGGTTGAGGTCGGGATCGGAGCTCAAATCGACATTGCTGAGCGAACCGCGAAAGCCGGGTCCGGGCCGCATATAAGCGTAATCACGCTGCGTAAAGTTGACGACGCGCGCTACGTTCCCAGGAGCCGGGAATGACTGCGTCCCGTCAAACGGCACGACGAGCGCCACGGGAACACCCTTGTCGCCGAGATAGTCGGCCATCTCCATGGCGGCGTCGGCGCCGAGCGAATGACCGATGAGGATAATGGGGCCTTCCTTCTTGGCCTTGTAGTCGGCTGCGGCCCGATCGGCGATTTCCTTCCAGTCCGTATGGCTGTGCGACGTCGCATGGACGCCGCGTCTACTGAGTTCGTCGGCGAGCGTGTCCATTCCAGTGGAAAAGACATCCGCCAGTCCGCGAAAAAGGTAAACGTGCGCGCGGGACTGCGCCGTTGCCGATCTCGACCCGAGGCCGAGCGTGGCCACAGTCGCCAGCATCGCAATCGCGATAAGACAGAACCAACGTCTCATGAACTTCTCTCGGCTGGTCGGGCCGAAAATCGAGTCACGAAATCGAACTTTATTGTCCGCATTTTAATAGCATCATGCGGCACGAATATTAAGGCAACACAGATACCCCGCGTCAGCTTCGTGATTCATGCTTTCGCTGCGGGCGACCAGCCATAGATTCGGGAAAGCGTGTCCCCCATCAATTTCGCTTTGTCGTTCCGCGAAATGCGATCGGTAACGCGGAACGCATCGATGCCTTGGGCATAGTTGAGGAATTTTACCGCGCGCGTCCAGTCCGTGCCCCACATGCAGCGGTCGATCCCGAACGCGTCGATGACGCTGCAGACCGGATCCCAGATATCGCGATAGGGGAAGGGCTCGCGGGACAGCGTACAGGCGCCACTGATTTTGATGGCGACGTGTTTTTGCTTTGCCAGCATCAGCACCTTCGGCAGATCGGCCCATGGTTCCGCCGGTACCGGCGGCGCGTGCGGCTGAACGAGGCCAAGGTGATCGATAACAATCTGCGTATCTGGATTGCGACGAATGAGTTCGAGTCCTTGGTCGAGCCGCCCGGCGATGTGTAGGTTGACCGGCAAGGATAGACGTGCGGCTTCCACGAGTACCCGATTGAGGCCTGGATCGGCGGGATCCTCGGTGTAGCCGCCACGCACGAGCAACATGCGAATGCCGACCGCTCCGGGCGTGCGCTTCCATTCGGCGATGACCTCCGCGACCGACGGATCGGCGGGATCGACCGGCTTAACGAGGGCGAATCGGCCGGGATGTCGCTTGCGCACTTCGAGCGCGTAGCTCGCGTCGTAGCGGTACATGGTGAATGCCGACACCAGGATCGCACCGTCGACGCCGACGGCGTCCATCGCCGCCACCATCTGGTCGCCCGTGACCTCGGGCGGCCCCGTCAATGCAGCGTGCCAGGGTCGGCCGGGGTGATTGCGTTCGTAGGCATGCACTTGCGCGTCGATGATCGGCATATTGGGGCTCGGCAGGCGCCTATATTCGATCCGGATGGGGCATGATGAAATTGTCGCGGTTCGGCATTTTCACCTGTAGCAGCGTTTTGACATCCATCACATCGTCCTCGCCGATCAGTTCGCGCTATTTGCGCCCTACCCACCGCAACATCGTGCGGGAAGGCTTTAATTCTGTCGAGGCCATTGCAGCCGTCGCGCCGGTCGGCCCTCGATCGCAACAAATTACGCCAGGCAAAATCCAGCCAAAAATTTTCGGCGGCGAATGAATGGCGGATGAACGGCGAAGCGCCGTTTTCACGCAAAAAAACACTCCACGCGCCTTATTCTCGCGGTATTTTGCGCCAACGTAAACGATAGCGATGATGCGATTATGAGGGATGGGATGCAGCGCTTTTGCTCCGTTATTTTGCTGTCCTTGGCATTGGCGGGCCTAGCCGCGCCGATCGCTGCGGAAGCACAAGTCATTTGCACCGGCAATGCCAGTCCGCCGCCGGAACTGCCGGTCTACGAGCAGCCTCCAATTCCGGAACCCGGCTACATATGGGTTCCGGGCTATTGGGGGATTGGACCAAGCGGATATTACTGGGTTCCGGGCACTTGGGTGTTGCCGCCGACCGTAGGCTTGCTGTGGACGCCGGGCTATTGGGGCTGGCGTGATGGAATCTATGTGTGGAACGCAGGCTATTGGGGTCCGCACGTCGGTTTCTACGGCGGAATCAATTACGGCTTTGGCTATGGCGGCGTCGGCTATGAAGGCGGCCGATGGGAGAATGGCGTTTTCGCCTACAATCGGACCGTCAACAATTTCGGCGGCGTCAGGATCACCAACGTGTACGAGAAGACCGTTGTCGTCGAACCCGGCGCAGTGCGCGTGAGCTTCAACGGTGGGACGGGCGGAACGACGATGCGGCCGACAGCGGCGGAGGAAGCCGCCGCCGCCGAGAAGCACGTCGCCGCTGCCCCTTCACAGCTCCAGCAAGAGCGCGCGGCGAGCGAGAACAAAGCTTTGCTCGCCTCCGAAAATCACGGCAAACCGGCGATCGCCGCGACCGCCAAGCCCGGCGAGTTTTCCGGCAAAGGCGTAGTGGCGGCGCGAGAAGCGGCGCCAGTGACTTCACCTGCCATGAAGCCAATGGGTGCTGCGGTCTCGAGCCCGAATGCATCGGAGCCCAAAGCGATCGAGAAGCAGGACAAGGCAGGCAAAATCGAAACAGCGCCACAAGGCGGTCCGCCGCTCAAGCCGGCGGACAAATCGGCGGACAAGGAGGCAAAGCCCGCAAATTCCGAGAGCAAGCTGCCGAGCGGCAAGGGCGAAACGACGCTGCAAGGCGGGCTGCCGCCCAAATCGGTGGACAAGCCCACAGGAAAAGAAGCAAAGCCGGAGACTACGACAGCCAAGCTTCCGAACGGCAAGGACGAACCGCTCAACAATGGGGCAACACCGCCTTCGCCGCCCAAGGCGTTAAAGCCTTCGCCACAGGCGGCCAGCGGGGCAAATGCGCATCCCAGCCCGCCGCATCCGAATCCGGCGCAACCAAATGCCGGCGCGCCGCATCCGCAACCGTCGTCTAAGGATAAAGACAAAAAGCCGCCGCCGGGATAGGCGGCGGCGGTTGCGTGCTGCTGGTCACTTGGCTTCCGCAGGCTTGGTGTAGTTGAAAGTCTTGATCAACAAACTCGACCAGCTTTGGCCTTTCGCGAGGCCGGCAAGCCCAGCGAGTTCATCCAATTCCGTGTGATTAACGCGATCCGGATCTCCCGCTGCTTCTGTTGACGAAAAACGCCCGCCTGCGCGCAGAACCCGAGCGACTTCCTTGATGGCCGCTGCTCGATCGGACACTTCACCCAGCACGGTGACCATGAACACCACGTCGAACACCGCGTCGGTGAATGGCAGTTTCTCCGCCAGGCCCAAAACGCTTGTAAAGTTAGCGAGGCCGCGCTTGTCGAGCCGGTGCGCCGCCATCTTAAGCATTGGCGTCTGCGCATCGAGAAGCGTGAGATGTCCGGCGGTGAGCTTTAGCGCGATGGTTGGGCTGAAAAAGCCGGGGCCGCAACCGACTTCAAGAACGCGATCCGCGGGTAAGAGCTGCAGCCGGCCGACGATTCGGCGGGGCGACGCTACCAGATACCGCAATGGATTGAGAAGCCACGTCGCATACTCGACCGGATACACGCCTCGGCCCCTCAGCCGCTCCCAAGGTGTTCGCTCCATGGGGTGAGTTGATAACACGACTCACTTTCAATCCTGTCATTTCGAGCCGGACATTTTCCTTGCCCGCACAGAGCGGCGAAAAGCGTCACTAGGGCGAGATATTCGGCCGCTCCATGCTAAGCTTCCCGTTTCGATGCCGTCCTCCCCGTTAAGGAGCTGCCTCGCGCGATTTTGTCGCGGATGGTCTTTGTGCCGAGAATATGCAATGGTTTTTGCTAATGTGCGGCTGGAAAGGGCGCCAAGATAAAAACATGTCGCGCCGAGCCGCCCGATAGCGCACCGCTATCGTCTGGGGGACGAACAGGGAGGAACATGATGAAACGGATTTCGTTATTTCCGCTTTGCTTGGTTGCGGCCGCGACGGCGTTCGCCGCTCCGGCCTGCGCCGAGGATACGATTATCATTGGCTTTACCGCCTCACAGACCGGTCCCCTCAACGTCGACTCGCTCGGCCAGCAGCGCGGCTACGAGTTCTGGCGCGACGAGGTCAATGCCGCGGGCGGCATCCAGGTCGGCGGAAAAAGCTACAAGGTCAATTTCGTCAGCTACGACGACCAATCGGTCGGCGGCCGCGTGCAACAGCTCTACACGCGCCTGATCAACCAGGACCATGCGCAGTTTCTGTTCAGCCCCTATTCGTCGGGACTGACCGCGCCGGCCGCGGTCATTACCGAGCAGTACGGCAAGATCATGATCAACAGCGGCGGCGCCGAGGAGAAACCGTTCGAACTCGGCAACAAATATCTGTTCATGGTGATCACATCGGCTTCCCACTATCTTTCCGGCGCGGTGGAGGCGCTGAAGTCGAAAAATCCGCAGGCCAAGATCGCGATGGTGTATTCCGACGATCCTTTCTCCAAGACGGTGCTCGATGCGACGAAACAACAGGCCGAGGCCGCCGGGCTGCAGGTGGTGATGGACGAATCCTATGCACCGTCGACGACCGATTTCGGCCCGATCGTCAACAAGATCATTTCGTCGAACGCCGACGCCTTTATGGGCGGCGGCCATTATTCGGACGGCGCCACGCTGGCGCGGCAAATGTACGACCAGAAAGCCAATATGAAATGGGTCTCGATCTTGGTCGCGCCGGGCGACGATAAGTTCGGCGAACTCGGACCCGCGGGGATGGGCGTGACCGTGCCGTCGCAATGGGAATCCCAAGTCTCCTACAAGCCGCAATTCGGCCCGACAACGCCGGAATTCGCCAAGGCGTTCCAGGAAAAATTCAACGCCAAGGCCGACTATCACGCCGCGTCCGGCTATACCAGCGGTGCGATCCTGCAACACGCTATCGAACAGGCGAATTCGATCGATCCGGAGAAAGTGGCGGCGGCGCTCAACGCAGTCGACGTCACCACGTTCTTCGGCCACATCAAGTTCGCCACTGATCCCGGCCACCATGGCTTGCAGACTGCGCACGAGATGGTGCTGGCGCAGTGGCAGAAAGTGAACGGTAAGCCGGGCCGTCAGGTGGTTTGGCCGGAAGCGGCCAAGTCTGCCGATCTCATCTACCCGATCTCGGCCAGTCAATAGTCGGCGCGGGAGCGGCTTTGTCCGCGCCGGTCCCCACCTCCTAATCGCATGCTCGGCATTTTCGCTTCGCTCATCGACGGCGTGCTCGTGGGGCTGGTCTACGGACTTGCCGCCATGGGCCTCACCCTGATTTGGGGCGTGATGGACGTGATCAACCTTACTCACGGCACGATGATCGTCGCCGGCATGATGGGGCTTTATTTGCTGGCGGGCGCGTTCGGCATATCGCCTTATTTCACCCTGCCGCCGGTTTTGATCGGCGGTTTTTTTGCCGGCGTGGCGCTCTACTGGATCGCAGTACACCGCATGATGGGGCGGCCGCCGCTGATGAGCCTGTTATCGACCTTTGCGGTCAATCTCGTCCTAGTTGGGGTCGGCACCGCGGTTTGGGGCACGGCTTTGTTCAATGTCGATGTGTCGTTGCCCGGCGTCACGATCGGCCGCTACACGTTTCCCGGCGCGCACATCCTCGCCGCCGCGCTCGCGGCCGTGATCGCCGGTCTGCTTTACGTCTTCCTGCACTATACGCGGCTCGGCAAGGCGTTGCGCGCGGTCGCCAATAATCGCGAAGCCGCCGAACTGGTCGGCATTCCCACGACGCGGCTTCTCGCCATCGCGGTGGGCTGCGGCGTCGCGCTGGCCGGCGTGTCGGGCATGCTGATCGGGACGTTGTTTCCCTTCACCATTCTTTCGGGTGATGGCTATCAGCTCAAAAGCTTTATCGTCACCGTGCTCGGCGGTTTCGGCAATCCGGTCGGTGCGCTGATGGGCGGTGTCGCACTCGGGCTGCTTGAAGGCGCGGTGACGCCCTTCGTGCCGGTGAGCTGGACGCTGGTGATCGAATTCGTTCTGTTCGTTCTCGTGCTGATCGCATTTCCCGGCGGCATTTTCGCATCGCGGCGCGGAGCGCTTTAGCGCATGATCCCGAAAAGTGGGTACCGGTTTTCGGACAGGATCATGCGCAAACGAAATATTGTTTGCATGATCCCGAAAAGTGGATGCCGGTTTTCGGACAGGATCATGCGCAAACGAGATGTCGCCAAACGAGTGACTCGAGCTGATCGGTTTGCGCTCTAGATGTTGCGCCGCCCATTCTTCTGGATCATCGCTCTGGCGATCGCTGCTTTCGTCGTGTCGCCGGTCGTCGGCAATAACGTGGAATTGCGCGAGAGCCTGGCGCTGGCCGCCGTTTACATCACGCTTGCCAGCAATCTCAATCTGATGCTGGGCTATGCCGGCTATATCAATTTCGGCAGCATCGTCTTCTTCGGGCTGGGCGGCTATATCTGCATTTGGCTGGTCGACGCCCAGAAATGGCCGCTCGGCTTCAGTCTCGTCGCCGCTGGCATGGGCGTCAGCGCCCTTTCACTCGTCTTCGGCTCCGGCATATTGCGTTTGCGCGGTCCGTTCTTCGCCCTGTCCACGATCGGCATCGTCGAAGGGGTCCAGGCGTTCGTCGAGAACTTTAAGCCGTGGGGTGGATCCTCGGGCATCTATATCTCCCCGGAAGTCTTCCAGCCGCTGGGCGGACCGGCGTCGGCGCTATGGGTGATCTACTTTTTGCTCGTCGCGGTAATGGGAGCCTCGCTCTATCTGAGCTACGGCATCAAAATTTCGAAATTCGGCCTCGGCCTTCTTGCCATCGGCCAGAACGAAGATGCGGCGGCGATCCTGGGCGTGCCCACGCCGCGCTATAAAGCGCTTTGCTACAGCGCGTCGGCGTTTCTGCCCGCTATCGCCGGCGGGCTTTATTTTTTCAAAGGCGCCTTCATCCAGCCGTCGGACGCCTTCGATTTGACCTTATCGACGGAGGCCATCGTCATCTGCATGCTGGGCGGGCAAGGCACGGTCTCGGGCGTCGCGCTCGGCGCTTATCTCTACGAGGAGCTGCGCGGCTATCTCTTGACGTCGTCGACATTCTCGAATTTTCAATTGGTGATCGCCGGCGCGCTGTTGCTCATCATCGTGCTGTTCTTTCCCGCGGGATTGATGGGCTTCATCCATAGCCGCTTTCCGCGCTTGCAGAAGGTTCTGGAGTGACCGCGATCCTCGAACTCAACGGCGTGAGCAAGCGCTTCGGCGGCCTGCTCGCAGTGCACAATCTGAGTTTCGGCATGCGGCAGGGCGAAATTCTCGGCCTGATCGGGCCAAACGGCGCCGGCAAATCGACGCTGTTCAATCTGATTAACGGCGTGTTCGCACCGAATTCGGGGCGGATCGTTTTCGACGGCATCGATATTACCGGTGAAAAGCCCTTCCTCGTCGCTCGGCACGGGCTCGCGCGCACGCACCAGATCGTGCAGCCGCTCACCAACATGACGGTGCTGGAGAATTGCACGGTAGGCGCCTGTTTCGGCCGCGAAAATCTGCCGTTGCATCGCGCGACCGAAGCGGCGCGGGCCGCGGCCGCCATGGTCGGGCTCGACGACCGGGTGCACATGCTGGCGCTGCATCTGACGATCGCCGGCAAGAAACGGCTCGAACTCGCCCGCGCACTCGCGGCGCAACCGAAGCTCCTGCTGCTGGATGAGGTTTTGGCCGGACTCAATCCGACCGAAATCGAGCACATGATCGGCGTGATCCGGCGCATCCGCGACAGCGGCGTGACGATCCTGATCATCGAGCATCTCATGCAGGCGATCATGAGCCTGTCCGACCGCATCGTTGTGCTCAATTACGGCGAGAAGCTTGCCGAAGGCCTGCCGGCGGACGTCGCGCGCGATCCACAGGTGATCGAAGCCTATCTCGGCGATCCGAAACTAGCCGCCGCGCTCGAGGGCAACGACGGCGACGTGCCGCAAGGGAACGCCGACAATGTCTGACGCGCTGTTGTCGGTCGAAGGCCTCGAAGCGGGCTACGGCGAGGTCCAGGTCTTGTGGGGCCTGTCGCTGAAAGCGCGGCGCGGCGAGCTCACCGCCATCGTCGGCGCCAACGGCGCCGGCAAGACGACGACGCTGCGCGCGGTCGCCGGCACGCTGACGCCTTGGCGCGGGCGGGTTATGCTCGGCGATGACGACGTCACGCGCGTGCCGAGCCACGTCAAGGCGGCGCGCGGCCTTGCTTTGGTGCCGGAAGGCCGGCAATTGTTCAGCGCAATGAGTGTTGCCGAGAATCTCGAACTCGGCGCGTTTTCGGCCCGCGCATCGCGCTCCTACGCCGAGCGGCTCGACCAAGTCTTCAGCCTGTTTCCCCGGCTGGCCGAGCGGCAGCGCCAGCGCGCCGGCACGCTATCGGGCGGCGAGCAGCAAATGGTGGCGATTGCACGCGGACTGATGTCCGAACCGGAAATCCTGATCATCGATGAGTTGTCGCTTGGGCTTGCGCCGGTCGTCGTTTATCAGCTTCTGGCCACGCTGAAGCGGCTCAAGCAAGCGGGTCTCACCATTCTTTTGGTCGAGCAGAATGTGCATCTTGCCTTGGCGTTGAGCGATTACGCATATGTGATCGCCGAAGGCCGCATTTTCACAGAGGGCCGGCCCGCAGAATTGGCGGCGAAGCCCGAGATCAGGCGCGCTTATTTGGGCCTGTAGCAGCCGCCACATTTCGTCGATGGACTTCGCCTGGCGGCCGGCAAGGCTGCCTGCGCCGGCCGCGTGCCATCTTTGATCTTGATCAAATCGGGCCGGGCGAGCTTTGCTTAACGTGATCGGGGATCAGCCCTCCGCGTGGTTTCAAATATCAATGAGCAAGACCAGCCTGGCGCTTAGGAATCTCCGCGGGGCCGTCATTCTCTTGATCGTGGCCTTTCATTCTTTCGTTGCCTATATCGCGACACACCCCGCCACGCCTTCTCCGTTCGACAGTCCGCCTTATGCATGGCTAGGATTCCCAATCATCGATAGCGATCGCTGGATCGGATTCGACCTGTTTTGTGCATCTCAATTTCTCTACCTGATGCAGTTGATGTTCTTTCTGTCGGGCCTTTTTGTCTGGCCGAGTCTGTCGCGCCGCGGCTCGACGGCATTTTTGGCTCGCCGCCTCGTGCGTTTGGGAGTGCCCTTTGTCCTTGGGGTCTATCTGTTGATGCCCATCGCATTTTTCCCCGTCTACCGAGTTACGGCCGCGGACCCGAGCTGGTCGGCGTTTCGTTCGCATTGGGCGGCTCTGCCATTCACACCGGCCGGCCCATTGTGGTTTCTGTGGTTCTTGATCGTGCTCGATAGTGCAAGTGCCGCGCTCTACGCGCTATTTTCGCGCAAACGGGATTTATTTATATCTCTGTTCGCCCGCATTTTGTGTCGTCCAGCGAGGTTTTTCCTTCTCGTAATTTTCGTCTCGGCGACGGCTTATTTGCCGCTTGCGACGCTTTACCCGCCGTGGCGATGGATCGGCTTTGGACCGTTCGAAGTGCAGCCGTCGCTCGCGCCGCAATATGCGATCTATTTCTTCGCCGGCGTTGCCGTTGGAGCGCTCGGCTACGAACGGACACTACCTGATCTGGATGCTCCGTTCGCCGGCCGCTGGGGCCGTTTGCTCGTCGGCGCGCTTGCGTCATTTATGCTGTGGATCGTCTCTACGGCGCTAGTTGTGGACGGAACGCATTCAAACGCCGCGCTGCAATTGAGCGCCGAATTAGGCTTTGTTCTGTTCGCGGCGACTGCTTGCTTTAGCGCGCTTGCGCTCGCGCTCCGCTTTGGTGGCGCGCGTATGCCAATTCTCGACCATATCTCGGACAACGCCTACGGCATCTATTTTTTTCACTATCCGATTGTCTTGTGGCTGCAATATTTGCTGCTCGGCGTCGCCTTTCCCGCCGTCGGCAAGGGCGCGGCCGTGTTCGCTTTCGCGGTGATATTGAGCGCCGGCGCGAGCATTGTCGCGAGCTGGATCGTTACGAATGCTTCGCTGCTATTTAGACGGCGCGCCACTTCGCCATGAGCGCGCGCTGTAAACGCGATCCCGGCTGCATGTCCGTCGGCGTGAATGAACATAATTCCTTCCCAAAGGGGTGCAACCAGTCGTTTTCCTCGGGATCGAGAGAAAACGCCGAGAAAATACGATGAAATGGCGAAGCCTGGCCGCCGCTTCGACGAAACCGCCCCCGGAGCAGTTCCCGCGCGCGGCGAAATGGGTATTCGCCGCTTTCGCTTGGGTGCTGGGCATTCTTCGTAAGTCTGGATCCTGGCTTGCGGCGCGGTTTTGGGCAACGTCCGAGTCCAGCCTTTTAATCATGCCGCTGATATTGAAGCTTGCGGCAAGAAATCTGTTTCACGATCGGCTTCGCTTCGTCGCGACAATCGTCGGCATCGTGTTTTCAATGGTCTTGGTGACCGTGCAAATGGGATTGTTTCTCAGTTTCGCGCGCATGGTGACGACCATGATCGATCATACGCCGGCGGATCTTTGGATCATGCCTCCTGCAACCAAGTGTTTCGAGGATCCGTCGCTGTTGGATGAACGCGAACGATTTCGCGCGATGTCCCTGGCGGGGGTGATCGACGCCGTGCCGATGCTGGTGAGTTTTGCGCAATGGCGCGTGCCAGGCGGCGGAACGACGCCGGTGCTTGTCATCGGCACGGACCTCAGGAAACCGGGACTGCTCCCCTGGAATATTGTCGCAGGCGATCTCAATGCGCTTTCGGTTCCCGATGCAGTAGCGACCGACCAGACTTATTTCGGTCGGCTAGGGATCACGGGTCTAGGCGACACTGCCGAAATCCGCGACCAAAGAGCGGAAATTCGCCTGGTCACCAAAGGCATCAGATCGTTCACGACCACGCCGTATGTCTTTACCCCGCTCGATCGCGCGAGAGCCTATACCGGGACGCCGCCGAACAAGGCGACCTATCTGCTGGTGCGGGCGGCGCCCGGAACGGACGTCGGGCGCCTTCAAGTCCGGCTCAATGAAATCCTGGACAAAGCCGAGGCGTTGACGCCAGCCGAGTTCCGCAGCCGCAGCCGGTCGTTCTGGTTGTTCGGTACCGGCGCGGGTGCCGCGCTTTTCGCCGGCGCCTTGCTTGGCATGATCGTTGGCATCGTCATTGTCGCGCAGACGCTTTATTCGAGCACAAAGGATCATTTGAACGAGTTCGCGACATTGCGCGCAATCGGCTCTTCCAGCCGATACATTCACACCGTTATTCTCATCCAGGCGATATTGAGCGCGTGCATCGGTTTCGGCGTTGCCGCCGCGATCGGCAAGCTCATCGTGAAAGCGACCGCCAGCTCCGCGCTGCCGGTCTTGATGACGCCATGGCTGACAGGAGTGTTGTTCTTCGTAACAATTGCGATGTGCATCTTTTCGGCGATCGCCGCGGTGATGCAGGTCGTGCGGATCGACCCAGCGACGGCGTTTACGCGATGACCATACCCGTGTTGGAGGCCATCGATGTCGTGAAATTTCTCGGTACGGGCGCCGGCAGAGTGGAGGCTCTCAAGGGCGTAAACCTGTCGCTTTCGGGCGGCGAGCTCGTGCTTCTGATGGGACCGTCCGGCAGCGGCAAGACCACGCTATTATCGGTGCTCGGATGCATCTTATCGCCGACCGAGGGATCGGTTCGGGTCCGTGGCCATGATGCGACGGGCCTGCCGCCCGAGGCGCTGAGTAGATTGAGACGCGACCATATCGGTTTTGTCTTTCAATCTTATCACCTGTTCCCGGCGCTGACGGCGATCGATAATGTCTGGCTCGCTTTAGACGTGCGCCGAGAGCGCAGCCGGCGCGCCATTGCCAGGGCCAGGGATGCGCTGGCCATCGTCGGGCTGTCGCGCAAGGTCAACTCATTTCCGCTCCAGCTCAGCAGCGGGGAGCAGCAGCGGGTCGCGATCGCCCGCGCCATCGTTGCAAATCCATCGATCGTTCTGGCCGACGAACCAACCGCAGCCTTGGACAGCGACAACGGTTACGCGATCATGTCGATACTCGCGGAGATCGCCAAGAATTTGGGACGCGGCGTTCTGGTCGTCACCCATGATCCGCGCATATTGCCGTTTGCGAACCGCATCGTTCGCATCGAGGATGGCCGCATCGTCGACGGGCAGCGAAGCGCGCGGACGGGCAGTCTTCTGGCGGGATGAGGGAGTTGATTGCTACGGCCATGACCGCGCAGAAACGACAAAGACGCGCCGGGAAACTGTCAAAGGCCGTTGGCTTGGTGGCGCTCATCGTAACAACGACAGCGGCGGTCCTCACGCAAGCCGAAACCGGTGGCATTCAAGACAAGAGCGAAGGCTGGCAGGCGGTGGCGCCGGGTCTGGTGGAGCCCAGGTCGGGAGAAATCAAAATCTTCGCGCCAGTCATCGGCCGCATCGGCGACGTGCCGGTCGCCGTCAATGACAAAGTCGTAGCCGACGAGCCGCTTGTTCGCCTGGATGACGAGGAGGCTCGCGCGCGCGTAGCCGCGCAGCGCGCCGAGGTCGCAATGCGCGAGAAGGCGAGGAACGAGAAGTCGGCCGGCAAAGCTGAAAATCGGCGCCGGGCCGAAGACGCGGTCGCCGACGCCGAGGATGCAGTGGCGAGCGCGCGTGACGCGTTCGACGACGCCGTTACTGCGAAGCGCAAGGGCCGCGGGTCAGACGCCACCGTGGCGAATGCGCATGCCGCGTGGACAAGCGCGCAAACAAGCCTGCTTCGCGAACGAGAACAGTTGCGCAAGTTGGAGAGCGAGTCGGGAACGCCGTTGCCGATTCAAGTTGAGGGTCAGCTCAACGTCGCGCGGGACGAACTCAGAGTCTCCCTCGCGGAGCTGCAAAAATTGATTATCCGCGCCCCGATCGTGAGCACGGTCCTGCAGGTCAACGCCAAAGTGGGCGAACTGGCGGTGCCGACTTCGGCGCAGCCGCTGATTGTACTGGGCGATTTGTCGAAGCTGCGCGTGCGCGCTGAATTGGATGAGCAGGACATCGGAAAGATCAAGCAGGGCGATAAAACCGTCGTGCGCGCAAGTGCGTTTCCCGGCCGAGAATTCTCAGGCGGTGTCGCGACGATCGCGCCGGTCGTGGTGCCAGGGCGCATCAATCCGTCGGGGTCGCGCAATCTGACGGATATCAGCGTGACTGAGGTTATGGTCGATCTCGACGATCCCAATCCCCTCGTTGTCGGGATGAAGGTCGACGTTTATTTCCGGCCCGGCGGCCCGGAGCGGAAATAAAACGATCTTTACCCGGCCGCCGCGGAGCGGAATGCCGCTGTGTTCCTTCAATCGGATTGAATGTTTGCGTCTTTGACCATCTTGCCCCAGATGCCGAGCTGAAGCTTGATGTAGTCGCCCAGCTCTTCGGGCGTCGAGGAGAATCCTTCAAAGCCGACATTCTTGAACTTGGCCTGGACTTCGGGACTGTCGATGATCGGGCGCAGCGTGGAATTGAGCTTGGACACGATGTCGGGAGGCGTGCCGGCCGGCACGACGAGGCCGGCCCAGGCATCGAGGTTGAAGTCTTTGATCCCGGCCTCGTCCAGGGTCGGCAGGTTCGGGAAGAACGAACTGCGCTTGATCCGCGTCACCGCCAAGGCGCGCAGCGCGCCGGAATTGACATGCGGCATTGCGGCCGTGAAATCGGCGAACATCATCGAGACGCGGCCGCCGATGATATCCTCAAGCGCCGGCGGGGTGCTTTTGTAAGGCACGTGCAACATGCTGATGCCGGCCCATTTCGCCAGCGTGTTGCCGGCGACGATGCCGGCGGTGTTGCCACTGGCAAACGACAAGGTGCCAGGATAGGCCTTGGCATAGTCGACGAGTTCTTTCACCGAATGAATCGGCAACTTCGGGTCGATCACCAGCATCAAGGTGAAGCTCCCCACTCGCGAGACCGGCACGAAATCCTTCACCGGATCGTAGTTCACGTCTTTGTGCAGGAACGGATCGGCCGACAACGGCGAGTTTGTCGCCATCAAAAGCGTGTAGCCGTCCGCTGCGGCGTGATGGACGTAAAGGGCGGCCAGCGCACCGTCCGCGCCAGGACGATCGTCGACGACGACCGGTTGCTTGAGTGCAGCGCTCAGCGGATCGGCAATGATCCGGCAGATCGTGTCGCTGGCGCTGCCAGGTCCGAACACCGCAACCATCGTGATCGGCCGCGACGGATAATTGTCGGCGTAAAGCGCCGCGCTGAACAATGCGGCCGTGGCGGCCACGAAAATGAGCAACTTTTTCATGCGTGGTTCCTCCTCGACGCAAACTATAAAGGTGCAAATTGTCAATGTTCGGGTGTGAGCCTGCGATGCGGCTCGGCGTCATATTGGAAAGGATAGCAGATATTTTGGGCGGTGCGGGAGATCGTCGCCGCGACAACTCGGCTCAGGTTTTCCGCTTTGATCTGGGCCTCTTTGCGCGCCTGGCGCTTATGGCGGTGTGACCATTCCGCTCCAGAATTGGTGGACGGTTCCGACCTCGACGTCGTATTTGCGCGCAAAGGCAAGCGTTCCGTCGTCCGCGATCCGGAAAACCATCATTCCCGCCGGCAAAATCGTTCCGTCGCGCCGCTGCAGCGGCATGATGCTGGCGACGACCAAAAGGCGGCCGCTCGGATCGATGCCGAAAGTGCGCAGCTGAACGCCGCGCCCGTCGATATGTTGGATCGCTTCCGGTTCGCCGCTGTTCTGATCGATTGCGAATACGGCGATGTTGTCTTCGCCGCCCGCCGAGTATTGCCTCGCGCCGTCTCCCCCGGCCGGAAATGTGCGGTTGGTTACGTACACAAACCTGCCGTTCGGATGGACATGGATCGGCCCGGCGCCCTGGCTCGCCGGCGTTTTGGGATTCGACAATGTTTCTTTGACGAAGCTCGGCTCGCGCTTAAGGCCGGCCGAGTCGTCGAGGGCGTAAACGTAAAGTTTGTTCCGCCGTTCGATCGAGACGAAAGCCCAGGGCTTGCGCGGATGAAAGTCGAGATGACGCGGCCCGAACCCGAGGCCGTCGCCAGGCGCGATCGATGCCAGATTTCGCAAAATGCCGCCCTCGAATGCGAATGTCTTGATCGCTCCGGGATCCTCCGGCTTGTTCGGCGTGGCATTGTTGCCGCGCGTAACCAGCACGACGCAGCGGTTGGACGGCGTTGCCAGAATCTGGTGCGCGTAGATGCCGGTGTCGAGATTGACGGCTTGCGCGATCGGCGCGCCGATCGAGCCGTCGGCGTTAAGCCGATGGACCGTAAGGCCGCTCGGATTGTTGTAGGCGGTCAGCAAATATTGGCCGCTCGCGTCGACGCTGACATGGATGGGTCGCGACGGCAGCGTAGCCGCGTCGCCGTGCGGCCTTAGCATGCCGGTTGCCGGATCGACGGCGAGCGCGGTGGCAAGATGTTTGTCGCCCGCAACGCCCGGGCCGCCATTGCTGGAGATGGCATAAAGGGTGCGCCGCGACGGGTGTGCCCAGACATATTGAATGTTGGCCGGTAGCGTGATGGCGCCGCGCTCGGTCAAGGCGGCGCCTTCGACGTCGACATCGAAGGCGCGCAGAAGCAGTCCAACGCTCGCGTAATACATCGTCCGCGGGTGACTGGCAGCCATGATTTTCCTCGGGTGAAAGCTTGGGCATGATCCGGAAAAGTGGAAACCGATTTTCCGAAAAGATCATGCCTCATCAAAAACCTGAAGCGGCAATCGACTCGACTTGAAACGATTGCGCTTTCGGGTGCGTTTACGCGCGTTTTTGCGCGCGTAGGCTCGGCTTGAATTTTGGAGTGACCTCGCCGGCGAAAAGCTCGAGCGATGCGATTGCCTTCTCCGCGCCGTACCAGGGCGGGAAGTGCAGCATGATCGAAGAGTTGCCGGCCATGGCCTGCAATTCCTCAATCTTGGCGACGACCGTCGCCGGCGAACCGTGCAGAATAATGTCGCGGGTCAGCGCGTCGTAATCGCGCGGCTTTGCGCCGACGTCCTGCGACACGGTGCCGAGATAGCCGGACGTATAGCCGCTGGAAAAGTGCGCAAGGCTGCGCAAGATAACCGGCTCGCTTTCGCGCCGCGCTTTGGCGTCGCTTTCCGCGACGTAGACCCAGCGGGCAATATCGACGTGACCGCGCGCCGGATTGCCGCGCAGCGCTTCCGGCGTCTCTTCGAGATGTTTGCGATAGTTCGCGGTCTGCCGCGCCAGTTCGGCGAACGGCGTCCAGCTCGACAGAAACAAGCCAAATCCCATCTTGGCGGCGACGGCGATCGAACGGTCAGTGGCGCCGGCGAGAAAAACCGGCGGATGCGGCTGTTGCAGCGCGTGAGGAAATATTTCGTAAGCGCCGTCGACCTTGAAGCTGAAATGATCGCCGTGATGATCCACGCGCTTGTTGTGGAACAGTTCCATCAGAAGCGGCAACGCCTCTTCCTGGATGTCGCGCCGGCGCTCGAAATCGGCGCCGAAACCGTCGAACTCGTATTTGCGATAGCCGGAGCCGAGACCGAGCGCGAAACGCCCGTTGCTCAAAATGTCGACGAAGGCGGTGTTTTCGGCGACCCGCAGCGGATTGGCGAGCGGCAGCGTCACGACCGCAGTGCCGATTTTGATGCGCTTGGTTAGTGCCGCAAGGTAAGCGGCATAGACGAACACGTCCGGCATGATGCCGTATTCGTTGCTGAAATGATGCTCGGCAACCCAGGCATAATCGTAACCGAGCTCGTCCGAGCGGACGATCTGCCGGGTCACGCGAGCGTGGACGTCGCGATGCGGATAGGGCTCGGCCTCGGTGTTCGGATGCGATGTGAAGAGAACGCCAAATTCCATGTTTCCTCGCCTTCAGCCGCTCGTGCGGCGTCCTTCGCTTGCGGCATCATCCCACCGAAGCGGGCTGTAGACCAGGGGCGGCGAGGCCGCGCTTTTGGCTGCGCGGCAGCTAAATCTCCACCACCTCATCCATGGTGACGCGCGCCGGCGCGAGCGCGGCAGCGAGCGCGGCAAGCTGCGAGCGATTGCAGAAAGCCGGAATTACCGTGTGCGCCTTTATGTCTCGAACAAGGGCCGCTGTGTCAGACAGCCGCGGATGCACGTTCCAGCGCATTCTTTGCGCGCGGCCGCTTTTGCTTAAGCGTTCGGCCGGCGTTTCGGGATTGATATAGCCGGTGAACAAGATTCCGACTTCGGCGATACCTTCGAACTGCGGTAACAGGCGCGCGCTCGCGCCGGATGTTCCGTCGGCCGATGCCGCGAGCATCACGCCGCGCGGGCCATCGATGGGTCGTGTGATCTCGGCTAGGCGTTCGATCTCTCCGGCTAGGCCTGCTTGCAGCGAAACCTTGCCGGCGTCGCAAAGCTGCCGCAGCGCCTTCCTCATCGCCTCATCGATGAATATGTCACCGACGCCGTGCCGCATCAGTTCGAGCGCGATTTCCGGGCCGCGGCCGTTCGCCGGCACCGGCAAGAGCAACGGCCCTCTCGCGACGAATGGCGCAAGTTCGCTCCAGCACTGCGCCAGCGGCTTTTGGTAGTCGCCGTAGGAGCAGTCGATCAGCGCGACGGCCGCGGCGCGACGCGGCGGGTCATAGGCGTAGAGGATGGATTCTGTCGAATAGTCGCCGGTATAAAGGAGGCCGCCACCGATATCGAAGTCGATCCAGATGCCGCCCGGCGCATGGCCGTTGCGGCCGGTCTCCACCGCAATGCCGAGCACTTCGCCACGTCCGCGGATCGGCAGCGTTCGCATGGCGAGACCGCGGGGCAATCCGGCGGCAACGATCTCGGTCGTATAGACCGGCGGATTGCCGATTTCGGCAAGAAGACCAAGCCCGCCCGTATGGTCCCAGTGCCCGTGCGTGATGACGAGCGCGTCCACCGGAGCGACGTCGTCGACCTTAGGCAAAAGACCCGGCGGCGGACCCTGGCCGAGATCGAGCATGAGCCGCTTGCCGCAGGCCTCGACGAGAAAGCAGGCAGGTCCCTTCTTGCCGACGCCGGAAATAAGCCGCAAGGAAGCCTGCAAGGACGCCCTAAAATTATTCATGATTTTCAGCCCATGTCGTTCCGGAGACGGTCATTCGCCCAAGATTGACAAGCCCGCCGAGCGCCCCTAATCAACCACGAGCTTAGGAAACCGTGCAATGAAAGTCCGCAATTCTCTGAAATCGCTGCGCGCGCGCCATCGCGACAATCGCATCGTGCGCCGCAAGGGCCGCGTCTATGTGATTAACAAGACGCAGCGGCGCTTCAAGGCTCGTCAGGGCTAGTCGCGACGTTGTGCCGGCGGCTGGCAACCCATTGCGGCCGCATTCGTCGCCTTATATTCCGCGGTTTTCCGGCTTGCCGCATGGTGGCGGACGAATAGATTGTAAGGCATGAATCCGCGATTCCTAGCTTACGTCCTGGGCGTCTCCGTGTTGGGCGCCATGCTCGCGGCTGGGGCCTTACCGCCGGCGTTTTCACCCGCCCTTTCACCGGCTTGGGCGCAAAATGCGCCGGGCTTTTCGTCGCCGCCGCGCGACTTGCCGCCACCCGGGCATGAGAGCGGGCATGAGTCTGGGCTTATCGCGCCGACCTATAATCTCGATACCCTGTTCGGCGCCTTGAAAATCGCGCCGGACGAAGCGAGCGCTAAAGCGATCGAGGATCGCATTTGGGCGATCTGGATCGCCTCGGGCAGCGACACCTGCGATCTATTGATGAGCCGGGTGAAGGATGCGACCGACGACAAGGACTACGATCTGGCGATCAAGCTTCTGGATGCGATTATCGCCATCAAACCCGACTACGTCGAAGCCTGGAACCGGCGTGCTACCGTCTTGTATCTCAAACGCGACTATGGCCACGCGCTTGCCGACATTCGCGAAGTGCTGGCGCGCGAACCGCGCCACTTCGGCGCGCTGGCGGGCCTTGGGCTGATCCTGCAGGACATCGGCGACGATAAGCACGCGCTCGAAGCCTATCGCCGGGCGCTGGCGATCGATCCTCACCTGCAGAATCTGGCGGACACCGTGAAGACGCTGATCGAAAAGGTCGAGGGCCGGGAAATCTAGCGGGATTTCTGGCCCGTCGTGCGAATTGAGATTCGGCAGCTTTTACGGGCAGACGCACCTCACGCGGGGTGACGCAAATCAAAGCAAATAGTTGCGGCGGCAGACGCAAGTCCTCCGCTAGCGTTCGTCGGCGGGCTTTCCTCGGGCTCTTCAAATTAGATGCCCGCGCGGCATCCTATGAGTCCACTGGCTGGCGCGAGAAAGCGCCTTGATCTATGGCCGCAACCGCCATCTGCATGGCGCGTTCCGGCGTACTTACGTCTACGGCGGTAACAAACTCGGCAATCTTCGCCCGGCCCTTCCAAAGAAGCTTCCCGTCGGCGCGTTGGACACGTGCTCGCCACTTCCCCGGTTCGCGTTCAACCGCTTGGACGACGAATTGCTTGTACTCCATTGGGACAGTTGAATACGCGCAATCCTGCCATCCAGCGCGGCTTGAAATTAAGGTTAGGCTATGCGCGATAACCGCTGAGAAGCGCATATTTCTTGTGCGGTCGCGAAAAGCTGCGCGGTATGCGGTTCGTTGACGGTCGTGCTCACTCGGCTGCATTTATTTTACAATTTAACGACCCAGTCGAGAGGCCCAGATCATCACTTCGCTTTCTGCAAAAGATCCGGCAGCTTGGCAAAGTTCGCAGCAATCCACCGCGCCCTTCCCAAGATATTCTTATGAATGGCTGTCTGGATCGGGAGCTTTGTTCGCTGTGCGATCAACAAGGGCCAATACAAAAGTCAAAGCGACAAGAATGACAATCTTCATCATTGTGTCCTCAGCGCGAATAAGGATTGCCCGCGGTCCATTCCGAAATTCGGATTCCGCTCCTTGCATGCCAACACGACCTGCGGATCAAATGGCGGCAGGGGCTTTGCGGCCTGGCTCCGTTGCGGCGTCCCCTCCATAATCGGCCGAATACAATCCACCGCGATCCCAACACCCGTCTTGGCGCCGTTGAGAACAAAGCCTGCCTGTTGGCACGCCGCTCTGATTTGGGCGCAGGGGTTCCAAGGCACAGGTTGAGGGGGTTGCGCCAGCGAAAGGCTGAGCGCCCCAGTGAGAAGAAGACTGGCCAGGCTAAGCGTTATGATGGTCGTGCGCACGGATCCCCCCCTAGTCCGACTAACCGAGCCTCGTAACCAGCCACGCCTTTCCGGCGTACATAGGGCGAGCTGTTGACAGGCGAGTTCCCTATTTGTTCTCATGCCTTATGCGTACCCGGGGGGACATGCTGGTTTTCGCTATTGCATTCGCCCTGAGAGGCGTACGCAAGCTCGTGCGCGGATTTCGCAGGGAACTGACGGAAGAAGAACGCTACCGAGTTGCCAACGATGTCGTGCATCGTTTGAAGCAGCATGGCGATCCCTGGCGGCTGTCTGAAGACTTACCGCCGCCCGGAAAAGGACACTCAACGTAGCTCATCAGACGCAGCCCGCCTCCATTTGGAGTTAGTCACGTCTTGCGCGTTTACCATATTTTTAGAAGTTGCCACCCGGTATGGTAAATAAATGGTAAATCGAGTTGGCAAACGGCGCCGGGGGAAAGTGTGCGTAGTGTCGAGTTTGCGGATATTGCTTTGACGGCCTTCACGATCATTCTGATGTTCGTGCTGCTGCTTGCTTTTGTGTACAGATGAAACGATCGGCTCACAATATTGAAAGAAGGGGCCTTCGCGGGCCCTTTTTAATTTTCAGGAGCAGGGAAGCGGCGCGGACTCATTTCAGCCGCGTGAACGCTTGGTACGATTGCCCTGATATGTCAGCCCACAATAACAATAGCCCCTTTGTGGTGAAGTAGAGCGCGACGGTGCCAACCAGGGCGACGCCGATCACTGCGACCCCAGCCAGTAAGGTCTGCCGCAGTGGTTTGTGTTGCGGGCTCATGTCGTTAGGCCAGGAACTGAACCTCGGCCTGCAGCCAGTTGCCGATGATCCGAGCGCGCACCTCACGATTACGGAGCCATATCTTTGGAAAGCAATAGCTGGCCACGTTGTCGCTCTCGACGCCGAGTGCGTGCTGGATAATGCTGACAGCGCGGTCGCCGTCACTGCAGTTAATCGTCTGCTCGAGAAGATTGGTCATGTTACGTCTTACTCTCCTTTCTGTGAGATTATAGCGGCGCCTGATTCGACTTGACATAACCTCATGCATCGGGCCGGGGCTTTGGGCCGGGGCCGCAATTCGAATTGACTTTAACAGCCGACGTGTTCCTCTCAGCCAAGGGAGGGACCGAATGCACGGCGCGATGACCATCGACGACGACAAACGCATTATCCGCGAGCTGGTGGAGAACTGGGCGGTGTGGCGCGATGCGCGCCTGTGGGACCAATTTCGCACGGTCTGGCACGCCGACGGCCGCATGATAGCGACCTGGTTTCAAGGCACATTCGACGAATTCATCAAGGCTAATCAGGAAGGTTGGGCGCGCGGCGTGCGCATCCTGCACTTTCTCGGCGGCAGCGCGATCGAAATCGCCGCCGCGCGTGCCATCGCGCAGACCAAGATGACGATTTCGCAGCGCGCCCCGGTCGAGGGCGTGATCTGCGACGTGGTTTGCACCGGGCGGTTCTACGATTTCTTCGAAAAGCGCGACGGACGCTGGGGCCTGGTGCTGCGGCGTCTCGCTTATGAGAAGGACCGCCTCGATCCGGTCGATCCGTCGGCAAAGCTCACGCTCGATCAAGATTTGCTCAAGCAGTTCCCGGAGGGCTACCGGCATCTCGCCTATTTGCAGACCAAGATCGGCTACAAGGTGAAAACCGACATGGCCGGCCTCGAGGGGCCGGAACTGGACGCGCTTTATGCTCAGGGCGCGCGCTGGCTCAAGGGCGAGACGCTATGAGCGGCCCTTCTCCCCGTTTCATGGGGAGAGATGGTGAGTGCATCACATGCTCACTCTCGTCGCCGTTGTTCTTGTTGTCGGCGCGCTCGTCACTTTGGTCGGCTCGTGGCTTATCGGGCGTGCGCATCCGCCGCGCGGACGCTTCATCAAGATCCAGGGGCTGCGTCAGCATGTCGTCGAACTCGGCGAGAAAACCAATGCGCCGCCGATCGTTCTCATTCACGGCGCCGGCTGCAATCTCGAAGATATGCACCTTGCGCTGGGCGAGCGGCTTGCCGCGCGCCGCCGCATCATCCTGATCGACCGGCCGGGAATGGGATGGAGCAAACGAAAAGGCAAAAGCGGCAGTTCGCCGGCCTATCAGGCAGCGATTTTGCGCGACATGCTCGACCGGCTTGAGATCAAACGAGCGATCGTCGTCGGCCATTCCTGGGGCAGCGCCGTTGCGGCGGCATTCGCGCTCGACCATCCCGATCGCACCGCCGCGCTCGTTTTGCTGGCGCCGCCGCTATATCCGGTTCCAAGCAACGCGCTCTGGCCTTACGGCCTGTTCGCGGCGCCGATTCTCGGGTGGATTTATGCGCGCACTTTGGCGCTGCCGCTCGGACTGCCTTTCCTCGGCATCGCCATGGCGTCGGCCTTTCTGCCGCAACTGCCGCCGCGCAATTACATCAAACGCTCCGCCGCACTGTTGCTGCTGCGGCCTTCGACCTTTCTCGCCAATGCGCGCGACATGGCAAATCTCAAAGGTAATCTCGCGCCGCAGGTCGCACGCTATCGCGCGCTGGCGATGCCGACCCTGGTCATGACCGGAAATTTCGACATGGTCGTCGCGCCCATGCGTCACGCCTTCGCATTTATTACGGCGGTGCCGCGCGCGAGTCTGATTACGCTTCCTGGAATCGGCCACATGCTGCACCACGCGGCGACGGAGCGCGTGATCGAAGAGATCGAGGACATTGCGTCTCGCGCGCGTTAGCGGGGGCGATACGATCGCGGTGCACCCGAAGGTGCAGATCTTTGGCCTCGATTTGATCTACAAATTCGGCGCGCTGTGAGCTTTAGCGTGCGGGCGCTGCGTTGGCGGGCGCTTCATCCGTCCGCTTTGCCGTCGCCGACATAAGCAATCCGCATGAAATTGGTCGCGCCGGGCGTGCCGAGCGGCACGCCAGCGACGATGATGATGCGCTGGCCCGCTTTGGCGAAATTCTCTTTGGCGGCTATTCGGCAGGCGCGTTCGACCATGTCGTCCTGGTCGTGCGCGTCCTCGTCGATGACGCAATGAATGCCCCAGACCACCGACAATTTCCGGCCGGCGCCCTCGATCGGGGAAATCGCGATGATCGGACATTTCGGCCGCTCGCGCGCTACGCGCAATCCGGTCGAGCCGGAACAGGTCCAGCAGACGATCGCCGAGAGGTCGAGCGTTTCGGCGACCTGCCGCGCCGCCGCGGCAATGGCGTCGGGGCCGGTGGCCTCGGGGTCGGTGCGAAGCAGGTGCACCGTCGGCAAATAGGCGGTGTCGTCCTCGACCTCCTCAGCGATGCGGTTCATCGTCGCGACCGCCTCGACCGGAAATTGCCCCGACGCCGATTCTGCGGACAGCATGACGGCGTCGGCGCCGTCGAAAATGGCGGTGGCGACATCGGACACTTCGGCGCGCGTCGGCACCGGGCTTGCAATCATCGACTCCAGCATCTGCGTGGCGACGACGACCGGCTTGCCGGCGCGGCGGCAGGCGCGCGTCATTTCCTTTTGCACACCGGGAACTTTTTCGAGCGGCATTTCGACGCCGAGATCGCCGCGCGCGACCATTAGCGCATCGGCCAATTCGAGAATCTCGTTGAGCCGCGCCACTGCTTGCGGCTTTTCGATCTTGGCCATCACCGCGGCGCGGCCCCGCGTGAGTTTTTTCGCTTCCGCAACGTCCTCCGGGCGCTGAATGAACGACAGCGCGATCCAATCGACGCCGGCATCGAGCGCGGCTTCGAGATCGGCGATGTCTTTCGGCGCGAGCGCCGCGAGCGGTACGATCGTATCGGGCAGGCTGACGCCTTTGCGATTGGAGAATTTGCCGCCGACCTCGACCCGCGTCACGATCCGCTGCGGCGTGACGTCCGTTGCCAAAAGGCGCAGCTTGCCGTCATCGATAAGCAGCGTATCGCCGGGCTTGATGGCGGCAAAGATTTCCGGATGGGGAAGCTGTACACGGCGCGCGTCACCGGGGTCGGGGTCGGTATCGAGCGTGAAGTCCTGGCCGCTGTCGATGACGACCGCGCCGTCTTTGAACGCGCCGAGCCGCAGTTTCGGGCCTTGCAGATCGACCAGGATGCCGATCGGCCGGTTGTTCTCGGCTTCGACCGCGCGGATTGTGGCGACGAATTCCCGCATCCGGTCGTGGTCGGTGTGGCTCATATTGATGCGGAACACGTCCGCGCCGGCGGCAAACAGCCGGCCGATGACGCCGCTGTCGGAAGACGCTGGGCCGAGTGTCGCGACGATTTTGGTGCGGCGTTGCCGCCTCATTGCGTGCGGGCTCCCGAGGGGGCCGAAAACAGCGGCGTGCCTGCGCCGCTCGGCGGAACGCCGGTAGCCGGCGCTCCAGCCGGCGGCGGCGTTGCTGGGGGAGAGTTGGCGCTCACCGGGCCTCCCGGAGGCGGCGATTTTTGCGAGGGCTGTTCGCTCGATTCGGTTAACTGCACGGTCCAGGCACGCTGCTCGCCGGTATCGACTTCGAAAAAGCCGGTGCGGTCATAGCCGCGCGCCAGGCAGTCGCCGATGCCGAGAATAGTGAACTCCTTGTCGCGGGTGCACATATAGGCTTGGCCCATCCATTCGCCGCCGCGATCGTAATCGATGGCATAAACATAATAATAACGGGCAACCAGATTTCCCTTCAGCATCGTCTCGCAAGTCCGCGCCGGCAAATTCCACCAGCCTTCGGTGGTCCAGCCGTCGCCGTCCTTGTAACCGATGGCGATGCCGACGCGGCTTGACGTGTTGTTGCACAACCGGAAATCGGCCGCCGCCGGGCTTGTAGAAGCGGCCAATGAGAGCGCCACGATGGCGCCCGCGAGGAGCACTCCGGCAAAGAACTTGAAGACGGTCGGTCGGCTCATTTCCAGCCCAGAGTTCATTTGCGCCCGGCGGGTTCCAGCCCAGAGTCGGCGTCAGCCGGCGGCCCTGTCAACGACGATGGCGCGAAAGTCGGTGACGTTTGTGAATGTCGGACCGGGCGTGAACAGGTCGCCGATGCCCTTGAAAAACCCCGTGGAATCGTTGTCGGCGAGAAAGGCGGCGGGATCGAGGCCGAGCGCCTTGGCCCGCGCCAGGGTCGTATCGTCGATAAAGGCTCCGGCGGGGTCGTCCGGGCGGCCGCGGCCGCCATCGGTGCCGTCTGTATCGGCGGCCAGCGCCGCTATTCCCTCGGCACCCCCCTCGGCCCCGCCGAGATGGATGGCGAGCGCCAGCGCATATTCCTGGTTCGGCCCGCCTTGTCCGCCACCCCGCAAGGTGACGGTCAGCTCACCCCCCGAAAGGATCGCGATGCGGCGGCCTGCCGCGGCATAGTCGCGAGCCAACCGCGCATGCTCGGCGGCGACCTCGCGGGCCTCGCCTTGTAGCCGGTCGCCGAGCACAACGCAGTCGTATCCGGCCAGCCGCGCGCGGGCTTGTGCCGCGGCGAGGGCATCGGCGGGCCGGGCAAGGATCCGATATTCGCTTCCGGCGAAAATCTCATCGCCCGGCTTGGGCGACTCATTGGCGGGGTCGGTCAGCGCGCGGCTCACCGCCTCCGGCAATGCGAGGCGGTATTTGTCGACGATCGCTCGGGCATCGGCGAGCGTAGTCGGGTCCGCCACGGTCGGGCCCGAGCCGATAACGGCTGGGTCGTCGCCGGGAACGTCGGAGATGGCCAGGGTCACGATCCGTGCCGGATGGGCGCGCTGGGCGAGACGGCCGCCCTTAACGCGGGAGAGATGTTTGCGCACGCAATTGATCTCGCCGATATTGGCACCGCTGCGCAGAAGGGCGCGGGTCGTGGCCTGTTTTTCGGCGAGCGTGATGCCAGCGGCTGGCGCAATCCAATTGGCCGACGCGCCGCCGGAAAGCAGAACGAGCACGAGGTCGTCCGATCCGGCGCCGTCGGCGAGCGCCAGCGCGCGCTCGGTGCCGGCGAGGCCTGCCGCATCGGGGACCGGGTGGCCCGCCTCGACCATGGCGATACGCCGCGTGGGCCGGCCGTAGCCATGGCGCGTGACGGCGACGCCGTCCAATCGCCGTTCGGAAACTCGCGCGAGATAGTGCCGCTCGGCCACTTCGGTGAGCGAGCCGGCGCCCTTGCCAGCGGCCAGCAGGATCAGCCGCCCCTCCGGCGGCGGCTCCGGCAGGTGGCGCGGTAGGCAATGCGAGGGATGCGCGGCGGCGACCGCGGTCCGAAACAGCGATTCGAGCAATTCGCGCGATTGCGTCACCATGGCGTCTCGACCGATGGAAAGGCTTGTTCCTATGGCAAGATTTGCACCGGCTCTCTATCTTTTCATAGCTAAACTGCGGAGGAGATCATGGCTACCGATGAAAAGACGCGCACCGAACTCGAAGCCGCGGTCTACCGCCGCCTGGTCGAGCATTTGCGCTCGCGCACCGACGTGCAGAATATCGACCTGATGAATCTGGCCGGCTTTTGCCGCAACTGCCTCTCCAACTGGATGAAGGACGCCGCCGACGCCAAAGGGATTGCGATGACGAAAGACGAGAGTCGGGAGATCGTCTACGGCATGCCCTATGACGAATGGCGCACCAGGTACCAGAAAGAGGCCTCGGCCGACCAGAAGGCGGCATTCGAAAAAGCAAGCCAAAAGCATTGATCGCCTGTCGGCTGGGCGCCTTGCCTGTGCAGTGCTGTGGATGAGCGGACTGGTCGCTTGACCGCGGGGCCGCGCAGCCTTGAATGCTGCCGGTTACCGCAAGAAGTGCGCCAGGGAGTAACTGAATGGCTACCGCAGCCGCCGCCAAGGATGATCAGCCGGCCCGCCGTTTCGCCAAAGATCAGCTCAAAGCCTTCGTCGAACGCGTCGAGCGGCTCGAGGAAGAGAAGAAGGCGATCGCCAACGACATTCGCGATGTGTATGCGGAAGCCAAGGGCAATGGTTTCGACGTGAGAACCTTGCGCGTCGTCGTGCGGCTGCGCAAACAGGACGTCAACGAGCGGAAGGAGCAGGAGGCTATTCTGGAAACCTATCTGCACGCGCTCGGCATGCTGGGATAGACCGCTAAGAATTTACTGCAAGCCGGATTTATCGCAGCGCAACCGTGCGCGTCGGATAGCTGACCGTTGAGACGAATACCACGGCGGTGCCGCTGAAACGGTCGTGATCGAGCCCGGGATTGGGATCGGCCGCGAAGGTCATCATTACCGCGCGATGCGGCTTGACCATGAGCGCCGCGAGGGTCCGGAAATCGCGTGCGCCGAGTGCAAGCGTGGTGAGGAAACGATGCACGTTCGGCGCCAGCACGATCGCGCGCAGCCACGGATTTTCCAATCGTATGCCGGTCTTGATTGCGACAACGCTCGATGCGCCCGCGGTCATGATCGTGGATGCCGCCTGATCGGCGAGCCGCTTGATCGCGATCGTCGTCCCGTTCGGCGCAGCTTGCGCCGCAGGAGCGGATTCCGTGGCGGACGTTTCTGGCGCGGCTTGAGCAATGGGAGCGGCGGCCCGTAGCGTGGCCATGCCGCTTGAGGCCGTAGAAGCAGGCGGCTGTGCGGCATAAGCGAGCGCAAGTTCCGGCGCCGCGTGGTCCGCTCTCGGATCGCTGAAGGGACCGATTGCGCCGCCGGCTCCGTTATTGTTGCCGTTTGCCGCAGCGGCGCGCCGCAACTGACTGCCTGCAGGCTCGATCACGGCCATTTCGTCGGGAGGACCTTCCCAATAGCCGCGCACGAGGATGACTTGGTTTGGCGACAATTCGGCATTTGCGGAGGCTGGGGACGGTTTCGGCGCAACCGAGGGAACCGGCAAGAGCTCGGCGACATGGACGAGTTTCAGCTTGGGCGCATCGCTCGCGAGCTTGGCGCCGGTTGTATTGGCAGTCGCCGGCGGCGTGGGCTTCACGCTTGTACTTCGCGCAGGCGTGGAGGCGGGAATGGGCGGTTTGCGTTGCGCGTCTACCGGCGCCGCCGCTGATGCGACCGGCGCTGCCGCTTCTTCGTCATCGTCCTCCTGCGCAAGGTCGAGAAGCTTGGCAAAGGGATTGCCGGTGGGACGCTCGTTGCTTGCCACCAGGGTACCGACATCGATGCCGGCGTTTCGCGCCGCCTCGATGGAGTTATCCGATGGGACTTCGCCGCGCTTTTCGAGATCGGCAAGCGCCAGCGCATAGCTTGAGAGCGGCTTGCCGTCGCTCGGAATGAGCACGGTGCGCCCGTCCGGGAATACGCGCGCCAATTCCTCGTGAGTCATGCGCGGCCACATCCGCACGTCGCCGGTGTCCATGTGCACGAAGGGCGAGCCGGATTCCGGATAGAAGCCGACGCCGCCCCGCTCAAGCCGCAAGCCGATCTCACGAAGATGTTCTAGCGGGATGCCGGGAATGTTGAAGTCCATGGCATGGCCCAGCATGTGTTGGCTAAAACGCGCCACGCCATGGCTGCGCCGCCGCAGCATGGCGTTGGTTTGAGGCGATCGATAGCCGCAGACGACCTGTACCGGCTCTTGGGTTGCGGCCTCGCGCTGCACCTCCCACACCAAGTCGATCAGGTGCGGATCCATCCGGGTCTGTTCGTTGCGCCGCCAGTCGCGCAAGAACCAATTGAGCTTGTCCAGCGCGCTGTCGTCATAGCGTCCGTCGCGCTTATACGTGATGGTGATGTCCTCGCCTGTATGCAGATGATGCATCGAAATCGTGCGGGTGTCGCCCTCGGCGACCGCGTTCTGCAAGGCCTTCGAACCGAAGAGAAAAATAAGCAGCGCTAAGCCGCACGAATAACCGGTTCGCGCCGCGAATAACCCACGTGTCTTCAGTCGCGCGTTTTGAACGTGCACTGAGTAATCCCGTATAGGTGCGTTGACACAGCCACCCGCCGCAGCTTCCGCCGCGCCGGACAACGCTAACGCATCGCTATTTTGGGAAGGGTTAACGAGAAGCGGCCGTCACCCCACCCCCGACGGCAATAGGGCTACCGTCCCAGTGTGGCAAAAAATGGCCGTGAGGAGCTCCGGGGCGGCCCCGGTAAGCCCAACTGAGTGATTTTCGGTGAAATGTGTTAATCCCACAAGATTAACGCGCTCCAAGACTCAGGCGCTGCAAGACTAACACTCTGCAAGACTAGCTGCTCTGCAAGACTAACGCTCTGCAAGACTGGCGCTCTGCAAGACCAGCGCTCTGCAAGACTAGCGCTCTGCAAGACTAGCGCTCTGCAAGACTAGCGCTCTACCGAGTCTCCCGACCGGGTGACCTTCTTCGCAGGGGCGGCGCTGCGATGGCGAATTGGCATCGGCGGCGCCGGCTGGGAATCGTAGCCCCCGAACAGCCGCGAGAAGAAACCGCCCCCGTAATAGCCGCCGCCCTGATAGCCGCCTTGGTAGTAGCCGCGCCCGCCGCCGCCATACCCGCCGCGGCCGCCGAAGAACGACGGCTCATCGGGAATAGCCATCACCGCGCGGTGCGAAACGTCATCCCTGTGCTCGACAGGAATGTCCGCCACCTTGCGATCGCTACCCTTGAGGATGGCGATCAGGGCCCTGTCGCGGCCGTAGACGTCGTCACGGAATTCGAGCTTGCCGGCATCGTCGACGAAAGCGGTCTGATAGGTCAGATTGACCGGGACGAAGGTCGGAAATTGGATATCGGTCTCGTTCGGACCAAACATTCTTTTGATGCGGTCCTCAGTATAGCCGTCGTTCGGGCGCACCAGCGATAACAACACTTCGGCATAATGCGCCGGATCTTGCACGCGCATGCAACCGTGGCTGAAAGCACGCTTGTCCAAGGCGAACATATATTTGTCCGGCGTGTCGTGCTGATAGACCAAAAACTTGTTCGGGAAATTGAAGCGGATGCGGCCAAGCGCATTCTTGTCGCCGGGCGGCTGCCAAA